>CAYZRX010000012.1:56880-62758 GCA_964480945.1 uncultured Ignavibacteriaceae bacterium | reverse complement strand
TCAGTATGGAGGATGATTTCATCGCTAGCACCTACCGCTTGCAGAACTTCTCCGGTTGGTTAATCATCGAATACAGCATTCTGTTTACTTCATCATACTTGCCCATGAAGTATTCGTACTTTTCTCGCAGCAGGTAGCCGCTGTCGAGTGAGAAGTCAAGCCAGACCTCGACTTCAGCCGCCTCACCGGAGCAATCGACAAGCTTGCTGACAAACATCTTCTCATACTTTCGCTTCTTCCATGCTTCAGCGATGTTCACCGGAATCGAGCGGGAGGCTCGTCGGAGCTGATCAACAAGAGAGTATCGTTCCTCGATCGGGAAGGTCTTGGTCTCACGAAAGACCTCCATCGCCAGCTCGTACGCAAGCTGGTAGACTTTGAGATCCCTGTAACCGCGGTACTGTGGGTTCTCGTTGCCCACTCCCTTCCTCCCTACTGCTTACTCCTTACTGCCTACTCCGCACCCCCAGACGCACCCGCGCTATTTCCCGTCGCCGAGGAGCACAATCTTGTCTCTCCCGCGCGTCACTTGCTTCGTCGCGTTGCGCGTGTCGATCACGCGCTTCGCGTGCTTCACGATGAAATCGTAGTCGTACTTCGAGTGGTCCGTCGTGATCAGGACGCAATCCGCGCTCTGGAGCAGCTCCTTTGTCAGCTCCACCGATTCGTAGGTATGGTCGTTCGCTTTCACCTTCGGCACGTAGGGGTCGTTGTAGACGATGTTCCGCGACCCGTCGGCCAGCAGCAGCTCCATCACCTTGAGCGCGGGTGAATGTCGAATATCGTCAACGTCCCGCTTGAATGCAACGCCCAGCACCAGGATTTTCGCCTCGTGAAAAGTCACGGGCATCATGCTGATCTCGCGCTGGACCATGTTCTTCACGTAGAAGGGCATGTTCTCGTTCGTCTCCGCCGCGAGCGTGATAAAGTTCGTCTGGAAGTCGTACTGGCGCGCGAGCCAGGCGAGGTAGTACGGATCGATCAGGATGCAGTGGCCGCCGATCCCGGGTCCCGGATAGAAGGGCATGAAGCCGAACGGCTTGGTCGCCGCGGCCTGCACGACCTCCCAGACGTTGATCCCGCCCATCCGGTCGCAGAGCTGCGCCATTTCGTTCACCAGTGCGATGTTCACGCTACGGAAGATGTTCTCCAGCAGCTTCTCCATCTCGGCCACCTTCGGATTCGCAACCGGCACCACTTTGGAAACGATCTTCTCCATAACCAGGCACGCGAGCTTCGTGCACTCGGGGGTCACCCCGCCGACAACAACCGGGGTGTTTGCCGTCGTCCACCTTTTGTTCCCGGGGTCGATCCGCTCCGGAGAGAAGGCGAGATAGAAATCCTTGCCTACCTTGAGGCCGGTCTTCTCGAGGATCGGTTTGACGTGCCCCTCCGTGGTGTTGGGGAACGTCGTGCTCTTCAGGATAACAAGATGCTCTTTCCGCAGCCTCGGGGCGATCTGTTCCGTCGCGGAAACGATGTAGGAGATATCCGGCTCTTTGTTGGCGGTAAACGGAGTCGGGACGCAGATGAAGAGGACGTCGAGGCTGGCAACGTAGCCATAGTCGTTCATCGCCTTCAGGAGACCGCCCTTCACAGCCTTGCGGAAGGCCTTGTCGTCCACATCGGCGATGTAGTTCTTGCCGGCGTTGACCGCATCGACCTTCGCCTGGTCGGTCTCGATGCCGATCGTGTGGAAGCCTTTCGACGCGTACTCCACCGCGAGCGGCAGCCCGACGTACCCCAGGCCGACGACGCCGATGCGCGCTTTCTTTTGCTTGATCTTATTGACCAAAGACATAGAGAGTAGCGTGTTCTGATTGGATTGTTTTCGGTGGGCCCCATCCTCTTCTCGCCCCCCACTTCGCCGAGGCTATGCGGTACTCGGCGTGAGTCCGTGATGCAGGAACAAGTCACAACCGAGAGTCTTCTGCCCCCTCGCTTCGAACGAGCTGTGATTCGTGATTAGTAAGTCGTGAGTCGTACCTATTTGAGACTTCGGATCAGTCCGCTGAGCAACATGTACACGTCCGTCATCGATGATTCGAGCAACTCGAATGAGCCATCATCGATATATGCCAGTCTCCGAGCGATCTCCAGCTGAGCGTCTACCTCACTTAACGAAGCCTGAGCAATATTGAGGTAATGCAGCTTATCGTTTCTTGTTCTCCTTGTCAAGCCCTCAGCAATGTTCGATGGGACTGAGACGGCAGCGCGACGGAGCTGCGATGTGAGACCGAATTCCTCGCTACGCGGGAATCCTTTCGTCACTTCGTAGATTTGGACCACAAAATCAATTGCCTTCTGCCACAATCGCAGGTTCTTATGTGGCCTGCTACTCGCCGTCATTGTTCGAATCCGCCGCCCTTCACGACTCACAGGTTACGACTCACGAATCACGACTCTCGAATTACTCCTCTCGCTCCGCGCCAGCTACGCCGCCTCCTCCTTCGCCTTCTCGGCCGCCGCGATCACCTTGTCGGCAAGCTCCCTCGGCAGCTCGTCGTAGTGCGAGAACTTCGTCCGGTAGATCCCGCGCCCCTGCGTCATCGACCGGAGGATCGTCGAGTACTTGTGGATCTCCGCCATCGGGATCAGTGCCTTGATCTTCTGGAAATGCCCCTCGGCCTCCATGCCCGAGATCTTCCCGCGCCGGCTCGAGAGATCGCCCATCACATCCCCCATGTACTCGTCCGGAACGATCACCTCGATCTCGTTGATCGGCTCGAGGATCACCGGCTTCCCTTCCAGAAATCCCTTCTTGAACGCCATCAAGGCTGCAAGCTTGAAGGAGAGCTCGTCGGAGTCCACCGGGTGACTCGACCCGTCGAACACGCTCACCCTGATATCCACGACCTCGTATCCCGCCTGCACTCCTTTCTGCAACGCTTCGACCACCCCCTTCTCGACCGCAGGGATGAACCGGGTCGGAACGACGCCGCCGACCACGGCGTCTTCAAACTCGAATCCCGCGCCGCGCGGCCTCGGCTCGAGCTTCAGGTACACGTGACCGTACTGGCCCCGGCCGCCGGTTTGCTTCTTGTGTTTGTATTCGGACGACGGGACGACCGCTCTGATCGTCTCCTTGTACGGAATCTTCGGCTCCGTCAGATCGACCTCGACGCCGTATTTTTCCTTCAAGCGCTTCGTCAGGATCAGCAGATGGAGCTCCCCCTGACCTCCGATCACCGTCTGGCTGAGTTTGCCGTCGACGTGGACGACGAACGTCGGATCTTCCTCGTGAAGATAGTGCAGCCCCGTGGCCATCTTGTCCTCGTCCCCTTTGGACTTGGAATGGATTGCCATGCGGATGACGGGCTCGGGAAACTCAATCGGGGGATAGGTGACCGGGAAGGTCTTGCTGCTGAGCGTGTTGTTGGTGTGCGTGTCCTTCAGCTTCACGACCGCGCCGACATCGCCTGCAACGAGCTTCCCGACATCCCGGCGCTCCTTGCCGCTCATGACGAAGATCTGTCCGAGCCGCTCGATCTTGCCGTTGGCTTCGTTCGTGAGATCCATGCCCGGCGTGACGGTCCCCGAATAGACGCGGAAGAACGACAGCTCCCCCACGTGCTGCTCCGAGACGGTCTTGAAGACGAAGAGGGAGGGCAGCCCGTTTGCCTCGGGCGGGATCTCGACATCCTGGTTCTTCTGAAGATCCTTCGCCGTGACGGGACCCCGGTCGAGCGGTGAGGGGACATAATTCACGATGTAATCGAGCAGCAAACCGACGCCGATGTTCATGCTCGCAGACGTGCAGAAGACGGGGAAGATCTTCCGGGTCCTGAGGGCGAGCTTCATCCCTTGCTGCAGATCCGCATCCTTCAGGGTCCCGTCCTCGAAGAACTTGTTCATCAGCCCTTCATCGGTCTCGGCGATCTTTTCGATGAGCTCCTCGTGCAGCCCGGACGCCTTCTCCATGAGCTCCGCCGGGATCTCGGACTCGGTGAACTTGCCGCTCCCGTCCCGGCTGTACTTGTACATCTTCATCTGGAGTACATCGACGATGGAATCGAACGTGAGGCCCTCATTGGCGGGGAACTGGACGATGGTGACATCGTGTCCGAAGCGCCCCTTGGCGGTGGAGACGGCGTGGTCGTACTCCGCGTTTTCGTTGTCGAGCTTGTTGACGATGAAGAGGGTCGGCAGCTGATAGTGCTTGGTATAGTTCCACACGATCTCCGTCCCGACCTCCGTTCCCTCGACGGCCTTCAGCAGGACGACCGCCGAATCGGCAACACTCAACGAGGAGATGACCTCACCGGTGAAATCGGAATACCCCGGCGTGTCCAGCATGTTCAGTTTGGTCCCCTGCCAGTCGCAGTGGAGCAGGGAAGCGTTGATGGAGATCCGGCGCTCGATTTCGTCGGGATGATAGTCGGCGATGGTGCTTCCGTCCTCGACCTTCCCGAAGCGATTGGTCACCCCGCTCGCGAAAAGTATAGCCTCGGCCAGGGTGGTTTTGCCGGCGCCACCGTGGCCGATGAATGCAATATTGCGGATTTTATCGATAGCATAGTCTTTCAGAGACGCGTTACTCACGATATCTCCTCTCTGGATGAGCGTTGACAGTAGTGACGAACTGAAAGGCTAACTCCGGATGAAGTTTACTCTTCCCGAGTCTTGAACCGATCAAAAAAAGCAGCGATGCTGGCCACGATGGCCCCGATGACCGAGGCAACCTGAAAGATGGGCTGTTCGAGCTGTCGCTGGACGCGTTCTTCGAAGAGCAGGACATTGTCCGCGACGCTCCTGAGCGAATTGAGCGATCCCTTGACGATGTCCACCTGGTCGTCGATCTTCCCGGCCGCTGATTTCAGCTTGTCGGTGATGTAGGCAAGATTTTCCAGTACCGGCTTCGAGCGCTGGCTGAACTCCGATACTTCTTTCTTCAGAATCGTTAGCGCGACGATCAGATAGACGCACAGCGCCGAGACGCAGACAAGCGCCACCACCTCCGCGAGTGTCAGTACGGTTTCCACTTGGTTTTCCTCTCGTCAGTTAGACTGGTGTTTGGGGCTGGGTGCTCCGCGAGCCTCGGATCAAGAACGCTTGTTCTCCTCGCCGCCGATCTTGTTGCGAGCGTCGGAGACGATCCGTTCGGCCTCGCCCATCAGGCTTCCCGCCTGCTTTCGGGCCTCGGTGATCAGGCTGTCGGATTTCTTCTTGGCCTCGTTGACGATTTCATTCGCTTTCGAGCGGGCTTTCTGGAGATATTCATCTCCCTTCTCCGCCATCTCGCCCGATTTCTCCTTGAGTTCCTTCCGCAGTTCCTTGCCGCTCGTTGGAGCATACAACAATGCAAACACTACGCCGACGACGCTGCCGGCGATGAAGCCAACGATCAGTCCCTTTGCCATCCCATTACCATTTTCGTTTGCCATAGGACCCTCCGTCGAATTATGTTGTGGGAATGAACACGTTTCTCAACGTAAAGTAGAAAAATTGTGAGAAAGAAACAAGAAAATCGGGCTTTCGGCACTCATCTCATTCGTGGGATCGCGACAAACATCCTGGCCGACACGGCGGCAGAACAGGCGAGCACTCCTGACATCACGGTGGAACAGTCTGATCGTACACATGACTTCACACCTCATCGAGGCAAAAATGAAAATCTGTCGTGGCAAGCGATGTCCTGCGAGCGCTCACGCGCAGTATGCAAGAAGCTCGCCGAGTGCCAAACCAAATCATTGGACAAGCGTTCCGCCATTTTGCTCAGAAGTTGATTGAAGTGCATGGAAATGAACGATGCCACAGGTTCAGTCGATTGGAAGCAGATCCCGACGAAAAGCGTCGGGATTCTCAATTTAACAATGGACTTACCTTCGCTCCGCTCGCTAAATGCGGCCAACGGGAAGCAGATCCCGACGAAAATCGT
>CAYZRX010000012.1:50680-56780 GCA_964480945.1 uncultured Ignavibacteriaceae bacterium | reverse complement strand
CTTCGCTCCGCTCGCTAAATGCGGCCAACGGGAAGCAGATCCCGACGAAAATCGTCGGGATTCGCATTTTGACAATCGACTTGGCAGCGCTTCGCTCGCCAAGTCGAGTCAGCCCGGGTCGAGCTGACCCCGACAGAAAACGTCGGGGTTCTCGATTTGACAATGGACTTAGCTTCACTTCGTTAGCTAGGTTCGGTCAGCCCAGATCGAGCGGACCCCGACGGAAAACGTCGGGGTTCTCAATTTGACAATGGACTTAGCTACACTTCGTTTGCTAAGTCCAGTCAAATTGGAAGAAAAAAACTGCCCCGCCAAACAAGCTGAACAGGGCAGCAGAGCGTGTATCGATTCGACATTCGACCTGGAGGCTCTTCGCTCGCCAAGTCGAGTCAAAATGCAGTTTAGCGATTCTTCTTCTTATGACGCATCTTCCGCAGGCGTTTCTTGCGCTTGTGGGTTGCCATTTTGTGGCGTTTACGCTTCTTACCACTTGGCATACGCGCCCTCCTTTATTTGTTTGGAATGATTTGTGGATTAGAGTGTTGCTCGAGAAATTGCTTCGCCTGCAGACCGATGTCGCTGTTGGGATCGAGAGCAATTGTCTTCTTGAACCACTCGTTCGCTTCCTTGATCCGGCCGGCCCGAAGATTCACGATCCCGAGATTGAAGTGACCCTGCAGATGTTTCGGGTCGTACTTCAAGGCCGTCAGCATCTCCTTCTGAGCCTCGTCCAGGTTCCCGGTATCGTAGTAGCAGACTCCGAGGTCGACCCGGGCGTCGGCATTCTTCGGGTTTTTCTCGAGGTAGCGCTTGTAGTAGGCGATCGCCTTGTCATAGAACCGATTGTCGAACGCCAGGTTGGCAACGTGGAGGACCGCCTCCATATCGTTGGGGTTCGCCTGCACCTGCTTCTCCAACCCCTCAATCTCGGCAACCGCCTGCATGTTGGCGGCCGGCGCCGCTGCGGTCTGCTGCGGCGGTGCCGCCGTTTTCGGTCCGGAGGAGTATTCGAGCAAGGTGATGCCGACCACGATGATGACCGCGAAGATCGCGATCACCTTCCATGAAAACATCGGCGCGGCCTCCCCCTTCTTGCGAGGGCCTCCCCGCTGCTCCTTCCGGGAAGATGCGCGCTGCTGCCCTGCACTCTCTTTCACCGCGGAGGGTGTTCCTCCCGTCCCCAAATTGGTGCCGCAGGAGGAGCAATATCCGGCATCAGCCGGGTTTTGCGTGCCGCACTTGGGGCAGACCAGGGTGCCACCTTCACCGGGAGCCCCCTCCTGCTGAAGGCCGGCTTCTGCGGGCCATTCGACCGGCTCACCGCACTTCGTGCAAAACCGATCTCCCCACTGGATCTCGCTCTCGCACTTTGCACACGAGTAGACTGGTCTCATGATTGCGGCTGGGGCGTTTTCTTCAGACTATCATCGACGAGGTGCTTGAGGTCCTTGGAGACCTTGAAGACCGGAACAAAATGCTCCTCCACCTTCACCTGCTCGCCTGTCCGTGGATTGCGGGCCATTCTCCCTTTCCGCTTTTTCACCTTGAAGCTGCCGAAGCCGCGAATCTCGATTCCTTTCCCGGCCTTCATAGCGTCGATCACGGTCGAAATGAACCCGTCGACCACCGCTTCGGTCTCGACCTTCGTGAGTCCCGTGGCCGAGGCAATCACATCAACGATATCGGCTTTTGTCAAGGTACCTCCTATGAATTGTTAGTCGATAGAACGTATTTCCCACATCCGGTTCGACGCAGGCGGTAATTCTTCAACCGCCTTCCCTCTCTACGATAAGAATTCACCTCTGCCCCACAATGCATTTCCTCTGGCATCAGAAGCCCGTAAACTTGTACTGGATAATGGGTTGACGGAGAAGCTCGTCCTTCAATCCCGCCAGATTTGAAACCGCATCCCCCATCATTCGCTCGATCCACGTTTTCACTTTTCGCTCTTTGACCACCTTCGGTTTTCCGCTGATGTGTCCCAGTTTCGCCGCGATGTTGATGGCGTCCTCCATCGTCCCAAGCGTGTCAACGAATCCGTATTCCAGCGCCTGCCGGCCGGTAAAGACTCGCCCGTCGGCGTACCGCAACACGCTCTTCCGGTCCATCTTCCGTTCCTTAACAACGACATTTACGAACTGATCGTACACATCCCCCAGAAGCTGGTCGAAGAACTTCTTCTCGTCCTCGGTCGTCTTTCGATATGGGGAGCCCATGTCCTTATACTTCCCGGTCTTGAAGGTCGAAGCATCGATTCCAAGCTTGCCCATCAACTGGTTGAAATGCAGGAACTGGAAGATCACTCCAATGCTGCCTGTGAGCGTTCCGGGGTTTGCCACGATCTTGCTGGCCCCGCAGGAAACATAATATCCTCCGCTTGCTGCGACCGATCCCATCGACACGACGACCGGCTTTCCGGAATCCCGCGTCTTCCTGACTTCCTCGTAGATCTCCTGGCTTGCCGAGACGCCGCCCCCCGGCGATTCCACCCGGAACACAATGGCTTTGATAGCATTGTTCTCCCGGTATTTCTTGAACTGCCGGATGATGTCACGGTCGATAGGTGGGATGATGGGCTCATTCAGCTCCACGACCGCCACCCGTTCGCCGGATGTCCCGGCCGACTCATCCTCCGGCCCGGCAAAGAAGAGCGATACGACAAACAGAATGAACATCCCGCCTGCCACCAATACGAAAGCGACAATTGCCAATACCCACTTCGCCGTGTTCGACATCGAGAGAGCGGAGCTCCTTCCGGACTTGAGAACGAGTGAAGGGACCGGGCCTGAGGCGGCCCCATCCCGCGGGACTGCTAAGTTGTTGAATTGCATAGCATTATATCAAAACTGTGTTTCAAAGTCAAATAGGAACCTTGCGTAAAGTAGGATGTAAGGAATTGAGCATAAAACGGCGAGATTTCAGGAAGCAGAGATCCCGGCCGAATTCGACCAGGGTCGGTTCCATCCTAAGAGAAATTAATGTACTCTTGTCGCAGTTGAAGCACACTCGAATTGGCCGAAGCCAGCCGCTTATGCCGGAGCGATTGAACTTTTCAAAGAACCCTCGGATTGCCTTCATCTGTTTCTCAGCATCCCTCGGCGGTCTGGAACTGACCACCGTCCGGCTCGCGTGCGATCTCAAGGCAAGGATGGCAGATTGCCTTCTCATCGTACCGCCTGGCACGCCGTTGGCCGACCAGGCTGTCAAGAACGGTCTGGAGGCGGAGTTCCTGAATCCGAAGCTGAAGTATGGCGACCTCCTCGCCGTCTTCCGGTTGGGCAGGATCCTCTCGTCTCGCCGCATCGAGATCGCCATCCTGATGCAGTCGAAAGATATGAACGTCGCTGCCATTGCGGCGTTGGCCTATCCCCGCCTGAAGCTCGTCTACTATCAGCAGATGCAATCGGGAATAAACAAACGCGATCTCCTCCACACCTGGATGTATTCCAAGCTCTCGCGCTGGATTTGCCTCACGAACCGGATGAAAGAGGAAGTTCTCGAGCACACACGAGTACGGGAGGAGATGATCTCCGTCGTGCCGCTGGGAAGGGATATGCGTCTCTTCGATCCGATGACGCATGGTCAGCGCGCGGCGAGAAAACGATACGGCCTCCCCCTGGACGGAAGGCCGATCGTGGGCACGCTGGGACGTCTCGATCCCCAGAAGGGGCATGAAGAGTTTCTTCGTTCCCTGCCACTTGTCCTGAAGCAGCAGCGGGATGCGTACTTCGTCATCGCCGGCGACGAGACCCGTGGGGAGGAGGGGTACAGGAAGCGACTGTTCGATCTGAGCAGCGAGCTCGGCTTGAGCAAATGCGTCCGCTTTCTCCCTTTTACCGAGAACGTGCCGGAGTTCATGGCGGCACTCGATCTCTTCGTCCTTCCGTCCTACAGCGAGACGTACGGTCTCGTGCTCATCGAGGCGATGGCTATGGGAAAGCCCGTCGTGGCGACGAATGCGGGAGGGGTTCCGGAGATCGTCGAGGGTGGCCGCGATGGTCTCCTGATTCCACCGCGGGACGAGGAAGCTCTTGCGGACGCAATCGTGCGTGTGCTGAAGGATGCTTCTCTGAGGAAATCGTTTTCTGATCAAGCACGGCGCGACGCGATTGAGCGTTTCGATTCCGCTCGCTGCGTCGATCGGCTGGTACAGCTGTTGGATTCGCTGTGAGCCTCACTCCCTCCAGCGGGAGAAGGAATGACAGTGAGGCTGATTAGGGTTTCAGCTCTGGGACGTCAACCCACCGTCGCTCCTTCCAGCTCTCCAGCGCAAGCTCGGCAAATTGAACGCCCTTTGCCCCCTCCAGGAACGTCCACGGAAACGGCTCATCGGAGACGACGTGCTTCAGAAACAACTCCCATTCTGCTTTGAACGCATTCTCAGACCGTTGACCCGATTGCACTTCCTGCCAGTCGGCCCTGAAATCGTGCGGGTTCTCAAGGTCCGGATTCCAGACGAATTTCGGCGTGGCGGGGGCCCGCTGGAAGAAACAGCGCTGGAGTCCGGCGACGGCGGAGCCCTCCGTTCCGTCGACCTGCAGTGTGAGAAGATCATCCCGGCGAACGCGGACCGCCCACGACGAATTGAACTGGCAGATGACGCCGGTGTTGCAGAGAAACGTGGCGTACGCCGCGTCATCAGCCGTGCACCGATATTCTGCGCCCCCTTCGTCAAGCCGCCTCGGGATATGGGTCGCACCGAGGCAGGAAACGGCAGTCACCCCTCCGAAGAGGTTGTCGACGATATAGCGCCAGTGGCAGAACATGTCCGTGATGATCCCCCCTCCATCCTCCTTCCGATAGTTCCACGACGGACGTTGAGCGGGCTGCTGCCTCCCGTCGAACACCCAGTATCCGAACTCCCCCCGGACCGAGAGGATCGTCCCGAAGAACTTCGAGTCGATGAGCTGCTTCAGCTTCACTAGCCCGGGCAGCCAGAGTTTGTCCTGGACCACTCCGTTCTTCACGCCGGCTTCCATCGCACTTCTGGCGAGCATCATGCTTTCCTGGAGAGTCGACGCGAGCGGCTTCTCGCAATAGACGGCTTTCTTCGCTCGGATCGCCTTCAAGACTGCCTCGGCGCGCACGCTCGTGGCCTGTGAGTCAAAGTAGATTCGATTGTACGGATCGGCCAAGCATGCGTCGAGGTCAGTCGAGAACCTGGTGAGCGCATGCTCCTCGGCAAGCGCCTTGAGCTTTGCCTCGTTTCTCCCGACGAGGATCGGATCGGGCAGGATGACCTCGCCCGATTTCGTCCGGACGCCCCCTTCCTTCCGAATCGCGAGGATGGACCGAGCCAGATGCTGGTTCGTGCCCATGCGCCCCGTGACGCCGTTCATGATGACGCCAACGCTACGCGACGCGCCAGTGGCCATGGTGTCTCACTCCGCTCGAGAGCTTCATTCGACGATCGTCAAGCAGATTTCGGTTTCTCGATGTATTGAGGCCGGGCTCCATCCGGCAACGGGGGAACATCCACGCCGGCTCGCGGCAGCGTCCCCTCCAGCTCCTGGCGCCAGTGCGCGACATCGCCGGCGGGCGCGTAGCAGTAGATCATGCGCATCGGCTTCTCCCCCGTGTTCGTGAGCTGATGGAACACCTTCCTGGGAATGTAGACGGCTTGTCCCGCACTGATCCTCTGCTTCTCCTTCCCGAGACACATTTCCCCCTCTCCGTCCAGAACGAAGTAGACCTCTTCCTGATCCTGGTTATGCCATGGAACCTGGCCGCCGTTCGGCTCCAGGGTCACGTAGCCCATGCAGAACGTCTCCCCTTGGATCGGCGAGGAGCCGCCGACAAGATTCTGCGTCCTGCGGCGTGCCGGGTAAACCCGACCGGCCAATTTGCTCAGATCGGCGATGATCATCGTGCTATCTCCGGGCGGCGGTTGAGCGACTTGGATCGAACCACAGACGAGCATGACGCCTGCGTACCTCACGGGCTCAGGATGGAGAGCGGGCCTCGATGCCTATGTTGGGAGCCGCGGGTGTTTCTTCACAAACCGGGAGAATATAGCATGGTTTTGTGATAACAACAAAGATGGAGAGTCCCTCGCGCGGTCCCCGATCCTGAACGTTCCCACGGGGACCGTGGGAACGAG
>CAYZRX010000012.1:41044-50580 GCA_964480945.1 uncultured Ignavibacteriaceae bacterium | reverse complement strand
GAATCATTGGTCTTGCAACGTTCTGCTTATTGCGGTACATTGTCGGCAGTGAAGCCATAGAAAATGTATCACAACCTTCGTTTTCCATCCACCAGCGATGCACATCCCCGACGGCTTTCTTGATGCGAAGACGATCATCGCGACGGGCGCCTTTTCCGCGGCCGGGCTGGGGACAGCATTGCGCCAGGCCGGGAAATATCTCCAGTCACGCAGGATACCCTTGATCGGACTGACGGCGGCGTTCATCTTCGTCGCCCAGATGGTGAACTTCCCCGTAGCGGGCGGGACGTCGGGGCATTTGCTGGGTGCGACGCTCGCGGCGGTCCTGTTGGGGCCCAGCGCCGCGGTGATTGTGATGTCGTCCGTCCTCATCGTCCAGTCGTTCCTCTTCGCCGATGGAGGCGTGCTCGCGCTCGGAGCAAACATTTTCAACATGGGCCTCGTTGCGCCTCTCTGTGGCTACGGCATCTATCGGCTCTTTCGCCTGGCGCTTCGAAGCGAGCGGGGCCGACTGATCGCGGTATCATTCGCTTCATGGTGCGCGACCGTCATCGCAGCGGTCTTCTGCGCCGGTGAGCTCGCCTGGTCGGGTACGGTCGCGTGGGGAACGGTCTTCCCGGCGATGGCCGGAGTCCATATGCTCATCGGCGTGGGCGAAGCTCTCATCACGATGTTGGTGATGGCTGCAATCGCCAGCACCCGCCCCGAGCTTCTCAATGAAAGGGACCACCGGGACATTCGAGAAGGACTCTCGCCGACGTTCATCTACGCGGCGATCATCCTCATCGGCCTCGTGGTCCTCGTCGTGCCGTACGCCTCCTCCCTGCCGGACGGCCTGGAGAAGGTGGCCGCGGCGCTCGGCTTCGAACACCGTGCGCTCACGAGTCCGATCGTCTCCACTCCTCTCAAGGACTATCAAATGCCCGGACTTAGCTCGACCGCAGGCGGGACGATGGCGGCGGGCTTGATCGGTGCGGTCGTCGTCTTTGGCCTTTCGTTCGTTCTCGCCCGCGTGCTCGTCCCCCACCCAAAGCATGCAACGCAGGCGCAGTCATCCGTCGAGCAACGGTAATCCTTCTATGCGTCACGACTTCCTTGATCGTTTCAGCCGCCTCGAAAGCCCGATTCACCGCCTGCCCACGGCCGTCAAGCTGGTCGGATCCCTCGTCCTGATCGCGACGTTGATCACACTCCCTTTTACTCACCTCTGGTTTTTCGCGGCGTCGGCGGGATTGCTCTGCATCCTGACCGCCGTCAGCAGGATTCCGTGGAAGTTCATCCTCAGAAGACTCATCTTGCTCGAACCGTTCGTCCTCGGAATCGCCGTCATGGCACTTTTCCAGCCAGGCGGCTTGATGGTTTTTCTGACCGTCGTCGTGAAGAGCACTCTTTGCCTCTTCACGATGATCCTCCTGTCCAACACGACACCCTTCGCCGAGCTCCTGAACGCTCTGAGGCGCGTCGGATTCCCGAGACTGCTGGTGACCGTCCTCGCGCTCTTGTACCGTTACATCTTCGTCCTCATCGACGAAGCGGAGCGATTGAGCCGGGCCCGCGAGAGCCGAACGTTCAGGAAGAGTCAGCTACAGAAATGGCATTCTCTCGCCTCGCTCATCGGCCAGTTGTTCGTCCGATCGACGGAACGCGCCGAGCGGATCTTCGCAGCCATGCTGGCCCGGGGGTGGAAATGAACCCCGCCATCGAGGTGAGGAATCTGCGTTTTCGTTATCCGGACGGTAAGGAGGCCCTGGGAGGGGTCAGCTTCACGATCGAGCAGGGAGAGTGTGTCGGTCTGGTGGGGCCCAACGGATCCGGGAAGTCGACCCTCCTCCTTCACCTCAACGGCATACTTCCGGAATCATTCGACAAAGAGGCCAACGTCATTGTCAACGGGCGGCCGCTCAACCGAGAGACTGCTGCGGAGATACGGCGTGAGGTCGGGTTGCTGTTCCAGGACGCCGACGATCAGCTCTTCTGCCCGACCGTTGCTGAGGATGTGGCCTTCGGGCCCGGGCAGTTTGGGATCAAAGGGGAGAAGCTGCAGGATGTTGTCGGTGAAGCTCTCGGTCTCGTCGGGCTGTCAGGGTTTGAAAACCGATCCCCCCACCACCTGAGCAGCGGTGAGAAACGCCGGGTCTGTCTTGCCGGAATCCTTGCCTGCGAGCCGCGTGTGCTCGCCCTCGACGAGCCGACGAGCGATCTCGATCCCAGCGGCAAGCGAACTCTGACGGGCATCCTCCGCTCACTCTCTGCCACAAAAATTATCGCCACGCACGACCTGGAACTCGTCGTGCAACTCTGTCCCCGCACCATCGTGCTGGATCAAGGGGTCATCGTTGCCGACGGGCCAACCCACCAGCTTCTGGCAGACGAGGAGCTGATGCTCTCCCACGGTCTGGAGAAGCCCCACATCCTCCGCCATCTTCACCCACACTGATCAGGCAAGGAGTTATTTTTCCCGGTAAGCCTCGTAGGTACTCTCGTGGGAGGGGTCTGCAGCGATGAGGCGGTCGTAGACTCCGCGGTCGGGCCACGCCTGAAAGACGTTCGCTATCTCGATGTACTTCGCGTCGAAGAATGTTCTCACGAGGATACTGACCGGGTTCTTTTCCCGACGTACTCTTGCGATGGACTCCACGGCCAGGAGTATGTTCTCCAATCCCTTCTGTTGATCGGTTCCAAGCAGGTCAAGACCGTCGGAGTGGTAAGACGTGAACGCCGGCCGGAACTGCTGATACGGCGCGTTCAGAAGCTCGTTGACGAGGCGGCATCGACTGTAGACCCCCTCCCCGGACTGCCAGTCGTCTGCAAACGATGTCGTCATCGCCTGGGCGCAGATGTCGGACGCCTTCTGAAAATCGTCCGAGCCCGACAGCTCGCTGTACGTCTCCGAGTCCATTCCGATAATGAGATGGGCGTAGAAATCGAGGACGTCCGTCAAAGGATCGAACACGGTCTCGTCCTTGATCATCGGCTGCCCAGGCACATAATGGAAATTCCACTTCTCGTCGGCGATCCTTAGGACCTGCGTGTCCCGGCCGGACTTGTCACTCCCGACATAAATAGGGCGCTGGCTTACCACGACGACTCTTGCAGAATACTGGCCGTCCCCCGTGGCCGAAAGGAAGTAGATCGTCAGGCTGCAATCGATCTTCTCTCCCTCAAAATCCCCATTCCTCCAGCTGTTGCTGTTCAGATATTGCTCGACGTCCGATCCAAAGTTTGCGACGTAGCCCTGTTGATCCGACTGAAGATTGTCCGTGTTGATCGTGACGGCGCAGTTCAGTTCCTGCGCAGCCGCGGTCAAGACTGTGAGGAGCATCAGAAGGGGAAGCAGGATTGCCAAGCGTCGCATAGTGAGGCGCATCCCCATTGAAGAAATGAATATGCCGCTCCTGTCCCGAAGGGATCACTTTGTGAACGGAGCTGGCGGCATTTGTTTCTTATTTCGAGCTAGAAACATATCGTCCCTAGCGGGACTTGGCCAAACAACTTCGGGTGAGAGACGCTAGACGTGACCGACGTCCTGGTGCGACAGGAAGCGCTCGGCGTCGATCGCAGCCATGCAGCCGGTGCCTGCCGCGCTGACGGCCTGGCGATACGTAGGATCAGCAACGTCTCCCGCCGCGAAGACACCGGCGATATTCGTCGCCGTGCTGTGCGGCTTCGTGATCAGGTAACCGACCGGATCCATCTCGAGCTGTCCCTCGAAGAGCTTCGTGTTGGGCTGATGGCCGATCGCGAGAAAGAGACCGTCGCATTTGAACTCACTAACCGCCCCGGTCTTCACATTTTTCAACTTCAGGCCCGTAATGGATTTCCTTCCCCCTTCATTCTTTCCCAGCACCTCTTCGACAACGGAATCCCAGACGAACTCGATCTTCGGGTTCTTGAACGCCCGCTCCTGCATTACCTTCGAAGCCCGGAGCTCTTTGCGACGATGGATCACGGAGACCTTCGATGCAAACTTCGTCAGGAACGTGGCCTCCTCCATCGCCGTGTCGCCGCCTCCAACCACCGCAACGTGCGTATTCTTGAAGAAGAACCCGTCGCACGTGGCACAGGCCGAGACGCCGTGTCCCATGTACTCCGTCTCGGAGGGAATGTTGAGGAGCTTCGCGGATGCCCCGGTCGAGATGATGACGGTCTCTCCGAAGTAGACAACGTTGTCCGCAACGATCTTGAACGGGCGCTTGGAGAGATCCACCTCCGTGACCTCCTGGTAGACCGACTGCGCCCCGAACTTCTGGGCCTGCTGCCGGAAAACGTCCATCAACTCCGGACCCATGATCCCTTTCGGGAAGCCGGGATAGTTCTCGACCTCGGTCGTGATCGTTAACTGGCCGCCGGGTTGGATTCCCTCAAAGACGATGGGATTGAGGTTCGCGCGTGCCGTGTAGAGTGCTGCCGTCAGTCCCGCGGGACCGGAACCGATGATGATGACCTTGTGGTTAGTCTGTGCCATGTCGAATCGTGAATGGTGAAAAGTGAATAGTCAAAAGTAAAAAGTGATCGTAAGTAGTGAATCGTGAGCCGTGAAGAGTGAATTCAGGAGTCAGAATTCAGAATAAGAACCTAGGGTTCTCGTCCGTCGAGGACCGCCCGGCCGTTTCTCCTCAGGCCTTCGAGCTTCGTCCGCTTTACCGGACTCCTGCGGAACCGCCGGGAGAATTCTTTGCCGGTCATGTGCTCAAGCTCCTCAAGCCTTGGCGCAATGTTCTCTGCCCTCGGAACGAACGCCTCCTCTCTCGTCTGCTGCTGAAAACTGTTCCATGGACATACGTCCTGGCAAATGTCGCATCCGTACACCCAGTTCTCGAACTTCGGCCTCAGCTCGCCCGGTATCTCTCCTCTGTGCTCGATCGTCAAATACGAGATGCACTTGTTTGAATCAAGAACATACGGCTCGACGATTGCCCCCGTCGGGCAGGCGTCGATGCACGCGCGGCACGTGCCGCAGAAGTCCGCGATCGGCTCATCGTACTCGAGCTCGGCGTCGAGGATAATCTCCCCGAGGAACACCCAGGAGCCGTACTCCTTCGTAATAACGTTCGTGTGCTTCCCCAGCCAGCCGATGCCGCTTTTGACGGCCCAGGCTTTGTCCATGACCGGGCCTGTATCGACGTAGATCCTGGCGTCGATGTCCGGATTCTCTGATTTGATGCAGTCAAGGAGCGATTGGATTCGCGGCGTGACGACGAGATGATAATCGTCCCCCCACGCATATCTCGAAATCTTCCCCACTCCTGGATCATTGCTGTGCCGCACATCCGCATAGTAGTTCATCGCAAGCGAGATCACGGATTTCGCAGCCGGCACGATCGCCCGCGGGTCGACGCGTTTCTCGAAGCTTCGCCCCATCCAGTCCATCGTACCGTGGTATCGGCGGACGAGCCACTCGTGCAACCTCGCCCCCTCCTCCGTCAACGCATCGGCCCGTGCGATACCCACCTTTGCAAACCCCAGCTCTGCAGCCTTGGCTTTGATCGTCCGTGTCAGCGCCTGCCGGTTCTCCACGATCAGCCCCACTCAGGTTCGTCCGATGGCTTCTCAACCCAGACATCATTGCCGATAACCTTCACCTCGTAGCACTTGAGCCTCCAGTCCCCCACAGTCGCTCGGCCCGTCCGCACGTCGAATGTCCAGCCGTGCATCGGGCAGGTGATTTCGTGACCCTTCAAGATACCAAGGTTCAAGGCCGAAAAATGCTGATGCGGGCAAAGATTCCGCACGGCGTAGATCCCCCCCTCTACGGCAAAGAAGACCATCTCCTCACCATCGACCTGAACTCGTCCGATCCGCCGCGCGAGGCACTCATGCACATCCATGACCCTTACGAAACCGTCCGTATCTGTTCCACGTGTTGAGGCGTTCATGAGATCTTCAGCGTTCGATCGACGGCGAAGCCCTTCTCCGTCGGCTTCAGGGTAATGGCTTCGATCTTCGGATCGTGCTCGAGGAAGAGAATCCACCCTTCCTGGTACGCACGCGTCAGGATCTTCTTCTTCTCCTCGATCGTAACCAGGGGTCTTACGTCGTACGCCATGACGTACGGCCACGGGACGTGCGAGACCGTCGGGATCAGGTCGCAGCAGAACAGCATAGTCGTTTTGCCGTCGGAGATCTTTGGAAGCTGCTGCGCGTTCGTATGACCGTTGCAGACGAGGAGCTCGATGCCGGGGAAGATCTCAAACTCCCCATCCACCAGCTCCAGCACGCCGTGCTCCATCAGAGGGACGTAGTCATCGCGCATGAAACTCCCCCGATCCTTGTCGGTCGGGCTCTGAGAGAGCTCCCAGTGCTTTCTCTGCACGTAGTACTTCGCGTTCGGGAAGGTCGGCACGGGCTTTCCGTCCACCATCGTCGTCGATCCACCTGCGTGGTCAAAATGGAGGTGGGTCAGGATGACGTCCGTAATGTCCGCCGGTGTGACCCCGAGCTTCTTCAGAGAAGAGAGAAGGTCGCCCGAGGTCATGTCGAGGTGGTAAATGTCCCGAAGCTTGTCGTTCCACTTCGTGCCGTTGCCGTCGTCGACCAGGATCCTCCGGCCGCCGCCCTGAACGAGCCAGCAGCGGGCAGCGAGCTCGATCCGCTGGCGCTCGTCGGGCGGGTTGGTTTTGCTCCAGAAAACCCAGGGGACAATGCCGAACATTGCACCTCCGTCGAGAGCGAAGTGCCCCGTTTCGATAGGGTGGATGTCGTAGTTGCCAATTCTCATGGGGTCAGGGTTCGATTTGGTGAGCTTTTCTATAGAAACAAGAAGGTCGGGTCTCGAATTCCATCAACACGTTTCTGCGTGATGGGTCGGACGCCGACCTCGTGAGTCTATGATGAAAGAGGGTTACTTGCGGAAGCGTGATGTCGCCGGGCTGAGCTCCGCGAATGTTTTCTCCGGGTGGAGCTTCTTGGCTCGCTCGTAGAGAACGTCCTCTGTTTCTGGGTGATTCGGATCCGGGACACAGCAATCGACGGGGCACACCGCTGCGCACTGTTCCTTCTCGAAATGTCCCACGCACTCCGTGCATTTCTCCGGGACAATATAGTACAGGTCGTTAGAGATCGCATCGTGCATCTCCCCATTCAGCTCCCACTGGGCACCGCCCGCATAGATAGCCGTATTCGGGCACTCAGGCTCACACGCACCACAGTTGATGCACTCTTCAGTTATAAACGTCGCCATTCAGTTCTCTCCTCTCTGTTAAGGTATTGAAATCGTTACTTCCAGATCAACACTCGAAATTCAGTCAAAAAACCCCCAATGTCTCCTCAAGATCCGACCTTTACTTTCCTAGCAACACAGATGCCAGACCTGGGGAACGGTCGACGGACTGAATAATCCGACCGAGTATAGCAAACGGAGGCGAAAGAAACAAGCGTTTTCCCGCATATCCTCTTAGATTTCTCAGATTCAATAAGAGCGCCAAAGTCTTTTTTCAACTTCTGGGAAGGCCCGCGCGAGACCGGCCAGGATAGCCATCGGATAGAGAAGCGTCGCGAGAACGCGATCGACTACTTGTTGCCCGTCTTGCGAAGCTCAGCTAGTCCTGATGAAAAACCTCTTCCATCGAGGCCCACCGTTCGCCTTCTTTGCGATTCGAAAGCGGGCGCTGGCAAGGATCGGTCAGCTTCCACCAGCGCTGAGTGTCGGGATCGGCGGCCATCTTCGCCATGTCGGATTTGAAATCCCTCCCGACGTACTCAAAATAGCTGAAGAGGTAGTACGTGCCATCATCGAGCTTGTGCAGAAAGATCGAGTAGTTCCGGATGTTGCATCCGCGGATCATCCGAGCCACCTCGGGCCAGACGGCGGCGTGGAGCCGCTTGTACTCCTCCAGCTTCTCATCCCGCAATCCAATGACGCTGCCGTAGCGCGGGATGCCTCCTCCTGATGCTTGGTTCATCTCACTTTCTCCTCTCTATCTGGAACCTGGCGGGGACTTGAAAAGACCGAACGAAGAGAGCGTCGGACTTGTGCGCGACGCGTCTATGGTAAGCCGCACCCTCTTTGCCGTCACGGCCGGGAACCGGAGAAGTCGCTTGTAGCCGATGGTCGTCCCCTTCGTGAATTCCTTCCACCCTTTGCCATCCCGCGCCTCGAGCCGAAAGGCCTCCACCCGCTGGCCAACCCTGATGTCCTCCTGCAGCATCGCCCGATCAAACGTCCGGTCTTCCGGAAAGTCAAACTCGAGGACTGCCGATTCTACGCCGTCGTCGGTCGTCCAGAATGTCGTCGCGCTTCTGTCAACGACGAGCGCGGCCTCATGCCCTGCCTCCTCGTTTGAAGCTTTGACCCGGGCTCCTTCGACGAGATTCGTCCTGAACGTCCGGTCGAGGATCGCGCGCATCCCCATCAAGCTCTTGACGTCGGCCTCGTTGATTTGACCCTGCTTGTCCGGCGGAATATTGAGGAGGAGAACGGAATTTCTTCCGACGGAGCTGTAGCAGATATCGACCAACTGCTCCGGCGATTTCACCTGGCCGTCCTGGCTCTCGTGATAAAACCAGCCCGGCCGGATGGAGACGTCGGTCTCAGCAGGATACCAGACGAGCGCCGTGGCGTTCTTGATCTTCTGTCTGCTTCCCAGGTCTTCATCCGTCAGATCCCTTGGGAAAAACGCTGCATCGATCGGATTCTGCTTGGAAGCCGCGGCGATCGCATCCGGGTTCTGCAGGACGATGGGGATCACGCTCCACTCCGTCTCTCTGCCGTAACCCGATTCCGTCCCGACCCAACGGACATCCGGTCCCATGATCGCGATGACAGCGTGCGGCTGCAGCTCGCGGATCACCCTGTAGTATGATTGCCAGTCGTACACCTGCTTTTTCCCATTGGGGCCCTCACCGCATGCTCCGTCGAACCAGACTTCCGCGATCTCTCCGTAGTTTGTGAGAAGCTCCCGAAGCTGGTTCCGGAAGTGCTCGTTGTAGACGGGAGAATCCCCGTAGGTGGGTTCGTGCCGATCCCAGGGGGAGAGATACACGCCGAACTTGATGCCGAATTCCCGGCAGGCTTGAGCGACCTCTTTGACGACATCTCCCTTCCCATTCCGCCAGGGGCTGTTCTTCACGCTATGCTCGGTATACTTGGAGGGCCAGAGGCAGAAACCGTCGTGGTGCTTCGCGGTGAGTATCAGCAGCTTCATCCCCGCGGCTTTAATCACCTTCACCCACTGCCGCGCATCGAAGTCGGTCGGATTGAAGGATGACGGATCTTCCGTTCCATCCCCCCATTCCCTATCCGTGAACGTGTTGATCCCGAAATGCGAAAAGGCAATGAATTCCCTCTCCTGCCAGGCGAGCTGTCTCGGAGAGGGGACGACATTGGCGGCCTGCCGGACGATGGCCTCGATCGGCTCGCCCGGCTTGATGAGCGCGTAGTTCTTCGCTTCCTGGCCAGGTGCGTGCAACGCGAACAGCATGAGACCCGCCAGCGTGAGAAAGAGAGTGTTTTTCTGAAAAGACTCATGCATATGGAGATCCTGACCGTCTTCTCGCACTTCTAGAGTGATTTTCCTTTTACTTTCTTTCCGAGAAAG
>CAYZRX010000012.1:0-40944 GCA_964480945.1 uncultured Ignavibacteriaceae bacterium | reverse complement strand
AAATCTCTGTCGAAATCGAACTCCCCGTGATGGGGCCGTCCCCCACTCGCCGCGATTTCGCTGCTGAGAGCGACATCTACCTTCCAGCAGCGAGCACTTGCAGCGAAATCAAACGCACAATAGATCCGTCCACTCCGCACCCCCATCGATTTCGACGGGCTCAGTAAAGCCATTTGAGCGCATTGCGGGATCACAGCGCCTTCGCGTCTCTGCCAACCTTCACACATTTGTAACTCTCACTGGACGATAACCCCGTCGGCACTGACTCAGGGATCATTCTCGCCGCACGGTCCAAGGCGTGAGGTTTGCCATTGTGCCTCAAGAGTAGCCGTATCTCGTTGGCCTTGAAACTGGAGAGGCTCGGCAAGAGAAGCGTGGCAGAAGCCACCCCTAAGATAAGAAAGTGTCGGAAATACTGTTAGGGGCTGCCACCGTCATCGGCGCTTCGTCGAAGTTGAGGGGACTTCGGCACCGCAAAGATGAATTTTTCGTCATCTTCGCCGAAAGCGTCAGCGGCGGAGAGACCTGCACGCACTCCCGGACACAGTGAGGCAATCTTAAGAATGTAGGAGAAGGGCATTGATCCCACGATCTCACAGACACCGCAACTCGTTGCGGCTTAACTTGTTCCGAGCGGTCGGGGGGAATAGGAGGAGAAAGGGGAATACGGAAGAACCGACTTCATTTCTGCACGTCTTTCAGGCATCGGGCCGTGATGGCAGAGGGTCGAGCAGGCCGGCCACTCCAGAGAAATTTGGAAGGATTTTTCCCGCTGCTTATATTGTTTGTATAGTGTAGATTTTCCCGAGAGGAGAGCACCACGATGTTCGAAAACATTGGCATACCAGAGCTGCTGCTTATTATCCTCTTCATTCTGATTTTCTTTGGAGCGAAGAAGATCCCCGAGATCGCCAAAGGAATGGGTCAAGGTATCAGTGAATTCCGGAAAGCGATGAGAGATGTCCAGAATACCGCCCAGGGCGAAATCAAGCAGGTAAAGAAGGAAATAGATTCCGCCACCCAGATCCCGTCCGACACTGAAAAATCTTCCACGCCGAAAGGATAGCCGTCTCAGCACCTTTTTTCTAAGGTTGCGATCCCAGGTCAAAACAGAGTTCTGTGCAGGCTTTCGTAACGAGCCATTTGTCGACCGGGCGAAGGATCCGGCCGGCGGAGAGTCCGGACCTGCCCTTTCTCCGAAGAACCCCTTTGGGGGATTCGTGCCTGCTTTTCAGCCTGCCCGCGTTCATCCCGCAAACAGTTGATTCCTCAGCGCGTTGGCATCTTGAACCGCATCGCCTGAGCGCCCGCCGCGCCGCGTGAACTTATTTCCCTGCTCGTGTGTTATTCGATGGAGAGAGCTGAAACATCGAACGCCAATGTGCGGTGGAGGTGTACGTGAGCTATCAACTTGTGCAGAATTCGACATCGACTGAAACCTCAGTTGCCGAGCAAGGCGAGATCTACTTTTGTGACAACGGGAACACCGCCGCGCGAGTCACCCGCAAGGATCTCAGCGCGGAGAAGAAAGAGGCAATCCGCAGGCTCCACGTTCTCGACAAGCGCTGGAACGCGGTCATCGTGCTGCACTACGGAATTTGGCTTGGCGCGGGCTGGCTGGCGGTGCAGAGCCACCTGCTGATCGTCGACCTTCTCTGCTATTTCCTGGCCGGATTCTCGCTCAGCACGCTTTCCGTTCTGGGGCATGAATCCTGCCATAATTTGCTCACGCGCAATCCGAAGACCGACCGGTGGCTCGAGTTCCTCTGCGGGCTTCCTGTCCTGTTCTCAGCGGCCGGCTACAGGATCGTGCACCCCTTGCATCACAAGTATCTCCATTCGGAACAGGATCCGGATGACATCGAAAATGTCAGCAAGAATCCGCTGCTCTTGCGGATCGTCTATATCTTTGTTTTCATCTTTGGCGTCTATCTCTATCTCGTGATGGTCCCGTTGAATGCCATCAAGAAGGGCACTCGCAAGGAGCGGATCGGAGTAATCCTGGAATGGCTCGCCATGGCCGCTCTTGCGATCGGGGCCTGGTGGCTTTTGCCTGCGAGGGTGATGCTCAAGGCGTGGTTGTTTCCCCTCGTCGTGGCAGGACAGGTCGCCAACCTCCGCGGTATCGCGGAGCACGGGATGACCACCGGAGGGAACGAGTTTACGGATACCCGGACCGTGACGACGCACCCGGTCGTTTCATTCATGATGTGCAACATCAACTATCACCTTGAGCACCATCTCTATCCCGGGGTTCCGTGGTACAATCTGCCGAAGCTTCACCGGCTGCTGGCAGATGACTACCGGCGCGCCGGATCGTCCGTCTATTCGTCGTACGTTATGTTCCTGTGGGACGTCGCGAAAGCGTTGAAGGGCGGGGTGGTGGCCGGATCGCGGGTGATCCCGAACCATTTGCGAGAGGAGATTTGTCTGTAAAGTTGGTGGGAAGAGGCGAGAGGAAGAAAAGGCACGACTTCGAGAGGGGTCGTGCCTTTTAGTTTGTTACACAGGTTCGTGAGACAGCGTCGTTCGAAGGACAGCGCACCAAAGCTTCGCCACAACGGGAAAGGAACCAAGAAGGCGATGCAATCTTCGACCTGGACTCTGCTACTTCAGAAGGAGCATCTTCTTCCGGTCGACATGACGATTGCCCTGGCCATCCGTCGCCATCAACGCGTAAACATAGACGCCGGTCGAAAACCGTGAAGCATCCCAGATTTCCTGGTGGTATCCCGCCAACCGGCTCTCATCAACGACTGTCGCCACCTCCTGCCCCAGCATGTTGAAGATCTTCAGAGTCACTCGGCTATCGGCGGGCAACTGATAGCTGATTGTGGTCGTCGGGTTGAAGGGATTCGGATAGTTCTGGTACAGCTCGAACTTCTCCGGAGGGGCGACGGATACCTTGATCTCCTTCGACCAGCTTTGTCCGCTTGTCGAGTTGACACTAAACACGATGGTTTGCTCTTTGTTCACGGGAGCAGACTTGTCGACCGAAAACGAGAAGAGGACTGGACTTTCCTGCTCGGCCTTTAGCGCGGGAAGGTTCTGCCTGCTCTCCTTAAACTTGAGCCAGCTCGGGAGACCGGTTGCCTCGACCGTCACTCCCGACAGGAGGAGACCCGAGACATTCGCCACCGTGAGCTCGATGCCGTTGCTTGTGGAGGCAAAGGGCAACCGGTACACCGTCTGGGCGACGGCTGATTGCATCACTCCAGCCAGCGTCAGGATCAGAATGATTCGGAGTGCAAGTTTCATTGTCCGTCCTCCTTTCTCACGTCGATCCACACCGCACTTCTTGCATTCTACGTCTCACATCGCACAAAATCTGACGGTTCCGCGCGCTCACTTCTTCTTCGTCTTCTCCGCTGGTAACCGATCGAGGATGTATTGCGCGTTGTAGTAGAGGAACTTGTAGCCCTCCGCCGTCACAAACCGTTTGTCCCGGGGCTTATTTTTCTTCTCGTTCTCCTGAGTCTTGTCATACTCCTTCTGGATCTTCTCCTGGAATTTCTGGACCTCTTTGTAGGCATTGACCGAGTCGCCCTTTGCTAAGTGCTTCCTTGCATTCTCCAGGCCGTTGTCCAGCTCGTTGACGAAGTTCTCGTCGGCAAGCCAAGCATAGGACGCGATTTGATGCTTGTAGGAAACAAGACTATCAAGAATAGTCGAGACCGGTGTCGAAAAAGAAGGCCCCAATGGAACAAACCGATCCAAGAGAATGGTACCGGCCAGGTGAACAGATGATGTACGAGGTTCAGTTCTGATCCAGTCTTGGATGAATTTCAAAAAGCTCGGCTGCAGAAAGCTTCTCGAGTAGACGCTATCGATGTAAACAGGAACGTACTCACTTCGAAGAAACTCATCTGGTTCTCGGGGAATCGCATACTCAGCTCGCGCGGCCGCACCATCTGGATCAAGTCTTGACAAGTCCTGGAAATAGTCGTGTCGAAGCTCTCCAGAGGTCGAACGGAACAGATTATTCAACAGGTCTGCTGCAAACGGTTTATCTATGTCTGCAAGCCTTGATGCGGCTACCGAGCGCTCAGCTTCAGTTTCGTCTGGGTCCTCGATCAGCCCTTGCAAGATCGACTTGACTCTAGAGGAGAATGTCGGATCCTTCCCATACAGCACTAGTGCATCCATTAGCATGTATCGGAATTTCGGCTGCTTCATCACATCCTGCAAGAAATCGAAGTAGTCCAGTTTGCCATTCTCAGCTAGGCATCGCACCGCTTCGAACTTGTCGAACTCACGATTTGAATATCGGATCACGGTGTCCATTGCGGCTAGAGCACCCGGGTCGCCAAGGTACCCTCTCACGTACTGGTAGATGAAGTAAGCCGACCAGGAAAAAGAGGAGCTCAGCGTGTCCACATGATACGCGCGACATTTCGAAAGCAACAGCCCCTTTTCGGTCTCACCGTGGTAATACGCCAAGAACAAGACGGGAAGATAGGAATCTGGCTCCTCTTGCATCCACGCTAAGAGGCCCGCGGCGCTTGTATCGCTCTTCATCGCAGGAAAAAGACCGAGCGGGAGATCAAGCTTCCAAAATGACTGTGCCGACATTTGGCTGTTCATTATCAAACCGAGCAGGCAAGTCACCAGCAATATTCTACCCATTGTGTTCTCCTCTGGCTCGTACTATTTTGGATACCAACTTTGCTTTTTTGCCCAGGCTTCAAATCTCTTCAGAATCTTTTCTCTTTCGTTCCGCGCCGCGTTGTCTGTATCCACTTCTGAGCGGACCTTCGCTCTCGCAGCACTCATAAACGCGTCTGCAAGTCTGTTTTTGACGGGAGTGACTCTGCCAAATGCCAATACATCTTCGGGGCAGGGGTACTCCTTTTGAGAAAACCGATCGTGAAAGATCTCTCTAAACGCCTCGTTGAACGTTTCTTCCATTTTGTTCGAGAAATCCCCGAGATGGACATCTTCATGCGCTCTGATCATGCTCCTGAATGTGAACATATTCGGCGGGGGAACTCCGTGGACATAGCTCCCCTGGACCCACCACCTCATCGCAGCTAAAGCTTTCACATAAATAACAGAATCTGATATTGTCTGGGTCCATTCGTTTTCGTCTCTTCCCATTTCATGATATGAAGGGCGAGCGCAGACCAAAGTAAATATGGGTACCCTGATATTGTCGAACTGATAGGTCCATTTGGGATTGCTCTCGTCACTCAGATCGAGACACACCGTCGTTCTTACATCACTCAGCGGAACGTACGTTTTCTCTTTGCGGTTGGGGTTGACAGCAGGCATCACGAACGTCACGCCTAATCTGTTCGGCAGATCAGCACTTTCCCCTGGTGGAACGTAATCACATCCATCCACATCGACGCTCTGTGTTTCTCCGTTGGCGTCTGTCCAGGTAAAGCGTTGACCCTGCTGGTATGCTTCTATGCTTGACCGATTGAACGATTGAGGTCCCGTATGATCGCTTGAGCATTGTACGATTGGCTCCTTGCACTGCTGCTGCTTCTTCACCACCACTCTCGCCACACCGATGTCCTCGACGTACTGTTGCGTTCGGGCCATCCGTTTCTTCAATACCGGAATGACGACCGGAGGCAACGCTGGATTGGTCCCGCTGGTGTCAACCTTAGCCCAGATGACCTCCTGCTTCGCTGTCAGTTTTATGACCAGCTGCCCCCACGCAGGGTGCGGATCAGAAAAAAAGGCACGCCCCTCGGAGGGACCGTGCCTTCTCCAGACTGGAAGAATCTGACTACAGGTACCGGTGCTCGAGGATGTTCCCCGCCGTGTCGTAGACGTACAGCAGCGGCACGCCCGTCGGGATATTGAGCTCGATCACTTGCTGCTTCGTGAGGTTGTCGAGCTTCATCACGATCGAGCGAAGGCTGTTGCCGTGAGCAGAGACCAGGATGTGCTTCCCCGCCTCGATCTCGGGGATGATCTTCGACTCGAAGTATGGGAGCGTCCGCGCGGCGGTGTCCTTTAGACTCTCGCTCATGCCGAGCGGATTGAGCTCCGTAACATCCTTCGGCGGAGCCACGTCATAACTTCGGCGCCAGAGCTTCACCTGCTTGTCCCCATACTTCTTGGCCGTTTCGGCTTTGTTCAACCCCTGCAGCGCCCCATAATGCCGCTCGTTCAGCGCCTTGTCGTATTCGATCGGGATGCTCTCCTGGCCTATGATCTTCAGAACGATGGTCAGCGTGTCGATCGCACGCTTGAGGATGGACGTAAAAGCCTTGTCGAATTTGTAGGATTTCAGCTTCTCCCCTGCTTCATGCGCCTCCTGCTCGCCTTTCGGAGAGAGCGGAACATCCGTCCAGCCGGTGAAACGGTTTTCGAGATTCCATTGTGATTCGCCGTGACGAAGTAGAATAAGGTTTGGCATGGTTGAGTCGAGTTTAGAGTTGAAAGTTTCCAGTTTCGAGTTTAGAGTTTGAAGTGCGGGGTTGAATCGAATGTTCGTAAATAGTGAATCGTAAATGGTGAATGGTCAAACGCTCGGACGTCTCTGGAGCCCCCCTGCGTACAGTTCACACTCTTCTCAGGCCTCCATCTGTTCGCTCTTCACGATTCACTGTTCACCACCGGCGCTTGACTCGCGCTTTCACCCCTTGCGTCTCACTCCTTATCTCACTTCACGTTGAAATAGCGCGCTTCCGGATGATGAACGACGATGGCCGAGGTCGATTGCTCGGGCTCCATTTGGTACTCGTCTGTTAGCGTGACCCCGATCCTTTCCGGCTGCAGGAGCTCGAAGAGCTTCACCTGATCCTCGAGGCTCGGACAGGCCGGATAGCCGAAACTGTAGCGCGAGCCTTGATACCCCTGGCTGAACAGCCTCTTGATCTCGCCCGCGTCCATCCCCGCGATCCCCAGCTCCTCCCGGATCCGTTTGTGCCAAAGCTCGGCCAGCGCCTCGGCGCTCTCAACGCTCAGACCGTGGAAATATAGGTAATCTTTGTAACTATTTGCAGCGTACAATTTCTTCGAGTGCTCCGAGGCTTCTCGACCGACGGTCACCACGTGACAAGCAAGCACGTCGACTTTCCCAGATTCGAGAGAGGCGAAGTAATCCGCGATACAGGGATGCCGATCGCCCGACTGCCGCGGGAAGGTAAACCTGAGCCACTCGCTCAATTTCGGATTCCGGATTGGGGATTTCGGATTGGGCGAAGGAGAGCCCTCTGACGGATGGTACACGACCAGGTCATCCCCATCCGACTGGCAGGGGAAGTATCCGTAGACGACCTTCGGTTCCAGCAGGTTCTGCCGCTTGATTTCTTCCTTGAGCTTCTTGAAGTCGGGATAGACTTGCTCGTCGAGAAGCTTCCTGTATTCCTTATCGCTCATCGATCCCCTCACCACGCGCCACTGCCCCCGGATCAAGGCGGCTTCATTGACATAACGGAAGACGTCGTCGAGCGAAATGGATTCGACGATCCTGGAACCCCAGAACGGGGGAATCGGGATCGGGATATCGGTGCGGACATTCGACCGGGAAGGCCGGGTTGCAGCAGAGACGTGTGGCTCGCCTTCCGCAGCAAGAGGAGCGGCAGATCCTTGCTCCGCCATCGCCAACGCGATCTTTGCTTCGGCGCCTGTGAGTACCGCTTCTTTCTCCGGGTCCATCTTCAGTTGAAGATGGCTACCTTTATTGGCACCCTTGATCGCCTCCATGAAGCGAAGCCCGTCGAATGCGTCATTCGCGTAATAGACATCACCTCGATACAGCGGACGGAGGTCAGCCTCGACGTACCGCCTTGTCAGCGCCGCCCCGCCGAGGATGACCGGCGTCGTGATGCCCCGCTCGTTCATCACGCCGAGGTTCTCCTTCATCACCAGCGTCGATTTCACGAGGAGCCCGCTCATCCCGATCGCATCCGCTCTATGCTCCTCGGCCGCGCCCAGCATGGTCTCGATGGGGCACTTGATGCCGAGGTTGATCACCCGGTAGCCGTTGTTCGTAAGGATGATGTCCACGAGATTCTTGCCGATGTCGTGAACGTCCCCCTTAACCGTCGCGATCACCAGCGTCCCCTTCTGACTTCCCTCCTTCTTCTCCATGAACCGCTCAAGGTACGAAACCGCCGCCTTCATCACTTCCGCGGACTGGAGCACGAACGGAAGCTGCATCTGTCCCGACCCGAACAACTCCCCCACAACCTTCATCCCGTCGAGGAGAATCGTGTTGATGATGTCGAGCGGCCGGTAGTTCTTGAGGCCCTCGTCAAGGTCCGCCTGAAGGCCGGACTTGTTGCCGTCGATGATTCGGTTCTTGAGGCGCTCCTCGATCGTCCCCCCGGCGACGGGGGCGAGGGACGACACTTCGGGTTTTCGCCCCGCGTAATAGGCCATGAGCTCGGAAAGCGGGTCGTAGACGCATGTGCGGTTTGCCCCCTCTCCCTCGAACTTCCGCTCGTCGAACACGAGCTGGCGGGCGAGCTCGCGGCCCTGCTCGTCAATCTTGAAAAGGGGAATGATCTTCGACGCGTGAACGATCGCCATGTCGAGTCCGGCCTCGACGGCATAGTGCAGGAAAACGCTGTTCAGCGCATGCCGCGTCTGGGGCGAGAGCCCGAACGAGACGTTGCTTACCCCGAGGCTGGTGTGGACGTCAGGAAAATCCTTCTTGATGAGCCGTATCGCTTCGATCGTCTCCAGCCCAGCACGGCGGAACTCTTCGTCGCCGGAGCCGAGCGTAAACGTGAGCGTGTCGAAGATGAGGTCGCGCGGCTTCATGCCGTGCTTTCGCACTGCCAGATCGTAGATGCGCCCGGCGACGCCGAGCTTGGCCTGGGCGGTTTTGGCCATCCCCTGCTCGTCGATCGTCAGGGCGATCACCGCAGCCCCATACCGCTTGCACAGCGAAACCACCTGCTCCAGACGCCCCTCGCCGTCCTCCAGGTTGATGGAATTCACGACCGCCTTGCCGCCGATGCGCTGGAGCGCCTCCTCGATAACGGGCCGCTCCGTCGAATCGATCACCAGCGGAATGGCGATCTGGGTGTTGAAGCGTGTGATGAGCTCGCGCATGTCCGCCGCCTCGTCGCGACCCGCATACGCCACGCACACGTCGAGCATATGTGCCTGCTCGTTCACTTGCTCCCGCCCCATCGCAACCATCCCTTCCCAATCCTCCCTCAGAAGCAGGTCCTTGAAGAGCTTGCTCCCGTTGGCGTTCGTGCGTTCGCCGATGAGGATGGGGGGCGGAACAATGCGGAACGGCACGGCCTGGTACAGGCTCGAGGCGCTCGGCACGAACTCGGACTTCCGCTCTTTCGGCGAGAGGTTGCCGACAGCTTCCACGAGCTGCCGGATATGCTCCTTCGTCGTGCCGCAGCATCCGCCGACGATCCGGACGCCGAGGTCCTTGACAAAGTGCGAAAGATACTGGACAAGCTCCTCTGGAGAGAGATGGTAGTGTGCCACGCCGCCAACATTTTCGGGGAGACCGGCATTCGGCATCACAAAGATCGGCTTCGGGCTGCTCGAGGAGAGGACGCGAACGTGATCCGACATCTCCCTGGGACCGGTGGCGCAGTTCATGCCGATCACATCGGCATCATACGGCTCGATCGACGTGAGGGCAGCGGAGATCTCCGTCCCGAGAAGCATCGTGCCGACCGTCTCCACAGTTACGGAGACGATGATCGGGACGCGCCGCTTCGCCTGCTGAAAATAGTCGAAGATGCCGCAGAGGGCCGCCTTGATCTGAAGAACGTCCTGGCACGTCTCGAGGGAGAGGAGATCGACACCGCCCTCTACCAGACCCTTGGCCTGTATGAAGTAGGCGGCAGACATATCCTTGAACGAGATGTGTCCGAGCGACGGGAGTTTCGTCGTCGGCCCCATCGAGCCGGCGACAAACCGGGGGTGACCGCTCTGAGAATAGTCGGAGGCCAAGCGCTTGGCGATCTGAGCGGCCTTGAGATTCAAGTCGTAGGCTTGTTCTGCGAGACCATACTCAGTCAGGACGATCGGTGTTCCGCCGAAGGTATCCGTCTCGATCACGTCGCAGCCAGCATCGAGGTAGTCCCGGTGAACGTTCTCGACCGCGGAGGGCTTCGACACCACGAGGTACTCGTTGCAACCGTTCAGATGCTCGCCGCCGAAGTCGTCCGGCGTGAGGTTCTGGGCCTGGATGTGCGTCCCGGTCGCACCGTCGAAGACGACGATCTTCTCCTTTAATATGTCGAGGAAGGACTTGTTCATCGGGCTATCTGGTGATCGGATCACTGAGTCATCGGGCAATTCAAATTGGGTGCCCAACCCACAAACAAAAAACCCGGCATCGGCGCCGGGGGTGTGAGAGAGTCGCTACCGACGCTTTAGCAAATTACCCCGCTCAACGGGGTCCCGCTTTCGGAGAAACGAACCTTTGCAGCGGGATTTAACGTGGCCGCAAGCTGTCATTCAAATCGCCACGCCATAACTTAGTAAAGAATGTTGGGAAGCGCAACCAGCGTTCAAACCGTGATTTTCGGTCAGCCCTCCCTTAGATCATACAACCTGAAGTTCAGCTAGCGAGAGGGCGGGGCTTTTCTGGCGCAGTGTTGGCGTTGGCATTTCATCATATTTTTTGCCATCCAGAACCCGGCCAGCAGCTTTCTTGTTCACACCGCCCCACTGCTTAAAGAAGAAAGCCACGTCCGCTTCCTCGCAGCGCTCCCTGATTTGACGCACCCATTCCGGCTTCATCTCGCGAGCCCGAGGCCCTGATTCACCCCCCACGATTACCCAATCTATCCCTCGGAGCGGCACCCTCGGAATCGGCGCGAGAAGCGGCTCGAGCGACAAGAACCTCACCGCTGCCGGCACCTTGAGCAGATGCCGAATCCGGGAGGTATAACGCGGGGACTCGACACTCACGCCCATCCAGACATTCTCTGGCCACGGCAGATAAGGAGCGAGGCTCAACAACCGATCGGATCTTTTTGTCAAAATCTGGAAAGTGTGCCAATCTGCACGTCTCATAGTGTCGAAGATTTTGACTATGAAGTCGCTAGGGACCTGCTTGTGAAACAGGTCGCTCATTGAGTTCACGAAAATCACCCTCGGCTGCCTCCATTCGAGCGGCAACTCTGCGATGTCCTCCTGGAGGGTGACCCTGAATCCGTTCCGGTATCGATAGCTCCCCATTGCTTTCAACCGTGCTGCGAGCCTTTCGGCGTAACAGTTTTTACATCCTGGGCTGATCTTGCTGCAACCGGTGACGGAATTCCAAGTCGCCTGAGTCCATTCGATCGATGATCGTTGAGCCATGCTAGCTCCTTTTTGTGATCACCTAGAAATCTAGTGATAGCTGGGGGGTGCTGTAAGAGGTCCCCTTTTTCCAGAAGTCATAACCCCTCTGACTGCGAGAAAAGAAAGCGAGGTGATAAAGGGGAAGGTTCTTTTCTGAGGAGCGAAATTCTTTGGTATTCTGGCCGCTCTTCAGATACCCAACCTCTATCATCCTCTTTTCGAATTGGCGTGCAAGAAACCTCGGAAAGCTATCGTCTCTAGTCTTATACTCGCTCCACTCGTCTCTCCATCCGGATGAATCCAAGAAGAGGTCGACTTTCCTGTTTTCTAAGCTTGTGTAGTGTTTCTCATTCCTGTTTGCATCCATGAATAGAGCCAACAACACCAGGAAATCGATCCTTCTCGCGTCAGCCAGTTTACGCAACGTCTTCAATTGAATACTTAGATCGAACGGATCAACAAAACAGAATGTTAGAACCGTGTTTGACTTTGAAGGCTCGGGTATCTCCCTAATGATGTCATCCACGCTTTCGTTACAGTCTCCTGCGATGTACCTGACTTCGGCGGACGGTCCGACTTTTGTCACCCTTTGCTCAAGTGCTTCGAGGCTACGGGGTATCACCTCACAGAAAAGGTATTTGTCGAATGGAGTCTTGACACTTAGGGCAAGAAGAGGAGACCCTTTCAGGACTCTTGCTGTCCCTTCTACTCTGGTACAACCTGGACCCGAATAGAGGTCAACATATATCCTTCTCCCCCATATTTTCTTCATTCCGGTCGAGAAGATCTCCAGGTAATTAAAAAGCGTGAGATACTTCTGCTCTGTCCACACGCCTGACTCGAGCATGGGCAGGCCATCATCGAGCCATTTCAATGTATCGCTTTTCATTGGAGGTGAGTATACGACATTTTTGTCGTGCTGTCAAGTTCAATCTTTTACGGCGTCAGCACGATCTTGCCGAAGTGTTTGCCCGCCTCGACGATCCGGTGGGCTTCGCGGACTTCGCTTAACGGGAGAACGCGGTCGATGACCGGCTTCAGTTTCCCCTCTTCGATCAATTTGAAGATCGTGATCAGGTCCCCCTTCCTGCCCATCGTGGAGCCGAGGATCTGGAGCTGCTTGTAGAAAACGTAGCGGAGATCGGTGACGGCATCGGCGCCGGAAGTCGCCCCGCACGTGACGAGGCGTCCCCCTTTCGTAAGGCACTTGATGCTCTCCTCCCACACGCTCTTGCCGACGTGGTCGAACACTACCTCCACCCCCTTCTTGCCCGTGAGGCGCCGAACCTCATCGAAGACGACTTGCTTCTTGTAGTTGATGACCTCGTCTGCCCCCAGCTCCTTTACCTTAGAGGCTTTCTCGTCGGAGCTGGTGGTCGCGAGGACGCGGCCGCCGAAGAGCTTCGCGATCTGGACTCCGGCACTGCCGACACCACTGCTCGCACCGATCACGAGCACGTCGTCGCCGGGCCGCACCTTCGCCTTGTCGGCGATCATCTGCCAGGCCGTGAGGAAGACCAGCGCGGCAGCAGCCGCAGACTCAAAGCTGATCGCCCCGCTCAGGGGGATGACGTTCCGTCCCGGGACCGCGAGGTACTCTGCATCCGCGCCGTCGCGATGCTCTCCGATCAGCTTGTAGTCCCGGCAGAGATTATCGTTCCCGTTCAGGCAGTGGACACAATGGCCGCACGAGATCCCCTGCGCCACAACCACCCGGTCGCCAACGTTGACGTGCCGGACCGCCTCCCCCTTTTCGGCGACGATCCCTGCAGCATCGACGCCGAGGATCATCGGCAGCGGGAATCGCACTCCCGGCAGGCCGTTCCTGACCCAGATATCGAGATGATTGACGGAGGTGGCCTTAACGTTCACGAGAGCTTCATCGGACCCAGTCTTCGGGACCGGCGCATCTTCATAAAGCAGCTTCTCGAGGCCACCATGCTCGTGGATGCGGATGCAGTTCATCAAAATCCTGTTTTCAGCTGGGTAATGTTCACCAAAAATATCCAAAAAACGACGGAAACACAAGGCGTGGACGGATTGGGCGAGGTCTGGCGCTGCGGTACATCGAACAACTGAAACGCGAGGGGGGAATCGGAGAATTCGGGGAAAGGCCGGATCGACACTGCGGAGAGGAAAACAATCCTTGCGCCTGAAGACGGATCGACGCTCTCTTCAGCTCAGCAACCGGGCTTCAGGCTCGAGGCATTACTGAACGACCGGCTTCGGCTTGGGCGGAACGACGACCAGCTTGACATCATCGAATACTGCATACGATCCCGCATGCAGCCCTTCGCCTTCCGGATCGCTGAGAATGGTCAGGCGCACCTGGCATGTCGTGGCTTCCGCGGGGACTTCCATATCCCTCGTAAACCGCACGAAATCCTTTGTACTCTCCCGGAAATATTCTTCAACCGTTCCGAGCGTGGCGCCCCCAGCGCTGACGAAGCAAACGATCACGACGCCTGCATCCTTCCCCACGGAGTTCATGACATAGTAGCCGGAGAGCTGCAGGTTCCTCCCGGTGAGCGGGATGTTCTTCTGGCAGGCGTAGCCGGTGATCTTCGAGCCGTAGAAGTCTTTGACATCGCACCTGACCCCCTTTCTCCCGCCGTGGGCCAGCCGATCCGCCGACACCACGGTCAGGCTCCCGGGGATATTCGAGGTTTCCCAATCGACCGGATCGTCTCCTTTGAACTTCTCGAAGTCACCATTCTTAACGAGGTTCGCGGATTCTGTCTGCGCTGCGAGGATGCAGGGAATGATCCAGAAAATACCAGCGATCAACACGACGGCGCGTTTCATAGCCTCTTCCCTCTTGATGTTGAAATGATGGGGAGCCGATCAAAACAAAAATCCCACACTCACGGATTTGCCGGCAGCGTGGGATCCCCCAAACAAGAACAATATTGTCGCTCTCTCCTCGAACGCGAGGAGCCTCTCACCAACCATCGCCCATCGTCGGAAATGTCTCTGGTGCTTGACGCGTCCGCGTGAGCGGCTATCACAGTCGTTGGAGGCAACATATGGCGCCCTCCCAGTCGAATAGTACGAAAAGCACAATCCTCATGCAAGCTGTTGGGGCTCACAAGTCAGCTTTCGGCACCTCAGGCAGTCGTCGCCCAAGCACTATCGGGCGAACGCGCCGGCGCTCGCCCCATAACCAGAAATGACAACGGAAGGAAAAGGGAAAGGGGTGAAGGTACGCGATGCTGCGTTCGGAAAGTCAGTTTTTCGAAACAAGCTCCGGAATGAGGCTGGTGCCGAAGCTGAAGGCGTACAGTTCGAGCTCGGGGGAGTTGGTGAAAAGTCCGAGCTCGTGTTGACTGAACTCAGGATTGTGCACAACCTGGAACAGCCGCGGCGAATCCACGACGAGGAGACTTCTCCCCTTCTGATCGAAGGTGATGTCTGCTCCTGCGTTCGCCTTCGTGAGGGATTTTCCGTCTTGCGTTGCGAGGACTGTGCACGGAGTGTGATGCTCGGCGTCCAGGATCGAGTTCGCCTCGACTGCCTCGTAGATGAGAGTGATATGCCCCTCTTCGTGAGCCTCTCCATCGAACCTCACGGACTCTTTTTCGTTATACCATTTCCCTTTCAAATAGACTCGTCCGGGCAAGCGCAAGCCCTCATCGTCGTATTCGATCGTCGATTCCGGCCCATAGCCCTCCGCGTTGCCCAGCGTGCCCTTCAGGTAGCCCAGGCGCACGTCGGTCGTCGCCCGGAAGGCGATCGTCCCCGGCTGGTCAACGTCGCGAATCGGTTCCATGAGCTCGGGCATCGCACCGTGGTACCCGGCCTCAGCAAGCAACGATTGAATTGCACGTTCAAATTGTTCGTAGCCGCCTTCGCCCTCACACGAGTAACGGACATAGCCTTCTTTGTCCACAAGGTACCGCGTCGGCCGAACACGGTTCGAATACGCCGTCCAGATGATAGCGTCGTTATCCATCACAACGGGACATTCGATGGCCGCCTTCCTGATCGCTCGCTCGACGTTCTCCGGACTTCTTCCGAATTTGAACTCGGGCGTGTGGATGCCGACAGCGACGAACGCGAAATCCTTGTAGCGCCGGTGCCACTCGTTCAAGTACGGCTGGGAATGGATACAGCCCAGAGAGGTGTAGTCCCAGAAATCAAGCAGCAGGACGTATCCTTTCAGCGCGCTGATAGAGATAGGCTCGGAATTGAACCAAAAGTCACCGAAGAGCTCAGATGCCCGAATATGTCTCGGCTCGTAGCTAGTCATCTGCTTCGAATATATTCATTGGGGAAGGGACTTTCAATATGATTTGACGAAGAACGCAGGAGATCGTTCCGGCGGTGCCAAAAAGGGGAGAGTGAGCAAGGAGATTTGATCCCTTCACCTTCAACGGTTGTCTCTTCTGCAGGTTTGGCAGATGGAACGTGAAGGAATGTCGGACTTGGATTATCGAATCGCTCGGTCCGTTCGAGCTCATTTCAGAGCAAGCTGATACTCAGTATAGTACGACATTATCGTGTCGACGTAGGCCTGGGTCTGCCGCCAATCCCTGAAATAACCCGCCCGCGGTCTGCCACTCTCCCAAATCCGCCGATGCAAAGTCGAATACCGTTTGGAGAGAAGCGGGAGGGTAGCCCTGACGGCCTCCCAATCATTCGGGTCGTCTCCTAGATAAGTCGCCACATCCTGGGCGTCCAGGATCCTGTTCAGCCCTGCATTGTAGGCTGCCAACGTGAGCTTGATCCGGTTCTCATCGTCAGCTTTGTCGAAGGCCTGGTACAGGGACCAAAGGTGAAACGTGCCGGCTCTGATGTTGTTGATGGGGGTCTGGAGATTATCGACACCCAACTTCTCTGCAAGCTCTTGTTGAGTAGAGGGCATAATCTGCATGAGGCCGTATGCCCCCTTGTTGCTCACTGCTTTTGGGGAAAAACGAGACTCTCGCTTCATCACCGCCAAAACAAGCCGCCAATCGAGATCGTACCGTGCTGAGTACCTCCGGACAGCCCTCCCATACTGGTCTATGGACCAAGCAGTACCCTGATCCACCTTTGTGTGGGCGTCTTTCTGCGTGTCGGCCTTGGGCGTGCTACTGCTCTGGTCATCTTTGCTCAGGTATGTGACGGCAGCAGGCTGTGAACAGCCGCCCTGAATGACCACCAATAGTGACCCTACGACCACCAAGAACGATATCGAAAGTAGCTTCTTCAAAGACATCCTCAGATTGACTGTGACCATTGCGTTCGGCTCTCCTCGTTCCGCTGTACATTCCAGGTCAGACTTGGCAATCCCCATTCGCTTCCACCCTCTTGGTACATACCGCCAGCGACCTCAAAAGTTGGTTCTCCACTTGACCGGAATAAGCTCATTGCTCCCAAGTGGTTCACCGTTCCAGCAATGACGGCATCTTGAGCCTGCCCCGCTAACGGTCAGCTTTTGGCCTACTTATCTTTCGGACGAGAGCACAACTTCAAAGTTACGTTTGAAAAACGTCAGATGCAATCGCGTAAGTTCCCAGAAAGCAAAAACCTCGAAATTTTGAAGAATTTCGAGGTTTCTCAGTGCTTTCAGATCTGGGAATCTACCTGACAATATGGAATTCCGTCTGTCTCTTCCGCACCCACCGGACGCTTCCATCGGCTCCGATCACTACGTCTTCCTCCTGGGCCGATCGCACACGCTGGCCTGACCATTCGGGCACTGGCGTCGTAGCCTGGAGCTCAATCGAGTACCACGTGTTGGCCAACAAAGGGACATCACCTCGTCCCGGAACGCCCGTCTGACGGTCCCAAAGGCCTATCAGGGCACCTGCACCGTGCCCGTTCTCTCCGACGGGATGAGAGTAAACCGAACCATCGATTCCTTCCGCCTTCATCTGCGCAAGCGTGGCCGCAAGGACCTGATTGCCCGTCATCCCCACCTTCATTTTCTGCAGATGGATGTCCTGGAGGCGATTGCTCCGTGCCAAAATGCTCTTCAATCCTGCCGGAACGTCAGCCTCGCCTTCCCGCAGAACGTAGGCCATGTGTTGGGTATCGGTATTGAGCCGCATCGCCGTGATCCCAAAGTCACAATGCAGAACGTCTCCCCGCTGGATAATCGGGTCCTGCTCGCCCGAGAGATCGGCCCCCTTTCGCTGGATGTCGACGCTCGGCTGGAACCACGTGCTCAGGCCGAGGTCTTGAACCTTCCGCCGGAACCACCAGACGACATCCTGGGTCGTCGTCGTGCCGGGCGTTATGACCTTGTTGGAGAAGGCCTCTGCGATGATGGCATGGGCGGTCTTCATCATTTCGCGGTAGATCGGAAGCATCTCCGGCGGTCGGAGAGCGATGTAGTCCAGGGGCAGTCGTTCGGCCCGCACAACGCGCCCGAGATATTCTGGTCCGAGGGCGACCTGGAGCTGCTCCCATTCGCCCGCACTGAGGCCGTCGGAGAACGCGTGCGTATGCGAGATGCTGACGGCGATTGCCTTCGGATCGCGATCCTGAACGAGTCCTCTGAGCAAGCTCCACTGGCTATCGCCCCACAACTCGGCGTTCTTCAACGTCGTATCCCTGTACGCCGTGTAGAGCCCTCCCTGCGACGATCCTCCAAGGGCGAGCCGTTCCACTCCCCTGTCCGGACCACGGTCAAAGAAAACATAGATCGTCCGCCGCCGAGCAGAAAACGTCGTTGCGGAGACGAGGGATGAGAAGACGGGATCTTCATTGTATTCCCGCATCGGCACGATCCACATATCGACTTTGTTCTCCCTCATCACCTGCGGCAGGAACCGGTCCAAACGGATCTTCAACCATTCCTGCTGAATGTTTGCCTGCTCTCGAAGGGATGGCACGGGGCTCGCTATCTCCTGCGCGAGCAGCCCTTGGGAGACAGACAGTAGCACACCGAAGAATAGAAGGAAGCGACGCAGATTGAGGGTATTCACTTGAAGTGCTCCCTGGAAAGTTGGTTGAAAGACCAGACCCACCTCCGGCCGGCCCTTCTGATGGGGCCCTTACCGCTGCGGTGTCGGCTGCTCCCTGGAGATAATCTGAAGAGTGTTGGCCACCGGGCGCTCCCCGGTGCGATCGGACGGGGAATTTACAACCTGACCGTTGATCACCATCGTGGTGGACCCCCCTCCGTCGAGATTGATGGCGTTCCATGCTCCGATGGAAAGGAGAAAGTCGGCCATCTGGGCGAAGTCCATTCCGTCGCTCGTCTCCTGTCGCCCGTCCACGGTGCAGAGAAACAGTTTCGTCGTATCCCGATCAAAACCGACGAACGTGCGGGGGTGGAGGGTCTCGAGGAACGCGACGCTGGTCTTCTGGCTCACATTCACGGAATCGGGCACCGGCTGCCCGTTCAGCAGAACTCTTCCTGCTCCGGCGACGACATTGAGGACGCTCGCGAGGTGCGGCCGAAATCTAAGATAGACAAGAAGCGTATCAGCGACCTTCACTCCTTTCCCCGCTCGCGAGATCGTCGTCGCTCTTCCAGCCCAGAGAACCGCTTCGTCGGGCGCGATCAGGGTCGTTCGCTCGGGATTCGATTTGAGGACGATGAAGCGGAGAGTATCGCCGACCGCCCAGCGCGGGGACACCAAGCGAAGAAGGAATCTCTTTCCAGCACCACCGATCGAGGTAGCCGTGTCTGAGAAGGAGGTGTGAAGGACAATCGCAGCGGCTTTGTGCCGCTCGTTCACGCCGTCGATGGAATAGGTAGCTCCCGCGTGCGTTCGAAACCAGCCGGTGAAGCTCAGCCTTTCGATCAATGGGTGGCCGCGGGCGTCGAAGGCCAAATGGGACCTCGGACTTTCAGTCCCGTGTGCAAATTCCCCGTTCACAACCTGATTGCCCAGCGGCCAGCCGGTCGTGAAGCTGAAGAAATCGGCGTTCACCGCTGCGACAACCCGATGCTCCGGCCCATCGTTCCGGCGAGCCTGTTCTGAAGTCGGCACCAATCCGGTCGGGCGGTATGATTCGACCCGGTAGTTGGGGTTGGTCAGATCCAGCTCGAGCACGTGGATCCTAAGCGGGCCGGGTTTGACGAAAAGAATGTGTTTGATGCCGGGAGCGACGACGAAGGTTTGGACCCCGTCCTGGCCGACTCCGGCAATTAGCACCGGGAGGAGGAAAACAAGGGCCGCGACGAAGCGCCTGGTCCAGGCGTTACGCGTTTGGTTCATGGTATCTCAACGATCTTCAACTTTCCTCTTCTCCCGGCAACGATGGAAATGTCCCGTTTCGCCTTGCCGAAGTGCTCCGCGAGCACCTCGATAAGCTGCTCGTTCGCCCGCCCTTCGATGGGCGGAGCGGATAGGTAGACCCGGAGGCTCCCATCCTCGCGCATCTCCACGGCCTTTTTCCGCGAGTTCAGCTTGACGTGTACCGTGACCTTCATGCGATCATAACACCATCGGGGTGGAACCACCAACCGCGCCTTCGATCAGTTGCAGCGGGCACTGGATCTTCCGTTCTCTTGACGATGGAGACTCATTTTCCATCCCCCCATTGCAGAACCTCCAGCTTCACGCGGGTCGTGCCCGTAGGGATGAGGTCGATCTGCTCCGCCGAACCACGGGAGAGATCGATGATCCGTCCTTCCTTGAACGGGCCGCGGTCGTTGATTCGCACAATGACGCTCTTGCCGTTCTCGAGGTTCGTTACCCTTACCTTTGTGCCAAACGGGAAAGTGCGGTGGGCGGCGGTGAGACCGTTCATGTCGTAGGTCTCGCCGTTCGAGGTAAGCTTGCCGTGGAAATCCTCGGCATAGTACGAAGCGACGCCTTCCAGGGTCAGCAAGATCCGTCCGGTCGCTGCCGGCGGCCTTGATTCCTCGGGCTTTTTCGTCTCGGGGGTCTTGCCTTCTCCGGAGCCTGCCGGCTCCCCCCGTGTTGCGAAGCGCGGCGAAACGGAGCAGCCGATGAGGACCATGCACGCGGCGGCCGCGACAACCACACAAGCCAGGCGTGCTCTAGAGAAATTCATTCATCTGCTTCCGACGAATATAATCGACGACCTCCTTCACCTCCTGAGATTCCCCTTTCTTGCAGATCAGGATGGCGTCATCGGTGTTGATGATGACCAGATCCTTCACTCCGATGGCCGCCACGAGCTTGTTCCCGGCGTCGATGAAGTTGTTCGTCGCGTCCCTGACGATGACCTTTCCCTTGAGCGAGTTCCCCTCGCCGTCCTTGGGTGTCACCCGCACCACTTCGTCCCACGACCCGACGTCGCTCCATCCAAAATCGCCCCTGACCACGAACGCGTTCCCCGCCTTCTCCATCACACCGTAGTCGATCGAAATGCTGCGAATGACGCCGTACGCGAGATCGAGGACCTGCTGGTAGTTGGGGGAGTCGATGCTCTTCTGAACCGTCAGGAGCTCTTCGTGGAGCTCCGGCAGGTGCAGTTCAATTTCTTTCAGGATGGTGCCGGCCCTCCAGACGAAGATGCCGCTGTTCCAAAAGAAATCTCCGCTGCTGAGAAATCGCTCCGCGGTCTCGAGGTTCGGCTTCTCGGCAAAAGTCTTGACCCGGTAGACCCCCTCCGCCCGATAGGGATTCTGATCGAGCTCCTCCTCTGCGCTCTGGATGTACCCGTAGCCCGTCTCCGGGTGTGTCGGCTTGATGCCGATCGTCACGAGGGCGTCTTTCTCCTCAGCAACCCGGAGGGCGAGCTTGAGGATGCGGAGGAATTCTTCATCGTCCTCGATCAGATGGTCGGCGGGGGAGACGACCATCAATGCATCCGGATCGAGGCGGCGAATCCACGACGCTGCCAGGCCGATGCAGGGTGCGGTGTTGCGGCCGACCGGCTCCACGAGGATGTTCTCATTAGGGATGTCCGGCGCCTGGGTGCGGACGGCCTCCGCCTGAACGGCGTTGGTGACCACGAACGTCTGCCGCTTGTCTGCCAGGGGGCCGAATCGGGCAAGCGTTTTCTGAAGGAGGCTGCCGGAACCGACGATCTCCAGGAACTGCTTCGGAAATCTCTCGCGACTTCGGGGCCAGAAGCGCGTCCCGACACCGCCAGCCATAATCACCGAGAAGATTTTTGGCATAGAGTCAAACGCTATTCAAAGTGAGACCTGAAATCCCGAAGCACGCTCGTCGCTTCCTCCAGCAGTCCGGCACGCGCATCCGGCGCAGCGCTGGCCCACTGAGCGACCGGTGAAGGGATATTAGCGAGAATGTTGAGGACGCGGATGTCGTCCAACAATTGATTCTCAGTGATATAGCTCAGGAAGTCTGCCAGGAGCCCGCAGAACTCCTTGTGGTCGGGAGCATACTCGCCGGCGACAACCGCGTTACATTCCGCGACCACGTTCTCCAGCAACGCCGTCCGCGACTCGTCGCCACTCTGAACGCGCTCTGCAAACTGCTCGATCAGATTCGAAAAGCCCACCGCATCCCCCGAGCCGGGCTCAAAGGCGGCGGGAGGCTCCGTTGGAGCCGGAGCACCGGCTTCGGTCGAAACGCCCTCGCCCATCGCACGGCGGAACGAAGAGAATACGAACGTCTCGTCCTCCGGGCTCGCAGCGAGCATAAGGGGGTTTTTCTCGACACGCTCCACCACCCACATCAGGCAGAGGGCGAAGTCGGAGAAGTTGTTGACTTGGTAGAGGGATCGGAGTTCCGCGTTCAGGTCGGACGCAGAGGTCAGTCGCTCCCTGATCTTCTCAAAGACGGCTCGCTGCTCATCCGAGGAGAGCTCGTCAACCGGAACGTTGCTGAGAAGGCTGTGAAGAACCTCCTGGGCTTGCGTCATGGCACACCGTAGATTCGTGGAACACGGGATGAGATATTCGTGAAGATCTCGTAGGGGATCGTGCCGGCCAGTCTGGCCAGATCCCACGCGTCGATGTTCTCCCGTCCCTGCTTGCCGATCAAGACTGCCTCATCACCAACACCCACATCCGCCCGACCGACGTCGACCATCAGCTGGTCCATGCAAATTGTACCCGCCACCGGGCAGCGCCTGCCGCCAATGAGAACTTCCGCTCGACCGGTCAGTGCGCGCATATAGCCGTCAGCGTAGCCGATCGGGAGCGCGGCGATTTTCGTCCGCCGCTTCGCGGTGTACCGGCGGCCATAGCTCACCGTTTCCCCGGGCTCGATCCACTTTACGAGCGATACTCGCGACCTCAACGTCAGGGCCGGCGTCACGCGGAAGCTCTTCGAGATTTCGTGCGACGGATAATGGCCGTAGAGAGCGAGTCCCGGCCTGACCATCGAGAAATACGATTCGGGCAGATGCATGATCGCTGCACTGCCCGCGCAGTGAACGTGTTCAGCCGAAACGCCCTCTTCATGCAGGATTTCGAGGGCCCGTCGAAACTCCCTGAGCTGATGCTTCGAGAAGGCCCTGTCCTTCTGGTCCGCCGTCGCAAAGTGCGTGTAGACGCCCTTGATCTCCAACCTCCGCATCTTGCTGAGAACCCTGAGCAGCCGTGGGAGCTCATCTACCTTCACCCCGATCCGGTTCATCCCCGTTTCAACCTTCAGATGCACGGCGAGCGTTTGACCTTTTCGCTCCCCTGCAGCATTGAGGAGTCGGACGTCCTCTTCAGAACAAACCGTCGATTCGAGGCCGAACTCTCCGTAGAGATGTCTCTGGCCCCTCGCCGGGAGGGTGAAAGCAAGAATTGGGATCCTGATTCCAGCTTCCCGCAACACAACCCCCTCCTCCGCGTTCGCCACTCCGAAGTAGTCTACGCCCTGCCGTTCAAGGAACCTGGACACCTCGACGAGCCCGTGACCGTAAGCGTTGGCCTTGACGACAGCCATCACTTTCACGTCCCTGCCGATCGATCGACGGATGCTCGTGAGGTTATGGGAAATCGCCGCAAGGCTGATGACAGCGATCGTCGGTCGTGTAAAAGTGGGCAAGATCGTGGTCAGCGTTGGGTTTGTAGTAGGGATCCCAGACAGTCCGGCCGGTTGGAATCGGCTTGAATATAACGCTTCTCGTTTTGAATGTCAACGAACGCGGACGCTCTCTCCGGACGAAATGCCCGGCCGTCCGCAAACGAAAAACCCATCAGGAATACCTGACGGGTCTCACCTCCGACGACGTCACCCGAATCAACTCACTCGCCTCTGGCAACCTTCAACCGGTTCAGCGCGCGATGGAGGGCGAGCCGTGCACGCTCCACATCGATCTCGCTTCTCTTCCCTTCCAGCCGCTTCTTCGCTCGCGCACGCGCAGCTTCCGCCCTGCTCACATCGATCGCGTCGGAAGGCTCGGCCGTCTCCGCAAGCATCACCACCTTGTTGTCGTTCACCTCCACGAAACCGCCGCTCGTAGCATACCGCGTCTCCGCTCCCGCCGCATCCACAACCTTCACCGCGCCGACCGTCGTTGCGGAGAGCAGGGGCGCGTGGTTTCTCAACACCTGGAAGCTGCCGACAACTCCGGGGGCGCTGAAGCTCGTCACATCGCCGCTGAAAACGACTTTCTTCGGCGTGACGATCTCGAGTTTGAACGCTTTGTCCGGCATAGGAAGCTTACGCTGCCTTCAGTTTCTTTCCCTGTTCCACCGCATCCTCAATGGTTCCGACCATCCAGAACGCGCCCTCCGGCAGGTCATCGAACTCTCCCTCGACGATCCCTTTGAAGCCGCGGATGGTGTCCTCCAGCTTGACGTACCGCCCCGGCCGGCCCGTAAACTGCTCAGCAACAAAGAAGGGCTGGGAGAGGAACTTCTCCAGCTTCCTCGCACGGGCGACGGTGATCTTGTCCTCGTCGGAAAGCTCATCGATTCCGAGAATGCTGATGATATCTTGCAGGTCTTTGTACGTCTGGAGTATTTCTTTCACTCTCTTCGCGACGGCGTAGTGCTCCTCGCCGACGACGGTCGGGTCGAGGATCCGCGAGGTCGAATCGAGAGGATCGACCGCAGGGTAGATCCCCTTGTCCACGATCTGCCGGCTCAAGACGGTGGTCGCATCAAGGTGGCTGAAGACCGCTGCGGGAGCCGGGTCGGTCAGATCGTCTGCCGGGACGTAGATGGCCTGGACGGACGTGATCGAGCCCTTTTTCGTCGAGACGATGCGCTCCTGAAGCTCTCCCATCTCGGTCCCCAGCGTCGGCTGGTATCCCACCGCGGACGGCATGCGGCCGAGGAGCGCGGAGACCTCGGAACCTGCCTGGACGAAACGGAAAATGTTGTCGATGAAGAGCAGCACGTCCTTCCCTTCCTCATCGCGAAAGTACTCGGCAGTCGTCAGCGCGGCCAGTCCGACCCGCTGGCGCGCGCCCGGCGGCTCGTTCATTTGACCGAAGATGAGCGCGGTCTTCGAGAGCACGCCCGATTCCTTCATCTCGAGCCAGAGGTCGTTCCCTTCGCGCGTCCGCTCCCCCACACCGCCAAACACCGAATATCCGCCGTGATGCGTTGCGATATTGTGGATCAATTCCTGGATGATAACGGTCTTGCCTACTCCGGCTCCTCCAAAGAGCCCCGTTTTTCCCCCCTTCGTATAGGGTTCGAGCAAGTCAACCACCTTGATGCCGGTCTCGAACATTTCTCGCTCGGTGGAGAGCTGCTCGAAGCTGGGCGCCGGCCGATGGATTGGATAGTACGCTTTCGCTTCGACCGGTCCGAGGCCGTCGATCGGCTGTCCGATGACGTTCAACAGGCGACCCAGCACTTTGGGGCCCACCGGGACGCTGATCGGTCCTCCGGTGTCGTACGCCTTCATCCCTCGCACCAGCCCGTCCGTTGAATCCATCGCGACCGCGCGCACCCGGTCCTCGCCGAGCTGCTGCTGGACTTCGACGATAAGGTCTTCCTGAACACCGTCGAGATTGGTCCTTGGGACCCTCACTGCATTAAGGATTGCGGGGAGCTTCCCTTGGGGGAAATCAATATCGACAACGGGGCCGATTATTTGGACGATGAAGCCTTCGGTCATGGTCTACCTTTCGATTCAGATCGTTACGGATTCGGCGAGAGGCGTTTCAAGATTAGCTAAAATTGTCCCCAGAATCAACGATGGCCTGTGTCATACAGGCGCCGTCGCGACCCGTGCCTCTTACCTCCCCTCCCTCGACGGTGTACAGACTGGAAACAATGAAGGGCAGGGTGATGATGCACTCTGCAGCCTCTCTTGGGCTGAATGTTTCCCCGGTATCAACGATGGTTTCTGATCGACTCGACAATCCTCTTCCCGTGCAGCCTGCCGTTCTCAATAAAGATCTTGTTGTTGAATATGCCGGCAGCGATCGAGCCCGCGATGTAGAGTCCTTTGACGTTCGTCTCCATCGTCTCCGGATCATGGACCGGCGCCAGAGTCGTCGCTTCAATCTCCACCCCGGCCATTTGCAGGAGTTTCGTATCCGGCTGGTAGCCGATCATGACGAATATGAAGTCGCTCGGAATTTCCCGTGCATGCTTCCCTTCGAGGAGAATGGATCCCGGCCGGATCTCCTTGACGCGCGTTTCGAAGAAAGCTTTGATCTCCCCCGATTTGATCCGGTTCTCGATATCCGGTAGGATCCAGTACTTCACGCCGCCGCTCAGCATTTGGCCGCGGTGGATCAGAGTAACATTCGAGCCGTTTCGAAACAGATCGAGCGCGATCTCGACGGCAGAGTTCTTTCCTCCGACCACGGCGACGTTCCTCCCCGCGTAGGCATACGGCTCCGAGTAATACCGCATGACGCTTGGAAGGTCCGCCCCCGGGACATCGTACGGTCGGGGGCCGTCAAAATATCCCGTCGCGACCACTACGTTCGCGGCAGTATACGACAATCCCTTCACCGCAACCTCAACGCCTGCCGCGACCTTTCTCAGCCCGACGACCTCTTGACCTTGCGCGATCAGTAGTTGATAGTACTTTGCGACGGATTGATAGTACCGGACACATTCGACACGAGTCGGCCGGAAGCCGGGGGTCACGAACGGAAGCCCTCCGATCTCCAGAAGTTCAGGGGTTGAGAAGAAGGTGAGATCAACCGGGAATCTCCTGATGGCATCGACGATCGAGCCTTTGTCGACGACGAGGCACGACATCCCTGCCTTCTTCGCTTCGATCGCACAGGCGAGACCGGAAGGTCCTGCGCCGATGATGAGGATATCGTAGAGATTCATGCTGGCTTCATTCTGGGCAACAAAAAATCCGCGTCAAGCGGATTTCATTCGATGATAAGAAACTCGACACGGATCAGCGTTCAGACGATCCGGATCCCTTTGAGCTGGAGGCGGGATTTTCCGCCATGTCGGTTATTGCTTTCGGGCGGATCCCCGCCGGATCGCACGGCGGGCTGGCGCCACAAGACCGGTGGACAAGCCCCGTTAACGGGACGAGTGAACCTTCCGCCAAACAGCCGGCGGACAGGCTGGCTGAGAATCCACGACCTGCTCCGCTGAGCTGAAGGTGGGATTTTCCCAAGGGGATCCCAACGACTTCTACCTGATTGAGCTGGCGGTCGGATTTGAACCGACGACCTGCGGTTTACGAAACCGCTGCTCTACCGCTGAGCTACGCCAGCATTTCCTTTCAAGATTTCTCGACCGAGAACCCATCCTGCCATGGGCGGGACGGCTCATCCCGACAACTCTTGCCCGATTGAACTGGAGGTGGGATTTTCCCGAAGGGATCCCTCAAGAAATCCGGAAGGATATCTTGAGGGAGAACCCACGACCTGCGGTTTACGAAACCGCTGCTCTACCGCTGAGCTACTTCAGCAAAATCACCCTAAAATATAGCAAAAAAACGCCCACAGGGCAATAACAAAGTGCGAAGCGATCGGCAGAGAGAAGGTCCCACGCACTTTGAAGGTGCGTGGGACCTTCCAAGGAACTACCTCACAATCGACCGGTGTTCAGTTAGTCAGCACCTTGGGAGGTGAAACGAATACCTTGCTCCGTCACCCGAATTCTGCCAGATTCACCGCGATCTGCGTAGCCTGCGGTCCATCAACCACCACAACGTAAGGAGTACCGTCATGGTCGGACTCTTCGAGCTCTGGCTTCCGATCCTGCTGTCGGCCGTCATCGTGTTCATTGTAAGCTCGATCATTCACATGGTGACCCCGTGGCACAAGAACGAATATCCAAGAATGGAGGACGAGGACAAGGTGATGGATGCGCTTCGTCCTCTCAACATCCCTCCGGGAGACTACATGGTGCCGCGGGCGTCGACCACACAAGAGATGCGTTCGCCCGAGTTCAACGCGAAGTTGAAGAAGGGCCCGAAGATCGTCTTCACGGTGCTCCCGAACGGACCGACGTCGATGGGAAAGAGTTTCGTCACCTGGTTCCTCTACTCCATCGTCGTTGCAATCTTCGCGGCCTATATTGCGAGCCGCGCGCTTCCCGCCGGCGCGCCGTACCTGCAGGTGTTCCGGTTCGTCGGAACCGTCTCGTTCGTTGGATACTCCCTCGCCCTCTGGCAGATGTCGATCTGGTACGGCCGCTCGTGGAGCACAACATTCAAAGCGACGCTGGACGGATTGATCTACGCACTCTTCACGGCGGGAACATTTGGATGGCTGTGGCCGGGATAGCGCTTAAAGTAGTCCCACGCACCTCGAAGGTGCGTGGGACTTTCCCTAGCCTCACCGCCGCAGTGCGGCCTTTGAGAAGAGATAGTCCGGTATCTTGGCGTCAAGCTTGATGGAGTCGACGAAAAACTCCGTCCCTTTCCCTTCTTTGAGGACGTCTTTGTACAAAACCGATTTCGCAATCCACCGATCCTGGACCTTCATCACTTCACGGACATCCATCGTCTTGAGGAGCTTGCCGCTCTTGGCGTAGAGATTTTCTTTCAGAATGACGTAGCGTGCTTTGTCGACCCAGATCTTTCGGCTATGATAAGCGATGTCTTCCTTCTTTGCTGAGAGGTCCAAAACCCAGCAGGAACGTCCGTTCATATTCTCTTCTGAGGAAATCTTCGCCGAATACAGATGCGGCAAATGCGGGTCCTCCATCATGTCCTCGTACGAAAGATCCGAACCCATAATGGATTGGCGCAGCATCTGTCCGGAGATAAGAATCGTCCGGTCGGTGGAGGGAAAATAGGTCCAGAGCATGTCGCTCAGTTTTAGCATCTTTGTTCCCTTCTCGCGAGCGGGAGCGAGAAACTCTGTGAACGCTTCGCTGGTGCCCCGCTGCCACGACTTCGCTTCCACGCTCCGGCTCTCACGCTCACCATGAATAATCATGCGCGAGACGACGATCTTGTTCTCCGAAAACATGTTCTGGTCCACCCGGGTCAGGATCTCATCCCCTGAAAGTGAGCGCTGTTGAAAGTGTCCTTCGTCTTCGGCTAAGCCGGTTTGAAGGGCACCTTCACCCGCGGTGAAACCTGCGTGAAGGATGCCTTCAGCTGCGATTGACAAAACAAGGATAGACCAGAACAGATATCTCATGTCTCAAGCTCCTTAAACAATTGTGAGGTCTGCCGCTTGTAGATGCCGATGCCCGATATCGCCGTTCCGAGGAACGTGGCGAGCATACCGGGCATGAAGCCGATCACGTACGTGAACGGCGTCACCTGTGCCCGTATGACATCGGTGAACAGCATCGTGCTGTTCTTCAGCATCGACTCCATGTCCAGGCCAACGATCTGCAGATAATACGCAAAGGCCAACCCGATCGCAGTGCCAAGGACCGAACCTCCGAATCCGATCATCAGCGATTCGGCGATCATCGAGCGGTAGACATGCCCCTTCTCCTCCCCGATGGCCAGCCGGACGCCGATCTCCCCGTACCGGCGGAGACTTCCTGTCAATCCTGCATTCCACAGCACGATCGACATCGCGAGCACAAAGACACCGACGATGACACCGGAGAAGACCCCCACGATATCCAAGTAATCGGCAAGACCGCTCTCGGTGCGGAGCGTGCCCATGATCGGTGCGAACTTGTCCGTCGAACCCGCCTGTCGGGCATTGAATTCCGCCGTCACTTGGTTCGCCAGGTCTTCGTGGTAGACGTCGTCCGGGAAGAAGCCCAGGATTTCGCCTGCCGCGTCGTTCATGTCGAGTGCCTGTCGGACGTCGGAAAGATCGGCGAGCACCGCGGCCCGGTCCATCGCCGCAATGCCGAAACGGACGGTTCCGGCCACCGTAAAGTTGGCGACCGCCATGCTGCCGTTCATCGTCGAGCCGATCAACGTCACGGTCTGGCCAGGCAATACCTTGAGCCGTTCGGCAAGCTCGTCGGCCAGCAACATATCCCCGTGCTTCCGGGGGAGATGCCCCCTCACGAGGGCGTTCCGAATATTCAGGATCCTCCATTCGGGGCTCTCCGCGGAGAGGAGGTTGACACCCATCCCGCTCACCGGAGCCTGCTCTCGTGTTTCCCCCTTCACGTCCGGAACGTCCAGAAGTCCTCCGAACTTGATCCGGGGCGTCCAGAGAAGGTCGGGGAACGTCCGCCTCAGGCCGGCGAGGAGGGTGTCGGCCCCCAGAAGCGCCAGATCGTTGGGAATCTGATCGGCCTCTGCGGCGTACGCTCTCGTCATGACTCGGACATGTCCTACGCTATAGTGCGCCGTTGACTGGATCAGGATCGATATGGCCCCACCTATCCAGGCATGAAAGAACACCGTGAGCATCACGCCGGCTGTGACGATCAGGACCGGCAAGAGCGATCGGGACCTATCACGGAGCAAGCCTTTGAGGAGGAATCGGATCACGACGTTCTCCCTCTCAGCGCGTCCGTCGGTTTCAATTTCGCGATCTCTCTCGTCGGCAGGTAGCTGACGATGGTCGTGACGATGAGGACCAGAAGCGCTGTCCCCACGACGAGCACAGGGGTGTAAACCGGGAACAACCTTTCACCGAGCGCAAACCCGACCTGATCAATCGCTTCAGGCAGTTCCCAACCGACCCGGGCGACGTACCAGAGCAGCGGAAGCCCGTACAACGTAGCGAGAATCGCCGCGAGGATCCCGTGGAGAGCGCCTTCCAGCGTAAAGAGTCCGATCAGCCTTGTCCGCGTCATCCCCAGGGCCATCAATGTCCCCATCTCCTTCCTCCGGTGAAAGATGGAGAGGACCTGCGTGTCAAAGATGGCCAGCATCGCAAGGAACAGCAACACGACATAAAGGATGCTCGCGCCGAGGGTCTTGCTCCTCACAAGCATGCGGAGATCTGAAAGAAGAAAGTTCAGGCTCTTGAAATCCCACCCGGAGACTGTTCCCGGCGACTGAAGATTCTTCTTCACCACCACCATCGTGGCCTGGCCCGGCATGCCGGTGATCTGCTGCAGCCGGCTGAGCGGAATCCAGATCTGCCCGTTGTCGATCTCCTGCACGGTCGTCCTGAAGACGTCCACGATCGTGACATCCCTCGCGTCGAACGTGCCGTGGACATCGCGCCACTGGACCGTAAGCTCGTCTCCCTTCTTCAAATCGGTAGTCCTCGCCATCCTGCTCCCGATGAGGGCCGGGATCCCCCCGTCGTCTCCCTCGACTCCGCCGGACGGCCTCAGGAGCGACGAAGGGATCGATACAACGTCCTGACTCGGGTCGATTCCTTTGAGGAGAACAGACTGGAATCTCCCCCCGGGGTAGATCGATGCCAGGTGAATCAGAATCGGCGTCGCTTCCGACTTGTCGACCAGAGTCTGAAGCTGCTGAGGAAGGAGGGCGTGAGCGTCCTCAAGCGTCAGCGGATCGTACGGGTCATAGCGTTCCTGCCAGTATTGCCCGCCCCCGTAGAGCCCATCGATCGTCGCTCGTTCCACTTGATCGTTCATTCCTTGATAGAAGCCCTGCAAGAAGATGATGACGAAGAACGAGAAAGAGAGCGCTATGACGTTGAGCCACGTCCGGAGGCCTGCACCCAGGATATTTCGAAGCGCGAGTCTGAGAGTCTGCATGTCGTGCCTCACCTTCGCGATTTCCGGCCCGATCTGACCTTCCGGGCGGACTGTTTGAGAACCTCGTCGTTCGCGATTCTCCCATCGACGAGCGTGATCTTCCTCCTGAGGTAGGTGATCACCTTTTCGTCGTGGGTGGCAAAGACGAAGGTCGCGTTGAGTCCCCTGTTCAATTCCACCATGGTCTTCATGATGTTGTGCGAGTTCGCCGCATCGAGATTGGCGGTCGGCTCGTCCGCAAGCACAAGTTCCGGCTTCTTGACGATCGCCCTGGCGATGGCTACGCGCTGGCTCTGTCCGCCGGAGAGCTGCGCTGGCTTCGATTCGGCACGGTCAGCCAATCCCACCCATTCCAGGGCGTCCATGACCAGTTTCGTTCTCCGGGAAGAATCGATCCCCTGCAGGAGCAAGGGGAACTCGACATTCTCAAACACCGTATAAACCGGGAGCAGATTGAAGGTCTGGAAGATGAAACCGATGTGCTCATTGCGCAGCTTCGCGGCCTCCTTATGCGAGAGCGATTCTATCTTCTCCCCCAACACCTCGGCACTCCCGCTGGTCGGCGCGTCGAGAGAGCCGATGATATTCAGCAGCGTCGTTTTGCCTGAGCCGCTCGGCCCGACAAGCCCGACGAACTCACCCCGCTGGACGGAAAAACTGATCCGATCCAACGCCTTCAGCGTGGTCAATCCCAGCGGGTAGATCTTTTCCAGGTCCTTCGTTGTTATCAGAACTCCGTCCTGCACATTCCGTGCAAGTGTCGGCTGTGGTACCTTTGAGCGTTTCATCATGGATCAGTCGTTTGCTTTTTGTTGATGGCTGAGGTTACACAAAAAACCACTCATCGTCCTCGACGGGGCTTTTCGTTTGCCTCATTTCTTGTCCATAGAGATTGCGTCCTCGCGGGACGACAGGCGTGTCCCGTAGGAATTCGCCCACTTTGAAGAAGCTCCGATAGGAGCGTCATGTTTGTAGATCTCCAAAAAATAGATTGAGAAGCCCCGTAGGGGCGCCATATCATTCCAATCATCATCCTGCGCAGCATCAGTGATTGAACACAACCATCAATTGAAATCCGTTCCCGGCAAAAGGGTTGCTGCCGGCCTGGCTCTGATAAATTCGGATCGTTTCGGGATTCCAGAACCCGAGCAGATAGAAGCTCCAGTTGTCGTACGTCCGCTGCCACGTTAGGAGTCGATACCATTGACGGTTCGTCCAATCGCGGTAAAGGATCGCGGCGAGCCGATCGATGATGCCGAGCGGGTAGCTCAACGACAGCGCGGAGAAACCGAGCCCGTTTGCCGAGGCCAGAGGCTTCTCCGGGTTCTCGGACCGGAAATACTCTGTGGTAGCGGTCAGCCCGTTCCCCACATCGAACGTATAGTCCGATCCCAAAGTCCATTGACGCTGATACTTCATTCCGGGGAGATCGGTCTGTTGATGATAGAGGACGGCCTCGAACCATACGCCGATCCCCAGATCCCACTTCCCGTCCAGGCCGAAGCGGTCCTCTGGGGCGAAGCGGGCGCTCGCGGCGCCTGCCAGCAACGCTTGCGCGAGCCGGCTCACATCTGCTTGCCGGTGATGATATGACAAGCCGATCTCTCCGTTTCCGAGGGGAGTCTGCGCCCTACCTCCATACTCGGCCCTGTTCGTTCGTGTCGGAGCGACCTCCCACCCTTTCGTCTCGTTGTTGCCGTAGAGCCCCCATAGCCAGATGTTGGCGTTATTGAGGAAATAGTACCGGATGAGCAGGCCGTAGACGCCGGCAGTCAGCTGCAGAGGATCACGGGGATCCATCCTGTCGAACCACATGAGCGGCCGGAACAGCGTTGCGGAACCGAAGCTTATTTTTTGCAGACCGACGCGGGCTTCGAACGTGTTCGACCCCAGGCGAAGCCAGGCGCGGTACGGCTTCACTTTCCCATCGTACTGAGTGACCTGGTGTCTGGCATAGGTGGCCGTCGCGAACGCGTTCACCGACAATTCGAGATAAGCGTCCATACCGCCGATGGATTTTCCCTCGATCGACAAGTCCGGAATATAGCGCACGCCGGTCTGCGAAATGGGCGATCTGTCCGGATTGGAGATGAGCCAGCCGGAGGCCTGGCCTTGCAACGACCAGGTTTGCGCGACCGCGGCCGTCATCGTACACCACACAACCGCACAAGAAGCCGAATATTTTATTCCCGAACGCACGGTCGGTTATCTGTTATGTACGGGACTCCCATCTGGAAAGCAAGGTCTTGATGAGGTGATCCTTGATGGCATCGATAGAAAACATCTGAGGTGCGACCGTATAGTTTGCCGTGATGCCGTCAAATACAAATGTCAAAAGGAGGCAATCAAGGTCGAGGTCCCTCGAGCCGAGTTGCTCAAGAAGGTCGCGCAGTCGGCTGAAAACAGCATCGTAGTACTGCTTGCCTTTTGTCTTGAGGAGCTTCCGATACTCGTCATCAAGATTCAGCTGCAGCGAGAGCCGCACCAACAGCGGCTCGGTCTTGACGATTTCGACCCATGCGTCGATGAGGGAGATGAATGTCTCTTTCGCGGGACGCGTATCGTTCCGGTCGTCGAGACCCGGCATCAGTCGGCCGATCTGTTCATCGAGAATCGCTATGAGAATATCCTGCTTCGTACCGAAATGAGCGAAGATGAGCCCCTTCGAAACCTTCGCCTTCTTCGCGATCTCATCCGTCGTCGCCGCCGAATAGCCCCTCTTGGCAAACAGCTCCAACGCTGCAGAGAGTATGGCGCCGCGGCTCTCAGCCTTCATCATTTCCGCTAACTTCTTTGATCTTGGGGACATAGCCCGGTTCGCCGATTTTGACTGACTACTTAGTCAATGATAATACAAGAACGAGTCGAAGTCAAGTCCCTCCCAGTGTCGGGCTTCCCATCCTCAGAAGGACTGAGCGTGAGTATAGAGCAGAAGCGGGATGAAAGCGAAGCATGGCGACGCGCACCAAGCGAGCGCAATGAAAGCATGGTATGTGAAGCCTGACCGCACTATCTCAGGTAGAGATTCATCCTGTCGAAGTCCATGGTAATGGCAGAGGATCTGAAAAAGGCATGCGAGATCAAGCCTCCGATGCGAAAACCGAAGGCGTACTCCAGCGATGGCGGAAATGCTCCGAAAAGGCCGGGGATGTTGCGCTTTGTGAGATCCCCCAGCGTCACCTCGCCCACGACAAAGGGCACGATCCTCACCTTCCCTCCTCCACCAATTCCCTCCCCGGCTTGGCTCTCCGACAACGTGATCCCGCCCTCCTGGATCGTCGAAGCCGGACACGTGAAGCCTCCGCCGGCCAGGCCCAGATCTACGAAGAAGAGAAGCGGCTCGCTCCGATTGACGGTCCCCCAGGCGACCGCATAGTGATCTCCTGCCATCCAGAAAGGGACCACGGTTTGCCTTTCTGCCTTCACCTCCCGCGCCAGCTGCACCACGTTCTCGCTCGTCTTGCGCCGCAGAACCAACTCACCTCCGACGTAGTCGATCGTGGGGAAGAAGTGATACAGCATGACGGTCCCGAGGATGCCGTCGATACGCTTGCCTCCAAATATGGGAGAGAACCTGCGCGTCGCAAGGATGTGGATCGGGACGTTTTTGACGACAACGTCTCCGAGCGTCAGGGAGTCTATCCTCCCATGATCGTAGGAGGCTTTTCGCCCTCCGCCAAACGTGCCCATCTCCGATCCAAACCGGAGAGCCTTCACCTGGTCTGCGAACTCCGGGTCAAGATCGATCTCAGAGGCACCGGTATCGATGAAGAAGTACACCTCCTCGCTCCCGTTGACCCGCACACGGATCAAGGGGAGCGGATCGGTTTGCTCAAACTTCAGACGCGTCACCGCGGCAGTTCCCTCGATCTGATACGGCACTTGCCCCTTGAAGCTTTCGAGCTTTGCCGCGGCGGCATCGCGCCCCACCGCGCGCAGCAGGGGCGCTGCTCTCTGAAAATCATCCCGGCGACAGAAGACTTCCGCCAGCAGAGATTTCGGGAACGCTTCCTCAGGGTCAATCTCCATCGCCTTGGAGAGCCACTTCTGCGCGTCATCCAGGCGCTGAGAGAGCAGAGCGATGTTGCCCAGACGAAGGATCGCCTGGAAATGTCCTGGATCTTCGGCGAGCACGCTCGAATAGACCTTCTCCGCTTCGGCAAACTTTCCCGCCCTGAACAGGCTATCCGCAGACATCAAGCTCTTCTGTCCGACTCCAGCCCCTGTGCCCGCCAGTGTCACACCTCCCGTAAACAGGAGCGCAATGAAATAGATGACCTCGAATGCGATCATGTCCTTCCCTCTTCGCGGATGGAAAAAGTCCCATGCACCTCCGGGTGCATGGGACTTAAACGCGGGGCCGGCGTCTGATCAGGCCGCGGCGCCTTCAGACTGGTTAGCCAGGTAGTTCTCCAGGCCCATCTGCTCGATTTGCGAGCTCTGCACCTCCGCCCAATCGACATGACCTTCCTCCATCTTGAGTATTTGAGTCAGGAGGTCCGCTGTGGATTGATCGGCTGCCTCGCGGGAGACCTTGATGGCGCTGTTATAGGCGTGGATCGCGCCAACCTCCGCCTGCTGGTCGTTGGTGACGATCTCGAGCACGCTCTTGCCGATCTTGATCGGGTTGAGCTTCGAGACGACGGGCATCCCCTCCAGGAAGAGGATGCGCTGGATGAGCCATTCGGCGTGATGCATCTCGTCGATCGCTTGTTTTTCGATCGCCTTGTGGAGCTTCGGATAGCCCCAATTCTCGGACATCTCGGAGTGCACCATGTATTGGCTGATAGCCGTAAGTTCGTCTGCCAGAAGGTCATTGAGGACCGCGATTAGTTTCTCGTTGCCTTTCATGTCATATCTCCTTCGTTCTTGTTGAGTCGGGTTTGTTAAAGATGCTGCAGCGAAAGTTAAAAGAGTTTTTGACAAAATGAATCAGCCAACGACGCGGAAAGGACCTGACCCACGTCTTACGTTTTTCCCAGTTGCAGGAATCTTCGGGCGATCAGAATGTCCCAAAGCTCCTTGCCGTCAACGTCCTTCTCCAGGTGAGGCAAGATCGTTACTGTGCTTCTTCTCGAGCGGCGGTGTTTCCGGAAACCCGACAAACCGCCTCAAGATTGTCAACACTGACAGCAGAGACAGACCGAGCGAGAAGAATATGGACAACCAGGTCAGGCCATTTCCGATGTTTCCCTGTATCGCATAGAGGTCGTTTCTATCGCCTGAGAGAAATGCGATGGTCTCGCACACGAAGTCGAATGCCGGCCTGAGACACAACAGCATGAAGACCAGGCCAAGGACAAAAGGACTCCTGGAAAAGGTTCGTCCCAGGACGAATATGCCCACGACCATACACGCCACGTCCAGAATGTATGGAAACCCCGTCATGACCAGTTGCTGCCAGGGATGTGAGATTCCCTCCGGCGTGATCCAGGCTCGTCCGAACTCGCCCAGCCAGAATCGTGGGATGAGCTTCATGTAAGTCACGTTGCCCCCGACCAGGTAGGTTCCGGCGACATGGCTCAACTCGTGTAACGGTGCGTAGGTAAAATACCACAGCACAGGAATGCTCAAGAGACACGGAATGACAGTGCGTAAGGGCCAGTTTCCCTTGAGGTACAGAAACAGCAGAGGCGTGACGACGACCAGCAGGATCTCTAATGTAATGAGCAGGTTTTCGTTCATGAACCAGCTTTCAGGGAAAAGTGAATCGAATTGCCTCGGGCTCTCTCCATATCACACGATCTGCTTGTGAATTCAAGTTCTTGACCTCTTCGCACGTTGGCTGGAACATAGGATCCCGTCGAAGGCAAGCCGCGTTGATGCTATACGTTTATCAGGCGAAGACCGAGAAACCTATATCCAGCTGCGAACTCTGCTCTTGTAGTCATTGTACTGCTCGCCAAACACTTCGGTCATCGATTGTTCCTCCGCTCTTATGAATCGTAGGCGAACGATCACCCAGAAGACCAGCGGTCCGGTGAAACTTGTGAGCGACCCGCAGATAAGCGATATCCCCAAAAGAATTGCGACCATGCCAAGGTACATCGGATGACGCGACCAGGCAAAGGGTCTTTCGGTGATGAATGCTGTAGGAGTCTCAAAGGGCTTCACGGTCGTCGTCCGTTTTTTGAAGAGTTGGTCGGCCCAAATGTTGAAAATGGCACCAAATGCGATCGGGACGAGTCCAACCAGGTTGAAGGGAAACGGAACAAGAGGGACAACCGGGAAAGCGAAATGTAGTGCCAGCAAGAGACTTGCCGCTGCCCAGAAAAAAGTAGGGGGAAGGATTGGCTTGCGGGTCATGTCCTTGCGTCGTTTGGTTGCATCAGCAAATCGTTTGAACACTCCATTGAGCAGAGCACATGGAACATGGAGTCAACATCTTTGCTGTAATGGGAAAAGAACAGATGTTCACAGACAATTACAGATCGACAAGGTATCCTGAGACAGTGGCGTTCACCAGGCCGCCGCTAGAGTTGTTGGTTCTAAAAAAACCAAACCGGACAGCTCCGACGGCATATAACCGCATGTCCTGACTGACTGAAAAGTAGTCTCCAATACCAGGCCGGCTCCCCTCAACATGAGTGGTCAAATAATGACTGGCCATAGCCCCTCCCCCTGCCTGGAGCGTCTCTATTCTCGATTCAATTATCTTCTGACCATTGGGGAGCGCCACGCGGGCAGAAACATGTTCGACAACCAGACGCTTGCGGCTCGGGACTTGAAAAGAACCAAATCCCTCAAGTCTGCCGGCGGTAAACGAGATGGTCACTTGTTGCTGGAAGGGCGCTTCTGGTACTGTGTAAACGGGAGATGGTTCAACCGGCGGACCCGGTACCTTGACGAGTCCCAGAAATGCAAAGGACGCAGCCAGAATTGCAGCACCTGCTGCAATGAACAAATAAGTCTTAGACCTGTTCATGGGAAACCTCCTTCCGTGTATATGAAAGAATCGGATACATGTCCGCAGATTTCGTTTATGCTTTTGGCCGGTATAGAGAGCGAAGCGCACAGCGCACAACAAGGTCACGAATTCAAGCTACACAGCCGGCAGTAAGCAGCTAACGTTCGGGCAAAACCGTTTACCCGCCGCAGCTGAAGCGAAGGCGGGCAGCACAGCGCCGAGCTAAGATATCGAATTTTTGGCGAGGGGAGGCTCTGAGCGACCAGAATATTTCTTACCAACAGAGGGACCGTCATTGTTTTGGTTGTCATGCAATCGTTGCATTGCCGATCAGCCTGGCGGCCTTCCGTTTCCCATGCCTTCTTATAAGCCAGACTATGGCTGCAACTAAAGCTAATACGACGAAAACAAGCACCCCGAGTGCTACTTTTGCAATTATTGGAAAGCCCCATCTCACGCCAAAATCCATCGGGATATATGAGTTCATCGATGTATTCGCTACGCCGGTGGTATAGAAACTCGTCAGGATGAGCCTGGTGTTTTCTGGCTTCAGATAGAATACATCATTCACATGACCGCATTCAGAAAGGATGACCTGCTTTCCATTCTTCAAATACGGCAGCAATTCGTTCGTGGCAAATTCAGCCGGTGTGGAAAAATCCACGCTTCCGCTCAGGAGCAGCGTCTCCACATCGGATGGTCGCGGCTTCAGGAATTCTTCCGGCAGTGGTTCCATCGGCCAACGGGCATATCGTAACGGACCCCACAGGAGCTTGCCCATTGGCGAACCCAGAGGCATGCCGGAAGGATCCAGCTCGGCGGAATAATCCCGCGCAGAATCGAAATCCGCGCTCACAGCCTTCGAAGCAAGATCGCCCCATGTCATTAACGAAGGTACAACGTAATCGTACGCCAGCGACATCAGTGCAAGTCCGCTTGGATCTCCCCGTTCCGCCGCGACATAAGCATCGAAGACCTGTGCCGCAGTATTGCGATGGAAGAGAAGAGCAAATGTCACCACCCGTACTTTCCCTGGGTTGATCGAAAGAAAGAGCCACTTGCACGGCATGGCGTTCAAAACCGTCCGCATGGCTGCATACAAGTCTGGACTTCTCGAGGTCATGACGGAATCTTTAGACCAAAGAGCCGAGTAGTGCTTCAATTGCGCGTCGATCATCTGAGGTTCCCACACAAAATGTCCTGGAGGATTGACGCTGATCATCACCGATCTGTTTATGCTCGCCGGATGTTTGAGACCGTAGAGATACGCGACACGAGTGCCGTAGCTTCCGCTCAGAAGGTTCACACGTTCATAGCCCAATGCTTTGCGGACGGATTCATTATCTTCGATGACCTCAGGCATCGTGTATCCGTCCAGATCGATGCCCTCCGCAGTCAGGCGCTGTGCGCTTGCGCTCCACGCTCGTGCGATGGATTTCATTGATTCGTCGCTCAACAGATCACCGTCGCCTTTGAATGCCTTCGTCACTTCCAGGCAGTCGAGCAGAATCGAGCCATCCACACCTCTGTACCCGACCGCCACCAGGTCGTGTTCCGGCAGCAGATACCACATGCTTTCCCAATCCCAGGCGATATTGCCCTGGCCCGGTCCGCCCGACAACAAAAAGATCGGCTCAGCCGGGCTCTGCGAATGAGAACGAATTCGAAGATACGGTATGGTGATCAAGCGGGATGCCGGTTTCCCTCTGTTCTCCGGCACAGTGATCGTTCCGTAATCGGCCTCGTACGTTTCGGAGCCGATCTTGAAAGGTTTGGCTTTGCTGACAAAACTATTTGCCTTGGCATCTGGCGGCGGAACGGGGTAACTATTGTCGCTGCCGCCGCACCCGAAACCGAAAACCAGGATAGCAAGGAGAATGGATGCGATCGTCCGTTTCATAAGGAACCTTTTTTCTTCCTGGAAGCCGGCACGCTGGAATGCGAGCGCGACTTGCATCTCTAGAGGATAACCTTGGGTTTTGAGCCAAGTTACAATTTTGTGAGGTAAGTCGGTCTCAGCCTGTGACATTGAGTTATCTTCCCGGCATTGATAGGTGCGGCAGGCGATCAAGGATGTACTGAGCATTGTAGTGCAGGAACTTCCAACCCTCCACTGTCAGCATACGCGGATCTGGGTTAAGTGAGTCTGCGTACACAACGTCGACCTTGTTCTGAAAGGTTTTGACAGCTTGCGCGCAGCCGATCGAGTCCCCTGATTGAAGGCTTTGACGCGCATGCATGAGGTCAGCATCGAGTTCTGCAACAAAGGCCTGGTCAGCAAGCCAATCAAACGTTGAGATCTGATGCTTCATTTCAACCAGGGTATCAAGGAGTTGAGAGACGGACTCAGAAGGAGGAGGTACGGAAGGTATGAACACATCCAGGAATGTCTCCCTCACTTCGCCAACCGGGAAGTCGGAACTCTCGTGCGTAAGCCAGTCCTTGGTGAACTTCACAAATTCAGGCGTGAGATAGCAGCCCTTCGGAGAAAAATTAACACGCTCTCCTGTCACGGCCTCGTATCCGCCATAGTCTGGGAAATAGAGGGACCTCTTTTGATCGTCGGGTTCGCGTGGAATGGCCCACATGCTGCGCCGCGCCTGACCCGAGGAATCAATTTGACCCAACACCACGAAGCATAAGTATCGATCAGAACCGGTCAAAGCTTGAAATCTCCCTTCGAGTGAAGCTGCCGCGCGGGGTTGGTCGAACGTCGCCAGATCTCGGGCACCCGAATAGGCACCCATATCACTGGAATCGCGGATCATTGACTCAAGCAAACCGCCTGCTTCTGCACGGTACTGCTGGTCAGAACCATAGTCGGCAATAATCGCAGCGGTATGGAAGTCTGCAGCTCTTTCAAAGGCCGATTTCAACATCTCGAAATATTCCGGTCTGAAGATCCTCGCTTTCGCAAGGTAAGCAACCGCATGGAACTTCATCCTGGAGTCTGGCGCGAGTCGGGCAATGCTATCCATGCCCGTGATGGCGCCGGCCT
>CAYZRX010000011.1:0-63180 GCA_964480945.1 uncultured Ignavibacteriaceae bacterium | reverse complement strand
CAGTAGTGCTCGTTTCCATTGGCAGTCGCGTTATCGATAAACACAAGATCACTTTATGGAAACAACACCAGAACCAGCCCCAGAATCGAGTTTGACGGAAGCGCAAGGCAAAGGTGAACTTGTTCTCTCGCCAAGACGCCATCTATTTTGACATCTGAAAGGAGATCAGAGCTATGCATCGCGACAAGGAATCCGGACGCGGTACCAATCATCTAAATCGGCGAGGCTTCCTGAAAACCAGCCTCACCGGCGCTGTGGCAGCCGCAGCGTTCCCCGCCCTGGCGGGAATGGAAAGGGCCGTCGCCTCACCCGCCCCCGCAGCCGACGTTCGATCATTCGAGCTGGACGAGGTAACAATCGCCGAGCTCCAGGAGGGGATGAAGTCGGGCAAATACACTGCTCGTTCCATCACGGAGAAGTATCTGGACCGCATCGAGGCCATCGATCAGAAGGGGCCAGTGCTCAAGAGCGTGATCGAGGTGAACCCCGACGCGCTTTCGATCGCCGATGCGCTCGACAAGGAACGGAAAGCAAAAGGCCCGCGCGGACCGTTGCACGGAATCCCCGTGCTGATCAAGGACAACATCGATACGGCGGACCGGATGGCCACGACCGCCGGCTCGCTGGCATTGGTGGGCTCGAAGCCGCCGAAGGACTCCTTCCTCGCCCAGAAGCTCCGCGAGGCGGGGGCGGTCATCCTCGGCAAGACGAACCCGAGCGAGTGGGCCAATATCCGCTCGAGCCATTCGACGAGCGGATGGAGCGGCCGCGGCGGGCTGACGAAAAACCCGTACGCGCTCGACCGCAATTGTTCCGGCTCGAGCTCCGGCTCGGGCGCGGCAGCCGCGGCAAATCTCTGCGCGGTGGCCATCGGCACGGAAACCGACGGCTCGATCGTCAGCCCGTCGTCCGTCTGCGGAATCGTGGGAATCAAGCCGACCGTCGGGCTGGTGAGCCGGACGGGAATCATCCCCATCTCCCACACGCAGGACTCCGGCGGCCCGATGGCACGCACGGTTCGCGACGCGGCGATACTGCTCGGCGCTCTCACGGGGGTCGATCCCGAAGACAAAGCGACCGCTGCGAGCAAAGGGAAATCCTTCGTCGATTACACGCAGTTCCTCGATCCGAAGGGACTGAAGGGGGCGAGGATCGGGGTAGTGCGGAGGTACTTCGGCCTATTGGATTCTATGGACATCGTTATGGAAGATGCACTCAGGGCGATGAAGCAACAGGGAGCAATTCTCGTCGACCCGACGAAGATCGAAACACTTGGCAAGCTCGGCGATGCCGAGATGATAGTGTTGCTCTACGAGCTCAAAGCGGACATGAATGCTTACCTCGCCCGCCTCGGCCCGAGCGCGCCGGTGCATACGCTCAAAGAGATTATCGAGTTCAACGAGCGGGACAAGAAGCTGGAGATGCCGTACTTCGGCCAGGACAACTTCATCAAAGCGCAGGCCAAAGGAGCGCTGACGACCAAGGAATATGTCAACGCGCGGCAAAAGAACCTGCGCCTCGCCCGCGCCGAAGGAATCGACGCTGCGATGAAGAAGCTCAAGCTCGATGCGCTTGTCGCTCCAACCGAAGGGCCGGCCTGGGCCACCGATCTCGTCACAGGCGACCACTTCCTCGGCAGCAGCTCCACCGCCGCAGCTGTGGCTTGCTATCCAAGCGTCACCGTCCCCGCGGGATATGTTTTCGGCCTGCCGGTGGGGATTTCCTTCTTCGGCCGGGCGTGGAGTGAGCCGGTGCTCATCAAGCTGGCGTACGCGTTCGAGCAAGCGACAAAGTTCCGGAAAACGCCGCGGTTCCTGCCGACAGCCGATCTGCGCGTCTAACAAGAAGTGAGGGAGAACTAATGCAAAAGGACGATCTCATCGGCCAGATTCTGAACGCGTGGCATGTTCACGATCGGATCAACCTCACCCTTTGCGGTGGGAGCAGCACGACATAGCATGAGAGGAACTCCCTAACAGTGAAAGGTGTACCTATGCACAAGATTTCTGCAAACCGAGGTTTCTTCCCCGTTGTCCTCGCCCTCCTCATCAGCGCTCAGACCTCACACTCACAAGTGCTTCCCAAAGACTTGAACGCGTACGTCGAGAAGGTGCAGAAAGAATTTGAAGTACCGGGAATTGCACTCGCCATCGTTAAGGACAGCAAAGTCATCCTTGCAAAGGGCTACGGTGTTCGTAAGCTGGGGGAACCTGCCCGTGTCGATGAGCACACGTTGTTCGGCATCGCATCGAACACGAAAGCCTTCACCGCGACGGCGATCGGATTGCTCGTCGAGGAAGGCAAGCTCGAATGGGATGCGCCGGTTGTGCGCTACCTTCCCTGGTTTGCGCTTTCCGATCCCTATGTTACCCGGGAGATTACAATCCGTGATCTCTTGGTCCACAGGAGCGGGTTGGGTCTGGGCGCTGGCGATCTGCTCTGGTGGCCGCCTTCAACGTACAACCGCAGGCAAATCGCCGAGCGTCTGCGGTTTATACCTCTCGTCAGGAGTTTTCGCAGCGCCTATGCATACGACAACGTGCTCTACTTGGTTGCCGGCGAGGTCATTCAAGCTGTGACCGGGGAGACCTGGGAACAGTTCATTGCATCCCACATCCTGGCGAAAGTCGGTATGAACGACAGCAACGTGCGTCACTCCGATGCCACGGGCGGTAACAATGTTGCGACGACACACGCAAGGATCGAGGGAACGCTGCGCCCCTGTGATCCCTTTGCGAGCGACAACACCAATCCGGCGGGCGGCATCAATTCCAGCGCCACGGACATGGCCAAGTGGATGATTGTCCAACTCGACTCAGGGCGTGTTGCCGAAGGCACGCGTCTTTTCTCGCCCCGGACGACCGTCCAACTCTGGAGCCTTGTGACCCCTATTCCGATTGGAACTCCGCCTCCCGAGCTCACAGCGCTGCGCGCCAACTTTAACGGCTACGCACTGGGGTTCGGCGTGCGAGATTACCACGGCTATAAACTTGTCCAGCACACGGGCGGGCTTCCGGGCTTCGTTTCAAAGGTGGCGATGATTCCTGAGCTGAAGCTCGGCGTGGCCGTTCTGACGAACCAGGAGGCTGGCCAAGCCTACGAGTCTATCGTCTACTACCTGCTCGATCACTTCATCGGCGGCGGCAAAACCGACTGGCGCGGCGCGTACAAGAAGCTCCAAGAGCGAAGGGCATCAATGATCGCCGCGGCGAACCGGGAGACCACGGGGAAGCGGGACAGCACCTCTCGTCCTTCCCTGCCCCTGGGGTCGTATGTCGGTACCTACACGGACGCATGGTATGGCAACGTGACCATCGGACTCGAGAACGGCAACCTTGTCATGCGATTCGGCCACACGCCTTCGCTCGTGGGCGACCTCGAGCATTGGCAGTACGACACCTTTGTTGCGCGGTGGAGAGATCGGCAGCTGCGCGCGGATGCCTTCGTGACATTTGATCTGAATCCTGACGGCAGCATCGACCAGGTCAAGATGAAGCCGGCATCCCCAGAGGTGGACTTCAGCTTCGATTTCCAGGATCTCCTCCTGAAGCCGGCCAAACGGAAGGAGTAGTCAGTGTTGCCCGCCAATGTGACCCCGACGGGCGTGTGTCTCGCGCAGACTCGCTTCTCGATAGTCGGAGATTAAAGTCATGATAGATACGGGATTGAAGAATAAGGGCGTCATCGTCTATCTGGCGTCGGGACGGGCACGGTGGATCACCGGACAGCTGATCTACGTTGGAGGGGGCTGGCAGATGCCGCTGTAATGAAGCGCAATCATCAACCTCAAACACCTGACTACTATGAAGACCAAACCGCACAAGAAACCGATGACCGCGTATCATCCGAAAGATGCACGCTACGATTCGATGGCCTACAATCGCTGCGGCCGAAGCGGCTTGAAACTACCGGCCATCTCTCTGGGGCTTTGGCATAATTTCGGCGGGGTCGACTCCATCAACACCGCGCGTGCCATGCTCCGGCGCGCATTCGATCTCGGCATTACGCACTTTGACCTGGCAAACAACTACGGCCCGCCGCCGGGTTCGGCCGAAGAGAACTTCGGGAAGATCTTCCGGCGCGATTTCGTCCGGCATCGGGATGAGCTGATCATCTCCACGAAGGCAGGCTACCTGATGTGGCCGGGCCCCTACGGCGAATGGGGGTCGCGGAAGTACTTGATTGCGAGCCTTGACCAGAGTTTGCGCCGGATGGGGCTGGAGTACGTCGACATTTTCTACAATCACCGGCCCGATCCGGAGACTCCACTCGAGGAAACGATGGGGGCACTGGACCAGATCGTGCGGAGCGGCAAGGCGCTCTATGCCGGCATTTCATCGTACAAGCCGGAAGAGACGCGTCACGCCGTGCAGATCTTGCGCACGCTCGGCACACCGTGCCTGATCCATCAGCCCAGCTACAGTATGTTCAACCGGTGGATCGAGGGCGGGTTGCTACAGGTTCTCAAAGAGGAAGGCGTTGGCTGCATTGTGTTCTCCCCGCTCGCTCAGGGTCTGCTGACGAACAGGTATCTGGACGGAATTCCCGCCGATTCCCGGGCCGCGAAACCGCACGGATTTCTCAAGCCGGCGCAGATCACGGAGGAGAAACTGGCCAAAGTCCGCCGCCTGAACGAGGTTGCTCAAGCGCGCGGCCAGACGCTTGCGCAGATGGCTCTCGCCTGGGTTCTGCGACACCCTCAAGTCACCTCAGCGCTGATCGGCGCCAGTCGCGTCTCACAAGTCGAAGACGCCGTCGGGACACTGAAGAGCCTGACACTCACACCCGATGAGCTGCGGAAAATTGAAACCATCCTTGCATCGTAATCGTTTTCTCCTTTGGTGATGGAATTAGAACTCATCTCAAAAACACTCTGCGTCATGCTGAACTCGGTTCAGCATCTATATCTTCGGCTTGGAATAGACCCCGAAACGAGTTCGGGGTGACACTACTGGTATTTTTGAGATAGCTTCTAGTAGGAGTTTCGCCGACGGACGGCCGGAGAGGGGTGAGAAGGGGAGGAAGATAGACAACTCATTATCAACTTCCTGTAGGGATATCTGATGGAATCGACTTTCAAGTTCCATTCCGATGACGCCGGCAAACTGATCCTGCGGGTGACCGTCGCGGGGCTGATGCTGTTTCATGGGATCGCCAAAGTCATACACGGCATCGGCTGGTTGCCGCCGATGCTCAGCCAGAACGGACTGCCCGGGTTCATCGGCTACGGAGTGTATGTCGCGGAAGTCCTCGCTCCCCTTCTTCTGATCGTGGGCTGGCAGACCCGGCTGGCCTCACTGGTTATAGCGTTTGACATGCTCATGGCTGTAGCCCTTGTCCATAGAAATGGAATCTTCACCATTCGAGCCGGTGGCGGAGCCTGGTCGATAGAAATCGAAGCATTCTACTTCCTCGCTGCCCTCGCTTTGTTCTTCGTCGGCGCAGGAAAGTACAGCATCTCGAAAGGCCAAGGGAAGTGGGATTGAGGGGATGGAACGCGCATCGCTCGCCGGAAACCTTCGCTCTTTCGTGAGGGCTGGATGAGTACAACATCTTCGAGAAGGAGATGCCGATGGTACAGAAACGGGAAGATCACGAACCCCCAGCGGCTGTAGCTCGACTGGGCTGGCGGTACCACCACGTGGGAATACCTACCGAAGTCCCTCGACCCGGTGAGACCTTCATCCCGCACTTGAAGATCTACGTCTCGGGGTTCGAGACCAGTCCCTACGGCATCGAGTGGATGCGGTTCGAGCCGGGCTGCCAGGTCTCCGAGCTCGTACGGAGGGTACCTCACGTCGCCTTCGAGGTAGACGATCTCGACACCGCGCTTGAAGGGAAGACACTCCTGGGTGAGGTGAGTTCTCCTTCCGAAGGCGTACGGGTGGCTATGATCGTCGACGACGGCGCCCCGGTAGAACTGATCCAGTTTCTTAAGTGAGCCGAGGGGCGTGCCCCGCAAAATCCGGGAACCCTAAGACAGGCCGGATCGTTGTGCAGATCGATTGATGGTGCGGAAGGAGGAGTGCATGATGTTGTCGAAGGAAGAAATCAGATCGATCTACGATCGCGTTGGCAAGCTCCAGGATACTCAGAAGTTCTACGAAGAACCCGCACTTCGGGACCTTGTGGCACACGCGGGTTTCGATGGGGCCGGATCGGTTTTCGAATACGGATGCGGGACCGGCTCCTTTGCTCATCAAATCCTGCTCCATGATCTTTCCCCCGATGCTCGGTATGTCGGCGTGGACATCAGCTCTACGATGATCTCTCTTGCCAAAAAGAGACTGTCATCGTTCGGCGAGCGGGCTGAAGTCCGGCAAATCGAGGGCTCCACCCTCTTGGATGCACCCGACGGGCACTTCGACCGGTTTGTCTCGAACTATGTTCTGGATTTGCTTCCCGCCGAAGATGCAGCCACGACGGTGCGGGAGGCTTTTCGCATTCTTGTTCCTGGTGGACGGATTTGCCTCGTCAGTCTCACACACGGAACCACTTTCCTTTCCCGCATGGTGTCATCGACGTGGACAACGATCCAGCATCGAATGCCGAAACTCGTCGGCGGCTGCCGGCCGGTAGAACTCGGCGAGTTCGTCGACGGTAACCATTGGGACGTCTTGCACCTCGCGAAAGTAACACCGTTCGGCGTCCCATCGGAGATACTCGTTGCACAGAAGAGGCTCTGACCGCCGGGCGGGTCGGCGAATTCAGAGGGGCACGCCACTCTCTTCCTGATCCAGCCCAAGCCACCTCGGCAATGAAAGACAATTGGATAATCTTCATCTCAGAATTCATCGGGACGGCGCTCCTTTTGCTGGTCGGCCTCTCTTTCGTCATTCTCGACTTTGGCGAAGGCAGCCCTGTCATCCGGCTTATCCCTGATGAAGGTCTCCGCCGTCTCATCACAGGATTCCTGTTCGGCACGACCGGCGCACTGATCGCCGTCTCACCTGTCGGGAAGCACAGCGGCGCGCACATCAACCCGGTCGTGACGTTGGCCTTTTGGTTGATGGGGAAACTGCGCGGCACCCACGCGATCTTCTACATCGTGGCACAGCTCGCCGGCGCCATCGCGGGAACTGCAGTACTGGTTGTTTGGGGATGGATGGGGCAAAGCACGGAGTTCGGAGCAACGCTGCCCGGCTTTGCCTACGGCACCGGCGGAGCGCTCCTGGGTGAGATCGCAACTACCTTTGCTCTGATCATGGGACTCTTCCTGTTCCTTCGTCAACGTACCCTTCGATCTTTCACGCCGTTGCTTTTTCCGTTTCTATACGCCATCATGGTATACCTTGAAGCTCCGATTTCGGGCACGAGCACGAATCCCGCACGGAGCCTGGGTCCGGAGGTGATCTCCGGAGATTGGTCTGCGTGGTGGGTGTACTGGATCGGACCGGTGCTGGGAACGTTCGCCGCGGTCGGCGTCTACAAGAACACGTGGCTGCGCGGCCTGGAGATCGAAGTCGCAAAGTTGTTCCACTTCGACCACGATCCGCACGGAATCTTTCGCTGGCGCAGATCCCGCTGAGAGCCGCACAACCTGCGGCCCGGAAACCTGGCAAGCTTGAAAAGGCTAAAGCAATATCGACGCGCGCTCGCCGTAGTTACCGCATCGGTGATTGCTGACTTCGCAGCGCGATTTGCTTTCGACTTTGATATGGATCGCGTCGTTCCTTTTGAAGCTGTCTTGTTTCTCGCGGGGGCCGGCACACTCCTCTGGACTGCAGGACGAGACAAGCCCTTTTCCGCCCGGGCGCGGCGTCTCGACCTTTGGCTGGCCCTTGCGTTTGGGCTTGCCGGAGTGCGGGCCGGCCTCTGGGCAGGCGGAATGCCGGTCTACATTGCCAATCTCGTGATTCTCGTCCTGGGGATATTCTTGGGTGCGCGTCTGATCGCCTGGTCTCGGCGAACATCCTAGCCGGCTGACCAATGAATTCCGACCCGGAGGCGGGTGAGTCGTGCACAATCCAGCAGCTCGATCTGATCGTCGAAGTCTCGTCTGAACCATATTGCAGGAGGTCAACAGCTTGCAGCATCAAGTGAAAGGGAAGCAGCAGAACAGTAAATTGTGCCTCGTCTGCGGGTTGAAAAACCCGTACGGCCTGAAGGGCGCGTTCTATGAACTGGAGAATAACGAGCTCGTCTGCATCTTCACGCCGACGGACGTGCACCAGAGCTACCCCGACCGGCTTCACGGCGGCATCACGACAGCCATCCTGGACGAAACCATCGGCCGCGCGATCATGATGCGGTACGAGGAGATCATGTGGGGCGTGACGGTCGAGTTCACGACGAAATTCAGAAGGCCGATCCCCCTTGACCAGGAACTCCGTGTCGTCGGACGCATCACCAGCGAGGACAGCCGGTTCTTCGAGGGGACGGGAGAACTTCTTCTTCCGGATGGTCAGATCGCCGCGACGGGTCGCGGAAAATACATCAAGCAGCCCCTGGAGAAGATCGCCGACTTCGACGCGGCGGAGCAGGAATGGAAAGTGACCCCCTCCGAGCGCGACCCGAAGACGATCGAACTCTCCTAGGAACTCGTTTCCGCCCACCTCCACTCACCGGCTACGGGAGTGCAAACGATGAGATCCTTTTTCATCATCTTGACCCTCCTGATTCCCCTTTTGATTTGGAGCGGTTGTCAAGACTCCGGATCTTCCCCGAGCGAGAAGGCGGGGCTACAGGGACAGGTCTATTCGATCGGCACACCGGGTCCGGTACCAAACGGCTGGACGCCTCCTCTGCTGGAGATGGTGAGCACGATCCTCGTTCTGAATTCAAATCGAATAACCGTGAAGGAATTTCCGACAGATGAGACGGGGCGATTCAAGACACAGCTGCCGCCCGGCACGTATTTTCTTCGGGTCAAGGAATCTCTCGTTCCGGCCGAAACCGGTCCCTACATGCTCACAGCAGGTGAGCTCTTGACGGTCGAGGCACATTTCGACAACGGTATGAGATAGAGAAGAATCCAACCGATTCGACAGCAAGCGATACAGGGTATGAGTCCGCTGCTTTCAACTACGCTCACCGATTTTTTCGCACTCGACCTCTTCGATTTGATATTTGTTATCAGCGGTCTCATATTCAATCTGATGGTTATCGGCGTCTACGTAGCCCAAAAACACGAGCGCCCGAGGCTGGTAAAAGCATTCGGGTCCGTCGTTATTTGCCTCGCGATCCCTCTCGCCGCTGTCTTTATCGACTACCTCATCGGCGGGCGCCCTCTCTGGATCATGATGTATCTGGGCTTCATTCTCCTGTACCTATTCGTGGAGCTGCTCCTCGACTTCATTCTGAAAATCGAATTCAGAAAGAAACTCATCCTTCACATCCCCTACATCGTACTGTTCTACGTTGCTTCGTTCGGGTTTATCGGCATTTCATTCTCCATCGATCGAACCTGGGGCTATATCGTGTCAGCTACATTCTGGGCTGTTCTGGCCAGTCTGATCTATCTCTATTGGGGTAAGATGAGAGAAATGGCGAAGGATCATGGGGGAAGATCCCGTTGAGGTGGCCGTGGATATGAAATTGACAGTCGAGGGCCGGCCCTGCTTCTCGAGTGAGGCTGTGAGGAAGCTCGTTCGAGAACTCTATGACATCGACGGCACGCTGGAACCGTTGCCGGCTGAGTGGGACCAGAATTTTCGGCTCGATGCCAGCGACGCCGGCACCTTCGTCGTGAAGATCGCCAACCGCGGTCATAGCACCGGCGTGCTGGAATTCCAGAACGCGGCAATGAATCGTCTGTCGGGAGTTTGGTCCTCCGGAGGTAGCCCGCGTGTGGTACCAGCGCTGTCAGGGAAGGAGATCTGTCCTGTCTCCAATCGCGATGGTCTGGAGTATCGGATGAGGCTGCTGACCTATCTCCACGGGAAGCCGCTGGCCACCGTGCGGCCGCGGGACGAGCGGACGTTCGAGCGTCTTGGCAACGCTCTGGGTGACCTCGACCGGTGCCTGGCTGACTTCGCGCACCCGGCGATGGACCGGCAGCTGCAATGGGATTTGCGGCGATGCGAGTGGATCGGCCCGTTCACGCATCGGATTCCGAACCTCCAGCAGCGTCGGATTGTAGAGACGCTGCTTCTCCAATACCGTGCACGCGTCGCGCCGCTGCTATCCGACCTCCCCGTGAGCGTCATCCACAACGATGCAAACGACGAAAACATCTTACTCGCCGCGGACCCGGCTGGAGGCTGGAAGCTCGTGGGACTTCTGGACTTCGGCGACATGGTGCGGTCCCAGACGGTCAATGAGCTCGCGATTGCGTGCACGTACGCCGGCCTGGGCAGCGAGGATCCGCTCGAGGTGGCCGCGAGGATCGCCCGCGGCTACCACCAGAAGCGCGCGCTCACCGAGACTGAAGTTCAGGCGCTCTTCCCCCTGATGTGCATGCGGCTGTGTGTCAGCGTCACGATTTCGGCCATCGCCGCCGAGGAAGATCCGCAGAACAAACATCGTCAGATCAGTAATAAGGCGGCGCGGGCGGCGCTGGAACGGTTCCACTCGGTTGACTGGCGTGATACGGAGAACCGGTTTCGGAAAGCCTGCGGATTCGTCGGACTTCCGGTGCTGGATGCCGGTGGTCAAAAAGAGAGCTACGAAACGCTGCTCAAGGAGCGACGCATCCGGATAGGTTCATCACTGAGTCTGTCGTACCAGACGCCGCTCGAAATCGTGCGCGGGCGAGGGCAGTTTCTGTTCGAGCCAGACGGCCGGGCGTACCTCGACTGCGTCAACAATGTCTGCCATGTGGGTCACAGCCACCCGAGGGTCGTCGGCGCTTTGTCGAGCCAAGCGGCAATCCTTAACACGAATACGCGGTACTTGAACCGGAATATGGTTGAGTATGCACGACGCTTGACGGCCACGCTCCCGGAGCCGCTGCAGGTCTGCTACTTCGTGAACTCCGGAAGCGAGGCAAATGAGCTCGCCGTACGCCTCGCGCGCTCCCACACCGGTCGGCTCGACGTCATCGTGCTGGAGGATGCATACCACGGCAATACGCAAACACTCGTGGATCTTAGCCCGTACAAATGCGAGGGACCTGGGGGGCAAGGGCTCGCTGCGTGGGCTCATAAAGCCCCAAAGCCCGACTCGTATCGCGGTCTGCACCGCGGCGCGGGAGAGAACATCGGGCAAGCCTACGCCGAACACGTCCGGCAACTCTGTGATCGATTGGTCTCTGAGGGCCATCCGCCGGCCCTGTTTCTCTGTGAGTCGATGCTCAGCTGCGGCGGACAAATCGTGCTTCCTCCGGGCTACCTGCGCGAGGCCTTCAAACACGTCCGGGCTGCTGGAGGCCTTTGTTTGGTCGATGAGGTGCAGGTCGGCTTGGGGCGGGTTGGCAGTCACATGTGGGCATTCGAGACACAGGGCGTGGTGCCCGACATTGTCACCTTGGGAAAGCCGATCGGCAATGGACATCCGATTGGAGCGGTGATCACGACGCCCGAGATTGCGCGGTCGTTCGCCAATGGGATGGAGTTCTTCAGCACATTCGGCGGGAATCCTGTGTCGATGGCCGTTGGCATGGCTGTTCTGGATGTGATTGAAGAGGAGCACCTCCTCAAACGCGCGGAGCGCGTCGGTCGCTATCTCACGGAAGGATTCCACACTCTTGCCGGGCGCCACCCGGAGATCGGAGATGTGCGTGGTCTCGGTCTCTTCCTCGGAGTCGAGCTGGTGCGGGATCGCGAAACGCGCACCGCGGCAACGGAGAAAACGGCCTTGCTGGTCGAGCGAGCCAAGGCCGACGGAATACTCCTGAGCGCCGAAGGACCGTACCACAACGTCCTGAAGATCAAGCCGCCGCTGCAGTTCGTGGAGACGGACGCCGATCTTCTGCTGGGTGCGGTTGACCGGGCCCTCTTCGAGCTGCGCGGAGTTGCCTAGCCTGGGAGGTAAGTGGAAATGACACGATGGGCAAACCTTCTGCTTGCGGTCATCGGTATTGCGATCCCTGCCTTTCCGCAGCAGAGAGCCGTCCAGGAAACACAGGAAGAGGAGTTCGAGTCCCCTCTTCGGCAGGCTTCAATGACCTTCTCCTTGCCGAAGGATTTCTCTGTGGTTCCAGTCGTGGAGAATCCGGACGTACGCTATCAATACGCCATCTCGTCCAAGAGTGTCAAGCTGGAGATTCGCTACCTCATTCGTTCTTTGGCGAGCGATGCACAAGAGTATGAGAGAAATGGTAGAAAAGGGGCCGATCCGAACACCTTCTACCGAGCGCTCCTGCTCACGTTGTGTCTCAACCTCTCGGGAGAGGCCGTTTGCACCCCGTCGGCTTTTGATACGGAGGATGTGAAGAGTGAGTTCGGTGCCGACGCCGGTTTGACGGCCTTCGTGAGACTGAACTCCGATTTCGGCAAGGGTTATAAGGTTTGCCTCATCAATGTCATCCACGTGCAGAACAAAGCGGATGCCTTCACGTTCTTTCTCTTTGACGATCTCCCGAGCGTTCAGGCATATTGTTTCCGAGACGATGTTTTTCACGCGCTGAAATTCAGGTAAATCAAATCCAGCAGAGAGGAGTTATTCTATGAACCGATTCCTATCCATCCCACTTCTCCTCGCGGCAATGGCAGGTACCATCGTCGGCCAGAAGAAGTTCGAGACCGACACCTTGCCGGCGCGTGATGGCAATCTCCAAATAACATTCTTCGGCCATGCCTCACTGATGTTCAAGTTCAAGGGAAAGGTCATTTATGTTGACCCGGTGAGTCAATTCGCCGACTTTTCGAAGATGCCCAAGGCGGATCTCGTCCTTGTCACGCACGAGCACGGCGACCACCTCGACGTGGCGGCCATCGATAAGGTGCGCACGGACAAGATGAAGCTCGTCTACACATCGGCGTGTGCAGAGAAAATGCCCGGAGGGATTGTGATGAAGAACGGAGAATCGCGGGTAATCGATGGGATCAAGATCGAGGCCGTGCCCGCCTACAATCTCGTCCACATGCGAAGCGAGGGGGTGCCGTTCCACGCCAAAGGCACCGGTAACGGCTATGTGCTCACCTTCGGCGGGAAACGGGTGTACATCGCGGGGGATACGGAGAATATTCCTGAGATGTCGAACCTCGGGAAGATCGATGTCGCGTTCCTTCCCATGAACCTCCCCTATACGATGACGCCCGAGATGGTGGCCGAGGCAGCGAAACGGATCAAGCCGGCGATCCTCTACCCCTACCACTTCGGCAACACCGATACCGCGAAGCTCGTTGCTCTGCTCAAGGGCGACAAGGGAATCGAAATACGGATCAGGAACATGCAGTAGTGAAGTGACCGTCACTTTGAAGATGACGGTCACTTACCCTAGGGCAAGCGCAATCTTTCGGAAGCAAAGCTTTAGTCCTCGAGGCTGTCTGCCATCGATAGTATGGGAAATGGTCCCCTCAGTTCTCTCATACCGGCTCATGATCTTCATGACCTTCTTCAGCCATCCGGCTGGCCAAGTTCGGGGGCAGGAAATGATCACAAACCAGCCCGGCTACGTCAAGGGTGAGCTGATATTCTCGCTCGACCGCAAGCCAACGCCCCAGTGCCACGCTTCGACCATTGCAGCCTCGGGCGAACGGCTTGTTGCGGCCTGGTTCGGGGGAACGGAGGAAAGAAATCCGGACGTCGGAATCTGGGTTTCTCACCGCCAAGGGAACGCGTGGTCTCCTCCCGCCGAAGTGGCCAACGGACGGCAGCCTGACGGGCAACGCTTCCCAACGTGGAACCCGGTGCTCTTCCAGCCCAAGAAAGGGCCGCTTCTCTTGTTCTACAAAGTTGGCCCCTCCCCATCCCAGTGGTGGGGAATGCTCATGACCTCCGAGGATCACGGCACGAGTTGGTCAACTCCGGTGCGCCTACCGGATGGCATTCTGGGTCCCATCAAAGACAAGCCGGTCCAACTCGATGACGGTACACTGCTCTGTCCGTCCAGCACCGAGGAGAATGGATGGCAAATCCATTTCGAGTGGACTGAAGACCTGGGCAAGACCTGGCAGCGGAGTGGTTCGGTGAAGGACGATAAGGGGTTCGGCGCAATACAGCCGACGATACTTATGCATTCTGAAGACGTCCTGCAGCTGCTCTGCCGGACGCGGGCGGGAGTGATCGCAGAGAGCTGGTCTCGCGATGGCGGCAGAACATGGAGCCCCCTCGAGGGAACGGTTCTCCCCAATCCAAACTCAGGCATTGACGCTGTGACCTTGTCGGATGGCCGCTGCCTGCTCGTGTACAATCATGTTGGGGGAAAAGGATGGGGCCCCCGAACGCCGCTGAACGTTGCCATTTCAAGCGATGGGAAGTCTTGGACGCCCGTTCTTGTGCTCGAGAACGAGCCGGGGGAATACTCCTACCCTTCTGTTATTCAAGCGAAAGATGGGTTGGTGCATATCGTGTACACGTACCGCCGCCAATCCATCAAGCACGTGGTCCTCGATCCTTCCCGCTTTCCAGCGAAATGAGCCTGGCCCGCCGCCCGACCACGGACTTCCTGGCACGGGCGGCAACCGCTGCAGCGAGACGGGCAGGCCGGAGCTGCCAAAAACCAAACAAGAACCGTTAAGGGCTTCAGCCCTTTCCAACAACGCGGTCGATCGGTGCTCGTCTACCTGATACTTGGGATTACCTATGGCTTCGCGGCCGCTGTCATGCCCGGGCCGCTCTCCACGTACTTGATCTCCCAAGCCCTCACGAACGGCTGGCGGCGTACCCTGCTTGCGGCATTTGCACCTCTGCTGAGCGACGGGCCAATCATCTTGTTGGTATTGCTCATCCTCACTCGTTTGCCGCTCTGGTTTGAACAGCTCCTGCGATTTTCAGGAGGATTTTTTGTACTCTACCTGGCGGTCGGAGCAGCGAAGGCATGGCGCGTGTACGATCAGAGAAAGGCGCTTCGCGTCGAGTCCAGCCGACAGAGCTTGGTGAGAGCGGCGACGGTGAATCTGCTGAACCCGAACCCCTACCTCAGCTGGACTTTAGTGCTCGGCCCGCTGCTGCTGAAAGGCTGGCGTGAAGCGCCAGGGAACGGCCTTGCGCTGCTGGCAAGTTTTTATGGCACGATGATCCTTATGATGGTCATGATCGTTGTCCTTTTTAGTGCTGCCGGGAACCTCGGCCCAAAGGTCAATCGAAGCTTGATAGGCGTGTCTGCCCTCGCACTGGCATGTTTCGGAATGTACCAATTGTGGTTGGGAGTGACATCGTTTTGGCAAGCGTGAGGAGGGATCCGATCTTGACTACCTCCAGGAAGATCCTTCAGAGAATGATCTCACGGTTTGCGCTCTGCGTGCTGGCTACACTCGCGCTCTCGCAGGAAGCGGCCGCACAGAATACGAACCGGAGGGAGATGGAGCCACACGGCCAGAAGCGGACGTACCTGCTCCACGTCCCTGCGGATCTCGCTAACTATCAGGCTGTTCCTCTGGTCTTTGTTTTCCATGGGGGTGGTGGCGACGGTGCAGGCATCGAGCGCATGACACGCTTCAGCGAGCTGGCCGACCGCGAAGGATTCATCGTCGTCTATCCGGACGGCCTCTGGAAGAATTGGAATGACGGCCGCGCGCCGAGCGTTTCCCGCGCTCACCGCGAAAACGTCGACGACATCGGCTTCGTCGCCGCCTTGATCGATGCGGTCTCCATGGACCATCGCGTCGATTCGAAACGCATCTTCGCCACCGGCATTTCCAACGGCGGGATTTTTTCCCATTATCTCGCGGCTAACCTCTCGTCTCGCATCGCAGCCATCGCGCCGGTGTCAGGCGGTATCGCCGAGCGATTCAGGGATCAGTTCAAGCCCGAGAAGCCCGTGTCCGTCTTCATCATCCAGGGCACCGATGATCCTCTTGTCCCTTTCCATGGTGGCGGCATCGTTCGAGGCCGACGAGGACGAATCATCGATACCGACGAAGCTGTCCGTCTCTGGGCCGATTGTGACGGATGCCTTCGAGAGCCGCAGAGCGGCAAGCTGCCGGATACCGATAGCAGGGACAGATGCACGGTGAAGTGGTACTCCTGGACCCACGGCCGAGACGATACAGAAGTGAAGCTCTATGTCATCCAGGGTGGAGGGCATACCTGGCCCGATGGTCCGCAGTACCTCCCCGCTCTTCTTGTCGGCCGGGTGTGCCGCGACTTCAACGCCACGGAGGCAATCTGGGAGTTTTTCAAGAGTCACCCGAGGCCTTGACTGAACTATGCTGACGAATGCGTTCATCAATAAGCTTGAGAAGCCCAAGGAGTCCGATCTCGTTGCCGTGCTGGGTTCAGCGAAAGCACTCTGGGACAGACTCATTGCAGACGTGACCGGCGAATGCAGGATTGACGACCAAGAGTGGAGATCCTACTCGCCCAAGGCCGGATGGTCGCTCCGCCTGAAGCGCAAGAAACGAAACATCCTCTATCTTTCCCCGTCACGCGGCTCTTTCACCGCGACGTTTATTCTCGGTGACAGGGCAGTGCGAGTCGCGCGCAAGAGCGGGCTACCCAAACGCGTCATGAAGATCATCGATGAGGCCAAACGGTATCCTGAAGGTACCCTGATCAGGATCGAGGTGAAGGAGCCCAAGGGCGCTGACGTCGTCAAGAAGCTCGCTGTGATCAAGATGGAGAACTGAGTGTGCAACTGACGCGGCGAGCTTTGCCAGGGAGAATGATTCCCTTCGCGTCAGCCACTTTTTCACCTTGAATGGAAGTGATTCTGAACCGACAAAAATCTCGGCAATGCCAGGGATGAAAAGCATTGTTATCACCGGCAGCACGAGGGGCATCGGCTATGGTCTCGCGGACGCCTTTCTGAGCCTCGGGTGTGCGGTCACGATCAACGGCCGAACGCAAGCAAGCGTCGACAAAGCAGGAGCCGAACTGTCCGCAAAGCACAAGACTGAGAACGTGCTCGGCTGTGCAGGCAACGTAGTCAGATTCGAGGAAGTGGAAGCTCTCTGGAGCGCAGCCAGATCTCGTTTTGGAAAGGTGGACATCTGGATCAACAATGCGGGGATGGCACATCCGCAGCTGAGCTTCTGGAGGAACCCGCCCGAGCGAATCAAAAGCGTGGTAGAGACGAATATCCTTGGCGCGATGAATGGCGCGGCAGTCGCCCTTCGGGGAATGATCGAACAGGGCTTTGGCGGCTTCTACAATATGGAAGGCCTCGGCAGCAGCGGCCGCAGGGTTGAAGGCCTCACGCTCTATGGAACCACGAAATACGGCCTCCGGTATCTCACGGACGCCCTTGTTGAGGAAACGAAAGGAACTCCGGTCCTCGTTGGTGCCCTCAGGCCGGGGATGGTCATCACGGACTTGATCACAAAGCAATTCGAAGGACGGCCGGAAGATTGGGAGCGGGCGAAGCGCATCTTCAACATCCTGGCAGACCGCGTGGAGACCGTTACCCCCTGGTTGGCCCGGAAGATTCTCGCGAACGACAAGACGGGCGTCCGGATCTTCTGGCTCACACCGGCAAAGATGATCGGACGATTTCTCCTCTCCCGATTTCACAAACGTGACTTGTTCAACTGATGGCGCATGCTCACGCGACCCAGGAGAATTCAATGCTCGCCAAACTGAAAGATTTTGCTGTTGTCTGCATCCACGGTCCCGGGCCGCTCGCCGACAGAGACCTTTCCGCCCTCCGTGAGACGATTACCGGGTTGAAGCCGGATTTCTGGGAAGAGACAGAGCCCGGCACGTTCCTCGCCTTATTCCTCGTGACGAGAGGCGGTCGAACGAAGAGCCTGAAGCTCAGCGCAGCAGTCGGTGATCTCAGGAAACAAGGGGGCGCTTTCGGCGGCATCGGCGTTGCCAAGGCGGTGGGGGAATTGGTGACGGAGGCCAATTGGTACGGCAGGATCCTCACCTGCCCGTTCGGCGACGCGGTCAACCAGGCAATGAAGCTGGCACGAGAGGCTTCGCAAAAAGAATCTGCGGCGTAGACACGCAGCTGAATTTCTCTGCAGATGAGAAGGAAATGAAAAGACCTCTTCTGGTCTTCGAGGACATCCAGACAACGTCGCGACGCAAGCTCTTCACGCTCCTTGGCGTACAATGGATGGCAACGCCGTACGCGTCGCTCAACCTCCCCTTCTGGTGTCTCCTCGGCATCCTGACTGCCCTTGTCGGTGAACGCGGGACCTCAACCGAAGAGGATTTGCTCATCGGCCTGGGGTACGGGGTGCTCCTCGCCGTCGCGAATGCGATCCACAGTCTCGGACATGTCTTTGCGTCAAAGCTCGTCGGCGCTCCGATGGACGCCATTCTGATCACCGCCACGCGCAACATCAATCTCCATCTCAAAGACCAGTCCGGTTATTCGAAGGGCATCCACATCGGCCGCGCCCTCGGCGGGCCGCTGCTGAACATCGCCGCCGGTCTCATCAGTTTCGGAATCGCCAAGATGTCGGACAGCGGCTGGCTCGAAGTATTTGCGTTGTTCAATGTCGTGATCGGCATCTTCACCCTGGTCCCCCTTCCCTCGCTCGACGGATGGGTGATCTGGGGCGAGCTGTTGGGATTTCGACACCGAGCGTGATCCAAGCCGGTGGACTTGCATCTGACCTCATCTTCCGCGATGTTTATTGAGAGAGGAGGAGGTCAGGATGTCTTTTGGTGCGAGAAGTGTTGCTGATGTCGTTCGTCGGTCGTTTGTAACAGTTCTGTGCTGTCTCGCTGTGGGTTTCGTTTTCTACCGATGGAACATTTTCAATTTTCATGATCCAGCGTTCCAGTTTCTCGCCTTCGGTATTGTCGGCTCAATGTTCTTCTTTACTCTGAGAGTGAACGCCAGGAACTCGCTGGCGGTTCTGTTCGTCCTCTTCGTGATTCACTCCGGACTCGTGACCCGCGCCCTCCAACATGGAACGCTGCTCCGGGATGTGCTCTTCTTCGCTGCGATCGCCGGGGCTCTCTCTCTTTTCTTCGTCGTCTTCTATCGACCGCGTGAGCTGAGCCGCCCGATCGACCCCCTTGTGCTCGCAACGCTGTTCGCGCTAACCTACTTCATCGCAATCGTTATCCTGGACGCTGCAGAGGGGAATTTCTGGAGGGGCTTTGCGTTCAGCTACGTGACCCGCACGCTTATTCCTCTGATGACATACGGCTTCCTTATGGGTTTCGGCCTTGGGATCGGCATATTCGTCACCGATAGGCACTACCTTCAAAGAGCGCGAGAGAGCATGCTCGCGATGTTCCGTGAGTTGACGGAGCAAAGGCGCTGAACCGCCCATTGGGGGCCTCGGCCCCTTCGATTCGCTCTCGCAGCCTCCCTCCTGAAAATGGGAAAGCCCACTCCGGAACAAGATCGAAGGCATCTAAACTTTCTCGACAAAATCTCGTCCTAATAGGAGGGAAGAATCCTCCCATCGGATCCACCAACCATGGCCAACCCAAACACACGTTCAGACAACGAACCGAAGATACGGCACGTGCTCCGGGATGATCTGAGCCGGGGCGATTTCTGGAGCACTCTTCGACGCGACTTCAGGGAGCTCAAAGAGTTCATGCTCACGGATGAGCGCCGGAAGCGCCTCAACGAGATGAGCCGGGTGAAGCAGTGGCTTTCCATCGCGTGGTGGCTGCTCAAAGGTTTGATCCTCAAACTCACTCCTGCTCGGCGCCTGCTTCTGCTGCTCGGAGTCTTCCTGGTCGTGATTCACGCAAACAACCAGGGAGAGAGCCAGCAATACCATATCCTCGGTGGTTTGATACTGCTCTTCGTTCTGATGCTGGAACTGAAAGACAAACTGATCGCGCGGGAAGAGCTCGAGGCGGGGCACGTGGTGCAGAAAGCGCTCATGCCGGAGAGGACACCTTTCGTCCCCGGGTGGAAGCTGTGGCTCTTCACTCGCTCGGCCAATGAGGTCGGAGGCGACCTGGTAGATTTCATGCAGCTCAATGAGAACAGGTTCGCGGTGGCGGTGGGCGATGTGGCGGGCAAAGGATTGAGGGCCGCTCTTCTGATGGCCAAGCTTCAGGCCACGCTGCGGGCGCTTGCCCCGGACTTCTCCTCCCTCGGCGAGCTGGCAGCGAAACTGAATCAGATCTTCTGCCGCGACAGTCTTCCCAACATCTTCGCATCGTTATTCTACCTTGAGCTTCAAGCTGAGTCCGGCTCGCTGCGAGCGGTGAACGCTGGACACTTTCCACCACTGGTCCTTCGAGGCCTTCAGATCGAGAAGATGGAGAAGGGGGGAATGGCGCTCGGCCTCTCAACCGCCGCCACATTCTCCGAACAGGCCACCACACTCCAGAAAGATGATATCCTGCTGGTCTATTCCGACGGCCTGACAGAGGCCAGAAACGAGCAGGGCGACTTCTTTGGGGAAAGACGCCTCCTGGACCTCCTCTCCCTTCTTTCACAACTTTCCGCCGAAGAACTTGGAAACCGGCTGGTGGCTGAGGTCGACCGGTTCACCGGCGAGGCGCGAGCCAACGACGACCTTTCCATTGCCCTCCTCAAGCGGGTGTAGAGCTTCATCATTTCTTTTCTTACATTACATCCGATCCATCGGGATCGATCACTAACTTTTTCAAACACAGGAGTACATCCATGGGGAAAGGGGATCGGCGATCACGTCGCAGCAAGATCTGGCGCGGAACCTACGGAAAATCCCGTCCGAGAAAAAAGAAGCAGCACCACGTTCACCAACCCAAACCTGTCGAGCAGAAAGAGGGACAAGCCTGATTTCCCTCCTCTGACGCCACAGCAGTAGGAACACTCTCCAGGCGCTTCAAGAACTTCGAGGAGAGGCTGATCGTCCGGCCTCGGAAGGGAGACTCTTTCTCCAGTGGTGCCCCCTGAAAGCCCCGGCAGCCATAGGAATGTCACAAAAGAAATGCAGGATCGCGAGGTAACCTATGAAGAAGCTCTCTTCCGAAATCACTTCACTTCTGCAACTCATCGACGAATCGTACGAGAAAAAGGCGTGGCATGGCCCGAACCTTAAGGGGTCGATCCGCGGGCTCACCGCAAAGCAGGCAGCCTGGAGGCCGAACCCAGCCCGGCATAGCATCTGGGAGATCGTGCTCCACTGCGCGTACTGGAAGTACATCGTTCGCCGGAGGATCCGGGGGGAAAAGAGAGGATCGTTCCAGCACAAGGGGAGCAACTGGTTTGTCCGGCGAACCGGCCTCACGGAAAAGGCATGGCGTGAGGATGTCCGATTGCTCGATGTCTGCCACCGCACCATGCGCGACGCCGTCGCCGGCTTGAAGAGAAGCGACCTGCAGCGGGTGCCTTCCGGAAGCAAGGTGAGCAATGCCAAGATCATCTCGGGCATCGCGTCCCACGACCTGTACCACGCAGGCCAGATTCAGCTCTTGAAGCGGTTGATGAAATTATAGCCGAATCGGCCACATCAGCAGACCCTTCACCGAGTCGGGGAGGGAAAGAGCCTATGAACAAGATGAATTTCGTTCTCTTCTTCACCATCTTCTTTACCCTCTACGGGCTTATCAATTTCTACGTCTTTCTCCGTGGATGGCAAGCCATACCGCCCGACTCGACGCTTCGAATTCCATACGCAGTCATCTTCTGGGCTCTTGCCCTCTCCTTCATCGCCGGGAGGTTTCTTGAGCGGATTGCCATCTCCACGCTCAGCGACATCGTCGTTTGGGTCGGGAGCTTCTGGCTTGCCGCGTTCGCATACTTCATGCTCATTGCGCTTTTCATCGACCTGCTGCGATTGCTCAACTACATCGTTCCCTTCTTCCCCTCCTTCATCACACGCAACTACGCGCGGGCCAAGGAGATGACGGCGCTTGGGGCCGTCCTGCTCGTCACGGGGGCCATCGCCGTCGGATACTTCAATGCTCGAAGCCCGCGGCTTCGAACGCTGAGAATCCACATCAACAAGAACGTCGATTCCCTCCGGAAGTTGAATCTTGCTGTCGCCTCTGATATTCACCTCGGAACCATCATCGGCCGAAGCCGCTTGGACGCGATCGTCGAGACCATCAATACGTTGGAGCCCGACCTCATTCTTCTTCCCGGCGACATCGTCGATGAGGACCTGGGGCCTGTCATCAAGCAGAACCTCGGCGAGACGCTGAGAAAGCTCAAAGCCAAGTACGGCGTTCTTGCAATCACGGGCAACCACGAGTATATTGGGGGAGTGGAGGAGGCATGCGGATACCTCGAGGAGCATGGCATCACCGTTCTGCGCGACACCTCCGTCAGGGTCAATAGCAGTCTCTTCGTCATCGGAAGAGAAGATCGAAGCATTTCGCAATTCGCCGGCAAGAGGCGCAAACCGCTGGAGGACCTGATGATGCAGGTGGACAAACGCTTCCCGGTCATCCTCATGGACCACCAGCCCTTTGGCCTCGACGAGGCAGTCCGGCAGGGCATCGATCTCCAGCTTTCGGGTCATACCCACCATGGACAGATCTGGCCGTTCCAGCTCATCACGAGGGCCGTCTACGAGCTCAGTTGGGGGTATCTGAAACGAGCTTCAACGCATATTTATGTCTCGAGTGGTGTTGGAACGTGGGGCCCCCCTGTTCGGCTCGGCAATACACCGGAGATCGTCAACATTCAACTTACGTTTGGACGAGAAGGCTCTCCGTAGGACCTCAACGAGCGGCGCTCATCCATCTCCGGAGGCAGGTATGGGCACTCAAGAAGATTTCTTTTCTGCGATCGAGTCGGGGCATTCCGACCGAGTACGAGACCTTCTGTCGGCCGACGCACAGCTTGTCAACGCAAAGAACGAAGCGGGACTCTCTGCTGTCCTTCTGGCAACCTATCATGGGAGGAACGAGATCGCAAAGCTGCTGATCGACCGCGGCGCGCGGCTGGATATTTTCGAGGCGTCAGCGACCGGAACGCAAGAGAGGGTGGAACAGCTTCTCCACAAGGATCCCAACATCTTGAGTTCCTACTCGGCCGACGGCTGGACACCCCTCCACCTCGCGGTCTTCTTCGGGCGGATCAACATCGTTCACCTGCTGCTGAATAGAGGGGCGGACATCAACGCGCCCTCGAAGAACGATCAGCGTGTGACGCCGCTTCACTCAGCCCTGGCCAACCCGCACAACGCCACGGTGGCGCAGCTTCTTATCGACGGCGGGGCGGACCTCAACGCCAGGCAATCGAAAGGGTATACGCCTCTTCACTATGCCGCGGCAAACGGTCTGGAGCAGATCGTCAGAACGCTGATTGCCAGATCCGTCGACGCCACCGCGAAAGAAGCGGGCGGCAAGACCGCCTACGACCTGGCCGTCCAGAAAGGCTACACATCGATCGCTGAACTCCTGAAGCGGAGCTGAGTCACGTTGGATCCCATCCTCCTCAGCGAATTGAACATCTATCCCATTAAATCCGCGAAGGGGGTCCCGCTGACATCAGCCCGGGTCGTGGAGCGCGGCCTCGAGCACGACCGCCGCTGGATGGTGGTTGACGACGGCAACAGGTTTCTCACGCAGCGCACGCATCCCCGGACGGCCCTGATGGAGGTCCATGTGCGGTCTGATCACTTCGCCGTCGCCGCACCTGGGATGGAGGAATTGATGGTCCCGTTCGAACTGAAAAACCCGGAACTGCTTCAGGTGCGGGTGTGGGATGACGTCGTGGAAGCAGAATCAGTCGGAAGCCACGCCAGCCGATGGCTGAGCCGGTTCCTCGGCATCCCGTGCAAGCTTGTGCACATGCCCGACTATTCTGTTCGCTCAGTAAATCCAAAGTACACCAAGGCAACGGCTCCGGTGAGCTTCGCGGACGGATTCCCCTTCTTGCTTATCTCCGAGTCGTCGTTGAGCGATCTGAATGCACGGCTTGAACAACCGGTTCCGATGAACCGTTTCCGGCCCAGCCTGGTCGTGAGAGGATGCAAGCCGTTTGAGGAGGATGAATGGAAGGAGTTTCAGATCGGTCCGGTCACGTTCACGATCGCGAAGCCCTGTTCTCGATGCACGGTGCCGACGGTCGATCAGTCCACCGGCATACGCGGCAAAGAGCCGATTCGTACGTTGGAGACCTTCCGATTACGTGAGGGCAAAGTCCTCTTCGGACAGAATGTTGTCCACAGAGGATCAGGCGTCCTCGCGGTTGGCGACCCAGTGCATCTCGGAAGCCGAGAGTAGGGTTGGCTTCCCGCTGTCGGGACTGTCACGCTAGTCGGGACTTCTTGCGGACGATAGTTTGAGATTCACGAGAAAAGTGCATACTCTGAATGAGAGACAACGGTCTCCCGTTCATCATCTGACTTAACGCCGCCAGTGAAGAAGAACCCATGACTATTCTCAAAGCCTCTCTCATGTTCTCGGCCCTCCTCCTGCTCGTTGGCTGTATTCCTCGAATACCGCTCCGAAATGGAGACCGGATCATCTTCTTCGGTGATTCGATCACTGAGCAGGGCGCGCAGCCGAACGGTTTCGTCACCCTCATCAAGAGCGAGCTGTACGCCCGGCACCCCGAGAGGAAGATCGAGATTATCAATGCAGGCGTCAGCGGCAACAGGGCCCCGGACCTGCTGCGCCGCGTGGCTCAGGACGTCATCGATGTGAAGCCCGCCATCGTCGTTATCTACATCGGCATCAACGATGTGTGGCATTGGGCACTGGAGGGCCACCAAGGGACACCCAAGGATCAGTACGAAAGCGATCTACGGGAGGTCATTGCAAGAATTCAATATACGGATGCCAGGGTGATTCTCTGCACCCCGAGCGTCATCGGAGAGAGGTATGACGGAAAAAATCCGCAAGACGCGATGCTCGAAGAGTACGCGGCCATCAGCCGCAAGATAGTGCTGGATCTGGGGATCCGCCTCTGTGATCTGCGCAAGGCGTTCATCACCTATCTCAAGGCCCACAACACGGAGAATAAAGAGAAAGGTATTTTGACAACCGATGGCGTTCACCTCAACGACGAAGGGAACAAGCTCGTTGCGCAGGAGATCTTGAAGCTGCTGCAGAACTGACAACGACTGAAAACCGGTACATAAGAAAGCCCGACCTCCTTCGAGATCGGGCTTTTTCGTCCCACCCAACCGCGCCAACTGCCTACTCATTACTGCCTACTGCTTACTTCTTACTGCCTACTCCTTACCGCCTCACGTCCCACCCACTCGCAACCGCTCCTTACTTCCTCCCTGCAAGCTGCTGGTCCACCATGACGAGGCCCGCGGTAGAATCGCCGACGTTTTTCAAAAGGTCGATGATATCCGACGCGCTCTTTTCCTCTTCCACCTGTTCGGTGACAAACCACTGCAGCATTACCTGGGCCGGGTAGTCCTTCTCCTTCACCGCAAGCTCGTAGAGCGAATGAATCATGCCTGTCACTTTCTTCTCATGTTCCAGAACCTTCTTCATCACGTCGAGCGGAGCCTTGTACTCCGCGGGCGGTTTCTCGATCGCCTCGAGCACGACGCGACCGGCGCGCTCCACAACGAAACCGAAGAACTTCATTGCGTGCTTGTACTCCTCTCCGCTCTGCACCCTCATCCAGTGCGCAAACCCCGGCAGGCTCGCGGATTCAAAGTGTGCCGACATTGCGAGATACAGGTACGAAGAGTATAACTCGTTCTTGATCTGCTGATTGAGTGCATCTTGGACCTTTTTGGAAATCATGGTTCTCTTCTCCTTTTGAGGTTAGGGGATGATCTCAGTGATACGGTCAAGAACGCAGCACCCCCTTACTGGGTTCCAAAGAGCCTCACAAGGAAGAGGCTGATGTCCGGAACGTACGTTATGATGAAAAGGGCTATTAACTCCAGGAACATAAAGATTAACACCGATCGCGCGACGTGGAGAACGGGCTTCTGGAACCTCAGACTTGAAAGAAACAAGTTCAATCCGACCGGCGGCGTCAGGTAACCGATTTCGAGGTTCGCCAGGAAGATGATGCCGAGATGCACCGGATCGACCTTGAATTCCCGTGCGATCGGGAGGATGAGGGGAACAACGACAATGATGGCGGAGAAAACGTCCATCATCATCCCGACGATGATGAGAAAGCCGTTCAGGATGAGAAGGAACGTCACCTGACTGCTGATCTGCTGGCTCACAAACTGGAACAGCCGTTGTGGGATCTGCTGGTCAATCAGGTAGTTCGTCAGCCCGAACGCCGTGCCCAGGATGGCCAGGATCGCACCCACGAGCAGCATGCTGTCGATCATCACCTTCGGCACATCCTTCGTCAGCTTGAGATCCCGGTAAATGAAGACCTCGACCACCAGCACGTAGAACGCCGTCACGGCCGCCGCCTCTGTTGCTGTGAACGCGCCGCCATAGATCCCGCCGATGATAAGGAAGGGCAACGGTATCTCCCAGGCGGCCGACCGCGCGGCTGAAGCCACGTTTTTCCAGGAGAACGGGACCCTCGGAACATGCGCCGTGAGCCCCGTGCGCACGCTGTATGCCGAAAGTACACCGACGAGAATGAAACCCGGCAAGATCCCTGCCACGAAGAGCTTGTCAATACTGACGGCCGCGACAAGACCATAAAGGATGATGGGCAGGCTGGGCGGAAAAAGAAGTCCGATGCTTCCGGAGGATGTCACCAGACCGAGCGAGAAGCGCTCCGGATAGCGTTCCTTGAGCAGGATCGGATAGAGGAGGCCGCCCAAAGCGACGATTGTCACGCCGGAAGCTCCCGTGAAGGCCGTGAAGAACGCGCACGTCATCAGGACGACGATCGCAAGGCCTCCTGGCATCCAGCCGAAAAGGGCTTGTGCGAGGCCGACGAGGCGTTTCGGCGAATTGCTTTCCGCCAGGAGGTAGCCAGCAAATGCGAAAAGAGGAATTGCGATCAGCGGGGGCGAATCCGCGATCCTGTACAGCTCGATGATGACGGCGGAGATATCGGTGTTCGTCGAGCTGAACCCGTACAGCGCGCACGCGCCGATGATCGTGAACAGCGGCGCACCCAGCAAGGCGAGGAGGACAATGACAAACACAGCCAGCCAGACGTTCATGCCGCCGTCTCCCCCCTCAAGAACGACTGGAGGCTCACCATCGCTCGTATCACGAAATGCACGACAAGGAGTCCGAAGCCGACGGGTATGATGATCTCCCCGTACCACGACGGGATGTTATTGTAGACCGTCGTATGCATCGCAATCTCATTCTGAATGAACGTGATGGAGCCTCGGAGGAGCAGGAAGCAGATGGCTGCGGCGAAGAGGTGAGTGAGAACGCTCACCGCCAGGCGGGGTCTGGCGGGGAGAAAACGTGCCAGCGCGTCGATCGTGATGTGACGCCCGCTGCTCGCCGCGAGCGCCGCGCCGAGGAACCCGATCCACAAGACCATGTGCCTGAGAAGGATGTCGCCCCAAAGGATCCCTGCGGAAAAGACGTCTCGCATGACGACCTGCGCAAACGCGAGGAGGATCATCACCGAAAGGAACAGGATGAGCAGCCAGCCTTCAAGCTTGTTGAGCAGGACATCGAAGCGGTTGAGAAGCTTCATCGAGATCCCTTCTCGTGCTGACGGAATTCTGCGAGCGCCGCGTCCACACGCTTCACCAGATCCTCGCTGTACAACCTGCCCACGAGCATCTGCCGCGCTTCAGCTCCGATCTTGCTGTACCACGCGATGTCCTTCGGGTCCGCGTGGGTCACGATAATCCCCCGCTCCTGCATCGCCTCAACGGCCTTCCTGTTGTCCTCACGGTTGGTCCGGGTTAACTTGGCCGTATACGTGCGACCGTTGCGAACCAGGATCTCCTGAAGGTCCTGCGGGAGCGAATCGAAATACTTCTTCGAGATGAGGACCGCTCCGACGGAAATCGCCAAGGGGTAGTCGACCATGTACTTGGCGCGCGTGTACCATTGCAGCACCGTCGCGGCATACGGTGAACAGTAGAACGCATCGATCATCCCCGTTTGAAGGGACGTCAGCACGTTGTCGATCGAAAGTGGAATCGGATGAACATGCAGCGCCTGGAACGCCGCCTGTGCCACCGGGTCGCCCTCCCACGTCCACATCTTGATCCCCTTGAGATCATCCGGCGATTGAATGGGAATGTTGGTGAAAACGTTCACGTCTCCCACTTCCGCCCAACCCAGAAAGACAAATCCTCCTTCCGCAAACGCCTCCTCAAACTCCTTTCCAAACTTGTCGTACAAGAAATCCATCTCCGCATGGTTCTTCACGAGGAAGGGCGAATCCAGAATGCGGACCTTCGGAGCAATTTCCCCGAGTCCGACCCCGGTGAAGCCGCCGCTCTGCAGCTGTCCGATCCGGATCTTCCGCAGCATCGACTTCTCGTCTCCCCCCTGAATGCCCCCCGGGTACATTTTGAACCCGATACGACCGCCGCTCTCTTTACGAACGACAGCGTCGTAATCCCTCATCACCACCATCCACGAGCTTCCCTCGGGAGCCAGCGTGCTGAATTTGACCGTGTATTCCTGCCCAAACCCTAACTGGACAAGGATGAACGAAAGACTGAAAACGGAGAGAGCTTTCTTCACTGAGGTTCCTCGGTTATTCTTCCGAAATGAGTTTAGAACAGATCGTTGAAGCGCGCGAGGAGGAGTCTCGCCTTCTTCTTGGCAACCGCGTTCGCAAATCGCGCTTCCGGCAGGTCGTCGAGCGACGCGTTCTCGACCTTCTTCAGGAGCGATTCGAACAGTTGTTGGTCTTGCTGCTGGACCGCGTAGACCCTCGCGTAATAGACGGAGGTCAGAAGGAACTTCCCGCCGCTGATGGCGAGCGCCCGTTCAAAATCCGCTTTCGATTTCTCCGGCTTGCCCCCCAGCGCCTTCGGTACGCTCCCCTCAATGCTTCCGAAGAAGAGGTACGCGCCTCCGTAGTAAAAGGTCGGATCATGCTGGAGGACGAATTCCATCATCGCGGTCACCTTCGGCAAATCAGCGAACGCCTCGACGTCCGTCCTCGTGATGTTGATGTAGCTCCCCCACCCGAACGCCGTCCAGAACACAGCCGGCACGTCCTCCTTCGACAACGTCTGCAGAGCCGCGCGAAAAGTTTCCAGGTCTTTTCCCACGGTCTCTCTCATGGCGCTTTTCTGGGCCAGGATCCTCATGCCGAAGTCACGGCCGCGAAGGTAGAAGTCGCGCGCCCGCTCCACGCTGTCGTCTTCTGCAAATGCGAGCGCGTAGGCGCTGTACCCCTGCGAAGCCAGAAGGAGGAGCTTCTTGTTCTCCGGATCCCCCTTGATCAGCGCCTCCAACAATTTGAGATTCGAGCCGAGGGCCTGGTGCGCAAGCTCCAGGTCTCCTTCTTCATTGAAGACTTCGAAGCCATAGTCCATGATACCACCCATCATGCGAATGGCGAGGGTCGTCACGCAACCCTGGAACAGGATGAGCGAGCCGAGCAAGACCAGCATCTTGTTCATAGATTCAAGTTTTTCTGTTGGAATTCACGGGGAGAACTCGTTTCGCCTTTGATCGCAATCTCGCCGGTTCGTAGTTTCGCCTAAGCTTCCGACAAGACCTGCCGCACCGTCCCCGTCGTTACATTGCAGCCCGAAAGGATCAGGGCAACGCGTTTCCCTGCAAGCTTCTCCCTGATCTTGATCGCGCCTGCAAGCGAAGCCGCCCCTGCCCCTTCGGCAAGATTATGGGTGTGCTCCAGTAACAGCTTCATCGCCGATCGGATTTCCCGATCGGAGACGAGAATGAAGTCCGAGAGATTGCGCTTCATGATGCTCACCGTCATCGAGAACCCCACCCGGGTCGCCAATCCCTCCGCGAAGGTCTGCATCCTTTTGCACGAAACAGGCTTCCCCTCCTGCCATGACATGTAAGCAGCCGGCGCTTCTTCCGATTGAACGCCGATGATCTCGATCCCGGCGTTCATCGACTTCGCCGCGATCGAAATCCCCGAAGCGCCGCTCCCCCCACCGACCGGAACAACGATGACGTCGACGTCCGGCAGATCCTCCACGATCTCCAAACCGATCGTGCCGACACCGGCAATCAGGTAAGGCTCGTTGGCAGAATGGACGTACCGGTACCCCTTCTCCTGGCTCAGCCTCTCAACGTACTCCCGCGCCTCATCGAAGTCCTTCCCCTCAAAGATTACTTCAGCTCCCAGCTGTCGAATCGCCCTCACCTTGTCGGGATTGTTCCCGTTCGGCACAACGATGATCGCCCGCACGCCGAACGCCCGCGCAGCATAAGCGATCGAGAGACCATGGTTACCCGTCGAGGCCGTCAGGACACCGCGGCTCCGCTCGCCGTCGCTGAGTCTCGAGAGAAGGTTCAACCCTCCCCGCACCTTGAAAGCCCCGATCGGCTGATGGTTCTCGTGCTTGATGTATACCTGAAAGCCGAGCAGATCCGACAAACCGGCATACTGATAGAGCGGGGTACGGCGGAGAAACCGCTGAATGACCGTTCGCGCATCGAGAATATCTGCGGCCGTGGGCGGGGAAGTCATAGAACGGGCGACGGAGTTGATCCTATGCGCAGTCTTATCAGGAAAATCAGGAACATGCCTGTATCTGGACGCCAAAAAATATACTGAAAAAAGGACGGAGTTTCAAACGCCGAACCCCACCGGATGCTCAGCGTGAGAGCGCTCACGCGCATACCGCCTCGTCGACAATTTGAAACTATCCTGAATATCAGCTACCTTGGAGCCGGTTCCCCAGTCCCTCTCAATCACATTGTTTCGGTTCACCCATCGAAGCTGCAGTCGATGATGTAGTCACCCATGCGCATACTTCTCGTCGAAGATGAAGCGAAGGTCGCTCGCTTCATTCAAGAAGGTCTCAAGACAGAGGGCTATCAAGTAGAAATCGCGGCGGATGGCACATCCGGTGAGAGGAAGGCCCGCACCGGCGATTTCGATCTGATCCTCCTCGATATCCTCCTCCCGAAAAAGAACGGATTTGAGGTGCTGCAGTCTCTGCGGAGAGAGGGCATCAGGACGCCCGTGCTCATGCTCACCGCTCGCAGCGCAACCGAAGACATCGTGCAAGGCCTCGACCATGGAGCGGACGATTACCTGACCAAACCGTTCGCGTTCAATGAACTCCTCGCTCGTGTTCGATCACTGCTGCGTCGCGATCGCCGAAGCCAGACCGTCTTGAAGGTGGGCGACCTCCAGTTGAACACTCTGACGCGCAAGGCAACCCGGACGGGAAGATCGGTCGAGCTGACCGCACGCGAATACGCTCTGCTGGAATTCCTGATGCGCAATCCCCAGAAGCTCCTTACCCGCCAACAACTGGCGAAGGAGATTTGGGGATTTGACTTCGACCCCGGAACCAACATCATCGACGTCTATATCAACCACCTTCGCAAGAAGATCGATCAGTCGATCGAGAAGAGACTGCTGCATACCGTGCGGGGCAAGGGCTACTACATTTCCGAGAGGGAGTTTGAGAAGAGTTCGAAATGAGGCTGTTCCACTCCGTTCGCACGAAACTGACGCTCTGGTACACCCTGATCCTGGCGGCGACGCTGGTGGGCTTCGGAGCGACGGCATATCTCTTCACTCGGTCGACGCTCTCCGACAACCTCGATCGCTCCCTTCGAAATGAGGTCCAATGGGTTAATGAATTCATCGGGCCGAAAGCCAAGAAGATCCGGCTGAAGCGATCGGCCCTCCTCGAGCTGCAGCAGCTCAAGAGGAGCACCCCGCCCGAGACGCAAACCGACCAAGCGGACTCCGAAGAAGTTGCCATCGATGCCATCTGGAACCAGATCTACCGGCACACACTTCTGAGCCCCCGCCGACAGTATATTCAAATCCTTGACCGCAACGGCGATCTGCTGTACCGTTCTCCGAGCCTGGGGAAAGGATCCCTCCCGTACACTGACATACCGTACGGTTCGACCAAGGTCGTGACGATCCAAAATGAGGGGGGGCGCGAGCTCCGGCTGGCCGTGACACAGAATGACTACGTGAAGATCTTCGTCGCGTATCCGCTCGATGAGTTGAACGACGTGCTCGACGGCATCTTCTCCGACTTGCGCCTCCTGACCCCGCTTGCGCTCCTCATTTCTGTGATCGGCGGCTGGTTCCTGGCGTATTCGTCCTTGAAACCCGTCGATGCCATCACCAAAACCGCCCGCAAGATCACCGCCCAGAACCTCAACCAGCGGTTGCCTGCTCACCAGGTGGACGACGAGCTCGGCCGACTCACTGCAACGTTCAACGACATGATCGGCCGGTTGCAGGAATCCTTCGCTCAGATCCGGCGATTTTCCGCTGAAGCTTCCCATGAGCTTCGCACACCCCTGACCGTCATGCGAGGCGAAATCGAGGTCGCACTTCGCAGGAAGAGGCTGCCCGGAGAAACAAGGGAGCTCCTCACCAGCGTCCACGACGAACTCGTGAGACTTTCCTCTATTGTCGAGAGCCTGATGACCTTGATCAAATCGGAATCCGGCCGATTTGTTTTTCAGTTCGATGAGGTCGATCTGGCCACGATGATCAAGGAAATCTCCGAGGATGCTCAGGTGCTTGGTTCACACAAGAAGATCAAGGTGGATCTTGGAAAGGTTGAGCCCGTGAGAATACGAGGAGATGCAGCGCGTCTCCGACAATTGTTTCTCAACCTCGTCGAGAACGCAGTCAAGTATACGCCACCGCGCGGGAGAGTCACGATCTCCGTTGAACATGCAAACGGAGGAGCGAGCGTGAGCGTACAGGATACAGGGATCGGGATCCCGCGCAGGGACCAATCGAAGATCTTCGACCGTTTCTACCGCGTGAAGCAGGAGAACTCGGGCGACATCAGCGGCAGCGGCCTCGGGCTTTCGATCGCGAGGTGGATCGCCGAAGCGCACCGGGGAACCATCGACGTTAAGAGCGAGCCGCGCAAGGGGAGCACCTTCACGGTACTGCTCCCACGGTCCTAAGCCAAATCCGCTCAGACCTCCCGCAACTTCCTCCGGAAGTCCCGCGCACGTTCGACGTGCCTGGGACTTCGCACTTACCTTGATTTTCGTCCCTTTTTTCGCTATCTCATGACGTGACGTTGGATAGTGCTGAAAGCATCCTCCGAGATTCTCGGACATCGACCGGTTCCCTCCACGCATCTCCTCAACGAGGACGTTCTCTCAGGATCCTTTCAACCACGATATGCGAAAAACCTATTTCTTTTCGGACGCCCACTTGGGGATTGGAACACGAGCGGAGGATCGTGAGAAGGAGACTTCGATCGTCCGATTTCTGGAGTACGTCTCGCGTGATGCTGAACAGCTTTTCATCGTGGGAGACCTTTTTGACTATTGGTTCGAATACAAGACGGTCGTTCCGAAAGGATACGTTCGCCTCTTCGCGGCCCTCGCGGACCTGGCGGACGCCGGCGTGGCTATCACCTACGTGGCAGGAAATCATGACTTCTGGCTGCGATCGTATTTTCGCGACGAGATCGGGATGGAGATCTCCCTCGACCCCATCGTGCGCGAAATCCACGGTCGGCGGTTCTACATTCATCACGGCGACGGCTTGCTCACGGGAGACACGGGATACAGAATCCTCAAACGGATTCTGCGGAATCGATTCAACATCTTCCTCTTCTCGCTCCTTCACCCTGACCTTGCAGCGTCGATTGCGCGGTGGACTTCCCGCAAGAGCCGCCACCACACCTCGCAACGATCGTTCGAAGAAGGTGACATGGCGGACTTCGCCCAGAAGAAGATTGAGGAAGGATTTGATGTCGTCATTATGGGGCACAATCATATCCCGTGCCTTCGGAACATTGGCTCGGGCGTCTACGTCAATCTTGGAGAATGGATGGGCGAAAACACCTTCGCCGTGTTCGACGGGAAGCGCTTAAGGTTGGAAAAGTGGCACGATGACGGGGTTGCGAAGCGGAAGGGAGTTCGAAAACCTCGTCGATAAGTTGGACCCCCGAATCCTGTCGGCTTTCGGGAATCTCGATTGACTATGGGAAAACGCTCACATACTCCGGAAGATATGGATCGATACTTTCACGATCCTTCCTATCGCCGGTCGTTTCTCCGCGGACGGGGATTTCTCCGACGCAATTGGAAACAACTGGGGGGGATCGGGGTCGTCGTTCTCGCGCTCATGATCTGGTACGGGTGGTATGTGGCGAAAGGGCTGCCCTCCCTGGAAGAGCTTGAAAATCCCACGCCGGAGCTGGCAACGAAGGTCTATGCGGAAGATGGCGCCGTTATCGATCAATTTGCAGAGAAGAACCGGACGCGCATTTCGCTGGATAAGCTCCCGCAGGGGCTGACCGATGCCCTGATTTCAACCGAGGACAAGGATTTCTACCATCACTGGGGCGTCAACATGTCGCGCTTCTTCCGGCAGATGGTCATCAACCTCGTGACGTTCCGCCAGGCCGGCGCAAGCACCATTACCCAGCAGCTCGCCCGAAACCTCTACCGATTGCAGGGACGAAAGGAGACCCTGTTCGACAAGATCAGCCGGAAGATTCGTGAGTTCATTTCCTCGGTCCAGATCGAAAGGAATTTCACGAAGAGGGAGATCCTTGAGCTGTACCTCAACGTGGCTTTCTTCGGACGAGACGCGTACGGCATCGAGTCCGCCGCACAGCGATACTTTAACAAGTCAGCCGCCGACCTGACCCCTCCCGAATACACCATGCTGATCGGCATGCTGCAGGGCCCCAATTACTTAGATCCTTTCAGCCACCTCGATCGTGCGCTGCGGCGACGCGATATCGTCATCGGCCAGATGGTGCGGGACGGGCGCATTACCAGGGATGAGGCGGGTCGGATCCGGGCCGATAGCCTCTCCCTACGGGTGCTCGAGCCTGACTACCGGACGGGAATCGCACCTCATTTCGTGGAGTGGGTCCGGCAGCAGCTTGAACAGAAAGCTGAGACGTACGGCTTCAATATCTACCGGGATGGCCTGCGTATCTACACGACGCTCGACAGCCGTATGCAGCGGTACGCCAACCGGGCCGTCGAAGAACACCTGGAGAAGTTCCAGCAGCGGTTCGATGAGAGTTGGGACTGGAAGAAGCATCCGGACATTCTCCGCGATGCAGTTGACAAGATGATCCGAGATCTGGATGTGTACAAGAAAGCGAAGACGCCGGCCATACGCGACAGCATCGTAAGCGCTCTTCGAACGAACCAGGCGTTCATCGATTCAGCAAAGAAAGCTGCTCAGACAATCGAAGTCGGTATGGTCGCGATCGACCCCCACAACGGGCACATCAAAGCAATGGTCGGCGGGAGAAACTTCCGGAGCTTTCGCTACGGCCTGAATCACGTCACGCAGATCAGACGGCAACCCGGCTCGGCGTTCAAACCCTTCGTCTATACCGCTGCGATCGACAACGGCACGCCGGTCTGCTACGAGCTGCTGAACCAACCCATCACGATTCCAATGCCGGATGGAACTCGTTGGACGCCGCAGAACTTCGACGGGACGTTCGGAGGAAAGTACACCTTGCGTGAAGGGCTGAAGCGATCCATCAACCTGATCGCTGTGCGTCTTATTGAGGATATCGTTCCTCCGAAGCAGGTTGTCGAGTACGCACACCGCATGGGGATCACCTCGCCGATACGACCGTACGAAGCGATCGCCCTCGGGACCGAAGTGGTCTCGCCCCTCGAGCTCACCTCGGCCTACGGTGTTTTCCCGAACGAAGGGGTGCTGGTCGACCCCATCTCGATCCTCCGAATCGAGGACAAGGATGGAAACGTTCTCGAGGACGACACGCCCGAGAAGCGTGAGGTTCTGAGTAAGGAGACCGCGTACCTCATGACAAACTTGATGGAAGGCGCCGTTAACGAGGAGGGAGGCACCGGTCGCATCGTGCGCTCCTACTTCTCGCTTCCGGCCGCAGGGAAGACCGGCACGACGCAGGACTTTGGCGACGCATGGTTCGTCGGCTTCACGCCGCAGCTCACGGCCGGGATCTGGGTGGGTTTTGACGACAATCGCATTAAGTTCGGAAGTGCAGACGGACAGGGTGGGCGCGCGGCCGCTCCCATTTTCGGCATTTTCATGCGGGATACCTACGAGGACCCGCAGGTCGGCCTGCAGCCCGACTACTTCCATCAGCCCGACGGGATCGTCACCGATACGATCTGTGTCGAAACCAAGAAGAAGGCCCGCCCATGGTGCCCGGAGAAAACGACGGAGATCTTCAACGAAAAGTATCCGATCGGGCTCTGCGACCTGCACACGAGTCCATTCTGGCGGGAGGAGAAGAATCCAAACAAGATTAGCTGGTAGGAAGGATCAACTCAGAGATTCGCGTATCGAGTCGCAAGCCGTCACCGTGTTGAGGCGAGTGCTGCGAGCCCCCGTCATTCATTCAAGATTCAACCGCTTCTCCCCCGGATCTCTTCCTTCAATGCCTCGCATTGCAAGCCCTCTCTTCTGCGCTCTGCCCTCGTTTCAGTCTCTCTCCATTCCGGATCGCGACTTCCGCATTCCAGGCTTCATCCTCCTTGGTAGGGCTCGCGCTCAATGAATTTCAGCGAAGGGACGTCGAGGGGAACAGACCAGTACCGTGTACGTGAGGGAAGAATGACAGAAGGAAGGGAATCCCGCGCCGCAACGCTCCTGCTACTGCTTTTCGCGAGAGATGTACTTGAGCGACCCCTGGATCACTGCGGGTTCGACGGAATCGACAACCTGCACTTCCCCAAGCCGCGAGGGAAGGACGAATCGGTTTTTGCCATCCACCGATTTCGTGTCGTGTTTCAGTGCCTGCAGCACGCGGGCGGGCGCGATCGACGACCATCGCACCTTCAACGGAATCCGTCGAACAAGATCGACGATCCGCTTGTGCGCTTCCGGCGCCAGAAGCGACATCTCGCGTGCGATGTAGCTTTCGGCGATCATCCCGAGCAGCACTGCCTCCCCATGCTTCAACACTCTGAAGCTCCCGGCCGCTTCAAGCGCGTGGCCCACGGTGTGTCCGTAATTCAGCACCATGCGCAGACCCGTTTCACGCTCATCCTCTGACACGATGTGTGCCTTCAGCTCACAGCAGCGGCCCTGGACATACGCAACCGCTTCTCGTTCCAGTTTCAAAACGCTCTCGAGGTTCGATTCGAGGTAGGCAAACAGGTCGGCATCGAGGCTCACGCCATATTTCACAACCTCACCGAGTCCACAGACAACCTCGCGTGCAGGCAGCGTCTTCAAACATTCGATATCCACCCAGACAAATCTCGGTTGATAGAATGCACCGATCATGTTCTTGCCGAGGGGATGGTTCACCGCGACCTTACCGCCGACGGAGCTGTCGACCTGTGACAGCAGCGTGGTGGGGACTTGAAGAAACACAACGCCGCGATAATACGTGGCCGCCACAAAGCCAACGAGGTCGCCGATCACGCCACCCCCGAGGGCAACCAAAGCGCACCTGCGCCCGACACCCCTTTTGAGCATTTCCGTGTAGATGAGGTTTGCACGCGAGAGGCTCTTTTGTCGCTCGCCGGGCGATAGAACGATGGATGAGACGATGAAGTCCGACGCGCGAAGGTTCCCTTCGAGAGGCTTGAGGTAGTGGGGCGCGACATTGGTGTCCGTAATGACGACCACGCGCTTCGGGACGCCATGTTGTTGGCAGGTCGTTGCGAAGGTTTCCGTCATTTCGGTCCCGACATAGATCGGGTAGCTGCGGTCCCCTAGTGCTACATCGATTTTTCGCTGGATCACGCCGACTCCTTAAGTATCAACAAGGCCTTTCAGCTTCCGGACGATCTCGTCAACGGTCGTACCGACTCTTTTCTTGTCTGTCCGGATTACGACGTCGGCACGAGCATAGAACTCCTCGCGCCGGGCGAGCAACTCCTGAATTCGGCGCTCCATTGCTTCCTTCGGCAATTTCTCGCCGGACTCACCTGTCAGCAACGGTCGGTCGGTCCTGTGATGGACCCGTTGCAAGATCTCATCCGGGGGGAGCTGCAGGTAAACAATGATTCCACTCTGACGAATTAGCTGAAAATTCTCTTCACTTGCGATGGTCCCTCCCCCCAGGGATACTACACAATGATCCTTCTGGGCAACTTCTTCAAGGGCGGCTCGTTCGATGACGCGAAAGGTCTGTTCGCCGCTACTCACAAAAATATCGATGACCCTCTTCTGTGCTTTCTTTTCGACAGACTTGTCGACATCGACAAATTCGAATCCGAGCGTGTTGGCAAGGATCGGTCCGATCGTGCTCTTGCCGCTCCCCATGAAGCCTGCAAGGAAAATCAGGCTCTTCCTCGGCCGATCTCGATTACTCATGACCGCGCACCCACTGATCGAAATCTTCGACCCCCAGCGGAAATCTCTGAAATGATACGGAGCTCACCGATCGTTTTCCATCTCTGCATGCATTAGAAGAGGTCAACAACGATGCCCAAACCGAACATGAGACCGTTGACATTGATCCTCGTCGTAAAAGCGTTTTGGGGAAAGGAAATCGTCTTCCCGTTATAGAACGCCGACCGCTCCTGGAACCGGTTTTCTGCAGTCATGTCGGGATCGCGGAACCTCATTTCCCCCCGCACGGCGACCCCCCTGAAAAGCAAGTAGTCAAAGCTGCTCTCCACATGGATTCCGATGCCCACCGGATGGTTTACTTCAGGAGCATCGACACCCGCAACCGACAGGATGCGCTTGCCGTAATATGCCCCGATTCCTCCTCCCATGGAGAGACGAGCCTTTTCAGTCCCAAGCGGAATGTACATATTCAATCCCAACTCAACGGGAATCAGGCGAAAACCATCCTTGACAGGCGCAGGAATCGGCGGGCCGGCGTATGCGACCGCTTGTATCTGCTCTTGGATTTTTGACAGGTACTCAAGCTTGAGGGCAAGGAAGAAATTGTGATCTGCTCTTCCCACTCGAAGCTCAAGTCCGCCGCCGTAGATGTTATCGACCGAGGTATATTGACTGCGGATGTCGCTGGAGGGTGAGTCGGGGTTGTAGAATACTTTGGAGGTTGTCGTGTAACCGCCCAACGCCGCGACGGAGAGATGCCAGCCGTCGTGCTGAGCGGAAAGCCGTCCCACAAAGAAGAACGAGAGAGTCACCAGGTACACTGGAAGCCGCTTCATGCTCCCCTCTCTTGGGCGAATGGCTCAACCGGGCAATTTATGCACCCCGCGCGCAGAGAGCGGAGTGGGCAATCAAGTCACGAGATCTCCCGGCAGCACTCCATGCCCATTAGCGATAGAACCGGTCACGAAGATCTTCGATGTCAGCCTTGTCTCGCAACGCCGTCAGCCAATCAGTGAAGAGGCGGTTTCGTTTCCCCTGAAGGATTTCATCGGCCAGCGAACTGCGCGCCTTCGCGAATTGCGTCGAATCGAACGGCAATTTCGAAGTGAGCTTCAGGATATAGGAGCCCCGCGTTCCCTCGAAGGGTTTGGAGATCTCTCCGGGCTTCAGCGCAACTGCCGTTCCGATGAAAGCGTAGTCCCGGCCAACACCCTGCGGGCTGTCAATCGCCTTGAATGGTCCGGTTTGTTGCGCCACCGCATCAGGGACAGCCTTGGCGGCCACCAGGAGGTCGGAGTCGGGATTCAGCGTCTTATAGAACGCGTCGACCTGTTCCCGAAGCTTCTGAATTTTCTTTTCCCGCAGGACCTCACTCTGGACACGGTTCTTGACCTCCTCGAAGGGTCTGACGCCCTCCTCACGAACCCCCGTGATCTTGAAAACCGCGACCCCGCCCGGCACGGAAACTGGATCGCTGAGTGCGCCCAGCTTCTTGCTGAACGCGAAATTCATCACGACATCACTGATACCGATGCCCGGTATGAAACCGCCCTTAGCGAATTCCGGTGTCTCCCGAACCTGAAATGAGCTGAGCTCTGCAGACTTCTCAAAGCCTTCGTCCTTCGCCAGAGAGAGAAAGTCCTGGGCGCGCTGATACGTTGCATCCGCACTCTGCGCGCTCGCCTTGACCTTCATCGTCAGCACAGCGAGCTTCAACTCTCGGTTGTCCCGCCCCGTTACTTTGATGAGATGCCAGCCGAACTGCGTGCGAATTGGTCCGACAACTTCTCCGACCTTGGCGCCGAACGCTGCCTGCTCAAATGGCTTCACCCAGCCGCCACGCCCGGTCCAGCCCAGATCGCCGCCAGCCGTCTTCGAACCCGAATCGTCGCTGTACTCACGTGCGATCGACTCAAAGCTCTCACCGTTGCGTATCCTCCTCAGAAGCTCCCTCGCTTTTTGAAGGATCGCCATGGTATCGGAGCCAGCCTTCGTGTTCAGAAGGATGTGACTTGCGCGAACAAATTCCGCTCCCCCTCTCCTCTCATCAAGGATTTTCGCCAGATGGTAGCCGGAATAATCGCTGATCGGACCGACGATTTGCCCTTTTTTGGCGGAAAAGACCGCGTCTTCTAACTGCCGACTGAGCTCTCCGTGCTTCACGTACGCCGTGTCGTTGACGGGTTCGTCAGAATAGGTCTTGGCGAGATCGATGAAATCCATGCCTGATTTCGCCTGATCCAGAACGCGGTTCATCTCAGACAGAACCGAGGCGGAGTCGTCGCTCGTGGGAGCCAGGCTGAAGAAGACATATTTCAGTTTGCGTGCGGCCCGAACCTTGTATTCGTCCTGGTTCGCGTTGTAATACTTCTGGAGGTCGGCATCGGTCACCTGCACGGTCGAATCCGGAACGAATCTGTTCGGATCGAAAAGGACGTATTCCCCCTCCATCGTGATCGTCCGATCGATGAATCGCTGCTTAAGTTCCTCCGGTGTCACCCGTGTCGAAGCAAAGAGGAGGCTTTGCAGCTTCTCGAGCCGGCGCTGTCGCCGGAGCTCGTTTTCGACTTGAATCCAGGCCTGCCGGTTCTGTGGGTCCGCCACGGCTCGATCGTAGGCCGCCCGATTGAAAACACCGAGGGAGTCCTTGAACTGATTGGCAATCATCTCGGGAGGATGGGACCCCAGAAGAATGCTTCGTATCTCGTCGTCCGTTACCGAAATGCCCAGTCGATCAACCTCTTGCTCCACGAGGATCTGTTGTACGAGCGCGTTCCAGACTTGATCGCGGACCTGTCGATCAGTTTCCTCGTCGGGCTCGGTCCCCGTCCGCTTCCTGATCGCGTCCGTTTGCTGTCGGAGCAATTCCGAAAAATCGCGGTAGGAGATCTTCGTTCCATTGACTTTTCCAATATAGTCGCTTGTCGCCTGGTGCCGGCGGCCGGAGATATCCATTCCCCAGTCGAGCACGATGTAGACGATGAAGAAGGCAGCGAAGACCGCGAACGCCTTGGTGAGATTGTTGCGAATCTGAGTCATCAACGGCATGACAACGAAATCTCCTTCGAGATGAGTGCAGGGAATCGACCCATGGATTTTTAATATACCCGTGTATCGCCTGAGATGCAACGATTTTCTTGTTGACTTTGCAGGCACGGTGGGTTATATTTTGATTCGTGTCTTGCCACACTGACCTCGTACGGATGTTACAGCGGTTGAGACCCGCACCATCTCACACCTTGACTTCTGACTTAGTCTGGAGAACGATTTGTGCGTAACCAACTCTCGAAGATTATCCTGATCCTTGCTGCGGTCGCGCTTTCCCTTGTGTTCTTGTACCCTACCTACCAGGACTACGAATTCCGCAAGAAATTGTCGTCCCTCGCGGGCCAGGACAGCCTTCTCTACTACGAGCAGCACCAGGACGATATCCTGAGCGCAAAATTGAAGCGTATCAAGCTTGGTCTGGACCTTCAGGGTGGAATGCGCGTCGTGCTCGAAGTGGACGTCATCCAGCTGCTCGATGACCTCGCGAAGAACAAAGACGATAACTTCCGCGCGATCATCAACGAACTCCGGACCGAAGCGAAGACAACTGATGAGTCTGTTATCCCACTGTTTGCCGCGAAGTTTCAAGCGCGCGGCATCCGCATGAGCCGCTACTACGGAAACATACGGGACAACGATGACACCATCCTGAAAGAACTCAGCACCGAGACTGAAAAGGCGGTTGATCGCGCCATTGAGATCGTTCGCAATCGCGTCGATCAATATCACGTGTCGGAACCCAACATCCAGAAACAGGGTTCCCGGCGCATCATCGTGGAGCTGCCGGGCGTGAAGGATGAAGAGGAGGTCCGGAGGCTGCTCCAGGGCACAGCGAAACTTGAGTTCCTCCTCCTGCGTGACCCCAGCATTTCGTACAAGGTCATGCAATCGATCGACGACTACCTCTCCGGAAAAGTTGAAGGCGATACATCGGCGACCGCAAAAGCAAAGACAGCAGCAGAGCAGAAACCGAAAGACGCTCTGGAAGAGCTGTTGGGAGGCAATGAGCCTGCGACAGCGGACACTTCCAAAGAAGCCGTCTTTATGCGCGAACACCCCTTCTTCTCGTATGTCATTCCCGACCAGCAAAACACCGGAGAAGGCTTTGTGGAGGAGGCCAATCGGGATCGCGTCTCCCGCCTCCTCGACCGGCCGGATGTCAAGAAATTGTTGCCGGCCGACTTTCAGTTCCTCTGGTCCTCCCGAGCCCAGCCACGAGGAAACAAACGGTACTATACTCTCTTTGCTGTCAAGGGACAGCCCGAGCTCACCGGTGGGGTGATCGTCGATGCCCGCGCGAGCGTGGACCCGGAAGATAACCGGCCGATCGTGAACATGGAGATGAACTCGGAGGGATCGCGGGAGTGGGCGCGCATTACCGGCGCAAATGTCGGAAAACGTGTCGCTATTGCGCTCGATAACGCGGTGTTCTCGGCACCGACGGTGATCAACAAGATCGTCGGCGGTCGCTCGCGCATCACGGGGCTCGAGTCCCCGAATGAGGCCCGCCTGCTCGAGATCGTCTTGAGGGCCGGCTCGCTTCCCGCCCCCGTAACGATCATCGAACAACGCTCGGTCGGACCATCCCTCGGCGAGGATTCGATACGCTCCGGCTTGAGCGCCACGGCGTTTGCGTTCATCTTGACGGTCATCTTCATGGTCGTTTACTACCACAGCGCCGGCGCGATGGCCGACGTCGCCCTGCTCTTCAACCTGCTCTTTATCCTGGGCGTGATGTCCGGATTCCAGGCAACACTTACCCTGCCGGGCATCGCCGGCATTGTGCTGACCATCGGTGTCGCCGTCGACGCAAATGTGCTTATCAACGAGCGCGTCCGCGAGGAGCTGGCGGGCGGGAAAACTCTGCGCGCGGCGATCGACGCGGGATATGCACGAGCATTCACCGCCATCATCGACTCCAACGTTACAACGTTTCTGACCGGCGTCATCCTGTACCAGTTCGGCTCCGGTCCCGTCCAAGGCTTCGCGCTGACCCTGATGATCGGGATCGTCGCAAGCTTGTTCAGCGCGATCGTCATCACGCGGGTGATCTTCAACATTATGATGGACAAGGGACTAAGTCCGAACTTTGGCTGAGGCGTCTATGTTCTTCGCCTGCTGATAGTTTTTCGTCGCACCAGACATTCGAAAAGGAGTCTCCTACTCAATGCGGCTTTTCAAGAAGACCAATATCAACTTCATGGTTCTGCGGGGGAAGATGTACATAGTCTCCTCCGTTATTATCCTCGCCGGGATGGCCTCTCTCTTGGTCAAAGGCATCGATTATGGGATTGATTTTCGCGGCGGGACCGAGCTCGTGCTGCAGTTCGATAAAAGGCCGGATTACGGAGCGCTCCGGGCCGCGTTGGGAAAAGAGGGGTTTGGGGACAGCGAGATCAAGTCGTTCGGCACAGAGCAGACCATCTTGATACGGACGAGTCGGCAAGAAGAAGGAATGACCGTCGCCACGAACATCAAGGAGGCCATCCAGAAGAACCTTCCGAACCTTCCGTTTGAGGTCCTGCGAGAGGACAAGATCGGTCCGAAGATCGGCAAAGAGCTCAGACAGGACGCCATGTATGCCGTGGTGGCGTCGCTCTTCGCCATCCTCGCTTACGTGGCGATACGCTACAAATTCATCTACGGCGTCGGGGCTATCCTTTCATTATATCACGACGTTCTGCTCACGCTCGGACTGATTTCGCTGCTTGACGGAGTTACCCCCCTCCTCAACCTCGAGATCTCCCAAGACATGATAGCAGCGTTCCTGACGCTCGTCGGCCTTTCCGTCAACGACACCGTCGTTATCTTCGACCGCATGCGAGAGAATCAGAAGATCTATCGCACCATGCCGCTCATCGATGTCATGAACAAGAGCCTGAATGACACGCTGAGCAGAACGATCATTACCTCTGGCACCATTTTCATGGTCCTGATCGTCTTGCTGCTTTTCGGGGGGGAAGTGACACGCGGATTTGCTTTCACCCTCACCATCGGCATCACCACGGGGACCTATTCGTCGATCTATATCGCCAGCGCTGTTGTGCTCGACTGGAGCTACCGAAAAAAGAAGGGCAATTAAGTTGACACTGTTGGATGAGCCGCGGAATCGCCGCCGATTCAAACGCCACTACGTACAACCGCAACGAAGAGGAGCAATGCAATGAAACTCAAGATAAAGGATGTGAAGGGCGTAATCCTCATCGAATTGAAGGGAAATGTGATGGGGGGGCCCGACGCTTCATCCTTGAACGAAGAGCTTCACAAACTGATCGATGCGGGAAAGAACAAAGTCGTGGTCGACCTGGGTGAGGTGAAGTTCATGAACAGCTCGGGGCTGGGGATGCTGATTGGAGCTCTCACGACGGTGCGGAACGCCGGCGGCAACCTCAAACTGGCACGCGCCTCAGACAAGATCCAGAGCCTGCTCATCGTTACGAAGCTGGTATCGGTCTTCGAACATCACGATACTGTCGAGGAAGCCCTCTCCTCCTACAAATAAGGAACCGATGCCTGTACTGACCCAAGAGCGAATCGACACGATTCGCTCTTTTTGTTTCCGGTCATCACCTATGAGAATCCCGGTCGGACTTCTTTTCGTCCTCCTCCTGTTCGGCTCGTGCGAGCGCAGAAACAATCAGCCCGCTGATCAACGCGATGGAGTCGCCGATGACTTCGGCCACGTCCTTCACCTCGAAACCACTCCGAAGCGGATTATCTCACTCGCCCCAAGCTTGACGGAGACCCTCTACGCGCTGGGCCTGGATTCATCGATCGCCAGCGTCACAGACTACTGCGACTTTCCGGCGGCGGCAAAGCTCAAGCCGAAAGTCGGCGGAATGCTGAATCCCAATATTGAACGCATCGCCGAGCTCCGGCCCGACCTGGTCATCATGTCCGCGTCGGGCAACCTGGAGACGGACTATCAGACATTGACCTCGCTGGGTATTCCGACCTTCGTTTCCAATCCCCGGACGATCGACGGTGTCTTCAAGTCCATCCTCGACATCGGACGCCTGACCGGGCGTGCATCCGCTGCAGAATCGTTGGTCGACAGCCTCCGGCATCGACGGGATGACTTGGCCCGACAGGCGAGGGCCGAAGCACCCCGGAAGGTGCTCCTCTTGCTTTCCCTGAACCCGATCATCGCCGCCGGCCGCGGAACGTTTCTCGACCAGATGATCACAACCGCCCATGGGGAGAATATCGTCCGCGATTCCACGACGGCCTATCCGTTGGTCAGCCGTGAAGAGATTTTCCGGCGCCGGCCCGACGTCATCATTGCCACGAATGACATGGTCAAATCGCAAGAGGCCATCGTGAACGCTTACCCGGAGTGGAAGGAGCTTTCAGCTATTCGGAGCAAACGTGTCGTTCTCATTGATGCGAGCATCATCAGCCGGCCCGGGCCGAGGATCGTGGAGGGGCTCGAAGCTCTTGTGAAAGCAATCCACGACACAATCTAGATCGCGGACGGTTCGCTTGCATTTCAATCGCTATTGAGATACATTTGCCGCTGCAGCGCACGCTCCTCGGGCTCAGTTCGAGCGCTGCTCAAACCCGCTTTTCACTCTGAATTCCACAAGTCCACCCATGGCATCTCAATCGAAGTCTCTCTTCATCGCCGTCGCCGGAAACATCGGGGCGGGAAAATCGTCTCTGACTCGACTTCTCGCGGAGCACTTCGGCTGGAAACCATACTTCGAATCGGTCGACGATAATCCTTATCTCCCCGACTTCTATGCGGACATGAAACGCTGGTCGTTCCACCTGCAGATCTACTTTCTCGCAAATCGATTCAAGCACCACAAACGAATGGCTGAGTCCGGTGAGTCGGTGATCCAGGATCGCTCCATCTACGAAGACGCTGAGATCTTTGCGAGAAACCTCTACGAGATTGGAAAAATGGATCAGCGCGATTACGACAACTACGCCTCCCTCTTTGAAGTCATGACGCAGTATTTGAAGGTCCCCGACCTGATGATCTACCTCCGGGCTTCCGTGGACACACTCCTGCAGCAGATTTCCCGCCGGGGAAGGTCTTTCGAACAGAGCATCCAGCGCGAGTACCTTGAACAACTCAACAAACACTACGAGAGCTGGATCGGGAGATATCAACGGGGTCCGCTCCTCGTCATTCAAAGCGACAGTCTTGATTATGTCAATCGGCCGGGGGATCTGAAACGGGTCAGCACGCTGGTGGAGGAGAAGCTGGCTTCAGCCTGAATTTCCAGGATCAGGTGCCGAACCTGCAAACGAAAAAGGCATCCGTCACAGCGCTGTGAGGATGCCTTTTTCATTGCTTGCCGCCGGCTTCTCGGAAGCCTCCTTCGGCGTAAACGGCTTGTCGGCTACTTCGTCGGTCCGAGCAACCGCCTGTATGCGCTTCTGTTCTCCAGCAGGCGGACCGCGACCTCAAGTTGTCGGTCGGAAGGAAACGAGGCTTCAATCGCCGCCTTCTCTCCCTTCATACGGGCGATAATCTCCAGCTCCAGTGCGGTTCGGATCTCCTTGTCGTATCGCGCAAAGGCTCGAGCTTTTTCTCTCTGGACGGCTTTCGTAACTTCTTCAATTCCCTCGGAGAAGGACGTACCGTACCGAGCCTTATCAGCGAGATCGCTGAGTTCCTTCAACTTGCCTTCGGCTTCTTCTTCGTACTGAAAATTCTTCTCCTTCAGGAAGGCCTCGAAGTCTTTCAAGATGTCGTCCGTGACCTTGAAGTGATCCGGGATCGACTTTCTCTGCGACGCGAAATAGTTTGCATACTTAAAGAACATCGCCTTTCGGCTCAACTCATCAAGAAGCGCGCCGGCAGCTTCATCCGGCACCGTCGAGTCCGGAACGATGCCGCCCGCCTCAAACACAGGACGACCATGGACCGTGAAAAATTCCCGCCTCAGGCTGTCAGGCTTGACCGTGACAACGCCCTCCTTGGTACGGTGAAAGTAATCAATTTCCTGGATGCTGCGGCCGCTCGGGGTATAGTATCGCCCCGATGTGATCTTCAACGAGCTGTGCTCGGAGAGGCGTATGATCGTCTGCACTAAACCCTTTCCGAATGTGCGCGTGCCGACGATGATCCCACGATCGACATCCTGAATCGCTCCCGCAACGATCTCGCTGGCGCTCGCACTTCCCCGATCGACGAGCAGTGCCAGAGGAACGGATGGCATGAGAGGGATTTCGGTAGAGTAGTACTTGCGCTCGGAGTCGCTGCGCCGACCTCGAGTGGAGACGACCAATGTGCTTTCCGGAAGAAACTTCGACGCTACATCAACCGCCATGTCGAGCAGGCCTCCGGGGTTGTCTCGAAGGTCAAGCACTATATTCTTGAGCGTGCCCTTTTCTTTCAGGTCCTTCATGGCGTTTCGAACGTCGTCTCCCGCCGTGCGGGAGAATCGCTCCAGCCTGATATATCCTGTGACACTGTCGACATAGCCTGCGTACGAGACATTGCGGACAGGAATTTCCTCCCTGATCAGTGCAAAATCGAGAGGCTTGGGCGATCCTTCCCGCCCCACCTGTATGTGAACGGTCGTCCCCACGGGACCCCGAACCATCAACCGAACATCTTCGAGGGATTTCGATTTCACGCTCTTCCCGTCCACCTCCAGAATCCGGTCTCCCACTTCGATCCCCTGTTTTGCGGCGGAGAATCCCTCCAGAAGATTGATGACGGTGATAGCCTCATCACGCAAGCCGATCGTAACGCCTATTCCCGCGTACTTCCCGGTCGTGACCAGATCGAGCTCGTCGGTCTCCCGTTCGTCGAGAAAGACGGTATACGGATCCAACGTTTTCAGCATTCCATCGATACCGGCGTGAACAAAGCGGTCCGGGTCGATTTCGTCAACGTAATTGAGAGTCACTTCTTTGTACACCTTGCCGAAGATATCGATTCCACGATAAACCTTCAGCAAGAGCTCATCGTTCGTGCCCAGAAATCCCATCAGCAATACGCCGACAAGGACGCCGCCGACCATCATCGCCAGCGATTGGACCCAGACCTTTCGCGACCGCTTCATCCCTTCCGAAACTCCTTTCTCCTTCTTGAACATCCGAATGATTCCTTCATGATTCTTGGACGCTATCGTAGTCCCTTTTATTCATCCTCAGCCTGCTTTCGAAAGCGCTCCCAGATGATTGTGTGAACTGATTCGATCGGCGATAATCCGTTCACGACCTCAAAGCGCTTCTCCTCGGCAGCAAGCTGCAGGTACCCCTTGCGAACCACCTCGTAGAACCCCTTTCCGCTCGATTCCATTCTGTCCACTTGGTTTTCTTGCTTGCGCATGCGCGCCTCCACTTCGTGGACCGGTATGTCCATGAAGAACGTGATATCCGGGACCAGCCCCGCGGCCGCTACGTGATTCACGGTCCGGATCACATCGAGCGGAAGTCCCCGCCCCCACCCCTGATACGCCGTGGTCGAGTCGTAAAACCGATCACAGATAACGACCGCGCCTCGCTCCAGCGCGGGCAGAATCAGCTCGTGAACAAGTTGCGACCGGCTCGCGGAGAAGAGGAAAAGCTCCGTCACGTCGTCCATCCTCAGGGATTTCTTGTCGAGAAGGACTGAACGGACTTTCTCGCCGATGTCGGTGCCTCCCGGATCCCTGACCACTTTCACCTGAAAGCCTTCGCGCGACAATCGATCGGCCAGCAGGCTGATCTGCGTCGACTTGCCCGAGAAATCGAGACCTTCAAAGGTAATGAACATCGGAAGAGAGAGTGGCACGTTCGTTCACGCAGTCAAAGTAAACAAATTCGCCCACTGAAGCAAACAACGCTGCTACACGTGGTTGCAGCTCACTCAATTTTTCTGTACTTTTTGCCGTAAGCTACTTGCTGAAGTAGGGATGAGTCATTCCGTTGAATGCGCGTACCATCGCCTTTGCTCACATCGATGTCTCGCCGACGACCCACTCGAGGATGCGAAGACCGAACAAGAAACATATCAAGAGCAAAACCCCTCCCTCACCTGAGCCTGCCGACAAGTCCGAGCTGAGACGCAACGAATCGCGGGGCGAAGATGCTGCGCTGATCAAACGAGCCCTCGCGGGTGATCAAAAAGCGTACAAGAAACTTCGGATCAAGTACCATGAGGCCATCTACAACCTCATCTACCGGATGATTCGCAACAAGGATGAGGTCGAAGATCTCACGCAAGAAGCCTTCATCAAGGCTTTCACATCTCTCTCAAGCTTCAATGACGAGTTCGCGTTTTCAACATGGCTCTACAAGATCGCGACGAACAATTGCATTGACTACATACGGAGGAAAAAGCTCCAGACGTTTTCCATCGACAAGCCCATTGAGTCCAAGGAAAGCGATTTCATCTACGAGCTCCCGGATTCGACGTATGAACCCGACCAGGAATTGATCGACCGCCAACGGAAGAAGCTGCTCGAAGACGCTATCAGTTCGCTCCCCGCAAAGTATCGACAGGTCATACACTTACGACACGTAGAGGAGAAAGAGTATCAGGAGATCGCTGCAATCCTCAAACTCCCCCTGGGGACGGTAAAAGCGCACATATTCCGCGCTCGTGAAATGTTGAACAAGTATCTTCGAGATAAGCTGCGTCACTACTGACACGGCTTGTGTGCAACTCTGCGACCCTTTCTTCGTAGTTCTACATAGACCTACGCATCCGACCAAGGAGTATGCGCGCACATCCCATATGTCGAACAGCCCCTGCGGGGGGGGTTCTCCTCCTCTCCCTCACTCTGCTTTTCTCCGCCTTCGGCCAGGAGGTAACCAAACGCGAGATTACACGCACAAGAGAGAAGGAGCTGACTGTCTCGCTCAGCGCTTCGTTTGGAACCCTCGTTGTGGGAAAAGGTGACCGGGACAAGATTGTCGTCGCGGAGTACTGGAGGGATGAAGACGAGAAACAACGGCTTGAGATGTCGTATGACATCGTACGTGAGCGAGGCGATCTCGATATCGAGCTCACCGAATCGAACAAATTCATGGGGCGGGACAGCTGGGCGATTTCCAAAGAGGAACATCGATCTCGCCGCGGCGACTATGAAGACCGCCACCTGACCGTACGATTTACGGACGCCATCCCGATTGCCTTCAATATCTCGCTGGGGGCCGGCAAGGGTGATTTCGATTTCTCAGGGCTTCAGGTGAAACGTCTGAAGATATCAGCAGGCGCCAGCTCTGCTGATCTGCGATGCGATGACGCCAACTCAACTCGGTGTGAAGATGTCATCATCGAGTCGGGCGTAAGCAAGTTCTCTGCCGAAAACCTCTGCAATCTGAATTTCCGTAGGCTCAAGTTCAGCGGAGGCGTCGGATCCTACAAGCTCGATTTCGGCGGAGAGCTCCAACGGAATGCAGAGGCAACCGTGGAGCTTGGCCTCGGCGCCGTCACCGTGTACGTTCCCCGCACGATTGCTACCCGCGTCATCTACGACGAGAGCTGGTTCTCCAGCATCGACCTCGACGACAGCTTTGTCCGAACGAAGAAAAGCGTTTACGAGACAGAGGATTTTCCCCGAAGCGACAAGACCCTCACCATCAAAATCTCATCTGGACTAGGGACCATCAAGGTCAAGAGCCGATAGTTGCTTCGACCACTGAGAAGACCCGACGAGGATTCCCCCGATCACACTGAAGGGCACCTCGCCGGGATTTTTGTTTCAGGTTGATTTTCGGCGGTAAATTGCTCATGTTGGGTTGCCTTCCTCGCCGAACCATGCGAGTCACTATGGAGGCAGGCACCGCATGAAAATTCGATCAACTTTGCTCCCGATACACTTCGACACCGATCGGTCAACCCCTTTCCACTCTCACAGATTCCCCTCTCTTCTCCAATCCGCCCTCCTCTCCAGGAGCAAGTCGATCCTTGCAGCATCTCTCACCGTGCTGATCTGTCGCGTAACCCTCGCCCAGGTTGATACGCTGGCGCAATCGGCGGACGATATGTTCGCCACCGCCCGCCAGAAGGCTTTCAGCGGCGAGCGGCAAGAGGCACGGAAGCTTTGCACAATCATCCTTGCGAGGAATCCGTCGTACATTGACGCACGCGTCCTGATGGGCCGGACCTATGCATGGGACGGCCGGTACGACAGCGCGCGGGCCGAGCTCTCCCGAGCGCTGGCGAAGAGGCCGACGTACAAGGACGCTCTTGACGCGTTGACCGACGTGGAGCTGTGGGATCACCGCTACGTGGAAGCAATTGAGATTGCAGACAGGGGACTCCGGTCATATCCGAACGAAAAGAGTCTTCTGCTCAAGAAAGCTCGCGCGCTGAAGAACTTGGGGAGAGATGACGAGGCGCTGACGATCCTCGACCGGCTGGAGCAGATCGATCCCTCCGGCGCAGGCGTATCTTCCCTTCTTCGGGAGCTCAACATGACCGCGCACCGAAACGGAGTGGCGGTCCGATACTCCACCGATCGATTCTCTGCAAAGTACGATCCGATGCACTACGCCGACTTTCAGGTGAGCCGATGGACAAAGTACGGATCGATCTTCGGGAGGCTGAACTACGCGCGCCGCTTCCAGAGCGATGGATTGCAGCCCGAGATCGATTGGTACCCCTCGATCGCGGAGGGAGTCTACGGATATCTGAACTACGGGTTCTCAGCGAGCGACCTTTTCCCGAAGCATCGAGCGGGGGCAGAATTGTACAGCAGTCTCCCCTGGAACTTCGAAGGGTCCGCAGGATTCAGACATCTTTACTTTAGTGCCTCTCGACACATCACCATCTACACAGGCTCGCTGGGCCTGTACTTTGGAAGCTACTGGCTGGCGCTCCGACCCTACCTCACGTCTGACAAGGCAGGCTTTTCAAAATCGCTGAGCTTCAACCTGCGTCGGTATTTCGGTGATGGCGATGATTTCTTATTGCTTCGGGGTGGCTTTGGCTTCGCCGCCGACGAGCGTGCGATGCAGTCCAGTGCTGGCTTCGGCGGAACAGAGGTGTTCTACCTCAAAGCACAAACGGTGGGCTTGGGATGGCAAGGGAGCCTTGGCATCAACTATCTTCTCTTTGCCACGGTCGACATCACCCGCCAAGAGCTCGGCGCTCCGCCGGGCACGTATGTGACGATGTACTCTCTTTCGATTGAACTGCGGGCGAGATTCTAGCCCCCCTGCCCTACCTCCTAGCCAATACCGTAGTGGAAAAACTGCCCCCACGAGTGGGGGTGGTTGGTATCTCGCGTGCGTATGAGGTTGAGCAACGCCTGCCGGTAAGCATCGCCTGGGGCGAGGCCATCGGAGAGGTGGGTGAAGAAATATTCGCTGAAGAATTTTGCCGCTTTGCGGTCAGAAAACCATGCATTCAGGAAGACGTCGGAGGTGCCATTGATGCGCAGCGCGAGCGCGTGAGCGTCCGTGAGACCGAAGCCTTGCCCGTACTGATTCGAGAGCACGACGACGGTCGGGGCGTGAAGCTCTGTGAGATACTCGAACGGCACCTTCACGACCTCCTCCGACGTCTGCGGCTTCGCCAGCGCCATCATGCCGAGCGCCGACGTTCCTTCCTCCGTGATGAAATCCGTCGACAGGTACAGCACATCCGTCTTCGCCGCCTTGATGTTGTCCCATGTTGCATCGTTGGAGATCAGGATCGTCGCATCTTTGAAAAAGCTCCGGATGTCCCGCAGCTCATAGTCGATCGACCAGTTCTTCCCTGTCGGATTACCCAATGCGATCACCTGGCTGATGCGCGGTGAAGAGGATGTCTTGAATGTAATGGAGGAGAGAGAGGGAAGATAGTCCACGCCGGTGATCTCCACCAGGTACTTTACCGTACCGTTTCGATCCTGCCGTTCAATCGTTTGAAATGGAAAGCTTTCAAACTCGGGGCTCATGATGATCACAAGGTTCTGTTCCAGCAGGGCGTCGACAGGCCGAATCAGGTAATCGTACAGCTGGGTCGAGAGCGTTGCGAAGCGCAACATAGCGGGCATGCTCGCTTCACCCCCCGTTCCCGTATACACGCTGGGATCGTGAAGAAGCCGTTTGTACTCGTCGACAAGAGAGAGGAGCTTTTCCCTCGTGACAATCGCGCTCTTCACCTCAAAGTTCGTCCTGGTGAGAGCGAAAACGTGCAGTTGATCATTGGCGGGAAGAAACCGCAAGACAAGCGTTCCGCGGGGGATACTCGCCTGTACTTTCTTGAGGTCCATTGCGTTGAGGCGCAACAGCGGTTCATAGTTCGGGTAAACGCTGATGATTCGATCCGACAGACTGCCCGCGTCGGAACGGAGGTTCTCAACCTGCGTGCGCAGGTCGGCACTCATCCGTTGATTGGCCGTGCCCCGCTTCCTCGAGAGCAAGCTCGAAAGCTCGACCTGCTGCATCCGGAGCTCATTGAGCTCGTCTCGAGCCCTTGCAACCTGCTCCGTGAGGTCCGGATGACGCAAGGCAACATCAATGTCCTGAAAGAGCTGGAAGGAACTCCTCGAAGAATACCGCTCGAGCACCTGGAGGGCCTCCTGCGGACGCTTCATCTGCAGGAGAACGCTCGCGAGCTGCGTATACCACGTCACCCATTCGTCGGAAATCTTCAGTTGTTCCTGATATGCCCGATGAAATTCGGGCACCGTGAAATCACCCAGAGTGGCCCCCTCAATGCCCAGGGCCCTTTGATAGTACTCCCGTGCTTTGTCGAGATTTCCGACCGACTCGTACAGCCGCGCAACCTGGGCAAGGCTGTACGCCTCACCGAGGTGGTAGCCGCTCAGCTGGAAATTCTGTGCGATGCCTTGGTACGTCTGCGCGAGCTTCTCCGTCCGCTGGAAGCGCTGGTTTGGGGCAAGAGCGCTCTCATCGCAGCGGCCAACGTAAAGCTCAAGATACCCCTCGGCGATTCCATCACCGAATGCATGCGCTATTCCTTCCGCTTCCGTGAAGTAGTTCTTCGCATCGGCAAATTGGCCGTTGCCATAGTAAATGAGCCCGATATTGAACAGGAGAAGGACCTCGTACTCCCTGCCGATTCTCTTGCTGCGAAGATTGTTCGCCGCATCACGGAACCACCGGAGCGCCTCATTCAAGTTCCCTTCTGCTTTGTAGACCAGACCAAGATCCATGCGAAGTTGCGCATCCAGAATGGGATCGTCGCCTTTCTGAATGAGGGTACGACCCTGTGAAAGAGAGCTGAGCGCCTCCGCGTATTTCCCCTGTCGCGTCAGCACTTCTCCAATGCTGCGCAGTGTCTGCACCGCATCTCTTCCCCCATTTCCCTGGTAGAACGCAAACGCCGTCTGGTAGTACCGCAGCGCTTCATCCACCTTCCCGCCGTAGAACGATGCCAGCCCCATCTTCATCTCCAGGCCTGCCTTCATTGACGGGTCGTTGAATGCCGCGCTCAGCTTATGCGCGGCCTGGTAGGAAAGAAGGGCATCCCGATAGTCCTCGAGCGTTGCTTGAGCATCGCCGATGAGGGACCGGACGAGCATCTCGGAGCGAAAATCGTTGAGCGTGTGCGTCTGCTGCAAGGAAGACTCAAACCTCTTGAGCGCGCTGTACGGTCGGCCCTCCGCCAAATAGGTCTGACCGAGATATCGATCCGCTTCAGCGACCGAATAGGTCTGCCCTAGCCCCTCGAACGTTGGCAGGACCTGGACGAAGAGGGACTCGGCCTGCTCGTATGACTTCTCTTCATAGAGGCTCACACCACGGTCAAAGAGATCGTTCGCGTCCGCCAGCGGTCGATCCCGATACTCGCAGCCCCAGCAGAGACAGAGGAGGGCAATCAGCAGCAGGAGAAATCGTTGAGTCATCACACGGAAGCCCTGTAATAAAAAATCCCGTCCGGCCGGAAGTCAGGACGGGAAGAATAGAAGAAACGGACTTGCGCCTCGCAACCGCGTCTTTTCAATCATCGGAACGAGATTCCCACGCCGGCCGTGATCACTGGCTGCGTGGCGAAAGAATAATCCGCGTGAATGTTGACGATGAGCAAAAGGAACCGAACGCCAGCGTGAAAACGCGACTTGTTCTTGCCCTCGAGAGAGAATCCTGGAAGCTGGATCGTCGTGTTCGTCGAAGGATCGGAGTAATTGTACGCATCAATATCCCACTTTGACTTTTCCAGTTGGAAACCGCCGTAAAGCGTCAGGAGGGCGAAGCTCTTGCTCACTTCCACACCATAGGCTGTTCCGCTCCCGGAGAGAATCTTGTTATCATTGTTATCGGAGAGCGTCAGCTTTTGAGTCATAAAATGGATCGCGATATCTACCGGACAGAGCGGGATATACTGATCGATGTCGTGGCGAAGGCCAAAGCCGATAAAGTTCACCTTCCCCACAGGATCTCCAAAGCTCGACGGCGGCACCGTTATCGTCGGAATGAACCGCCCGATGACCTCGAAGCCGAGGGGCAATCCGATGGCGGCCTGGGGAACCAGGAGCGGCACACCCTTCAAGTTGAAACCTTGCGGCGTTGTGAAGATCGTCTGACCGGCGAATGGTCTCCCCGCCTTTATTTTCACCTCCCTGCCAGCTGTCTCACCCAGCGCTGTGGGGGATCCAGCGATTACCTTATCGTAGTCGATGCCTGCCCTAAGGGTCAAGCCGCTGTAGACGATCTCGTCAGGGAGAACGAAATCGAATGTCTTGTCTGCATCAGTCGCCAGCACCGCACTCAGCTTCACGCCAACATCAAATCCCAGAACGTCATGAAGGTCAGCCGAGTGGTAGATGCCGCTGTTCAGATCTGCCCCGAGGCCGGAGAGCAGCGGCGACAAATAGTTCACGGCATTCTCTCCCGCTACCTTCGAGAGCTGTTTCCCGAGATCATCCTGCTGGGCTAAACTGGTGAGTGAACAACATACAATCAACGCGACGGCCGTCGCGATGACTCTGGGGAATTTCATCGTCGGATCATCCTTTCAACTTGATGAAGAGGCTATTTTTGTGTTAATATGAGAAATTCAAACGTGAGAACCAAATCGTGTACTCAGCGCTTCTCGTCCTTCACGCTTCTGACGATATCGTCGGCGTTATCGGAGAGAATCCCATCAGCGCCTAACTCCGTCATTTTCCTGGCGTTGACGGCCGAATTCAGAGTATAGACGTACACAGCGAGATTGTGTTGATGGGCATCACGCATCATGCCTGCGGTGAGCTCATGCTTGGCACAGACAAAGACTGATGCACCAGCACGCCTCGCAAGCTTCGAAGGAAGACGGCCAAAATCACGGTAGGCATTGTAGATCACTCCTGTGAACGCCTCGGGATTCATCCGCTTGATGTTCGCCACCATCCTGTGGTCAAACGAGGAAAAAAGCACAGATCGACCCATAAGTGAGGATTTGGAAAGTTCCGTTACCTTGCGCTCCAAGAGAAGCGGTTTCTCCCTGTGAAGGTAATCGGATTTGAGCTCGATATTGAGCCACCGTCGCCCGTTGATGAATTGGAGGACATCTCGAAGGGTCGGGATCCGTTCGCTGGCGAAGGAAGGATGGAACCACGAGCCTGCATCGAACTGCTTGATTTCCTCAACCGTGTACTGCCTCGCCGCACCGTTCCCCGTCGAGGTGCGCTGCAGCGTCCGATCATGCAGCACGATCACCTCCTCGTCTCTTGAGAGCCGGACATCCAGCTCAATCATGTCGATGCCTGGTGTCGCGCAAGCGAGGTCAAATGCTGCGAGCGTATTCTCGGGAGCCTTCCCGCAAATACCGCGGTGGGCGATGATGTACGGCAAACAGCCGGGAGAGGGTTTGGGCGCAAACGGCTCCATCGGAGCTCAGAGCTTCTCGGAATGGCTCTGATCGTTCAACTTCCGCTTCCCCAGGATCGACATGATCTCATCGTGGACCGTCGAAATATCCCGCATCCCGTCGATCTGCGTGAACCGACCGGAACGTCGGTAGAAGTCCTTCAGAGGCTTGGTATCTCGCAAGTAGACATCCAGCCGCCGGCGGGCAGTTTCGGGAGTATCATCCGAACGCTGGTACAGCTCCCCGTCACATTCGGGACACTTCGTTGGGTCATCCCGGCGAAGCTGCCTGGAGCTGAAGATTCGTCCGCACGAGCGGCAAACGCGCCGATCCGTCAACCGGCGGATGACCTCATCGTGCTCTACCCGCAGGCTGATAACGCCGTCGAGCCGGAGACCGAGCTCCTCGAACAGCCGATCGAGCGCTTCTGCTTGGGCGATGGTGCGCGGGAATCCATCGAGGATGAATCCCTCCTTTGCACTGCCTGACGTTACCACCTCGCGGATGAGCCCGATCATGATGTCATCCGGCACGAGCAGGCCGTCATCCAGGTATTCTTTCGCCTTGAGGCCCAGGGGGGACTTCCTGGCGACGGCCTCCCTTAGCAGATCGCCTGTCGAGATATGTGGGACGCGAAACTCTCCTGTCAACAGCTTCGCTTGAGTGCCTTTTCCGGACCCCGGAGGTCCGAAGAGAATGATGCGCATAGTTGTGCTCTTTTCACCTTTCGCAGGCAACGAGACCGCGAGCTACCGAGAACTCGCAGGAACCATTGAAGGCAGCTTCGTCGGACGCGGTGAAGGGTGACCGGTGCGTGGTCGGTGTTTCTCTGATTTCGATTGTTCTCGAACAGCCAGTTGGCCGCAGGCAGCTTCGATGTCGTGTCCGGCACTGCTGCGGATCATGACGGTGATATTTGCCTTCCGGAGTGCATCGGCGAAGGCTTCCATGCGAGGTGGCGGCGTCGGCTGCAGCGCCGCCGCGAGTCCCGAGGGTCCCGTGAAACCAATCGAATGAAACGGGATAAGGTTGACCTTGCATGGGATTCGCTTCGACAGCTTCACCAATTTCTTGACATCCTCCTCCGTATCATTGAAGCCGTCGAACAAAATGTATTCAAGCGTCGGGCGGCGTCGCGTTGCTTGGTAATAGTACTCGAGCGCCTCGATGAGCTCCGCGACAGGGAATTTTTTCGTTATGGGCATTAACTGCAGCCGCTTCGCATCATCGAGCGAATGAAGCGAGAGGGCCAGTTTCACCCTCTGATTCTCATCGGCCATCCGGCGGATCTTGTCGGCATAACCGGCCGTCGAGATCGTGATGCGGCGTGCACCGATGTTGAGGGAGCGATCATCGGTCATGAGCCGGACCGATTTCACGACATTCTCGTAGTTCAGCATCGGCTCGCCCATACCCATGTAGACAAGGTTCGTAATGCGGCGGCGAACGTGGAGCTGGGCCTGAATGACCTGATCGACAATCTCTCCGGCCGCCAGATTGCGTGAGAATCCCATCGTCCCGGTCGCACAGAATTTGCAGTCCAGCGGACAGCCGACCTGCGTTGATACACAAAGGGTCAACCGCCGTTCCACTGCCGGCGACGCTTCCTCCGCAGGAATCAAAACACTCTCTATCATCAGGCCGTCGTGGAGCCTGAAGAGGAACTTCGTCGTTCCATCAGACGGAGAGACGCTCATGGTAACGAGACGGAGGTTGTCGATCCTTGCCGACGCCGCCAGAACGGCCCGGAAATCCCTGGAAACGTCCGTCATCTCCTCGAAGGATTGAGCCCCTTTGACGTAGAGCCACGAAAAGAGCTGGCTCCCCCGGTATTTCTTCTCGCCGAGCGATTCCACAAAAGACTTAAGCTCCTCGAGATTGAGCCCTTTGAGGTTTTTCTTCGCCATTGGGCAGCTAAAGTACGCAAAGTTGTCGTGGGGAGCAAGAACTCGATTCATCGAACCGAATTCTTCCGGTCCCCTTTTGGGGGATTGATAAACAAGAGGCCGAGAGCTATATTCAGGAGTTAAGATCCTCCCTTATCATCCCACTGCCATATGAGGTGACGCATGAAAAGGCTCCTCGTTACGTTGCTCCTTCTGACACCCTGGCTTTCCGCCCACAGTGATGATCCTCGGCTGAAGAACTCCTACCGTGAAGAGAAGAACGGCTGGATTTTCGTGCATCTCGAAGGGACCCCGAACCAGATCGGCTTCCAGCACGGTTATCTCCTCGCGCCCGAGATCGATGACTGTTTGAAGATGTTCGCTTACTACTTCGAGAAGGGATCGACTCAGAAGGACTGGAAATTCTTCCGTGAAGCGGCGGAACGAATTTTCTGGCCGAAGCTCGAGAAGGAGTACCAGGAAGAGATCCAGGGCATCGCCGAGGGCCTAGCCGCGCGCGGGTACAAGTATGATAACATCGACATCACCGTGTTGAACGCGAACATCGAACTCGCTTCCTACTACGTCCCCTGGCTTGCGAACAAGATGAAAGAGGGCTCCATGAACAATCGGGCGCCGGGGAAATGCAGCGCGTTCATCGCGACCGGAAGCTATACGCAGGATGGAAAGATCGTGATCGCGCACAACAACTGGAGTGACTACATCGTCGGCGAGCGCTGGAATGTCATTGCGGATATCGTCCCCACCGAAGGGTATCGAATCCTCATGGACTGCATGCCGGGCCTCATCCACAGCGGTGACGACTTTGCAATCAACAGCGCGGGGATCCTGTATACCGAGACGACGATCACCCAATTCAAAGGATTCGACGAAAACGGAACGCCGGAGTTCATGCGGGCGCGCAAGGCAGCGCAGTACGCCAGCTCCATCGACGATTACATCAGGATCATGACGACGGACAACAACGGAGCATACGCCAATGACTGGCTCGTCGGCGACATCAAGACGAATGAAGTTGCCCGACTCGAGCTTGGGCTAAAGAACCACCGCGTCTGGAGGACGTTTGACGGAATGTACATCGGCTCGAATTTCCCTTGCGACCCCAAGCTGACCGCAGAGGAAACGACGTTTGACCCGAATGACATGACAAACTCAGCGAATAGCAGGATGTGCCGCTGGGCGCAGCTCTCTCTGGAGAACAAAGGGAAGATCAACGCGCAGCTCGCGATGGAGATGGAGGGAGATCATTTCGATCCGATCAAGAACCGCGTAGCGATGGACGGCGGCGTCCTGTGCGGCCACGTCGACAAAGATCCGCGCGGAGCGCCGGAATGGAGCGCACCCCCCTTCTACCCCACCGGCGCAGTGCAAGGCAAAGTGACGACCTCGGCGCTTGCGAAGGAGATGAGGATGTGGGCAAGGATGGGTCATCCATGTGGAGAGGATTTCCTAGCCGCCCCATTTTTCGAGAAGCATCCGGAGTTCAAGTGGCAAGAGAAGTTCTTGCACGACATGAAGGGGAATCCCTGGACGCTCTTCGCAGCAAAGAAGTAGATGACCGGTGGTTACCGTCTCGAAAGACTCCCGAAATCTGGAATGGATAGCGGGCGAGATTTCGGGACTCATCTCACAAGCTGTACGTCGCGCGCAGGGAGGTTCTATGTCCACCCACGTTCATCTTACGGTCCCGCTCTGGTTGGCCGTATATCTAGCACTGCTCTTGGCAGGATGCGATATCAATGGTGTCAATGGCGAACCGGATTTCGAGTATCGCGAGAGTTTCAATTCCACGCGGGAAATTTCGGGGCGAACCGGGTTGTTCGTCAGCAATGTGAACGGTGCGATCACGGTATTTGGCATCGACACACTGACCGAGGTCCTTATCTCGGGATCCAAGATCGTGAAGGACCGGACCCTTGATGAAGCCAAACGACATATTGGCGACATTCAGGAATCTTCTTCAACGTTGGCCATCAAGACCTCCCAGCCCAATTCCAGCGGGGGCAGAACCTATCAAGTCGACTACGAAATCCTGGCTCCAAGCTCTTGGGAAGTCACTGTGGGTGACGTGAACGGCAGCATCGGAATCCTGAACATCCACAATTCGGTGAGCGCATCCATCGTGAACGGCTCGGTAAGTGCCAACGACATTATCGGAAGTACGAGCGTCTCCGTAACCAACGGAACCGTCAGCGGCAAAGTATTCCTCCCGGAAAACGGGTTCTGCGCGTTTGACCTCGTCAACGGCAACGCCACCCTTCTGGTCCCGCGGACAACATCGGCAACGGTTTCAGCAACGGCGACAAACGGCAGCGTATCTGTGACGAACCTGCCGGTCGTGTTCAGCACGAACTCCCGCACAAGCGTGGCCGGCGTTGTGGGAACGGGGAAAGGAACGATTAGGATCTCCTCCGTAAACGGGATCGTCCAGCTGCTCGGATTCTAGGCCTACCCGGGAGATTCCCGAAATCTTCCTTGGAGACTCTCGAAATCTAAACTGATTCAGCGAGGGGAGATTTCGGGACTCTACAAATGTCAGAACTCGACCGTCTTCTTCCCTTCGTCCACTCCTTGCAGGAACTTGATAAGTCCCGCCATGTAGACCTGCTGGTCATCCCACATATCCATGTGGCTCCCGTTCGGACAGTAGAGGTAGCTTCCGTTCTGGACCTGCGTTGACATCCATTTCATATGGTCCGGATCCATCGTGTCGTATTTTGCTCCCACCACGAGTGTGGGGACGGAGATGTACTTCAGGTCCGCTTTACGGTCCCACTTCTCCAATCTCCCTGAAAGTCCGAACTCGCTCGGACCCTGCATCAGCACGTAGATATTCTTGTTCATCTTATCGAACGCGCGGTTGACCGGATCGGGCCACTCCTTCAGCCGGCAAATGTGCTGCTTGTAGTAATTTGGAGTCAAGAGCTCCATGTACTTCGGATTGTCATAGTCTTTCTTCGCTTCGAAGGCACGGATCTGTTTCAGCACAGTCGGGTCCATCTGTTTCGCCAGGACATTATCGGCATAGGCGTCGTACTCGGGTGCGCTCGCCATCATATTGGAGATGATCAAACCCTTGAGATTCTGCTGGTATTTCAGAGCGTACTCCATCGCCAAGATGCCGCCCCAGGAATGTCCGAGCAGATAGAAATTGTCCTTGTTGAGACCAAGGGCTTGTCGTACCTGCTCCACCTCTTCGACGAACCGCTCCGTCGTCCAAAGGTCCCTGTCTTTCGGCTGATCGGAGTAGGCGGACCCGAGTTGGTCATAGTAGATGAATTCGATTCCCTCCTGCGGCAGGAAGCTTTCCATGCATTCAAAGTACTCGTGCGTTGCACCGGGCCCACCGTGGAGCAGTAGGAGCTTGATCCTGGGATTGTTCCCGAACCGTTTTGTCCAGACGTGGAATGTCCCCTTTGGGGTCTCAATGGGAATAATGTTTACGCCGCCGGTCTGGACGCCGACCTCGTCAGATTTGAAATACTTTTTGAGGGGAGAAGGCTGCTCTTGGCGAAAGCACGCGCCGACCATTGCTGCCAGAACGAAGAAGGAGAGAATTCTTGCACAGGCCTTCATAGCAGGGATCCTTTTAGTTTGTGAATGCCGAATGGAGAGAAGGTTTGGGAGCGTTGAAGATCGCTGTGGCAATCGGGAGCAAGAAACCTACGAAATCGACGAAGGAATGTCAACACGAATCGTTGAGCGCTAGCAGGGGGAGAAAAAAGAAATCCCGTTCCGAACTCGTTCGGAACGGGATTCTACTAATATCCTGGCATCGTCCTACTCTCCCATACAGTCACCCGTATAGTACCATCGGCTCCGAAGGGCTTAACTTCTCTGTTCGGAATGGGAAGAGGTGTTTCACCCTCGATATTGACACCAGAACTTGAAACTCAATTGAGAAGATACACAACCTTCGGTGCAACTTCCCGCCAGAACTTTATTGATGCACCGGATGATCCGATTCTGTGATCAATAAAAATAATGGTTAAGTCGCACGACCTATTAGTACCACTCGACTCATCCCTTACAGGACTTTCATCTGTGGCCTATCAACCAAGTCATCTCCTTGGGGTCTTTAGTTCCACCTTGCGGCGGAAGGGGAAACCTCATCTTGGGGCGGGTTTCGCACTTAGATGCTTTCAGTGCTTATCCCATCCGGACATGGCTACCGAGCAATGCCACTGGCGTGACAACTCGTACACCGTCGGTCCGTTCACTCTGGTCCTCTCGTACTAGGAGCGACACCCCTCAAGTTTCCTACGCCCGCACAGGATAGGGACCGAACTGTCTCACGACGTTCTGAACCCAGTTCACGTACCGCTTTAATTGGCGAACAGCCAAACCCTTGGGACCTTCTCCAGCCCCAGGATGCGATGAACCGACATCGAGGTGCCAAACCTTGCCGTCGATATGAACTCTTGGGCAAGATCAGC
>CAYZRX010000010.1:0-63651 GCA_964480945.1 uncultured Ignavibacteriaceae bacterium | reverse complement strand
TGATCCCAATGGGATCGTCGTTCATCTCATGGGCCAGCCCAACGAGACGCGTCACTTGGTGATGCGAAACCGGCAAGCTGTTCTCAATCCAAGCTGGTCGATCCATGCCGGCGTCGGGACGCAGAATTATTCCTTCATTTGGGCGATGGGTGGTGAGAACCAGGTGTTCGATGACATGGACGGTGTGAAGGTAGACGAACTGACCTGACGCCACGATTTGGGCTGTGAAGGCCGAACTTTTACTCTCCTGAAGCGAACCGCCCGATCTTAGGATCGGGCGGCTTCGTTTCTATTCCACAAAAAGCTTCCGTCTACCGTACTTGCCCGACAGCTGAACTGTGCCGAAGAGCCTAATCGGGGTGTGTGCTTTCTCCGAGAAGCCTCACGTTGATGTCTGCGTCGTCCATTGACTTCGTCAAGGTTCTTCCGAGACACGATACTAGTGGCTTGTTACGATGGTCTTCTTGACAGATGTTGACTTGACGTTTGGTGCGGTTGTATGAGACAAGCATGGGTAGTTCCAGTGGTGGTCGCGCGAAGAGCTGCAGATTCCGAAATGGCGGCAATAGAGTCTCAACCCTTGCGGGTTGTTACTTCTTTTGCTTCTCCAAAAGAAGTAACCAAGAAAAGGAGACGGAAATCGGAACCCGCGTGAACGCACAGCCCGCGCACGAGCCGAAGATTTCGGCCGGAATGTATCCTCCTATCGATAGGCATTCATCAATTGGCCAAAATCTAAACGCACGTGATAATGCCGCCTCCCCGCACCGCCATCGATTTCCGGGGCTCGGGTCAACGATGGCCCAGAGGTTCTCTCTGCCCATCGCTACCGAAATCGTCGGCAGTGTGCGGCTGGAGAACGATCCCGTGCGTTTAATTCCGGTGCAATTGCATAAATCGATAAGGCTTACGTACCTCTTTCCGCACCGGAATTTCGGCATGTGCGTCGGGGCATAATGACGAGCGTTACGATTTCGGCCTCCCTTCTTTGGTTACTTTCTTCGGAGGAGAGAAGAAAGTAACCGACCCATCAACGGTTCATCATGCTGCGTCGTACATCGCAATCTGCTTTCCGGGAGGGATCGGCGCAGAAATCGGACGCTCGATCGGCGGCAGGGACTAAAGGTACGCGAACATCGCTTTGAGGTCGTCGTCTGTCATCTGTCCGATCGTCTGCCAAGGCATCGGCGGCAGCGGTGAACTTGCCGGATGACCGGAGAGCAGCCTCGTCGTATCAGAGATGGGACCGGCGGGCGTGAAGATCTTTGGCGAATGGATTTCGTTACAGCCACCTGCCACGACGAGATACTTTCCTCGTTCGACCAGCGTCGGCGCCGTCCTCATCGACGTGCATGCGGGAATCACAAGAACCACAGCTATCAGCAGAAACAGGAAAGAACCAACGACACCTCTCTGCGGATGCATAGAGACCCCCTCTTGAATGTTGACCGCAGTGAGATTCTTGCCCACCTTCGTCAGCCCATCGACAACGATCATCGGGGCTGTATCGGTGACGTCGCTCAAGCCTGCTTCCCGAGAGCGGAGAGAATGTCTTCCGTCTTCTGGACCATCCCGATCCGAGGGAAAATTTCTTTGACCGCGTGGGCGTGACCTGCCGCGGACCGGGCGGTCATGGCGTCTTCCGCGAAGATCTGGTGGTAACCAAATTCATAAGCGAACCGGGCCGTGCTCTCGACTCCGATGTCCGTCGAGATACCGCACAGCACGATGGTGTCGATCCCGCGGCGTCGAAGTTGCAGGTCGAGCTCGGTCCCGTAGAAGGCTCCCCATTGCCTCTTCGTGATGAGGAAGTCCGGTTCTCTCTTGTTCAACTCGGGCACAATGTCGCTCCAATCGGGAGGCCTGCTCCATTGCCCTGGAGCGGGACTCGCATCGGCCGTGGGACGCAAGCTGTCCTTCAAGTCTGGTGACGGCGTTACTCGCACGAGAAACACGGGCAGAGCGAGTTGGCGAAAGGCCTCAGCGATTCGGGCGGCATTCCGGACGACCGACGACGCGTCGTGCGGTTCCGTCCCCATCGCCACAATTCCTTTCTGCAGGTCGATCACGACGAGCGCGGTTTTTTCCTTGTCTAAAACCAACTGAGTCATACTTTCCTCGTTTGTGATAACAGGGTGTATTTCAGTACAAACGTTATTCTAGGCACCCTAGAACCAGCGGCGCTGATCCCTCGAACACTCAGAAGGGTCAACCGGTTCCTCTTGTGTCAGGTCGCGACGTTTGCGTTTCGGTGTCGGGGAACTTCACAGGCGAGCCGAGGACACAAAGACTGGTGTCGACAAACTCTTGAGGCGACAGCGGTCGAGAGCGAAGAGCGATGAAGTAGGTGGGTAGGGTAATCCAATACCTTTCACCTCACACGATTCGGCCGTCCAGGAGGTTGATGATGCGCGATCCGTACGAGGCGTTCTTCTCAGAGTGCGTCACTTGCACAATCGTTGTTCCTTCGTTGTTCAGCTTCTTAAAGAGTTCCATGATTTCCTCCCCCTGTGCGGAGTTAAGATTGCCGGTGGGCTCATCGGCAAGGATCAATTTCGGGGTCGTGATAATGGCCCGAGCAACGCCGACGAGTTGTTGCTGGCCGCCCGAGAGTTGGTTGGGAAAAAGGTCCTTCTTCGCCACAATCTGGAATCGATCGAGTATGTCGCTCACAAGGCTCTTGCGCTCGGACGTCTTGATCTTCTTGTAGATCAAGGGAGTCTCAAGGTTCTCATAAACGGTCAGATCGTCGATCAGGTGATAACTCTGAAAGACGAACCCGATGTAGTATTTGTGGAGCTCCGTCCGTTGCTTTTCGCTGAGTTTGTGTACCGGCTCGCCCGTGAAGTAGTACTCTCCGCTCGATGGATCATCCAGCATCCCGAGAATATGCAGAAGTGTCGATTTTCCCGATCCGGATGGACCCATAATCGAGATGAACTCTCCTTCCCGGACTTCGAAGTTCAAGTCTCGCAGGACGTAGGTCTTCATGAACCCGTTTGAGTACCACTTGAAAATGTTCGCTGTTCTAATCATTGGCGTCTCACCGAATGTGTCAAAAGTTCTCTTGAGAAGCTAGCCGACGCGTCTGAACATGAGAGGAACGTCGATAGCAGTCGGGGCTCCGATCTCCATGAGCTGCCAGGCCGGGTCATAATTCATGATCATCCGCTTGAGCCCCGTCGCCCGTTCCTCCATGGGGCGGCACCAGTCCTCCCACCGGAACACCTCGACGCGATAGCTGTACCGGCGCTTGTGTCCGTTGATAGAAACCTCCACGTCGACGGATCGTTCCGCATCGATCGGCGGCAGGTGGATAGATATGGTAGCCATATCGTCTTGTTCCTCCTCTCCCTTCGTCCTTGGTTTATTCTTCATGAGACTGACTCATCTATCCCGGAGCGGGTTCATCTCTCGTGGTGTAATTTCGGCTTCTTCACGCTACTCGTATCGAAGAGCTTCGACGGGATTCGCCAGGGCGGCCCTGATTGCCTGATAGCTCACTGTCAAGATCGCAATCGCAATCGCTGTCCCACCTGCCAGCGCGAAGACCCACCAGCCCATCTCTGTACGATACGCGAAACTCTGAAGCCAGCGATCCATTGCGAGGTACGAGATCGGTATGGCGACGACCGTCGCGATCAGCACCAATTGTGCGAACTCCCTGGTCAAAAGGCTAACGATCCCAACGTCCGTTGCACCGAGGACCTTTCGGATGCCGATCTCCTTGGTGCGTTGCTCCGCGGTAAAGGATGCGAGTCCGAACAAACCAAGGCAAGCGATGACGATAGCAAGGGCGGTAAATGTTGAGAACACGCTCGCGACGCGCTCTTCATTCTGATAGAGCTTCTGATAATCAGCATCCAGAAAAGAAAACTCGAATGGCACATTCGGCACGGTTTCTTTCCAGAGGGCGCGAACGCGCTCGACGGCCTGGACGGTATTGCCGGGCCGCAGTCGCACCGCCATATTCGCCGGACTCCATCTGCTAAGGAGCAGGATCAGCGGTTTCACTTCGTGGCGGAGGGACTCGAAATGGAAATCCTCCACGACGCCGATAACCGGCCCGTTGTACGATTCCCCCATGCTGATGTGCTTTCCAATCGGGTCCTTCCAGCCGAAGGCTTCGGCCGCCGTCTGATTAATAAGCAAGGAAGAAGAATCTGAAACGATCGATGACGAGAACATTCGTCCGGCCACGATCTTCATGCCCAGGACGGCGACGGTATGTTCGTCGATCAGATCGTACGAGACGGAGGTGTTCTGGTAGTTTGCAGGCTGTTCCAAGGAAAAGACCGTGGAATCGAAAATCTGCCCGGGCATGAACTGCACGCCGCTTGCATCGACGACGGATGCTTCCTGGCGAAGCCGCTCGCGGAACGCGACGAAGCGGGTCCCAAGGCCGCTTGCACGATGGATGACGAGCACGTGTTCTTTGTCGAACCCAAGACGCTTGTTCTGAATGTACCGGAGCTGGCTAAAGACGACCAGCGTACCGGCAATAAGTGCAATAGAAATGCAAAATTGGAGCACCACGAGGAATTTCCGCAGCCGGTCTCGACCTGCGTGAGTCATTTGTCCGGCTTTGAGCGCCTCCGCGGGCCAAAAGGATGAGAGAAAGATCGCCGGGTATGCTCCCGCCACGAGTGTCACGACGACGGCGAGTCCCGCGAGCGTGGCAAATGCGAATGGTGAATCGAAGAAACCGACGGCGAGCTCTTTTCCGGCAAGCTGGTTGAAGGCCGGAAGGACGAGCTCGGCGAGCGCAACTGCCCCGAGGATGGCAAGCAGGACGTGGGCGAACGATTCGACCAGAAATTGGCGAACAAGCTGCATCCGCATCGATCCGAGTACCTTTCGGATCGCGACCTCCCTCGCTCGTTTCATCGATCGCGCGGTGGCAAGATTGATGAAGTTGATGCAGGCGAGCAGCAGGATGAACATGGCGATGATGGAGAAGAGATACACGTAGGTGATATCGCCGTTGGGCTCCAATTCGTACTGCAGGTGCGACCGCAGGTGAATATCGAGGAGCGGGGTCAGTGGAAACGAAGTGTAGTTGCCCGACTGCCGAAAGACGTCCCCTGCAACGGTCTTCTCGACGTACTGTTGGAACTTTGCCTGCAACGCATCGACGTCTTGTCCCTGTTTCAAGACGACATACGTAAAAACAGTTGCCGATCCCCACTGATCCTTGCGCCGCTCAACAATGGGCAGAGTCTTGAGTGGCGCCAGGAAGTCAAAGTGCATATGCGATTGCGCTGGGAATCCCTCGACGACAGCCGTGACGCGCAAGAGCTTCCCGTCGTTGCGCTCGAGCGTCCGGCCGATCGGATTCTGGTTCGGGAAATATCGCTGCGCCGTCTCCGCTGTGAGGATGATCGCATCCGGATCGCGGAGCGCCTCGGTTGGACTTCCGGAAACGAAGCGGACGGTGAATACCTCGAAGAAGTTGTCTTCGACGAAGAGGACCTTGTCTTCCCGGACGAAGTCGTTGCCGAGCCGCAGGGAGAATCCGCCCGGTCTGAAGCGGACGGCTCGCTCGACTTCAGGGAACTGCTTCTCGAGTGTTTCTCCAACCGGGACCGGGATCAACGGGATATCCCATTCGTTGTTTCCGAATCGCGCCTTCCACGACACACGGTACGTCCGCTCAGCTTTCGTGTTGAACCGATCGTACGCCAGCTCATCCTTCACCCAGAGGAAGATGAGGAAACAGGCCGAGATACCCACCGTCAGGCCGATGATATTGATGAGCGCGTAGCCCTTCTGCTTGAGCATCGCCCTGAGAGCAACTTTGAGATAGTTGGTGAACATCCTAGCCTCACGTAGTTCGAGGAAATTGAGTCATCGGGTCATCGCGACATTGGATCGGCCGACCGCCTCATCACCCACTCTTCCATCACTCCATCATTCCATCACATCATCATTTCATTATACTTAGTCCACTACTCATTCCTTAAGGAGTCCACTGGATTCGCCGTAGCGGCTTTAAACGCCTGAACGCTTACCGTCAGAAGGGCCGTGACGATCGCGAGGCAGCCGGCCAGGAGGAAGACCCACCAGCTGAGCGCAGTGCGATAGGCGAAATCCTCCAGCCACCGATGCATGGCCCACCATCCGACGGGCGCGGCCACGGCGAACGCAACGAGGACAAGCAACAGGAAGTCCTTCGACAGGAGGGAGACGATCCCCACGACCGACGCCCCTAGCACTTTCCTCACACCAATTTCCTTGGTACGAGTGTTTGTCGTGTAAATGGCGAGGCCCAGAAGGCCCAGGCAGCTGATGAGGATGGCGAGTCCGGCCGACCAGTTCAGCAGGCGGGTGGTGTTCTGTTCGGTCCTGTAGAATGCCGCAATGGTCTGATCGAAGAATGTTGCATCGAAATCCTGGTCCGGGTAGATTTCCTTATAGGCCTTTTCAGTTTTGTCCAATGCTCGCTTCCACGAGGATGGATCCCGGGGTTTCAGTGCCAGGTGGAACGTGTAACAGTAATCGCTGGCAGCCGAATAGGCGAGCGGCTTGATGGCCACGTGTGTCGACTTCGTGTGAAAATCGGCTAGAACACCCACGATCGGGGCACGGAAGCTGCGCTGGATGAAGTGGCCCAGCGCCGCCTCGGGACGGTTGAAGCCGAGGGACCTTGCATACGTGTCATTGATGACGTACTCCTTCGCCGTGTCGCTTGGCATGAGGTTCCGGCCGGCGTCGAGCTTCATCCCGTACAGGTTGAAGTAATTGGTGTCTGCGTATCTTATCTCGACCATCGTCTCTACGACCTTCTTGCCGTTGTCCACTTTCATCGTGGTCGAGGAGGTGCTCGTGGATGCCGGAGGCGGCCCCGCCAGGCTTATCCTTGAGATCTCCGGAATTTCCTTCAGCTTCTCGAACAAAGCGAAGCGCCTGTTATCCGCCTGCAGAGATGAAGCATTCCACTGTCCGTGGAAGAACTTCCAGGGGACGCGAAACCAGACGATCGCATCGCGTCGATACCCGAGATCGGTATTGAGTGAAAAGAGAACTTGCTTGCTCACCACAATCGTGGCGATGATCAGGAACTGTGCGATGGTGAACTGGGCTACGGTCAGCGTTTTCCTCAGCCAGGCCCCACGCGTGGTCGATCTGCCTGCAAACGCCTGATTTCGCAGGATCGAAGCCGGCTGAAAACGGGAGAGCACGAGGGCGGGATAGAACCCCGATAGGACGCTGACGGCGAGAATCAAAAGCACCAGGAATATCCAGACGTGTGTTTGAAAAGTGGATGCGTAGGTCACGCCTGCCGGTATGAAGTCTCTGAAGATGTCCAGCAGCAGGGGAGCGATCGCGATGGAGAGAACGGTCGCCAACAGGGTGAGCAGGAAAGATTCTCCAAGAAACTGCAGCATCAAGTGCCCTTTGCTGCTTCCCAGGGTTTTCCGGATGCCGATCTCCTTCGCCCGCTGCGCTGCCTGTGCGGTTGCGAGATTGATGAAATTGATGCAGCCGATGAGAAGCAGGAAGATCGCTACTGCCAGCAATCCATAGAGCGCAGGCTTGTAGGCTTGAGGATTGTTGTAGGCTCCATACTCCGGGCTGAAATGGATGTCCGACAGGGGCTGCAAGAAGTGGTGGGTGTCATCCTTTTTACTCGCGTTCCCTCTGTGCCTGTTCCGCACTTCCGCCAGCTGAGTCTCAATACTTTTCGCTGATACTCCCGGCATCAGTTTCAGGAAGAGTTGAGAGGCCGAGTTGATGCTTCCCCATTCGTTCCATTCCCGCTGATCCTTCAGACCTGTGTGTTCAACTGTACCGAGGGATATGAATTCGCGGAACGTGAAATCGGTAATCTCGTGGAGGTCCTCCACGATCCCCGAAACGGTCACGGTGATCGAATCGTCGTACGTGAGATGCCTGGAGACGACCTCAGAGAGAGGGAGGTCGGGGAAGTACGATCTCGCCCGGCTCTCCGTCAGCACCGCTCGGAAGGGCTCAGCCAGTGCCGTTGCGGGTGACCCGGCCAGCCAGCGATAGTCGAACATCTTGAAGTAGGCTGTATCGGCGTAGATGATCTCACCTTGCTTCTTGAAGACCCTCGGTTGACCCTTCTCGCCGTCAGCAACAGCCACTTTCGTTTCATTGGCGGTGATAAAGAACGTCGCCCCGGCCACACCGGTCACTTCGTCCCTCACTGCTCTTGCGGTAGGCACCGGTACTCCGGAGTTGGGGAACGTCATGCCGGGGAACTCGATTATCGAGACGACACGGTAGATCCTGTCGCCATCCCGGTGGAACGTATCAAAGCTGAACTCATAGTGCACGATCAGGTAGATCACAAGGCACGCGCTGATGCCGATCGAAAGTCCGACGACGTTGATCACCGACGACACTTTGTGGCGTACCAGGTTTCGAATCGCCGTTTTGAGATAGCTGAGCAGCATGAGTTCTCCTTTCGTCGAGTGACTACTCATACCTCAACGCTTCGATGGGGTTTGCGACCGCAGCCTTCACCGTCTGGTAGCTGACGCTCAGCCACCCCAGCAGCAGGGCAACGAACCCGCCGATGAGGAACGGCCACACGGTCAGATCAATCCGGTAGGCAAAATCCCGGAGCCAGATCGTCATGAAGTAGTACGCCGCAGGCCAGGCGAGGATGTTCGCCAGAACCACCCACCGCAGAAAATCTCTGGAGAGCAGGCCGGTAATGCTCGCGACCGATGCCCCGAATACCTTGCGCACGCCGATCTCTTTCGTACGCTCCTCCGTCGCGAAGGATGCAAGACTCAGCAGGCCCATCATTGCGATCCAGATCGCCAGCCCCGAGAAGGCAAGAAAAAGCGTCTCGAACCGCTCCTCGGCACGATAGAGATGGTCAAACGCCTCGTCCAGGAACCAGTAGGAGAACGGGGTGGAAGGGACGATCCTCTGCCAGATCGATTCAATGGCTTTCATCGTGCTGGCGACGTTCGCGCCGCCGATTTTGACCGAGAGATCGTCGAATTGCCCGACCTCCGGGCGACAGGTGATAATCAACGGCTCGATGGGACTGTGGAGCGTTGAGAAATTGAAATCTTTCACGACACCGATAACAATGTGTTCTCCGTTTCGTCGAAAGGTTTTTCCGATGGGATTCTGCCAGCCGAGCGTTCGTGCGAGCGTCTGGTTGATCAGATAGGCCGATTTGTCGGAAGCAAGATCGGCAGAGAATCCCCGCCCCTCTGCAATCTCGATGCCGAACGTCTTCAGGAAATCGTCGTCGATGTCGACAACATGGATGATCATCGGAGAGTTGTGACCCTCCGGGAAGTACCCATTGCTCGAGAAACCGCTGATCGGTACCTCCGACGAAGCCGAAGCGCCGAGTACGCCGGACAGGTGTACGATCTCCTCCTTCAGCAGGTCGCTCTTCGACTTTGCAGCGTCGCCGATGAGCGGCAGCACGACGATGTTCTCTTTGTTGAAGCCGAGCTTCTGGTCCTTCAGATAGTCGAGCTGGCTCGCGACGATCACCGTGCAAACGATGAGCGCGATCGAGACTGCAAATTGCAGCGTGATGAGGACACTTCGCAGTCTTCCTCTGGAGCCCGAGGCGACAGCGCCGCTTTTCAGCGTCTGAGCAGCGCGCAGGGAGGAAAGGTAGAAAGCAGGATAGCTTCCGGCGATCAGACCAACAACGACAATGATAGCGAGTACGTTGAGGATCGTGCCGACGTGGAACACGCTCCATGCCCCGATGTCTTCTGCAAGCAGGGTCTTGTAGAGAGGGAATACGAGCTCCACCAAAAAGAGAGCAACCACAGATGCGAGGAGCGTCAGCAGCAGCGATTCGGTCAGAAACTGCTTGATGAGCGTCGATCGATTGGCTCCCAGCACCTTGCGCACGCCGACCTCCTTTGCACGCTTGGCCGACCGGGCAGTGGTCAGGTTGACGAAGTTCACGCAGGCGATCACGAGAATGAAGAGCGCGATGAGCGCGAAGGTATAGATATTGGCTCGGATCGCGGCGGAGTTCTCGTCATAGGACAGGTGAACATCGCGCAGGGGCTGCAGGTAGGGGTCGAAGCTCACGCCGATCGAGGCCATCTCCTGATTGATGTACCCCCACATGAATGGTGGAAATTTCCGGTCAACATCCTCCGGGCGTGTGTTCGGCCGCAGCTGGACGTACGTGATGTACTGATTCCCGCCACGCCAGCCGAGGTACATATTCGGCTGGTGCTCAAGTGTTGAGAAGGAGGCGAGCGCTTTGAAACGAATCTGTGAATTGGCGGGTGGCTCCCGGACAACTCCCGTCACGTGGAACGACTCCCCGCCGTCGACCTTCACGATCTTCCCCATCGGATTCTCACTTCCGAACAGCGTGAGCGCCAGCTCGGGTGTCAGAACGATGGAATACGGATCTCTCAGTGCCTCCTGCGGGTTTCCGGCAGCAAGCGGGAACGAGAAGATGTCGAAGAAAGTGGAGTCCGTGTAGACGATGCCGTCCACCCTGAAGGACTGCTCTCCCGACGACAAGTAAGCGACCACGGGGTTCCGCAATCGAACGTAGTTCTGCACCTCTGGCATATCCTTCAACATAGCTGGTCCGAGAGGCGGGACGAACGTAGCGCTCTCGGATTCGACGTTCCCCTCCTTCTTCCAGACGACGGAAACGCGGTACACACTTCCAGCGTTCTTCTGGAAGTCGTCATAACTCATCTCAAATTCGATGTACGAGAGGATGAGGATCGTCGCCGCGATTCCCACGGCCAGGCCGAAGATGTTGGTGGCGGTGTACGCTTTGTACCTGAGCAGCGTCCTGTAGGCGATTTTGAAGTAGTTTGTGAACATTGTGGGTTCACTCTCTGTTTTTGTTGTTCAGGTCTGAGCGACTCTATTCCTAGCAGCGAACTCTTCGCGCGGTGGTACTATTCGTATCTCAATGCTTCGACAGGATTTGCCGTTGCCGCTTTGATCGCGTGATAGATCAACGTCGCCAAAGCTATCAAGAGGGCAATGGCGCCCGAAAGAATGAAGACGCGCCAGTCTAACTCAATCCTGTACGCGAATTCCTGGAGCCACTTACTCATGAAATAATAGGCGGCCGGCCAGGCGATCACGTCGGCAACCAAGACCCATTTGATGAAGTCTTTCGTGAGCAATGTGACAATGCTCAAGACGCTGGCTCCGACAACCTTTCGAATTCCGATTTCTTTTGTTCGCTTCGCCGCAACGTACGACACAAGGCTATATAACCCGAGCGCGGCTATCAAGACGGCCAAGAAGGCGAACGAGAAGATCAATTTCCCGACTTGCACGTCAGCCTGATATTGTTTGTCAAAGAAATCATCCAGGAAGAAGTAGTCGAACGGTTGACCGGGAAATGTCGCTTTGTAAGTCTTTTCGATAGACGGGAGAACTCCCTTGTCGAAGCCCTGCCCCAATTTAATTGAGAAATATTTGATGCCTGGATCGAATGCGCTCGTATATAAAACTATGGGTTCGATGATCTTGTGAAACGATTCCTGATGGAAATTGTTTACGACGCCGATAACCCTGATGAGACGCCCGTTCCATTTCAGGAACTTCCCGATAGCATCTTCGGGTCCGGCGAAGTCTAACGCCTTCGAGGCTTCTTCATTGAGGATTACCGCATTGCGATCGTCAGATCTGCCGGTGAAGTTGTTACCTGCCAATAGTCTCAACCCATACACGCTCACGAAATCCGTGTCGACCCTGCCTATCCTTAAGTAAGCCATCCTGTCCGCAGGCGAACCTTCTTTGTGGATATTACCGTAATTGCCGAGCCCGAATCTCTCTCCCGGCACGCTGCGTGAAATTGATACCTCGCGGATCGCCGGATTACCGACCATCGCTTGTTTCAATCGCTTGAGCGTAAGATCGGCGCCCTGTTGGTCCCCCACATCCGGCGCTCGAATCACTAGCACATCGTCGATATTCATTCCCAGGTTTCTGTGCGTGGCAAATGAAATCTGCTGGTACATAACACATGTGACAATGATCAACGCGACCGAAACGGCAAACTGAAAGGTGATCAATGCCTTGCGCAAGGAATTTCCACCGGTCGGACTGCCCAAATTCTTCCTGATTGCCGAGGTGGCAGGTATTGAAGTGAGCCACAACGCCGGGTAGAGAGACGTGAGGCAGATACCCATGACGAAAAGCAGCAGCCATTCACCCCACAGATGGCCGTTCAGAGACTGATAGAAGGAAATGTCTATCCCGAGGAATCGATTCAACCACTGAAAGGAGCTTTCGACAATCGCCAGACAAATCACGACTGCGCCAAGGTTGATGAGGATGGATTCGATGACAAATTGCCTCGCTAATTGTTGTCTGGAAGCTCCAACGGTCCTCCTGATACCGATTTCCTTTGCTCTGTCCGGCAGCCGGGCAGTAGAGAGATTGATGAAATTGACCCAGGCTATGATCAAAACAAGAATGGCGATCGTCAGCAAATAGAAGACTGTCTTGTAGTTTCCGTACTCCATGGAAATAGAAGTAAAGTCGGTCGAATAGAGATAGATCTTGTCGACACGCTGCAATTCCCAGTTGTTGGCTATCGTTCCGTGGTGATACTTGTCGATGAACCTCTCGAATGCCGCGGAGAGCTTCGGCTCGACTTCCTTGGGGTTTGTTTTGTCCTTCAGCAAGACGTACGTGTAGAAGGCGTGATTCTGCCAGCTCTCCGAGTCAGTGATCTTGAGAGAGCTGAACGATATCAACGCGCTGAAGGTGAGGTGAGAATTCCGCGGGATGTCTTCAAACACGCCGGTTACGGCAAAGTCTCTATCGTTATATGTGACAGTCTTTCCGACGGGACTTTCGGAGCCCATGAGCCTTTCTGCCGTCGATTGAGAAAGAACTATGGTATTCGGCGTCGACAATGCAGATTGAGCGTCTCCTTGGAGAAGGTGATAGGAGAAGAGGTTGAAGAAGGATGGGTCCGAGTAGTAAACGTCTTTTTCGCGGAACGACACCAGATCATCACGCGACCTCGCATACTGTAACGTCCCTTCCGAATGCAGAAGTCTCACATAATTTCTCACTTCAGGTATTTCACTTTTCATCACCGGACCTTGGCCGGAGAACGTATATGCACTCTTGTAATTCAGCACCCCGTTTTCATACGTCACCTTGTTCACACGATACAAGTTCTCCTTATTCAACTGGAAGCCATCGTAGCTCATCTCATAGTTGACATACAAGAGAATGAGCAACGTGCAAGCCATGCCGATTGAAAGACCGACAAGCGTGATGAGAGTGTGCGTCTTATGACGCATGAAGTTTCTGAATGCGACCTTGAGATCATTGAGGAGCATCGGTACGCCTCCAGCGTTAGATGGTCATCGTACAGAACAGCCTTGAAGCATGAGTCCCGCCGTTTTCAATTCTTCGTGCTTCTGTCATTTGAGTTCGTTTCGAATCTTGCGATTCTGATTTCGCTTCGTATGCATCAAGGTCTTGTTCTCAGTAACCCAGGATCCACGCCCTCATTCATACCTGAGAGCTTCGACCCCATGGAACGGGATCGTTGCATTGTGGTACTATTCGTATCTCAATGCTTCGACAGGATTTGCCGTGGCTGCTCGGAGGGCCTGCCAGCCCACGGTAACCGCGGCAATCACGACGGCCGAGACTCCGGCCAACACAAACGGCCAAATCGTTATCTCTATGCGATAGGCAAAGTTCTGCAGCCATCTCTGCGTCAAATAGTATGCAACCGGACACGCAAGAACATTCGCAACGAGCAGCCACTTCAAGAATTCTTTTGATAACAACGCCAGCAGTGATTGGAGAGATGCGCCAAGGACTTTTCTCACTCCTATTTCCTTTGTTCTCTGAATTATCATTAGCGACGACAATCCAATCAGACCGAGGCACGCAATAGAGATCGACAGGAACGTAAATGCGCCGAAGACTTCGGCGGTTTTGATACTGCTTCTGTACTGTCTATCGAAAAACTGGTCAAGGAAATAGTATTCGAAAGGATTGCCGGGAAATATTCTTGTGAAGTTGTTTCTTATTCCAGCGATCTTCTTCGATATGTCTGTTGTCTTCACATCGAACACGAAATAGCTTCCTCTCGTCGCACACTCGAAAACCGTCGGTTCAATTTCTTTTTCAAAAGACTGCTGGTGATAGTCCCTGATTACTCCTATGATAGTTCCGACTCTGTTGTTGTCCTGGTCTACCGAAGCACCCAATGCCTTCTCAGGCGAGGCAAAACCGAAAGCCTCTACGGCGCTTTCATTGATGATCAGTGCTCTCGTCCCATCCTCATGTGGTTTCAGTTCGCTTTCGAAGTAGTTTCGACCGCACACGAGATTGATGTGGAAGAAATCCAAATAGTTTTGGCCTATATAGACAAAGTATACCTGCTTTCCTTTTTCTATCGATTGTCCTCCCGGTCGAACGCCTCCGCTGACGTCGCCGTTCTCCATGCCCGGGATGACCGATGAGAAAGTCGCATCTTCGATCAACGATTGGTTGCGCAATTCATTTGTTAAGGTCTTGTAGGCGGATAGCCAGTCTTGTCCGTTCTGCATATCGGGAGGTGCGTTGACAATCAGTTTCTGTCTTATGCTGAGCCCGAGATCTTTGTTTCTCATAAAAGCTAACTGCTGCGCAAAAACCGTTGTGACGGCGATGAGTATTATTGAGATGGTGAATTGAAAGATCACAAGGCCCCTTCGGAGAAAGATCCCTTTGGACGAGCGCTTAAAACTCCCCTTCAGGATCAGGACGGGGGAATACGATGAAAGAACGAATGCCGGGTAAATTCCGGCGACAAGGGGGCTGATAAAAAGAAAGACTGCCAATAAGATGATCAGGTCGACATTCTTCCAAAAAGGAAACGAGGGAGGTAGCCCGATCATTTCAGTCCAGAAAGGAAACGTCAATTCGATGATCAACAGTGAAAAGAGTACGGCGATCGTGTTGATCACAAAGGACTCAATCAGAAACTGGCGAACCAAAGACCAGGGGCCGGCACCTACAACCTTACGCAGTCCCACTTCTTTTGCTCTTTCAATTGAGCGTGCAGTAGAAAGATTGACATAATTTATCCATGCAATCAGAAGGATTGCCAAAGCAGTGAGAGAAAGGAAATATATTGTCTGTGCACTCCCGTTTTCTTCGAACTCGAATCTCAAGTGGGAATAGAGGTGAATATCCTTCAGCGGCTGAAGGAGGTAGGCTCTGTCGAAACCATCTTTTTGCCTATCGTGCAGTTTGCTTACAATGAAGGGAAGTTTCGCCTCGAGAGCCGACCTCGTAGTGCCGGGCCTCACACGAATATAGGTGTTGTTATTATTGCATCCCCAGCAGAATCCATCGGTGAGTTGGGTATCAAACGAAAGAAGAATGTCGAATTTCATGTGCGAGTTAGGAGGAACGTTTTCTGCGACACCGGTGACCTTGAAATCAGTGTTGCCGACCCGGATAGTTTCGCCAACTGCATCACTTCTACCGAAGAATTTCTGAGCGCTGTTTCTTGTAATCACTGCGCTATATCTGCCAGCCAGGGCTTTGCTGGCATCGCCCGAAATGAGAGGGAATGAGAACATCGTGAGAAATGAAGAATCCGCCCAGAGAATGCTCTTTTCATTGAAGTACTGAATATTGACTGCAACTAACGCCTGGATCTTTCTTAGCCTAGTAAAATCCATAACTTCCGGAATTTCTTCTTTCAGCGTCGGACCTAATAACGCGACGCATCCCGCACTGCTGTCGGTGCCGCTCGCATAGTACCGGACATTCTCAAGGCGATAAATGTTGTCGGCATTCTTGTTAAAAGTATCGTAGCTCCTTTCATATGACACATACATGTATATGATCAGGCAGGCAGCGATTCCGAACGCCGATCCTAATGTGTTGATCAGCGAAAAGGTCTTCCGGCGCATTAGATTTCTGAGGGCTATCTTCAAATAATTCTTCAGCATATCATCCCTCTCGTCTCGAAACAACAACGACCGATGATCATCGTTGGACGTTCATTGGAAATTGAGCTACTCATATCTTAAGGACTCGACCGGATTGGCGGTCGCGGCCTTGATCGCCTGGTAGCTCACCGTCAATGCCGCGATCAGCAGCGCAACCCCGCCCGCCAAGAGAAACGATCCGAAACCAAGGTCGATCCTGTAGGCAAATCCCCGGAGCCACAGGTTCATCACATAGTACGCCAGCGGCCAGGCAATAAGATTCGCCAGCAGCACGAGCGAGAGGTATTCTCGGGTCAGCAAGCCGATAAGGCTCGGAACGGTCGCACCGAGGACCTTCCGGACACCCATCTCCTTCGTCCGCTGCTCCGAGGTGAAAGCCGCAAGGCCGAAGAGGCCCATACACGCGATCAGAATGGAGATAACGGCGAAGACGCCGAAGAGGGTCCCGAAGCGTTCATCGTTCCGGTATTGTTCGTCGAAGTGTTCGTCGACGAAATGATATTCAAAGGGGTTCCCGGGAAAAAGGTTCGTATAGATCGTCTTGATCTTCTCAATCGTCTGCCTCAAGTTTGCCGTGTTCACCTTCATGGCAAGCTTGTCCCCCGCCCGTGTCAACGCAAACAAGGCCGCTTCCTGTTTTACGTGAGCTGAGGACCACTTGAAATCCTTGAACACGCCGATGATCCTGCATTCGGTGCTACCCAATGTAACCAGTTGATTGAGCGCTTCTGAGGGTGCATCGAAGCCGACTTCCCTTACCGCCGTCTCGTTCGCAATCACCGTGAGTGGTTGGGTCTCGACGCTCGGCGGCGTCATGCCTTCAAAGCCAATCCCTGCAACGAGCTTGAGACCGAACAAGTGTGCGAAGCCGGTATCGATTCTGGCAAGCGCTCCACTCACGCCCGTTGAAGGGTCGGCCGTTAACCGCCGTAAGCCGGAGGAGTACCAGTTGAATCCCTCGCCGGGCAAAGCAGTCGATGTCGCCATCTCTCCGATTGAGGGGATCCCTCGAAGCTGCTGCATCAGCGCATGCATCGCCCTGATGTTGGTTGAATCGTTCGGTAGTACGCTCGGTCCTCTCACGGTCAGGATTTGGTCCATGTTCATCCCGAGGTCCATATGTCTCACGTAATCGAGTTGGCGGTAAACGATCGCAGTGCCTGCCAGCAACAAAACCGTAACCGAAAACTGCAGGACGACCAGAGCTCGACGGAGGTACCGCTTGTGAGAGGTCGATCCTGTCTTTCCTTTGAGGACACTGACGGGCCTGAAGGATGAGAGGACGAACGCCGGATAGAGTCCCGCGAGGAGGGTGCCCAGACAGAACATGGCCAGGAATGCGGTCCAGAAGCCGGGGCTCGCCCACAAATCCTGCGACAGGTGCACACCGGCGAGCGTCGCGACGAACGGCCGCAAGAGATCTGCAGCCACCACTGCCACCAGCAGCGCCGTGAGGTTCATCAGCGCCGATTCAAAGAGGAACTGGAGTATGAGCTGGCGGTGCTGCGCCCCGACGACCTTGCGGATGCCAACTTCCCTCGCTCGGTCAAGCGATCGAGCTGTCGCAAGGTTGACGTAGTTCATCAATGCAATCAAGAGCGTCATGAAACCGACGAGCATGAAGAAATACAAGGTGCGATAGCTTCCTGTCAACACCCTTGGTGCAAAAATTCTGTCGTTGAGGTAGACGTCACGAAGCGGTTGGGCGTTGAGGCGGACGGAAGTCTTTGTGCGCTCGAAATCCGCTTTCCGATGCGTCATCATGATGTCGGTGAACTTGTGCTCGACCTCCGCGATATTCGCGTCGGGTCTCAGCTGGACGTACGTCATAAAATTGCTCCAGGACCATGCCTGCGAAGGGTTCTTGTATTCGCTCTTCTCCAGAAGGTCTCGCATCGGGAGCAGGAAATCGAATTGCAGATGGGAATTGACCGGCACGTCCTTCAGAACGCCGTTGATGCGGAACTCGCCGCTGATCCACCCAGTGTATTGCAGGACTTTTCCCACAGGGTCCTCGGACCCGAAGTATCTCTTGGCTGCGGATTGCGTCAGGAGAATTGTCCCGGACTCCGAAAGCGCTTCTGCGGGATTGCCTTCGACCAGCGGATAGGAAAACATCTGGAGAAAAGCGGGATCGGCATAAAACGCCCGTCTTTCTTCGAAGGCTCGATTCGGGCCTTTTTTGCTCGAGATAACCGGCACAACGTAATCGGGATGGAGGCGGGTGAAGCGGACAACCTCGGGGACCTCCCGGGCCAGCGTGGGCCCAAGGGCATAGCCTGCCAGCGTCTCGGTTGAGCCGCTCCGCAGGCTTGTCTCCGTCACCCGGTAGAGATTGGAGAAGTTTTCATTGAACCTGTCGAAGCTGTACTCGCGGGCGACGAATTGGAAAATGAGGAGGCAACAGGACAGTCCCAGGCCCAGCCCGATGATGTTGATGAGTGAGTATCCTTTGCGTCGAACAATGTTCCGAAATGCGACCTTCAAGTAGTTGGCAACCATGCGTTTCCCTTCAATCCATTAGACAATTCGTTCAATCTTGCTTCCGCCGCCACATTGAGCAGCTCGTATCGCTTTCATTCATAGCGCAACGCTTCGACCGGATTTGCCGTCGCCGCTTTGATCGCTTGGGTGCCCACGGTCAGGAGTGCGATGATAAACGCAATGCTGCCGGCTGCGACGAACATCCACCAACTCAATGGCTCTCTGTAGGCAAAGTCCTGAAGCCATTTGGCCATGAAGTACCACGCTATTGGAATAGCAACAATATTTGACAGAACAACCCATACCAGGAAGTCTCTTGAAAGGGTGAGCACAACTTGAGTCACAGACGCCCCCAATACTTTGCGTATGCCGACTTCTTTCGTCCTCCGCTCTGCGGAAATAGATGCCAGACCAAACAGTCCAAGACATGCGATCATTATCGATATGAATGAGAAGTACTGGAAGATGGTACGCATACGCATTTCGGAGAAATATTGTTTGTTCAGCGAATCGTTGTAGAAATAGTAGTTCAGCGGAACACCTGGTAATCGTTCGTGCCATAGCCTTTCGATAGAGGAAATAACACCTTGGGGATTTCCCGGCTTAACCCGGATCGACATGACCTGGTAACGGCCATCTTGCTGACTGCTATCAGGAATGTTAAAAATCAGAGGTTCGATCGCCGTGCGACAAGAAGCGAAGTGGAAGTCCTTGGTCACGCCCACAATCCTGCCCCGCTTCCCCCACAATTCCACTTCTTTGTTCAGCGGAGAACTGAATCCCATCGCCTTCGCAGCCGCCTCGTTGATTACGAATGCGCTGGTTCTGTCGGTTGGGTACTCGTTCGAAAAAAATCTTCCCTGAACCATTTGGAATTTATAAGTGGCAGCCAGATTGCAGTCGGAATGCAGCACCCAAATAGCTTTCTCTTCATTCGCCGGCTTCCCTTCCCACGAAACGGTTGTAGTCCTTGTCAATGAACTGCTCACAGGTTCAGAACGTGATACACTTATGACCTCTGGATTTGCTTCCATCCGATTTTTCAGCAACTCGAATTTTTTGTTCACGTCAGCCGTCAATCGGATACAGAGCAGATTTTCTTTGTCGAAGCCTAGATTGCTATTCATGACGAATGACAACTGATGAGAAACAACAATCGTGCACAGAATCATCGTGATGGAAACCGCAAATTGAAAAACAACAAGCGCCGATCGCGTAAAGAATCTTCCTGGCGTGAACTTCAAATGCTTTCGCAAGATTTCTACGGGACTGAATGAAGAGAGCAGCAACGCAGGATAAAAGCCTGATGCAAGACCGGTAACCACTATAACAGTAAGTGAAAGGATGATGAACGAAGGTTCCCAGTAACTGATCGCCAATCTCTTTCCCGACAAGGCATTGAACGCCGGCAGGAATAACTCAACGAAGAGCATTGCGACTATGAACGCGATTGAAGAAACGATCAGACTTTCTCCCAGGAATTGAACCATCAATCTTCTTCTGCTTGCTCCAATCGTTTTCTTAACGGCTATTTCCTTCCTCCTTTTCAAAGACAGCGCGGTTGATAAATTCATATAGTTGATACTCGCTATCAAGAGAATGACGACAGCGATAGCGATGAATATCCGGACATACGCAATGTCGCCCGTGACTTGCAGGAACTTGATATTGCCCCCGAACAAATGGACTTTTGTGAGTGGAAGAAGTGAATAGGTCAGCCTATCAGTGTTTGGGTCCAGCGAATTCCTTATCTCATTCGGCAGATTGTCTATCTCGCATTGCCTGATTTTCGCCGATAAGCTCTGAAGATCGACATCATTCTTCGTCTCAACATAGGTGTAAAAAGATTGGCTGTCCCAGGTCTTGAAATTCATTCCTATGGATTTGAGCCAACTCGCGGGTAAAATAATGTGAGACTGAATTTCTGACTGCAATGGAATGTCTTCCAGGACAGCGCTTACCTTCATGACAGTCTTGTGCCCAAGACCTGAAACATCAAGCGATTTGCCAATCGCTTCCTGATCTCCAAAATACTTTTGTGCCGTCTTTTCATCGAGGATAATTGAGTTCGGATCAGAAAGCGAAGTAGAAGGATTTCCTTCCTTCAGTTTCAAGGAAAATACATCAAAGAAATTAGAGCTCGCCAGTATGACGCTCTCTTCAAATCCCTTTTCACCGTTTTGGATCAAGAATTTGTAACTCGCAGGGAGTTGGGCGAAGTATGTGGCCTCTTTGATCTCCGGTACTCTCTCCTTCAATGCCGGCGCAAGCATCATGGATGTGACCGCCATCGGTCCGCCTCGATCGCCTCGGAGAACGAGATAAATATGATCGGAATCCTTGAAGAACCTATCATAGCTCAATTCATCCTGTGCCCATAGCAGTATCAACAGAGTTGCCGCCATCCCGGCCGCCAGTCCGGCAATGTTGATAAACGAAAACGCTTTGTGACGGGAAAGATTTCTAAGACCGATTTTGAAATAATTCCTAGACATGGTTTCTCCTTACTGACTGGATACCAGAGACCGAAGAAAGAAAATCGATTTTCTTTTTGGTCTCCAGCCTACCATCTCCCTGCCTGCAACACGCAGGCGTGCTCACCTTTTCCTTCGTCTTTCAAGTTCTCAACCGTTGGGTATCTTGCTCACCGAATGTATTGGTACCTCCGAGAACCTGAAGACCACACAGAAGATTACATCTAATCCTCATAGTACTGGTACTTAAAAGGAAAGCCTGATGCGTTCTCGGTTTCCCCGCCTAAGTAGAACAATCGGAGAACGCTACTTCCATCTTTCTGAAAGTATTCAAGACGAACAGGATAAAAACCTCTTTCCAGAGGAAGGACAAATGATTTTATACTTTCAGTGGAATGAACGCCATCATTATCTATGATCAGTTTGTCTGCGAGGAAGAGCTTTGAGCCGTCATTTGAAACAAGGGCAAAAAGATAATAACCATCCTTTACAATCTCGAAGTAGCCTTCAAACAGACATCCAAAATTGGTCTTTCTCGGGAGTTCACTGATATCAAAAGCGCTATCAGCAACGCCGGTCTTAACAGGTTTCAGTTTCCTGAAATCGGGCAGTCTCTCCCAACTCCCTTCGTAATATGAATACTTCAGACCTCCCGAGTTAGTCTTTTTGGGTCTTGGAACTGAGGGAAGTGCTTCGCCTAATTCAAAATTGCCTTTAGCCGTTTTGTCATATTTCCCGCTGTTTGAAAACGATTTCATGACTAATTGAGCCGGGCCTGTTATTGTGAAGATTGGATCAGCTTTTTTCGATGCCCTGTCTGGCTCCGTACCATCAACGGTATACCTGAGCTCGGGGTAACCTTGATCTACGTAGATCGAGATTGGTTTGTCTTTTAAGAGAATCCCATTCATCGGATGAAAAATGAGAGGAGCATTCGAAAAACCTGAATGAACGAACTTTATTCCGTCGTACATTGCTTTTAGCCTTACGGAATTATGTTTCTCATTCGGATAGGTAACCACTTTCCAATGCAGGTTTCTTGGCGCCTTAAGCTGAAGAAGCGAATCTAGACGACCAATGTCCTGATTTTCTGATCTACCGGCGATCCAAAAACACTTATCTGATGGCAGATGATCCAATTTTTCGCCTGCCATCTTGATCAGATAGTCATTATTCCACCTGAACGGTGGATCGGTCGCGTAATATGATTCAAATACTTGCGGCTCAGTGAGCAGCACATACAAGACAAACACACCGCCATACGAATGTCCATAAATCGAATTGGTTCCATTCGTTGGGTATTTGTCGTCGATATAGGGGATCAATTCGTTTTTCATGAAGGAAAGGAAATTATCGGCTCCACCTGATATTGTAGGCTGAGGAACATGTACCGGTAAGAAATCCCTGTCGCGCTGGTTTGCTTTGTCAATGTATTTGTTTGGAATCCCTACGATTATTGCAGGAGGGACATAGTTTTCACCTTGCGCGAATTTGTAAATAAATGAAAAGAGATCCGTTGCCCACTCTCCGTCCGTTACATAGATCACTTCATATTTGTCGGTCGATCCGGGCTTATAAGCTTCGGGCAATAGGATCTTGAGCGATCGTTCTTCTTTTAAAGCACTGGAGTAGATCGAATCACTTATTGCAGGATGTTCCTGTGCGTAGACGACGCAGAAGACCTGTGAAATGAAGAGTAGGATCAAGGTCAAAGAAGATGATACAATGGCTTTCTTCATGATTTCAGTTCTTTTCAATAATTGGCGAAAGACGAGGTTTACTTCGTTTAACAAGAGTCGAATCTGCAGTACGGATTTCTGGTCTAATATCCCTGCTAGAATCATCCGAAACCAAGATGAAGTCTATCCTGAACATTGCCTTCTGTAGAAGGCAGTCATAACTAATCCACATGTTTGAAGTAAGAATCGCAGCCTCACGAAGTACATAGATACATCATTCATATCGCAAACTCTCGACCGGATTTGCCGTCGCGGCCTTTATCGCCTGGTAACTCACCGTCAGCAAGGCAATAAGCAGCGTGACTGCCCCTATGCCGGGGAAGATCCAAGCTTCAATGGAAATCCTGTAGGCGTAATCGGCCAACCATCTGTTCATGAGGACATACGCAATTGGCCATGCGATCACATTGGCAAGTACCACCAACCCGACAAACTCTTTTGACAGCATTACCGTAACGCCCGATGTGGAGGCACCAAGAGCTTTCCGGATGGCAAGTTCTTTCGTTCGCTGTTGCGCCAAGAAGGAGGCCAAACCGAACAGGCCAAGACAAGAAACGAAGACTGCAAGGAGAGCGAAGCACTCGAACAGGTTTCTTAGGATCGTTTCCTTTTGGTACATCCTATCAAATTCGTCATCTATGAATCTGAAATCGAAAACAGAATTGGGAGATAGCGTATTGACAATGTTTTTCGCGAATTGAATTGTCGCTGGAGTACTTGCCTGATTGATTTTTATGAACAAATTACGTTTGCTGGCAAACCTATACGTGAAAAAGATCGTGGGTCTTATGACATTATGAAGAGAAGTCCCATGGAAATCTTTCACAACACCGACGATGGGAGCGGGGGCGTGCTGAGCCAAGGCCGCCGTTTTTCCGATCGGTTCCTTGTACCCGATCATCTTCAAGGCAGTCTCATTGATGATGTAATTTTCACCATCTGAGGGGTATTCACGCGAGAAACTCCTTCCGTACTTCATCTTCATATTGAATGTTTCGAAGTAATCATAATCCACACAGACAAAGTTCATCAGTTCACTCCTGCCAGGCCCAAGTCCCTCCCAAGAGACACCACTACTATTATCGGTATCTAGCGGTAAACTCGAAGCTGCAGAAACATTCACGATATCTTTGTTCTTGAGTAGCTCTTGTTTGAGTGTTTCATATTTGCTCAACAAGTTGTTATCCATCTTCATCGTGACAATGTTGTCACGGTCAAAACCAAGGTCTTTTGTTTTCATGTAACTGATCTGTTGCAGTATGACAAACGTCGATGTCATCAGAATCACTACAGCCCCAAATTGCAGTATGATGAGTCCCCGTCTTAGGAGGTGGCTTTTCCCCCCTACAGCAGTGGAGCTCTTCATGATTGCTGGCGGTTGAAAAGAAGAGAGGTAGAGCGAAGGGTATGTGCCCGAGATCATTCCGGTGAGAAGTGCAATACAAATCAATTGAATGACGATGGAACTGTTGCCCGGGAGATTGAATGAAAGCTGTTTCTCTGCAAGGGTATTAAATGCTGGCAGTAAGAGATCGACCATGACAATGGCAACACACAGAGCTAAGAACGACAGCATGATTGATTCGACGAAGAATTGGGCTATCACATCCGACCTCTTCGCGCCAACAACTTTTCTCATCCCGATCTCTTTCGCTCTGCTCGCTGACCGGGCAGTCGAGAGATTCATGAAGTTGATGCATGCGATAAGCAGGACAACTACGGCAATAGCAGAAAAAATACGGACATTGGTAATTGGGTCTGTCCCTCTAAGGGCATAAAGGTGAATATCCTTAAGCGGTTGGAGCGCGACGTGAGGCTGTTCTTCTTTCCACTCTCCATTGTCATTCTCATTTATCGCATTCGATATCTTGCGGACGACCGCCTTATAGTCCGAGCTGTGAGAAAGTAGAACATATGAGGAGCAGTCGATGATCCAGGACTGCAATCGCGCCTTGCCGAAGAAAACGTCAGGTCTCGCCACAAGATCGAATTGCATGTGAGAGTTGGTTGGCACATTTTCCATCACTCCGGTGACGGTCAGGTCAAAGCGATTATCCAAGCTGATCACTTTGCCCAGAGGATCTTCATCACCGAAATACTTGACAGCCGCTCGCTTTGATATGATCAGAGAATTTGCACCTGTTAAGGCTGTGGAAGGGTTCCCCTCTGCAAACGGGAACGTGAACATGTCAAAAAATTCCGGGGACACGAGGGCAACATTTTCGCCGAAACAGTTTGTTCCGTGTCGGGCGCTCACCGATTTTCGAGAGAACCAGCTTGTTTTTTCAACTTCCGGATAATCCTTTCTCAAGATTGCATTGAGTGCCCAGGGGCTCTTATCCCAGACATTTCCTCCCATTTCTACCGTTACCAAGTAAATGTCCTTCCCATTCTTATGGAAGTTGTCATAGCTCAATTCATCCTGAACCCATAACAGGATGAGAATTGTGCACGTCATCCCAACCGAGAGTCCGAGGATGTTGATAAAGGAATATCCTTTGTGCCGCAGAATATTTCTCAATCCTATTCTCAAATAACTCATCAGCATGGGATATGCCTTTCCAAGGAATAATTACTCATACTTCAGCGCGTCCACAGGATTTGCGGTCGCGGCCTTCGCCGCCTGGTAGCTCACGGTCAGCAGGGCGATGAGGAGCGCTACTGCTCCGGCCAGCACGAACGATCCCAGGCCGATGCTGATCCTGTACGCAAATTCCTGAAGCCACTGGCTCATGACGTAGTACGCCAGCGGCCAAGCGATAAGGTTCGCAAGCAGCACGAGGGGGACGAACTCACGAGTTAACAAGGCGATGAGGTCGGGGACGCTCGCGCCGAGCACCTTACGAATCCCGATCTCTTTCGTCCTTTGCTGCGCCGTAAAGGCCGCAAGCCCGTACAGACCGAGACACGCGGTGAAGATCGCCAGGAGCGCAGAGGCGTTGAAAATGTCTCCCATCCGCTGCTCGGACTTGTACATCGCGGCAAATCGGTCATCGAGGAAGAAATAGCCGAAGGGCTGATTCGGCCCGAATTTCTCCCACTCCTTGCGAAGGAATCCGATCAGTCCGCTCACATCAGCGGTTTTGAAGCGGAACGAGATCAGGCCGGAGCTCCTGCCGAGGCGTATCCCGAGAGCACCGATCCGATCTTTCATAGACTCAAAATGGAAGTCCCTCGCGACGCCGATAATCGTATACTTGATGGCCCTCTTTGTATCCGGTTCGCCCGTCCTTGGATCCCACGCCCACGTTTGGATCGTTTTGCCGATCGGGTCGGCAAAGCCAAACAGTTTCACAGCACGTTCATTGAGAATCACAGCCGTTGAATCGGACCCGAACGACTTCGAGAAATCCCGGCCTCTCACCAGCTCCATACCCATGGTGTTGAGGTACCCGTAGTCCGTCGTCCAGATCTGCATGGAAACGGAATGTTCTCCCGGCGATTCGCCCTCCGGCCAGAAGTTCGTATCGCTTCGACCGGAGGGGACCGGCAGGTAGCTTGAAACGGTCGCATCAACAACGGCCGGATTGCGCAGGGCGTCATTCTCAAACGAGTTGAGACTGTTCCCAAGTGCGTATGCATCCTGGATGACAATAACCTGTTCCTTGTTGAACCCGAGTTTCTTCCCTTGGATATACCGCAGCTGCGAATGAATAATGAGCGTCGCGGCGATGAGGGCAACCGATGCGACAAACTGGAACACGACCAGAACGCTTCGGAGCCGGACGGACGCGGACCCGGGCTGCACCCGGCTCTTGAGTGTGTTGAGGGGAGTGAATGCCGAGAGCACAAACGCAGGATAGCTTCCGGCAAGAACACCCACGAAAAGGGTCATCCCGCCAAGGAGAAGGAGGAGGGAGCTGTCGTTGAAAAAGTGGAGGGCGACGTCCTTTCCGCTCAGCGCATTGAACGATGGCACCATGAGCTCCACCAGACCGATCGACACGATCATGGCCATGAGGGTGACAAAGACCGACTCAGCCAGAAACTGGAGCATCAGCCGGAGCCGATCCGACCCGAGCACTTTGCGAATGCTGACCTCCTTCGCGCGCGTTGCAGAACGGGCCGTGGCAAGGTTCATGAAATTAATGCACGCGATGAGCAGGATAAAGAACGCGATGGCTGAGAACAAATACACCGAGCTCGCGCTTCCGTTGGGTTCGAATTCGACTTCGAGGTCCGAATGCAGGTGAATATCCGTCAGGGGCTGAAGGAAATAGCGGATGCTGTTGCCCTTCGCCAGGAGCTCATCGAAGCTGCTTCCGAACATTTGTTGAACCTCAGGGCCCAGATATTTTCTGATGAGCGCAGGGAATTTCGCCTCGAGAGCCGCAGGCGAAGCCCCTTGCTTGAGCAGGAAATACGTTTGGAAGTCGTTGCTGGTCCACATGGTGCCTCGACTCTCGTCCAAGGTGACGAGGGACGCAATCATATCGAAATGGAAATGACTCGTTTGCGGGATGTCCTCATAGACGCCCGTGACCTTGTAGACATCCTTGTCGTCCAGCACAAGCGATTGACCGACCGCGTTTTGGCTCCCGAAGTACTTTTCGGCAGTCGATTTGCTCAGCACGATTGTATACGGGGCGGCGAGAGCATTCCGGGCATCCCCTTCAAGAAGGGGAATCGTGAAGATGTGGAACAGGGAATTATCGGTAAAGACGACCCCGTCCTCCTTGAAATTGCGGCCCGCCTCCTTTCTTGCGAGAAATGATCCCTGCGTGCGAAATCGTACTGCTCCCTCCACCTCAGGAAGGTCACGGACAAGGGCTTCGGCCAGCGGCGCGGGTGCCACCGCGATCTGGATATGCTTCCCGCCGAAATTGATGTCCGAGGCCACCCGGTAGATTCGGTCGGCCTTTGTGTTGTAACGATCGTACGACAATTCGTCCCGCACATAGAGCAGGATCAGGATGCAGCACGCCATCCCGATCGCAAGTCCGGCGATGTTGAGGAGAGAATAGCCTTTGTGGCGAAGGAGATTGCGAACGGCGATTTTGAGATAGTTGATGAACATAGAGCACCCTAGGTCAAAGAGGTAATATTTGCTGATTGAGTAATTTCGTACGAGATACCATTCGTATCCCAACGATTCGATCCCGCGCCGCGGGATTTCGGCCCTTCACTACTCGTAACGAAGGGCCTCAATCCCGATAACTCGAGATCTTCGCATTGAGATACTACTCGTATCTCAATGCTTCCACGGGGTTTGCCGCCGCGGCCCTGACAGCCTGGGTGCTCACCGTGAGCAACGCGATCACCACTGCAATCAGGCCCGCGAGGATGAACGCCCACCAGCCCAGCTCAACGCGATAGGCAAAATCCTGCAGCCACATCCTCATAACGAACCATGCGACCGGCCAGGAGATCAGCACGGCCACGCCGACGAGCTTCAGGAAATCTTTCGACAACAGGGCAACGATGCCCCCCACTGAAGAGCCGAGAACTTTTCGGATTCCAATCTCCTTTGTCCTTCCTTCGGCAGTGAACGCGGCAAGTCCTAGCAGGCCGAGGCAGGCGAGCATGATGCTCAACATCGTCATCGATGAAAAGACGGTCTGGAAATTCTGTTCCGATCGATAGAGCTTGTTGATGCTCTCATCCAGGAAATAGTAATCAAACGGGCGGCCGGGGACGAGGGCATCCCATGTTGTTTCTATCGCATCGAGCGTCTGTCGAATGTCGCCTGCGGAGAGCTTCGCGGCGAAAAACCATGTGCGCCGGGGGGTGAACACGAAGGCGAACGGTTTGATCTCCTGCCGGAGTGATGTGAAATGGAAGTCCTTGACAACCCCCACGACTTTCACGTAGATCGTCGTGTCCGGACGCTCCGCCCAGACGATCTGCTGCCCAATCACCGGCTGAGGGATCCCGAGTTGCTTGACGGCGGTCTCATTCAGGATGATCCCGTCGATCGAATCGGAGGGAAACAGCGGCGAGAAATTTCTCCCCTCTTTGAGCTCGAGGCCGAGCGCATCCAGAAAGTCGTATCCGACGCTGAGGAAATTGACGAGCTGCCCGTTCTGTGAGCCTTTCGCTCTGAGCGTGTTCGTCCAGTTCTGACCCCCGATCATCCCGTCACAGGAAGCAATCTCCAGCACTCCCGGAACCTTCTCCAGGCCGGCGCGAACTTCCTCGCCATAGTGTGGCAACGCACCGACGTTTCGAACGACGACGACCTGATCCTTGTTAAAGCCGAGCTTCGCCGTTTGTATGAAATTCATTTGCCGCTGAACAACAATGACGCCCACGATGAGGATCACAGAGAGTGTGAATTGAAACACGACGAGAACCTTTCGGAGATCGAACGGGCTCCTTCGCGGCGAGTGGAGCTTCCTCAGGATGGAGGTGGCGCTCCAGGAGGACAACGCGAACGACGGGTACAGGCCGGCCGCCAATCCAACCACGATGCCGACGAGCAGGATGACCGGCCAGATCGTGGCGCTGCTCGACGAAAAAAGGGAGAGATCTTTCTGTGTAATGGAATTGAATAGAGGCAGCGCAAGCTCCGTCATCCCAGTGGCCAAGAGAGTAGCGAACAGCGAGAGGAGGACGGATTCCGACAGGAATTGCAGGACCAGGGCGCTTCGGAACGCGCCCACGACCTTTCGCACACCGACCTCGCGCGCGCGAAGTGCGGATTTTGCCGTCGTCAAGTTCACATAGTTGATGCCGGCGATGAAGAGCACGAACAGAGCTATCGTCAGGAAGACATAGATATAGAGCTTGTCGCTGTTCGGCTCAAGCTCCCACTTGAGATGGGAGTTCAGGTGAATGCCGTCGATGCCTGCAAGGGGCTGCGTGTAGAAAATGTTGTCGTTCCGTGGCTGGTTGGATTTGAAGACGGCCTGGATCTTGGGCTCCAGTGATGAGATCGAGATGCCCGGCTTCGTCTTTACGTACGTATAGTAGTTGTACTGTCCCCAGTCTGAGTCTATTCCGTAGCCGTTCTGAAAGTTGGGGCCTAGGGTCCGGATAGAGATCAAGAAGTTGAATCTGAAATGAGATTGCTTCGGCACGTCCTCAATGACACCCGTGACCTGGAGAGGAAAGCGTCCGTCGAAGAGCATCGTCTTGCCGAGGGGATCGTCGGTTCCGAAGTACTTTGATGCGAGGCTCTTTGTGATGACAATGGAGTGGGGTCGTGCAAGGGCGGACGCAGGCTCGCCGCGCAGGAACCGGAAGGTGAACATCGAGAAGAACGAGCTGTCGACGCGCAGGAAGCTCTCTTCATAGAACGTCTTCCGTCCATAGCTCAAGAGGGTTTTGAATCCCCACGGGGGAAAGATCCTGACGGTAGACTCGATGCCGGGCACACCTCGTGCCAGAGCAGGCGCTAGTGGCGCGGGCGTCGTGGCGTCGGGCAAGCGCGATCCGTCGTCGTTGACGAAATCCTTCACCACACGGAAGATTCGATTTGCATCAGCGTTGTAGGAATCGTACGCCAGTTCGTCTTTCACATACAATAAGATCAGAAGAAAGCAGGCGATTCCGACTGCCAGGCCGCAGATGTTGATCAGCGTATAGCCTTTGTGTCTTAGCAAATTGTGGATGGCAATCTTGAGATAGCTGAGGAGCATCGACATGCCTCCAGCGTCATATGGTGGTTCTAACGAACAACCATGGAGAGCGAATCTCACCTGCCTGCTTTGTTCGACACTTTGAGGCGGGCAGGAAGCACGCAACAACGAGCGAGAATGTTCGCGCTTCCGTCATTTGACTTTGTTTGAAATTTCCGATTCTTGCCTCTTCATCCCTCAGCGCCTCGATCGTGCCTTGCCCTCATTCATACCTCAATGTCTCTACCGGATTCATCGACGCGGCTTTAATCGACTGAGAGCTTACCGTAACCAACGCAACCCCCACCGTGATCAGGAACGCGAGCGGATAGAGCCACCAGAGAAACGGGGTGCGATAAGCATAATTCTGCAGCAACTTCTCCAACAGGAAATACGCCACAGGCCACGCCACGATGTTCGCGACCAGCACCCACTTCACGAATTCTTTCGAGAGCAACGCGGTAATGTGGGGGACGGATGCACCCAGGACTTTCCGGATGCCGATCTCCCGTGTGCGTTGCTCAGCCATGTAGGAAGCGAGTCCGAACAGGCCCAGACAGGCAACGATCATGGCGAAGAGGGACGCGTACCGGAAGAGCGTCACCATGCGCTGATCGGTTTGAAACATTCGGGCAAAATCTTCATCGAAGAATCTGTATTCAAATGGGTAAGACGAATTCACCTTCTCCCATGCAGCTTTAACACGATCAAGCGAACCGGCGACGTTTCCCGCCTGGAGCCGGACGATGGCATAGTTAGCCTTTGAGGGCACAAGATAGACCGCCAATGGTTCGATAGCGCTCTGGAGCCTGGAGTAGTGGTAGTCCTTCATCACGCCGACGATCGTTCCGTTGTTTGCCCATGTGAATCTCTTGCCGACGACTGACCCTCCTCCCATCAGCTTCGCCACGGCCTCATTGACCAGCACGCCCGTTGTCGAATCGGAGCCATAGTTTCGCGAGAACGATCTCCCTTCTGCGAGCGAGATCTTCATGGTCTGCACGTAGTCGTAATCGACAGCCCCGTATCCGATCAGCGGCCTGAAATTCGGATCCTTTCCTTCCCAATCCGCTCCTCCTCCGTTCGCGTTCATGGATGTCGGAGGGTCATACGTGCCGCTCACACCAACGATTAATGGATCGTTGACGAGCCTCTCTTTGAAAGAGGCATACCGTTGTTGCGTCTCGCCGCGGAGCGGGAGATAGATCAGCTGCTCCTTGTCATACCCCGGATTCCTCCCCCTCATGTAGTCAAGCTGCCGTGACATCCCAAACATACCGACGATCATGATGATGGACAAAGAGAACTGGAACACGACGAGCAGTCTCCGCAGAACAGTGCCCCTGCCACCCGAGAGAAACCTCCCTTTCAAAACCTCGATGGGTTGAAACGCGGACAACAAGAGCGCTGGATAGGTGCCGGAGAGTGCGGCTGTCAGGATCACCACCAAGCCCATCGCAGAGAGATACTCCGCGTGGAATGGACTCGTGAAAGAGAACTCCTTTCCCGAGACAGCGTTGAAGAGGGGCAACAACAGCTCGATGAACACCAGCGAGAGAATTGCCGCGAGAACCGTCATCAGGGTCGATTCGCCGTAGAATTCCCGCGCAAGCGAGGTGCGATTCGCACCGAGGACCTTTCTGAGGCCGACCTCCTTTGCCCTGGTTGCCGACCGCGCGGTCGAAAGGTTCATGAAATTGATGCTTGCGATGAGAAGAATGAACACCGCCAGCGCAGAAAAGAGGGAGACACTCTGAATGCTGCCGATCGATTGCCCGAACCCGAACCTCCCGTAGAGGCGAAGATCGGGCAACGGCATCAGCTCGAAGCGCACATCACTCACCTGGGGATTCTGGGGCGCCCCCGGAGTGCCGCGAAGTTGATCCAACATATGCCGCCGCCGGAGTTCGGAGATTTTGGCGTTGACTTCTGCAACATCCTGACCTTCATGAAGCTGCACCCACGTCACGATGTGATTCCGGCCCCAACTCTCAAGCTCGACGCCCCTTGTCTTTTCGAAGGCAAACGGAAGCAGGATATTCGACCGGAGATTGGTGTTCGTCGGCAGGTTCCGTAAGATCCCTGTGACGGTGAAAGGGTACTTGGAATTGACCAGCAGAGTCTTCCCGAGAGGATCATCGTTGCCGAAGTACTTCTGAGCCACCTCCTCAGTTAGCACGATGGACGAGGGATCACGCAAAGCGGTCTTGCTGTCCCCTCGTACGAGTGGGAACGAGAACATCTCCAGATACGATGGATCGACGGTGGCCGCATTGCTTTCGTAAAAAACCTTTTCTCCTGCGCGGACGAGGAGCACCCCCGGGAACGCGACTCGTGAAGCATTTTGGACTTCCGGGAGTTCGGCGAGCAGAGCGGGCCCCATCGGATCAGGTGTGAGGTAGACGTGAAACGGCCCCTGCGGCGTGGGCTGGTCCTGTTCAACGCGGTAGAGCGTGCCGGCGTTCGTATGAAACTTATCCCAGCTCATCTCGTCCACGACCCACATCATCATCAGGAAGCAACAGGTCATCCCAAGCGCGAGGCCGAAGAGATTGATGATGCTGAAGGATCGATGCCGGAGGATGTTTCTCAGAGCGATCTTGACGTAGTTAGCGAACATAGCGAAGCCTCAGGTTGTCGGGGCGCCAGCGCCCGGGAGTGACAGAGTGACGGAATAGTGGAATAACGAGCGATGGAGAAATGGAATCATGGAATATTGGGTCTTTGGCAAATCTCTCTCTACTCGTGCCTCAGCGCTTCAACGGGATTTGCGGACGCCGCTCTGATGGCCTGCAATCCCACTGTCAGCGAGGCAATGATCACCGTTCCCAGGATCGTGAAGAGGAACAGGCCGATCCCGATTTGTATCCGAAAGGCATAACGCTCCAGCCAGCCGCTCATCACGTAATACGCAATCGGTGCTGCGACGGCAAATGCGATGCCGACGAGCATCACAAACTCGCGCGAGAGGAGGAAGATGATGTTGCCAACGGAAGCGCCAAGCACTTTCCGTATTCCTATTTCTTTCGTTCGCTGAATCGTCAAGAAGGCAATCAGACCGTACAATCCAAGACACGAAATGAAAATCGCGATTCCGGCAAAGACCTTGAACATCAGTGAAAGCCGGTTCTCCAGCCTGTAGAACTGGTCAATCTTCTCGTCCAAGAATTGGTACTCGTATACATAGTCCGGGTACGTTTCGTTCCAGAGACGCTCAATCGCCGCGAGCGTTGGCGCTGGCGGTCCCGGTCGGAGCTTGATGTTGACCAGCTGATAGGTTTCTTTCCAGCAACCGAGCATGACAGGCGCAAGGGGTTGACGAAGCGAAGACTGCTGAAAGTCCTTCACAACGCCGACCACCGATGCCGAAACCTTTCCATCCCAAAACCGGACTTCTTTCCCAAGGATTTCCTGCGGGCTGCGGAGTCCGAGCCTCCGGACGAGCGCTTCATTCACAACGACTTCCCGCACCGCGTCGCTCTGCTGATAGGGTCTTCCGGCGACGATTTGAATGCCGCAGGTCTTGAGAAAGTCGGCATCCGCCCATTTGAGCTCGGCATTGAAGTCCGTCTTCGTCGCGGATCTGTCGAACACAAAGTCGCTGACCCAGTGAATGTTGTCGGATGCGCTGTACACGCTGAAACTTACGCTGCTGATGCCCGATTTCGCCAGAAGACGGCCTTTCAACACGTCCATCTTGCTTCGGCTCAGACTGTCATTGGGCACCGGGACCGTCACGACGGAGGCCTCGTCAAATCCCAGGGATTTGTTCCGGAAGAAATCCATTTGGCTCACGACGACGACCATGCCAAAAATGAGCATCTGTGCAATCGTAAACTGCAGGACGACGAGTGTTCGCCGAAGTGTTATTCCCCCGACCAGTCCGGTCGCCGTCTTACTCCGGAGTGCCGCAATGGGATCGAAGCCCGAGAGCATCAGCGCCGGATAGGAGCCCGACAGCACCGTCACGGCAACACCTATCGCGGCGAGAAGCCCAAGGACGCCCGGATCGCCGAAGGGGCTGAGATGGAACGGCACCTCGAGTAGCCGACTCAGAAAGGGAAGCGCAACCTCGGCGATCACGACGCCGGCAAGAACGGCACAAAACGAGATGACGGCCGTCTCCGCAAGGAACTGCACCATCAGCTGGGTCCGACCGCCGCCGAGCACCTTACGGACTGCAACCTCTCGGGATCGGTTCACCGCTAGCGCGGTTGACAGGTTGATGTAGTTCACGCACGCAGTGATGAGGAGAAAGAGAGCGATAAGAGCGACGGCCGCGATCAGCTCCCTGCTGAACGTGCGGCCGGAAAACGTTTCGTATCGATCGTCGAAATGCATGTCGGCAAGGCGCTGGGACGCGAGACGGTCGGTGAGATACTCCGGGGGTTTGTTTGCCGTGACGAGCGAAGCCAGGAACGCGTCAAGCTCGTTCGTTGTGGCTCCCGGTCGGAGCAGCACGTAGCAGTGGTGAGTTCCGTTCACACTCACCCAGTCCTCGAACATTTTTTCCTGGCCGGCCCTGATGGATCCTTCCGAGAGAAGCACCTTGAACGGGAAATCCGAGTTGGCAGGATAATCCTCCACGATGCCCGCGACGATGAACGCATCCCTGTTTTTGAACAGGATCGTCCTCCCCATCGCAGTCTGCCAGTCGCCGAAATAGCGCTGCGCAGTCTCGCGTGTCAACACCGCGTTCTGCGGGAGGGCCAGTGCCGATCCCGGGTCGCCGGCGAGCCACCGGAAATCCAGGATATCGAAAATCTCCGGCTCCGCATAGAATACGCCCCGCCGTTCCTTGAACTTCTTTTGCACACGCTGCCCTCGTTCATCCGGCACCGACATCTGTGTCTCCTCAACCGCGTACAGATCGGCGACCTTTTCCAGCTGCCGATCTCCGGAGCGAAGAGCATCTGCTACCGGGAAGGGTACGCCGGGGGAATACACAAGCCCGCCAGGTTTCTCAAAGACCGAGACGACGCGAGCGATGCGATCCCGCTTCGAAAGGAATGTATCGTAACTCAGTTCATACCTGATCACAAGGAACATGAGCAGGCATGAAGCCACCCCCACAGCGAGACCGAGAACATTGATGAGGGCATAGGTCTTATTGCGAAGCAGGCTTCGCATAGCCATCTTGAAGAAACTCGAAACCATAGACATCACCTCCGGGCACAGCTTCACAGGTGCCGATGACCGCATCGCTGATCTTCAGACCTGCGGCTCTTGCCCCTCTCAAACGTGGAACTGCTCTTTGATGTTTTCCGTTACAACGTGACCGTCAAAGAGGTGGATGATCCGGTGGGCAAACTCGGCGTCGTGGGCGGAGTGCGTCACCATGATGATGGAGGTGCCGGACTCATTCAGGTCGGAGAGGAGCTTCATGACCTCGCTCCCGTTGGCGGAATCGAGGTTGCCGGTGGGCTCGTCCGCCAGGATCAGCTTCGGCTTGGCTACGATCGCCCGTGCGACTGCCACGCGCTGCTGCTGGCCGCCCGATAGTTGCTGCGGGAAGTGGTTCTTCCTATGCATGATGGCCATTTGCTCCAGAACCTCGTTCACCCGCTTCTCGCGCTCCGCGGAGGGAGTGCCCAGATAGAACAGCGGGAGCTCGACGTTCTCGAAGACCGTCAGCTCGTCGATCAGGTTGAAACTCTGGAAGACGAAGCCGAGGTTCGCCTTGCGCATGTTCGCTCGCTGCCGCTCGGTGAATTTCGAAACCTCGTTGTCCAGAAAGTAGTACTCGCCGTCGTCCGGGTTGTCGAGCAGGCCGAGGATGTTCAGCAGCGTGGACTTGCCGCAGCCGGAAGGCCCCATGATAGCTACGAACTCACCCTCCTGAATGTCGATGTTCACGTTGTTTAGGGCGGTGGTCTCGACCTCGTCCGTTGTGTAGACGCGTCGAAGATTTCTCGTTTTGATCATGTTCTATCTCCTACATGTGTGGTGTGGCGTTGTTCAGTTATCATACGCTACGGTTGCGTTTTGGGTTCACCGTGAAGAAGCTCGCGGAGGAGTCTGGATTCCTCCTGGAGGTCGGAGAAGGAGGATTGTTCCATCAATCCTCTCTCGTATGCCTGTCGAATCTCGACGTGCAGCTGTTCTGCAAGGAGGGATGCTTTGCGGGCTGCGCTGTCCTTCCGGCGGGGCCGAGAGGGATCGTCAGGTGGTGTGAGGGAATCGAGGAGGGAAAAACACGCGCTGCGAATTCTGGAAGCGAGCTCCGCGGGGAAGGATTCCGTCAATTGATAGAGAGCGGCGGTGAGCAATCTCGCCTCTCTCCAGACCTGCTCTTCCCTGAAATCGCCCATCGTGAGGTATGCCGTCGTCAACGCTTAAGAACCAGTTTGTCGATATCGCCGAAGTTGTCGTACGATGAAGTAATAACCCGGTCGCCGGGCGCGAGTCCCTCGAGCACCTCAAACATCTGCGGGTTCTGTCGCCCGAGCTTGATCGCGCGCTTCACGGCCAAATCTCCGGAAGCGTCGAGGACATAGACCCACTGGCCGCCGGTCTTTTGATAGAATCCGCCTCGAGGCAGCAGCAGCGCCTCCGAAAGATCTCCCAGCTCCAACCGTATCTGTAAGGTTTGTCCGCGCCGGATCCCTTTCGGAGCCGTCCCGACGAAGAGAAGGTCGACCTGAAACCTCCCATTGGCCACCTCCGGATAAACCTTCTTGATGATGAGCTTGTAGGTCGTGTCGTTCAAATCGAACTCGCCCGTTTGGCCGATGTTGATGCGCGAGATGTAGAATTCATCGATATCTGCTCGGACTTTGAAGTTTTCAAGCGCGTCGACCTGTCCCAAGCGCTGCCCGGGCGACTTCGATTCGCCGATCTCGGCATTCAAGGAGGTGAGTTGTCCGGTGATCGGAGCCCGAACCGTCAGGTTGTCGACACTCTTCTTCATCATGTCGAGGTTCTGGTCGAGTCGGCCGATGGACGATTCGATCTGGCTGAGCTGGCTTACGCGCAGGAGGGAGTCCTGTCTGAAATTGTCCCGCGCGAGGGCGAGTTTCTTCTGCCAGTATGCATAGTCGTTCCGCGTGCGCATGAAATCCTCGGGTGCGATCAGTTGTTTTTGGGCGAGGACGGAATCCCGCACGTAGGAAAGCGCCGACTGCCGCATGGAGTTCTCGACGTCGGCGAGCTGGCTCCGTATGGCGATCGAATTCTGTTCGAGGGCGAGGCGTCGGGTCTCGGCGTTGTTGATTTGCTCGTAGACGAGGGCTTCCCGGTACGTGACGTCGAGCTGGAAGTTCGAATTCGTCAATCGAAGGATGGGGTCACCTTTCTTGACGAGTGAACCTGCCTCGATGAAGATCTTCTCCACCCGTCCGCCCTCGACGGCGTCGAGAAAGAACGTCTCCAGCGGAAGGACGGTGCCGTTGACGGGGATGAATTCCTGGAACGGTCCGCGAGCCACGGTGGAGATCGTAATGCGATCGGTCTCGACGTTGAGGCGCGAGCTCGTGTCCCGAAGGACGAAGCTATAGAGTACGAAGATCACACAGGCGACTGCCGCGGCAACAGCAGCGATTTTTTTCGGCGGCCAGCGCTTCTTCTCAATCTTCTTGTCCATGCCGACCTGCGACAGGGGATTGGACTCGGAGACGTTGCTTTTGGTTGACGGTTGATCCATGATTTCATGTGGGGGTGTTGGTGGCATCCCTTACCGTCTCTCAAGCATTGGGCCAGCCGAAAGCGCCATTTTCCGATGAATTTGAGCAGTCCGCTTGGCAAAGGTGTCCGATTTCATTACATTCAAGTGTCCGAAAACGGACAGTCACAGTCGGACGTTCCGCAACTCCGATGAAATCTGCCCTACCTGTTGAGTGGCACATCGTTGGATAACGAAGAAGGTCAGGACGTATGGCGAAGAAGCTCGGAAGTGTCTTCATCATCGATGACGACCCCGACGTGCTCGTCGCGGCGCAGCTCTTCCTGAAGCAGCACGCAGCGAAGATACGAACGGAGAAGAACCCGAACGCGATCCCCTCGATTTTGAGCGGTGAAGCGTTCGATGTGATTCTTCTTGACATGAACTTCGCCCACGACGTGAGCAGCGGCAGGGAGGGCTTCTATTGGCTGGAGAAGATTCTTGAGATCGATCCTGACGCGGTCGTGATACTGATTACTGCGTACGGGGATGTGGAGATGGCGGTCCAGGCAATGAAAGCGGGCGCGACAGACTTCGTCTTGAAGCCGTGGCAGAACGAAAAGCTGCTTGCCACGCTCTCCGCCGCCATGACCATCCGGGAATCACGACGCGAGGTCGTCAGTCTTCGGTCACGAGAGCGGCAGCTGAGTTCCGATATCGATCGGCCTTTCAAGGGATTTGTGGGGGAGAGTACGGGGATGAAGGGTGTCTTTGCCGCCATCCAGAAAGTCGCGAAGACGGACGCGAATGTGCTCATCCTTGGTGAGAACGGGACAGGAAAGGAGTTGGTCGCGCGCGAGCTGCACCGCCAGTCGCACCGGGCGGATGAAGTTTTCATCTCTGTCGATCTCGGCGCCCTGCACGCGGGGCTGTTCGAGAGCGAACTGTTTGGGCACGTGAGGGGCGCCTTCACCGACGCGCGGGACGACCGCGCAGGACGCTTTGAGATTGCCTCGGGGGGAACGCTCTTCCTTGACGAGGTCGGGAACCTGCCCTACGAGTTGCAAGGAAAGCTCTTAACCGTTCTGCAAAACCGCGAAGTGATCCGGCTTGGGTCAAACAAGTCCGTCCCGTTTGATGTGCGGTTGATCTCCGCGAGCAACATGCCGCTGCGGGCAATGGCCGCCCTGAAGAAATTCAGGCAGGATCTGCTGTACAGAATCAACACCGTGGAGATTCAGCTTCCGCCGCTGCGCGAGAGAGTAGAAGACATTCCTCTCTTGATCGATCATTTTCTCTCTCTTTATTGCGGGAAATACAACAAACCAGTCAAGAAAGTCTCCGCTCCGACACTGAAGCGGTTGGAGAAATACGATTGGCCCGGGAATGTGCGAGAGCTGCAGCATGCGGTCGAGCGCGCCGTGATCATGAGCGAAGGCGAAGCGCTTCAGCCCCAGGATTTCTTCCTGACGGCGAGCGAGACGATCCTGGAGGAATCGGGTCCTGTCGGGTTGAAGCTGGAGGAGGTGGAAAAGGCGGCGATCCGAAAGGCCATCAGCAAACATGGGGGGAATATCAGTGAAGCAGCGCGGGAACTGGGATTGACGCGCGCGGCACTCTATCGGAGGTTGGAGAAATATGGGCTTTAAAAACTTCCGTCTGGTCATTGTCGGCCGCGTCCTGCTCATCAGCCTGACCCTCTTCGTCCTGTTCTACCTGGGCCTGCAGACATCATTCTACGCCACGGCGGCCGTCGTCGCGCTTCTTCTGGTCGCTCAGATCTACTCTCTGGTCAAGTACATCGAACGAACCAACAGCGACCTGGAGCGCTTTCTCTCATCGATCCGATATTCTGATTTCACGCAGTCCTTCAGTGCCCGCGGGCGCGGCCGGTCCTTCGGGGAATTAAGCTCCGCTCTCTCGGAGGTGATGAACGATTTCCGGCGCGTGCGCGTGGAAAAGGAGGAACAATACCAATACCTCCAGACCGTTGTCCAGCACATCGGGGTGGGGTTGATCGTCTTTCGACCGGATGGCGAGGTCGAGCTCGTGAATACCGCGGCGAAACGACTTCTCAATGTGAACCACCTGACCAACATCAAGGACCTCTCCGCCGTCAGCCCCGCCCTTGTCGACACGCTTTTCTCTTTGAAGCCGGGGGAAAAGACGCTGTTCAAGCTTGATCAGCAGTCCGAGATCACTCAGCTCGCGATCCACGCGACTTCCTTCCGGCTCCGCGAACAGTACGCCACACTTGCGTCCCTCCAGAACATTCGAAGCGAGCTGGAGGAAAAGGAGATGGAGGCCTGGCAGAAGCTGATCCGCGTCCTCACCCATGAGATCATGAACTCCATCACGCCGATCTCCTCCCTTGCTTCCACCGCCGACGACCTTCTGAAGTCAGGCGAGGGTGAATCGACGGTGTCTTCGGATGCCCTGGTCGACGTTCGAGGAGCCATTCAAACGATCAAGAAGAGGAGCCAGGGACTGCTGCATTTTGTGGACGCGTATCGAAATCTGACCCGTGTCCCGCGGCCGAACTTCAAGATTTGCCGGGTCGCCGATCTGTTTGCTCAGGCTGAGCAATTGATGAGAACGCAGACGCCCGGCAGGGCGGTTCGATTCGGCTGTCGTGTAGAGCCGGAGAGCCTTGAGCTCACGGCGGATCCCGAGCTGATCGAACAGGTGCTGATCAATCTTCTGCTCAACGCCCTTCACGCCGTACAAGGTCAGCCGAATGGAGAGATCAGAATGGAGGCACGTCTGGATGAACGAGGGCGGGTAATTGTGGAAGTGGCCGACAACGGGCCCGGAATCTCGGAAGAGGCGCGCGAAAAAATCTTCGTTCCCTTCTTCACCACGAAGCAAGAAGGCTCCGGCATCGGACTCAGCCTGTCAAAAGAAATCATGCGCCTCCACAGAGGAAGCATCCAATTCCAGTCCGATCCCGGAGCCCGAACGGTCTTCCGGTTGACGTTCTAGCAGGCTGTTGAGAAACCCCAGTCGTGGGGGGCCCACGGTCCCCCGTAGACAACACGGGGCGGGCACACCGTGGCGCTAGCTGCGCTGTTTTCGGGCAAGGAATGGTTCTTGCCCGCCAGGTCTTTCCTCTTTCTCATCACCCTGCTACAGATACAATCTCCCCGCCGGATCGACCCCGGAATCACCTTCCGCATCTATTGAACTCTAAACGGGATGGAGGCTTCCGTCCGCTCCCACTTGAATCGTAGAACCCCCTGGTTTCCATGCTCGGTGATATCAAACGTGAAGCGATCGACAGGATTTTTCAGGCGCGTCACCTTCAGGGGGAGCCGTGCCAGGTCTTGAGATTGATCGTAGACGGTTCCCCACTGCCCGTGCTGACGATTGATGATGAGCATCCAACCCTTTTGCGATGGAAGAGTGAAGAGCGAATAGGTGCCGGCAGGAACCCTCGTCGTCCCGAACACCAACTCCTTGTCGGTTCTAAGCTGTGTGGCTGCGTTCGCGCCGGTGCGCCACACCTCGTTCCAAGGGACAACCTTGCCAAAGATCGTACGCCCGCGCATCGAAGGACGGCCGTAGTCGACCATGATGTGAGCGCCACCCAGCATGGCGAGCACACTGTCCCGCGGAGAGAGCACCCCCAGCGCGTGGCCCGTGCGCTCCCGGTCGGCAAACCTCCTTCCCATCCCTTTCACATTGACCCTCGTGACGCGCTGCACGACGAACTTGTCCGTTGTCGCAGTCATGTCAAACCTGTCGAGCCGCCCGTCCTTTCCCATTCTCGCATACAGTGGTCCGAAATTCCCTTCCGGGTTCATCAGCTCCAAGGCGCCGGGTGAAGTTCCCCGGACTTCATAACGGAAGATCCGTCTCCCCGAGAGGATAGCAAACTGTTTTGTGCCCCCTTTGCGCATGGCGTGAACGAGGGCGGCATTCCAGCCTCCGAACAGATCGGCGAAGAAGGGATACGGCCGGCCGGGAGCTGCCACCGTGTATTCCCGCGTGCTCGCATCCTGCTTCATGGTGACGCGGACGCTGTCGTCGGAGTACACGAAATCTCGTTCCCCTGTGACCGGGCCGCCAAATTTCTGATAGGAGACGTGAAACCGCTCCAGCGCGCCATTCGGTCCGAATGTCGCCAGGTAGGTTCGAACGGTCGTTTGAGGGGATCGCGCGATGCTTGTGCCCCGCAATTCACGAGCGTTCATGGAGTATTGTTCGACGGCGATCGTGTCCCTGCCCAGCTTCGCCAGGAAGGAGCCGGTCTCACTGGTCTGAGCGGTCGCGGCAACCCAGGCAGTCCCCGCGATGACAGCGAGAAGTGGAAAGAATCGTTTCATAGTGGGCCCTTTCGTGAGAGTGCAAGATCGGTTGGTAGATCAACCTATGCCATGCGAACATTCGCAGTAGGGGGAGGGTTCCACCGTCGTTCGGCGGTCGAAGGCTTCAGGTTGGCAGACTCCGGATGAGGCACGAAATCTTTCGCGATGTGGTGCATTGGAGTCAGGAGCATGCTCGTCGCGGCTACACCCCCATCGCGGGCGTCAGATCGCATACATCAAGCCCACCATCGTTTTGTCATCAGGAACGCTCTGCTCGAACCGCCGCCGAAGATCGTACCCGTGCCGATTCAGATGAGCCGTGAGGTCTGCCGCCGGCACCAAGTGAGGATGTGCCGTGGGGCGGTGAACGCCTCGATCGACGGCGCCAGCTTTCGGCTCGTAGCGACCATGTTCGGATCGCCCTCGTTCCGTTGGATGACAAATGCCAGGAAGCGTGGTTGAAGAGCGGCGAAGGCTTCGACGGCCTTCGGCCAATCCACATGCTCGAGGAGCAACGCTGTCAACATGGCCTCGAACGGGCCGTGGACGGCTGGCTGCTCGCAATCGTCGACCTCGACCCTGGCGCGGAGGTCGCCGGAGCGTTTCAATCGTTTCTCCAGCACTTTGAGAAACTCGGCATTGATGTCCGTGAAGACGACCTGCAGAGGGCGCAGGAGGGAAATATCCATATAGTCGAGAAACTGGCCGGTCCCCGCCCCCGGCATCAGAATGCGCGCACCCGGCGGCAGAGCCATTGCGGCGAGCATTTCTCCGAGGATTCGCGCGTTCGCCTGCGCTTGACCGTTCCCTGCCATATGACGGTCGAGTTCGGATGCTCGAACGACAGAAATCCATGCCCGACGGAGATCTGATTCCATTCCTTGTCCCTTGATGCGTTTAATACGCCACGTGCTGGTGTCGCGTCCCCGACGTTGTTAGAATGAGTCCCGTCAGGGACGGCACCCTTATAGAACGAAAAAAGAAACAAGTTCCGCAAAGCTCCGTTCACAAAGTGATCCCTTTGGGACAGGAGCGGCGTATGAATTCCTTCAACGTATTCGCGACACGCTAGGTAATGCGCTCTGATGGGGTATATGGCGGGAATCTGATGCCCCATCGGGGAACCGCCCGGCAGTACTCATCGTACGAAGAGCCGAATTGCCTGCGCAGATGTGGCTCTTCATGGTGGAGCACGAAGAGATGGAAGCTGAGAAAGCCGATAACCGCATAGATCAGGAGGGCAGAGCTGCTGAAGAATATTGCCTCCGAGACGAGAACGACCACCACCGCGACATACATCGGATTTCGCGTGCATCGGTAAGCCCCGCGAACGACAAGAATCCTCGGAGGGTCCAGAGGGGCCAACGTCCCCTTGCCGTGGACGGCGAAGCCCCAGATGCAGTGAAGCAGGGCTCCCGTGCCGAGCAATCCAAGAATGCTGGCGAGAGCCGACAGTACCGACAGTCCGGGCCACACAGTCTCCGCCGATTGGCTCAGGATCCAATAGGGCACGAGGACGATCCCAACACCCGGCAGCAGAATCGTAGAAAGGAGAGCCCTCAGGACAAGTTGGACTTGCATTTACTTCGTGAAGCCGCTGATCAGAATCTTCCTAAACTCCCCGGTGTCGTCAAATGATCCAAATCCCACACGTCCCGCACGAATGGTCGTGTCCACGGCTGCCATCGCAGCCGTCTTGGATCCATCCACATAGACGGCAATCCGTCCGGTCGATGGCTCTCGCTCGAGCCGCATGCGATGCCAGGCCTGGTCCTTCAGCTGCGGCGGGGCGGTGCCCGAATCGATCCGACGGCGATCTGCATCGGCGACAAGGAATATCCCGTTATGCGCGTCGTTCGTGACGCCGGAGAGGTGGACATAATAGAAGCGGCTTGGAGATTCATACCCGACGACGAGGTCCAGATCCCGGACTGCGAGCTCAGGAGGTGCCGTCGATCTCAGCTCGACGTGCACGGAAACGCCTGTAAGCAGTGCCGACTTGAGGATTGCGAGAGCAGCAGGGCGTCGTATGGGACCGGCGGGCACGCCGGCTTTGGTGAGCACCAACTTCCCGCCCGATATCTCCCACACGCCGGAACCGTCCAGAGTCCAGTTAGCGAGACACCTCGCACTGTCCAGGCAAGGTCTGAGACTCAGCCGCTGCTGCGCGTCAAGCCGTGCGGGCAGCAAACCAAGCACTGCGAGGGAGAGGATTACCGCTCGATTCGTTTTCACCGGATGACCCCCTTATCTCCTTGTGTCCGGCGAGGAAAGCTCGCCGAGGACTCACTCTTAAGCCAATGTCCCGCTGAGTGTGTTCCGAAACTCCGCCGGTCGTCGGACAGACTATTCCCCAAAGTATTCGTCCGTGAAGAACTTCTTTGTGAAATAGAGCCGCTGCCACCCCGGTCTCGCCCGATCCAGCAGCATCGCTTCCGCCGCCCCTATGGTGTAGAATGCTACGCGGTGCAACTCCCCCAGAGATAGACGAGGCAGTTCCGTGAGAATCCTGTTTCGTAGCGAGTCTGTCTCTTGCCGTAGGGAAACGGTGTTCTTGAGCGATCGGAATCGCATGGTTGGCCGGTAGTTTTCCGCGCCGGCTCGAGCAATACGGTACTCGGTATAGCGGGCAACACCTTCTTGCCAGAGTTGGAATGAGAAGTATCGATAATCATCCGGGGAAAGGATCTCCCGAAACTTTCTTTTTCTTTCGAGATATGACGAAACCTTGCCGCGGAAGTCAGAACCACCTGACGACTGAAGCGCGTCCGAGAGTGACCGACACAGCAGAAGGAATTGCCTCTGTACCTCCACGGAATCGTAAGGAAAGGGGAAATTCAGCATCCACATTCCCGTCTTATCTCCCCGCGCCAGGCCCAACGAATCGACGTCAGTGTAGTAGTTCGGTTGAGACATCTGCAGTTGGTGGAAGTGCTCGTGAAGCAGGGTGACGAGCCAGCGGGTGGGGGTCTTCGCGTCGGTATTCTGTGGCTCACCGATGACGATCGTCGGCAATCCGTTCACGGCGGGGAACGTCGCAAGAAGGTTCGGCGCGAACACTCTCTTGCGAAAAAGGACATTACTCCCGAGAAGCGAGTCGTACCCCAAGGAAGTAAAATCGGTTGAAGGTCGCGGATGCCTGATCAAAAACTCGTATTCGGGGGTGACCAGAAGCACGGCAAAAGGGGCTTCGCTCCAGCCGGACCACACCTGATCCCCCAGCATCTCATTCATCCGGAAGGCCTCCGCCAGGAGAATACGCTCGGAGTCCGAGAGCCTTGGCTGATCGTTTGACTGGAGTATGGCAGGCAGAAAGGTGACAACCAGCAGGCAGACTGCTGTGAACGCGACGGCTTTTTGAGCTTGCCTTTTGCTCATTGGCAGAGTGACTTTCAGATTGTCGAATCAACTCCCGGCAGCCTTGGTTTGACGTCGGCATGCGGCAAGAAGTTACCCCAGTGGCCATTAAAAATCAATACCGGGAATTCTGGCGCCATGTCGCGTGCCTGTCGGAGGAAAAGCACCAGCCACCTGAGGATGCCCGTGAATGGCCGTGAAAGGCCTTACTTGCTGCTCCTCGGCATCAGTCGTCGGTGGCGAGCGGGTTTGGCATCATTGACTTTCACTCAAACTCCCGTACCTTATGGTCACGCACCGTTCCCGGCACCTAAGGAATACCTCCTCGACTCTTGATCAGCGATTATGCTGAACCCGAAACCAACCCTACTTGGGTGTCAAATCCACTAATACCATCGTGATAGCCACGTATCCGAAAGGAGAATTTGCCATGGCGCGAAGAATGCTGGTGTTGCTTACCGTTGTGTTCGTCAGCCTCAGTGCACGTGCCCAGACCGAACAGCCGCAGAAGGGAGGCCTGAAGATTGACGAAATGAAACTCGGTACGGCCGTTGAGAACCGTGAGATCATCGGTGAGACCGCGGAGTTCTCCGTCGGTCAGAAAGCGTACGTCTGGATGAAAGTCGTCGGCGGAGCAGGAGATTCGCTCTCCGTAACGTGGGATTTCGGCGACAAGTCCTACACGACCGTCCTAACGATCGGCGGCAGCCCGTGGAGGACCTGGTCCTACAAGACGCTCTACGGCGCGGGGGATTGGAAAGTGAAGGTTACGGACAGCGCGGGCAACCTGTTGAAGGAGTTGGAATTCAAGGTCAAAGAGTCGGGAAAGATGTAGCGGAAGTCGCGGGTAGGGATACTCGACTCATCATCCCTGGCGATACGTCTTGATCATCAATCCAGGCAAAAACAGGTTCGTTGAGTGCGAAGATCCGCGCGCGGAGCGTGGGGGGAGTGGTATGCCCGCGTCAGGGTCGTGAGAAGGGGAGAAATGCATCCCCTTCTCGGAGGCCTTTCAGCATCTACGGTTTGCCTTTCAGGCAAAACTGCGATAGTTTGACATCAGAGCTACTTCCAGCGAAGCCCGTCGCAGCACCGCGAAGGTCGTGTTCAGTTGATATTCCCAATGGAGGAGTGAACTCTATGCGAAAAAGCAGATCTCTCGTCCTGTGTGCGCTTGTTTTCTGCGCGAGTCTCGCATTTGCGCAGCTACCGGATGAGACGAGTGGACGCGTGCCTGAACTCGATGCGTTTCACAAACCGATCTATGCGCTCTGGCACGATGCCTGGCCCGCGAAGGACATTGGCCGGTTGAAGCAGCTGCGGCCCGACGTCGAGAAAGCGTACACCGCGCTCGCCGAAGCGAAGCTGCCAGGCATCCTGCGTGACAAGAGCGGCATCTGGAGCGAGAAATTGAAACTTCTCGAAGCGGCCGTCGGAGAATATCGGAAATCCGTCGAGGCAAACGATGACGCCGGCATCTTGAAAGCGACGGAGAATGTGCATTCTTACTACGAACAAATGGTTCGTGTTGTGCGGCCGGCTCTCAAGGAGCTTGACGGATTCCATCAGGTTCTCTACCTCCTTCACCACTATTATATGCCGGAATATCAGGAGGAGAAGATCAGGGCGTCGGCGGATTCGTTGGTATTGAAGATGGGACCACTCAACAGTGCGGCGTTGCCAAAGCGCCTGGAAAGCAAAAGCGAGCAATTCACGAAGGCACGCAGGAATCTGGATGAGGCCGTTAAGGAGTTTGCAGGGGCGGTGAAGGGGAAGAAGGGGAAAGACGAGATCGCAAAGCTGGAGAGCACCCTGCACGCGCGGTATCAGGTGCTGGAAAAAGTCTTTGAATAGACGGACCCTTCGACACCTGAGAATTGAAGGGCCGCATTCCATACAATCGAAGAGCTTCACCTCATAATCCCCGTTGGCTCAAGTCCGACGGGGATTTTCTATTTCGAGGATTCCCTCTCCGGAGTTGTTTGCAGTTTTGACTCTGCAAGCCAGCGGCGCGATTTGCCTTTCACGCCGAACTGACGTAGCTTTATGGCGTTACGTCAATTGGCTCGTCTCGCCTCTGCAGCACCAGGTTCACCACTTCGGGAGGGCATGCATCGAGACGAAAGATTCGTGACGACTCATCGAAGCAACAGAAAGACGGTAGGTCGGCGTGAACGCCAACCTGCCGAGCATAGCTACAACAAAGGGGTAGTGCATGGCGATTGAACTCAAAGGATCAGGACTGACGATCGAGCAGCTTGTTCGGATTGCGCGGCACGGCGAGAGAGTCGAGCTCCATCCGGAGGCGCTGCAGCGCATCAAAACCTGCCGCGCAATGCTCGAGGAAAAACTCGCCGCGGGGGAGATCATGTACGGGACGAACACCGGCATCGGGGAGTTCTCCGAGATCGTTTTGACGGACGAGCAGGTGACGCAATTTCAACGGTATCTCATCTACAATCATGCTGCCGGCATCGGCGATCCGGCACCGATCGAGTACGTCCGCGGAGCGATGGCGAGCAGGGTGAATGTACACGCGCGGGGAAAATCCGCTTGTCGCCCCGAAATCACCCTCACGCTCGTGGAGATGCTGAACAAAGGAGTAACGCCCGTTGCCTGCCAGAGAGGGTCTGTCGGCGCCTGCGGGGATCTGGCGCCGATGTCGCAAATAGCCCTGCTGATGATGGGGGAAGGCGAAGCGTACTACGAGGGCGAACGATTGCCCGGCAAGGTCGCGTTGGAACGGGCGGGTATCCCGATCCCCGGCCTGCAGGCGAGGGATGGTCTGGCGACCATCAACGGCTCCAACCTGCTCACGGCTATGAGCGCCCTCCACCTCTACGACATCAACCGGTGGCTCAAACAGGCGGAGATCGCGTGTGCGATGTCGCTCGAAGCGCTCTATGCGAGCATGAAGCCGTACGACATGCGGCTGCACGAGCTGCGGGGCTTCCCGGGCGCGATCCGCAGTGCGAAGTCCATTATGGCGTGCATCAAGGGGAGCGATCTGCTCTCCGGGAAGATCAAGACGAAAGTGCAGGATGCGTATTCCATGCGTTCATCGCCGCAGGTCATCGGCTCAGCGCACGATGCGGTCGCGCACGCGGCGCGGCAGGTGGAGACGGAGCTGAACGCCGTCGCCGACAACCCGATCTTCCTGCCTGAATACAAGCTGACATTGACCGGAGCGAATTTTCAGGGGAGTCCCATTTCCCTTCCCATGGATATGGTGGGGGCCGCCGTCACGATGGTGAGCGTGCTCTCGGAGCGAAGGTTGAACAGACTGCTGAACCCAGCGCTCAGCGTCGGGCTGCCCGCGTTTCTGACGAAGGGAGCCGGGATGTACTCGGGTCTCATGCTCAGTCAGTACACCGCCGACACGATGATCGTCGAGCAGCGGATTCTTTCATCCCCCGCCTCCGTCGCCTCGATCCCTGCTGCTGCAGATCAGGAGGATTTCGTCTCGATGGGCATGAATACGGCCATCAAGAATGCACAAATCCTGGACAACGCTTATGGGATCCTCGGCATTGAATTCATTGCCGCGGCCCAGGCTCTCGACTTCCGCGAGTTCACGCCGGGCCTCGGTGTGCGGAAAGCCCGGGAGGTGATCCGGCGGCACGTCGAGCACCTCGATGAAGATCGGCCGCTCTACCCGGATCACACACGTATGAAAGAGGTTGTGCGCTCCTGCGAGATCCTCGAAGAGGTTGAGAAGGCGGTCGGAAGCCTGGAGTGAGTTCGATCGGACTGCAGCTGTGACCGGACCCGTCAGTTCTTGGGCCGGAAAGTGTCAGGAGGGCCGCCGCAACGACGACGGTCACGTGATCGCAAGTCGTTACCCTTACGGACCAGCTACCTGCCTTCGGCAATCTACACCCCTATGTTGCCTACGATGACAATCATCGCTTCATGACTACGACGAAAGGACTCCCATCCCGTGGCAAGAACCGTCTATAAGCTGGTTTTGATATCCATCATCTTACTCCTTCCCCTCACCTCCGTCCTGGGGCAGAATCCGGATGGGTCCATGGCATTTACCGTCTCCATGGAAGCGCCGAACTCGCACTACTATCACGTACTCTTCCAATGCAATGATATCAAAGGGGAGTCGGTGGATTTCAAGATGCCTTCCTGGACGCCCGGATACTACTGGATCGAGAACTTCGCCAAGAACGTCCTGAACTTCCGCACCGAGGATGGAAAGGGAACTTCACTGGAGTGGCAGAAGACGTCAAAGAATACATGGCGGGTTAAATCCGGCAACGCTCAGGCCCTCACGGTGAGCTATGACGTCTATGCGTTCACTCAATCGGTCGCTGATCCGTTTCTTGACGACGGCCGCGGATACATTTCTCCGGCGGGGATCTTCATGTATGTTGACGGCCGCCTCCGACATCCGGCAACCGTGACGGTGGTTCCGTATGAGAAATGGACCAAGGTGTCGACCGGCCTCGATCCTGTCAAGGGGCAGCCGAACACGTTCTTCGCAAAGGACTTCGACGTCCTGTACGACTGCCCGATCCTTGTCGGCAATCAGCAGATCCTGTCATTCGACGTTCAGGGAATTCCTCACTCCGTGGCCATCGAAAATCCCGGCACCTTCGACCGGCAGAAATTCGTCGCCGATCTGAAGAAGATGGTGGAGGCAGGAGTGGGGGTCATCGGGGAGATTCCTTATCAGCACTACACCTTTATTATTATGGGTGAAGGAAGAGGCGGCCTCGAGCACCGAAACTCAATGGCAGTCTTTTCCAGCGGCTCCATCTACAACCCGGAGAATCCGGCTCAATACAGAGGCTGGCTGAGCTTTCTCGCGCACGAATATTTCCATCTCTATAATGTCAAGAGGATACGCCCTATCGCTCTCGGTCCGTTCGACTACGACAAGGAAAACTACACGCACCTGCTCTGGTTCTCTGAAGGGGTCACGGTGTACTACGAGTACTTGATTCTCAACCGGGCCGGGCTGATGACCCGCGACGATTGTCTGGAGCGGCTGCGCAGAAGCATCGCGAGCTACGAGAACATCCCGGGACATCTGTTCCAATCGGCGACGGAGGCAAGCTTCGATACCTGGATTCAGTTCTTCAGCCGGGGCGACAATGCGAGAAACACCACGATCTCGTATTACGACAAGGGCTGTGCACTTGGGATGCTGCTCGACCTGAAGATCAGGCACGAGACGAAGAACAAGAAGTCGCTGGACGATGTGATGAGGACGCTCTACCGGCAGTTCTACAAAGAGAAACAGAGAGGATTCACCGACGAAGAGTTTCGGTCTGTCTGCGAAGGGATCGCCGGATGTCCGCTCCCTGAGATACTTGATGTCTATTCTTCCACGGTGAAGGATATCGACTATCCAAAGTACCTCGCGTATGCGGGTCTTACCATCGATGTCGCCTACAAGGACTTGCCCGGCGCGTTTCTCGGGACGACCACACAAGAAAGAGGGGGAGACGTCGTGATAACAGGTATCGAATGGGACTCGCCGGCGTGGCGTATTGGCCTGAGCGCTCAGGATGTGATCCTCGCGATCGACGGAGTCAAAGCCACTTCGCAGCAGCTCGTCGAGGCCCTGAAGTCGAAAAAGGCGGGAGAAAAGGTGAAGATCCTCGTCTCGCACAGAGATTTGACCCGAGAGATTGAGGTCGTCCTCGGAATGAAGAAGGAGCGAACCTTCCAGATGACCCCGATAGCGAATCCGAGTCCGCTCCAAGCGGCGATTCTGTCGGATTGGTTGAAGGAGTAAGGTGCCGAACGAACCGAGTCTATCTCACCTAGAGAGGAGTTAAGACGATGATGCGAAAACTGGCCCTTCTGGTTTTTCTTTTCACGTTCATTGCCTACGGACAAGAGGATGAGCTGTACAAGAAGCTCAAAGCCCTGCCGGACGTCGTGGAGGTCAAGACGATGGAGGTGGATTCGATGTTCAAGGAAGGGTATGCGCTGCGCGTACGCCAGCCCCTGGACCATACGAATCCAAGCGGGAAGTCGTTCCTCCAGTCTGTCTACGTCTATCATCTCGATTACGATAAGCCCGTCCTCTATGAAACGGAAGGGTATGCAGCCCGTGGAGGGGGGAGACCGAGGGAGCTGGCGTCCATACTCAAGTGCAATCAGATCGTTGTCGAGCATCGCTTCTTCGGGAGGTCGCGTCCGGATTCAATTGAGTGGAAGTATCTGACGACGAAACAAGCGGCCGACGATCATCACCACATTACCGTCCTGCTGAAAACGATCTATAAAGGAAAGTGGGTGAGCAGCGGAACGAGCAAGGGCGGCCAGACGACGCTCTTCTATCGCTACTACTACCCCAACGATGTCGATGCCAGCGTGGCGTACGTCGCGCCGGTGAACCTGTCGCAAGAAGACCCCCGCATCCTGAAGTTTCTCCGAACGGTCGGCACGGAGGAAGTGCGGGAGAGACTCAAGCACTATCAGATCGCGATGCTGAAGAGGGAGAAGGAGATCCTTCTTCTGGTCGATTCCCTGGCGGCGAGGAGGAAATTCACCTTCTCCATCGGGAAGGCGATGGCCTACGAGTACAGCGTGCTTGAGTTTCCATGCGGGTTCTGGCAGTACGGGCAGCCTGCGGACATCATCCCGCCGCCCGACGCCCCGGCAGATACGATGCTGGCCTGCCTTGACAAGGTTGCTTCCTTGTTCTATTACTCCGACCTGGGGATCAGAGCCTTCGAGCCGTTCCAATATCAGGCATACACCGAGATCGGGTACTACGGATATGACATCACGGATTTCAAGGGCTTGCTGACCGCCATCAAGGATCCCACGAACATCATTCTGGCTCCGAGGAACACGCAACTGCAATTCAATCCAAACGTAATGTACAATGTCTACACCTTCTTGCGCGACCACGGCGAGAACATTATCTACCTGTACGGCGAGACGGATCTCTGGTCGGCAACCGCGATGGAGCTCTCCGGCAAGACGAATGCGATCAAGATCGTGAAAAAGGGAGGCTCACACAGGACCAGAATTGGAAATGTCGACCCGGAGCAGAAAGAGCTCGTCTATTCGACATTGGAAGGATGGCTGGGGGTTAAGATAGACCGCTGATGTCCCCGATCGGCGCAGGCTGTTGGTGTTGGCTGGCCGGAGCTGTCCGGCCTCGAGAGTTGAACAAGAGAGCAAGGGGTTACCACAGATGAAGAGATCCGTCAAGAATCGAAGTCAAGATATGGGCGAGCCGATCCTGGGCCGGCTGAAAAAGCGAATAAGCGAGCTCGAGAAGACGGACGCTGTGCACAAACGGGTCCAACAGGCGCTTCAGGAGAGCGAGGAGAAGTACAGAACTCTCACGGAGAACATCAATGTCGGCATCTTCCGGAGCACGCCGGGTTCCCGGGGAAAATTCCTTGAGGTGAATCCGGCGCTTGTGAGGATGCTGGGCTACAAGCGCAAGCAGGAGTTGTTCGTCAAAGACGTGGCAGAGATCTACCAGAATCCAAAGGACCGGCTTGCGTTCAGCAAGAAGATGACCAGGAACGGGTTTGTCAGAAACGAGGAGTTCAGGCTCAAGAAGAAGGACGGCACGCCGATCATCGTCTCAGAAACCGCGCAGGCGGTGAAGGATGAACGGGGAAAGGTCGTATACTTTGACGGGATCGTCGAAGACATCACCGAGCGCAAGAGAGCAGTAGAAGAGATCCTTCTCCAAAAGACCTACTTCGAGCGGCTCTTCAACAGCGCGCCCGAGGCGATCGTTCTGCACGACAATAACGACATCATTCTCGATGTGAATGACGAGTTCACGAGGCTCTTCGGCTACGCTCGTGAAGAGGCGATCGGAAGACCGATCAATCGTTTGGTGGCCCCGAAGGAGTTCGGGCAGGAAGCCATCGGGCTTTCCGATAAGGTGATCCACGGGGTGCGTGTCGAGATCGACTCCAGGCGGAAGCGGAAGGACGGAACGCTCGTTGATGTCTCCATCCTCGGTGCTCCGATCGTCCACGACGGGAAGCAGATGGGAGTCTACGCGATCTACCGGGATATCACGGAGCGCAAGAGAGCGGAGGAGGAGTTGCTGCTCCAAAAAACGTATCTCGAATGCCTCTTCAACAGTGCGCCGGAGGCGATCGCGCTCCATGACAGCAACGGCCTTATTGTCAATGTGAATGAAGAGTTCATGAAGCTGTTCGGATACACGCGCGGAGAGGCGATCGGGAAACCGGTGGACGCGCTGGTGGCATCGAAGGGATACATGGAGGAGGCCAGCCGTGTCTCCGACAGGGTTCTTCATGGGGAGCGCCTGGAATTTGACTCGAAACGAAAGCGAAAGGACGGAACGCTTCTCGACGTCTCCGTTCTCGGTGCGCCGATCATCCACAACGGCAAGCAGATCGGAGACTACGCGATCTACCGGGACATCAGGGAACGCAAGCGAGCGGAGGAAGAGATTCTTGTTCAGAAGGCCTATCACGAAAGACTGTTCAACAGCGCCCCGGAAGCCATCGTCCTGCATGACAACGACGACGTTGTAGTCAATGTGAACGACGAGTTCACGAGGCTCTTCGGCTACTCGCGCGAGGAGGCCATCGGAAGACCGATCAATGAGCTCGTCGCATCGAGGGAGTTTCAGGATGAGGCTGCTACACTTTCCTCTCAAGTAATTCGCGGGAAACGGGTTGAGGTCGATTCCAGGCGAAGGCGGAAGGATGGAACGCTCGTCGACGTCTCGATCCTCGGCGCGCCCATCTTCCACGGCGACACGCAGATGGGTGTCTACGCCATCTACCGCGACATTACCGAGCGCAAGAAGGCGGGGGAGGCTCGGTTGCGGGCGAGCGAAGAGGCAAGGATGGCACGGCACATCCAGATGAACCTCCTCCCAAAATCCAACCCGGACGTCGCCGGGTACGAGATCGCCGGGAAGAACATCCCCGCGTTGAACGTCGGAGGGGATTACTTCGATTTCATCTGGTTGGATGAACATCGGCTTGCGATCGCGATCGGAGATGTCAGCGGCAACGGGCTCGCGGCCTCGCTGGTGATGGCAAATCTCCAGGCGACGATCAGGAGCCAGGCGCTCATCGGTGTGGATCCGAAGGAGTGCCTCGAACGGGCGAACAAGCTCCTTTTCCGAAGCACGGATGCCAGGACATTTGTCTCGCTTTTCTACGGGACATTGGATGTGCAGAACCACACGTTGTGCTATGCGAGCGCGGGACAGGACATGCCGATCTTGTTCTCCGCCGGAGCGAGGCCCGTCACTCTCCAGACCCGGGGGATCGTCCTCGGCGTCAAAGAAGACGCGTCGTATGAGAAGGGGGAAATCTCTCTCAGTCCTGATGACCGCTTGTTGATCTACACTGATGGCATCTGCGAAGCGATGAATGAGCGGATGGAGGAATTCGGCGAAGAGCGGCTGTCGGAGATTGTTCAACGGAACGATCAAGCTCCTGTCGCTGAGCTGGTTGAAACGATCCTCGCCGCCGTGAACGACCACGTCGGCAATGCCGCGGGGAGCGACGACATGACGCTCATACTCCTCAGACGAAAGAACGCGGCGTCTTGAGGCAAAGAACTGCAGCAATCTGCCTCATCCCTTAGAAGAAACCACCCGCAGAGGATTGGACGTTCCGCCCTTATCAAGGACACATCATCGGATCATGCTGCATCATCTGTAGTACAGTTTCCGGGAAAGACGAGTCGGAATACACAAGCAAAGGAGCAAGTATCATGCAACGTAGGGACTTTTTGAAAGCCGCGCCCGCAGCGGCAATGATGGTCGCTCAAGCGACGAAGGCCGGCACCTTTTCCCTCAGATCCGCGGATTCGGCTGTGAAGGTCAAGCTCGAGCCGTTTGATTACCGCGGTGTGCGGCTCCTGGGAAGCCGATTTCTCCATCAGTATCAGCACGCTCGGGAGTACTATTACGGGGTGCCGGACGACGATATTCTGAAGGGCTTCCGCGCGGCTGCCGGACTCCCGGCACCTGGGAAGACCCTTGGAGGATGGTGTGAGAGAAATAGCTCAACCGTCTTCGGTCAATGGCTCAGCGGAATGTCGAGGATGTACCGCGCGACAGGTGACAGCGCAATGCGCGACAAAGCAGTGCGCCTGATGACCGAGTGGGCTAAGACCGTGAAGCCCGACGGTGATTGCGGCTTGCGCCACTACACCTACGATAAGATGGTCTGCGGTCTCGTGGATATGCAGCTTTATGCCGACTGCGCGGAGGCTATTCCGATGCTGGAGAAAATCACGGATTGGGCCAGCAGGACGTTCAGCCGGGACAATGTCCCGGCGAGAGCCAGGCCGGACGGAGTGTACCAAGGAAGGCCGAGCGAGTGGTACACGCTCTCCGAAAATCTCTACCGCGCCTATCAGCTCACGGGAAATCCGAAATTCAAAGCCTTCGCCGAGGTCTGGTTGTATCATCCGTACTGGAACAAGTTCGCCCGCACCGCGGCTCCGGCCGATGCCCACGGTGTCCACGCGTACAGCCACGTCAATTCATTCAGCAGCGCTGCCATGGCCTATGCTGTCACCGGCGATCCTGAGTACCTCCAGATTATCAAGAACGCATACGATTACCTGCAGAATTTCCAGTGCTACGCCCCTGGAGGCTTCGGTCCGGCTGAAACGCTTATGGCGCCGAACGGGAGTCTCGGTCGAGCGCTCGAGAGCCGGTACAACACCTTTGAGACCGGCTGCGGTTCGTGGGCGGGGTTTAAGCTAGCAAGGTACCTGATGGAATTCACCGGCGAGTCGCGCTACGGCGACTGGATGGAGCGACTCCTCTACAACGGGATCGGAGCAGCCCTCCCCATCACGACCGGAGGGAAAAACTTCTATTACTCCGATTATCGGGTCGCCGGGGGGATGAAGGTGTACCTCTGGGAGTTCTACACCTGCTGCTCAGGCACGTACATTCAGGATGTATCAGACTATCACAACAACATCTACTTCAAGGATGATGAAGGTCTCTTCGTCAATCTGTATCTGCCCTCCGAGGTTACGTGGAAAGGTCCGGAGGGAGAGGTGAAGCTGATTCAGGATACCAAGTATCCGGAAGAGGAAACAAGCACCTTGAAGCTGGAGATGAAACGTGGCACGAGGTTCCCGCTGCATTTCAGGGTGCCGGGCTGGTCACGAGATGTGTCGGCGAAGGTGAACGGGACGGCTGTCGATGTGAAATGCGTGCCGGGGACCTGGGCGACGATCGAGCGCACGTGGAGTCCTGGCGATACGATGGAGATTCGTATCCCATTGCGGATGCGGATGGAGGCGGCGGATCGCCAGCATCCGGACCGCGTTGCCGTTGTGCGCGGACCGGCGGTGCTTGTGCTCGACTCGGATCATCATGAGTCGGAACTCCGCCTGCCGAAAACAGACGACGAGCTCGCCGCATGGCTCATACCCGATACCCCGTCGAACGTGTTTCGCATACAACCCCCCGGTGGAGGCCGCGTCGGCTCGAAGTTCAGGCCGTTCTACGCGGTCGGAGAAGATTATCCGTATCAGATGTACTTCGATCGAGACGCTCTGCCCTACAGCCTGTGGTAGGCGAAAACCCTCACCCTTATTCCCTCTCCCGCTTGCGGGAGAGGGATGCCCCGACGGCAGTCGGGACAGAGAGAGGGTCGCTCAGCACACTTGAACACAAAGTCAATCTTGCTGGAGACTCAGGATGCCGCACAACATACCGGTACTTACCGTATCCGAACAAACCCTCGCACAAGCCTATGAAAAGGCACTCATAGAGCTTCATAGAAACGGCGTTCCGTTCAAGACCCAGTATGACAAGCCGGACGACCCGCCCAGCATCGACGCGACGATGGACATCACGATTCTTGATCCCTACGCCGATCCGATGATCCACAAGGCCTTTCCCGGCGGCATCGAGGACCTCAAGGAGTACACGATGGAACTGTTCGGTGCGAAGGACCACTGGGTCAAGAATATCAACGATCCGAATGACACGCGGTGGGAATACACCTATCACGGGCGTCTTGCAGCCTACGGCGCATGGCGCGAGCTGGTCGGCGGGAAATCGCAACAGGTCGGTATCTTCAACATCAACCAGATCGACATTGTGATCGACAAGCTGGCAAAGCAGCCTTTCACCCGCCAGGCGCAGATGATCACGTGGATGCCGAACCTGGACAACACCTGCTACGATCCTCCATGCCTGCAGTCCTTATGGTACAGGATTCTGGAAGATGAGGATGGGGTCGACTGGCTCAATTGCAACGTTCGATTCCGGAGCAACGATGCGTGGGGAGCCAGTTTCATGAACATGTTCGGTTTCATCCAGCTTAACAAAGAGATCATTGCGGCGGGAGTTGCCAACAAGACCGGCAGGAGAGTCGAGCTGGGGAGGTTGAACTGGCATGCCGATTCCTACCACATTTACGGGAAGGACATCGAGGGAGCCCGTCAGCTGCTCTTCGATCGTCTTGACAAGATTCCCTTCGAGGAACGGACCTTCAACTTTCACGATGAGTTCATTCAGGAGATGTTCAACGGCGCCGAGCCGATGATCAGGGAGAAGATCAGGGACTACGATAGCAGCCATTGACATCTGACCCTGACGCAGGGGGGCCATGTGGCGGGGCTCGTTCCCATGCTCCGAGTGGGAATGGGAACCGGAGCAAACTGGGAGCGCGCCCCCACGCAGGGGCGTGGGGGCAAGAACTGCTGTGCGCGGCTCGTTCCGACGCTACGCGTGGGCACGGAGATCCCGACCGGTACGATCCAAGCACGGGAACGACTCGGTTGGGAGTTTTTGTTCTCTTTACATACCTTCCCTTGAAGGCCTCACGACTCTGACTCCGCAACGCTGTGCGACTCACGCAAGATCTGTCCGAAAGTGAAATCAACAATCTCAAACCTGAAGAACTCTCTGGAGGTGAACGGTGAAGACTAAAACATGGGTGCTATTCCTCGCTTTTCTAGGACTTTGGCAATTTGTTCTTGCCCAGCAGTTTGACCAGAGCTTATACCAAAGCATGCGCTGGCGGATGATCGGACCGCACCGCGCGGGAAGAACTGTGGGTGCCACTGGCGTCCCTGGCCAGCCGAACCTGTACTACATCGGCGTCAACAACGGCGGCGTCTGGAAAAGCAACGATTACGGCCACACCTGGGTGCCGATCTTCGACGACCAACCGACGGGATCGATCGGCGCGCTCGCCGTCGCTCCCTCGAACCCCGACGTCATCTACGTGGGGAGCGGTGAGGGCCTGCAGCGGCCAGACCTTTCAGTCGGCGACGGCTTGTTCAAGTCGACCGACGCTGGGAAGACGTGGAAGCATATCGGCCTCGGCGATGCGCAGCAGATCGGCCAGGTAATCGTGGACCCCCGGGACGCGAATCGAGTTTTCGTTGCCGTCCTCGGACATCCGTACGGGCCGAACGAGCAGCGGGGCGTCTTCCGATCGACCGATGGCGGCGCGACTTGGGAGAAGATTCTCTATAAGGACGAGAATACGGGCGCAATCGAGCTCGCCTTCGATCCGAAAAATCCGGATATCATCTACACCGATCTGTGGGCTGCACGTGAAGGTCCTTGGGAGAATGGCGCGTGGCAGGGGAAGACAAGCGGACTTTTCAAATCGACCGACGGTGGAAATACGTGGCGACAGCTCACTGGCGGCCTGCCGACGGCAGAGGAGGGCCTGGGGCGGATCGGTTTTGGGATCGCGACGAGCGATCCGGACCGCATCTACGCGACGGTCGATGCCCGGCAGAAAGGGGGCATCTACCGATCCGACGATGAAGGCGAAACCTGGCAGCTCATCAACACCGAACGCCGTTTGTGGGGGCGCGGCGGCGATTTCGCGGAGATCAAAGCCGATCCGAAGAACAAGGACATCGTCTACGTTGCCAACGTTGCGACGTACCGCTCGACGGACGGCGGGAAGACGTTCACCGGCTTCAAAGGAGCGCCGGGTGGGGACGATTATCACCGCATCTGGATCAGCCCCGACAATCCCGACATCATTCTGCTTGCTGCCGACCAAGGGGCGACGCTCACCGTGAACGGCGGTGAAACCTGGAGCTCCTGGTACAACCAGCCGACGGCCCAGTTCTACCACGTCATCACGGACAATCAATTTCCTTACAATGTCTATGGCGGACAGCAGGAGAGCGGTTCGGTCGGCATCGCCAGCCGCGGCAATGACGGTGAGATCACGTTCCGTGAATGGCATCCTGTCGGCGCGGAGGAGTATGCCTATATTGCGCCCGATCCTCTCCATCCCAACATCGTCTACGGCGGCAAAGTCACGCGCTACGACAAGCTGACCGGCCAGGTGCAGAATATTGCTCCGGAACCGATCCGATCGGGCAGGTACCGCTTCATCCGGACGATGCCTCTGCTCTTCTCGCCCGTCGATCCTCATGTCCTTTACCTTGCTTCCAGTGTTCTGTTCAAGACGACGAACGGCGGCTACAGCTGGCAGATCATCTCGCCGGACCTTTCGCGTGAAAAGCCGGACGTTCCGGAGAACATCGGGATCTTCCGCACGCCGGAGATGGCAAACCAGCCGCGCCGCGGTGTCATCTACGCTGTCGCGCCCTCCTACAGAGACGTCAACATCATCTGGGTGGGGACAGACGACGGTCTCATCCACGTCACGAGAGACGGCGGCAAGCATTGGCAAAATGTCACGCCGGCTGGAGTGACTTCGTGGAGCAAGGTGGCCCAAATGGATGCCGGTCATTTCGATACCAAAACAGCCTATGTGGCCATAAATCGGATCAGGCTGGACGACATGCGGCCGCACGTCTACCGCACGCATGATGGTGGGAAGACGTGGAAGGAGATCGCGAACGGTCTCCCGGACAACGGGCCCGTCAACACGGTCCGCGAGGACCCGGTTCGGAAGGGACTCCTCTTCGTCGGCACGGAGCGGGCCGTCTACGTCTCGTTCAACGATGGCGACGACTGGGAGCCACTGCGTCTTAACATGCCCGCGACCTCCATCCGCGACCTCGTGATCCATAACGATGATGTGGTCGTCGGGACGCACGGGCGCTCGTTCTGGATCCTCGATGATATCACTCCGCTCCGCCAAATCACCGCGAAGGTCGCTGTGGCGGACGCGTTCCTTTTCAAGCCGCAGGTGGCGATGCGCGTGCATTGGAACAACAACACGGACACGCCGCTTCCGCCCGAGGAGCCGGCGGGGGAGAATCCACCCGACGGAGCTCTCATCGACTATTACTTGAAAACCGATGCCTCCGAGGTGAAGCTGGAGATCCTCGATCATTCGGGCAAGCTTGTTCGGCAGTACTCCAGCTCGGACAAGCCGGAGGTCTTGAATCAAGACATGCTTCCCTATCCGACGTATTGGTTCCGCCCGCCCCGGGTACTTTCCGCGAAGGCAGGCATGCAGCGGTTTGTTTGGGATCTCCATTACGCTCCGCCGGAGGGGGTGCGTCGCTCCTATCCTATGTCGGCAATCTCCCACAACACGCCGACGTCGCCTCTAGGACCCTGGGTGCAGCCCGGTGAATACACGGTTCGCCTGACGGTCGATGGTAAGTCCTTCACGCAGCCGATGATGGTCAAGCTCGATCCCCGCGTCAAGATATCAGGCGCAGTCCTCAAGCAGCAGTTTGACTTGTCCATGGCCTGTTACGACGGCTTGCAGAGGATACGTACGACGCGCGAGCGCATTCGAGGACTGAGACTTCAGGTTCAGTCGCTACTGAAAAAGGAGAACCTGGGCGGGCTGAAGGAAGCTCTGGATGACTTTGAGAAGAAGGCGGCTTCGATCGACGGAACCGGCAGGGCTTCTGATGTCGACATCATCTACTTCAGGCCCTCCGCTTCACTGGGGCGGCAGGAGACGCTGGTAGGACTTCAAACGAAGCTCCTCTACCTGATGGCGCTACTCCAGAGCGCCGACGCGAGGCCGACGAGCCAGGCTGTAGGCGGTGTGCGTCAACAGCAGGGATCTCTCAAGGAGGTGCTGGGACGTTGGAGCGACCTGAGGACAAGGGAATTGAAGCGGTTGAACGACGGTCTCAGAAAGGCCAATCTCTCTCCTTTGAGCGTGGAGTAGAGAGAGCAGGCGGGTTGATCCTTCCTGATTCCTAGGGAAGCCTTTCCGCCTCAAAGCTTCAATTCTCTGTGAATGTACCCCGAGTAATCCACCAGGATCGGCTCATACTCCGCGGTGAAGAGGGGCGAAGAGATCATGAAGTCGGCTGTGGAACGATTGCACGCGGTCGGTACGTTGTAGAGGACGGCGATCCTCAGCAGCGCCTTGACATCGACGTCGTGCGGCTGCGGCTCCATCGGGTCCCACAGGAAGATGAGTAGATCGATCTCCCCTTCCGTAATGAGGGAACCAAGCTGCTGGTCGCCGCCGAGCGGTCCGGATTTCAGCTTGGCGACGTTGACCGTTTTCTTCGAGCCCTTCTCCAGTTTTCTCATGATAGCACCTTCCACCAGCGTGCCGGTCGTGCCCGTGCAGATCAGCTTGTGGTCCAGAAGGGCGCTCCAATTCCACTCGACCCATTCAATGAGGTCTTTCTTCCGGTTGTCGTGTGCAACCAGCGCGATGCGTTTGGTGCTTTTCATACTTCTCCCGTCTTGATATTGTCCGATGAAGCGTTGTGAGGTTTTTTCCTCGGTTCGCCCTTCAAGAGGATATCCGATCAGGTTTCCTTCACCGTTATCACCTGTTCCTCGGCAGGAGTCTCAAGAGCGAGTCCGGCAAGAGGCGTTCCAGCGAGTCCCTCCAGAAGATCATTCGTCCACGTTCAGGATTGAACATCGGCATGGGATCGTGGAACGAGCTGTCCACGGGCACGATTCTGATGAAGTAGTTGCGACCATTGAACGGGACTTTCGTGACGATCGTCAGAGAGGAATCGGGGGGAGGGCCGGGTGGCCGCACGCTCCGTTTGGGTCTCTCCTGAGCCGAGAGTCCGCTGATGGAGAATCCCACCAACACTATGAGAAGAATGGAAAGATGGAGTCTGTTCATTTGATCAGTTCCTTCGACCGAATGGCACACGGAGACGGACCGAATTTGCGGTCCCTGCACCTTAGACGATAAACGTGCGCTCAACGTTCGCAGCCCTGTTACCCGCTCGACCTGGTCGTCGGCTTCACGAGGCTGACAAACATGAACGTCGTCGCCTAGTTCTCCGAATCGATCTACGGTGATATCCCCAAGCGGGCGTTGAATAGCAGCCGCGGTTTGTGCCCGATGGAAAAAAACGGCGAGATGTCGAATCCGGCATTGACACCGTAGGATAACTTGATGTCGAAGCTCCTCAACATTTGAACGACGTCAAAGTAGAGCGACATCGCGAATCCCCCGCCGGATCGCGAGACATCGATCGGCGAGTCGACGCCGAATGTTCCAACGCCGAAGCTGATCGGATATCGGATACCTGTTTCGCCATTCAGGAAGTAGAGTCGCAGCATGGCACTGCTCTTTCCATATACAACGGAATCAGGTCTGCGAGTGTCGTACAATACCTTCGGTACGCTGAGCGTGAATCCGGTTTCCAACGTTCGACCCTTGACCAAGATGTGGTATTCGAGTCTATTCTTGATCCTGCCGAAGTATTTGACAATCTCTTGTTCCGGCTCAATACGAATGAACAGATGCCCCCACTCTCCGAGCGAATCGACTTGAATTGAAACCGCTTGCACCATTTCCGCATTCATATAGCCGAGCGGAGCGACCTGGCTGCCAAAGCGTTCAAGTTCCCGGAGATCGGCGGATGCATCCGCCAAGCGACGAAATGTGATCGCAAATTGAACGTTGTCGTCGAGGATATGTTCGTTCCTGTTCGTTGAGGTTGTTGTCACCTTGAGGAACTGCGGGCCGTCTTCGGCTGAGAGACTGTCGCGGACGAAGATCAGTCGCAGGAGGAGGATCTCCTCTGGATTCAATGCCACAGGTGTATCTGGGTCGATTTGCCGTTGGCCGGCGACCAGCCGGACATATCGTGAGAGCGGCACGACCGAGCCGAACCTGACCTTAGGGTATTGCGTCGTCGTGTCGTTTGTCTGTGCAGGGACTGGACTGAGAGTGCCTGCAGATATCGCGAGGATGCAGAGGATCGTTTTCATTTTTGTGAGGCTGAACGTCGTGAAACAGATCAGTGGGCTGTATGGTGTATGACTCGAGAGGAAAAAGCCGATCCGGGCTGGTTGACCGGCAGCCAGTTCATAACAAACTAATTGAGTCCGCTGGAAATGTCAATGGCC
>CAYZRX010000009.1:77411-84965 GCA_964480945.1 uncultured Ignavibacteriaceae bacterium | reverse complement strand
GGAGCGACATATCATCCGCCTTCTTTGTGATCAATCAACCGATCCGGAAAACCGTGGGGCTTCAGCCCGTTTCATTCTTGCCGGCTGCGTTGAGTCACTTCAATCTCTCGATCGCCGACTCGACTCTCCGGATCGTCTCGTCCTTGCCGAGGATGAACAAGATGTCAAACAGCCCGGGTCCGGCACCAACCCCCGAGACCGCCAACCGCGCAGCGTGAATCAGGTCGGCGTGACGCACGTTCAATGCCTCGGCTGCCCGGCGGAGGACTGCTTCGAAGTCCTCCTTCTTCGGCTGCTCCAGCCCGGAAAGCTCCGCAACCAGCTTCCTCATCTGATCCGCCGTCTCTTGCTTCCACCTCTTCTTCACAACGGCCGGATCGTACTCCGTGGGGGGTCGGAAAAAGTACGGGCTTTTCCCCGCAAAATCCTTCACAAACGTCACCCGATCTCGCATCGCACCGATGACCCGCAGCAGATATTCATCATCCAACGGCCTGGGGTCTATGCCCGATTCCGCCAGGGATTCCTTCAACATCGCCAGCACTTCACCGTCGGGCTTTTTCCGGAGGTGCTCGAAATTCATCCAGTTGAGTTTGTCGACATTGAAGACCGCGCCGGATCTTCCCACCCGCTCCAGGGAGAATTCCTTGATGAGCTCCTCCAGCGTAAAGATTTCGCGCTCGTCCCCGGGATTCCATCCCAGGAAGGCCACGAAGTTGACGATCGCCTCTTTGAGATATCCTTTCGCACGGTAGTCCTCGACCGCCACATCTCCCTGCCGCTTGCTCAGCTTGCTCTTGTCGGGATTGAGCAGCAGCGGAAGATGCGCTAGCTTCGGCACTTCCCAGCCGAAATACTGAAAGAGCAAGATATGCTTGGGAACGCTCGGAAGCCACTCTTCCCCGCGGATAATGTGCGTGATCTCCATCAGATGATCGTCGACGACGACGGCGAGATGGTAGGTCGGGAACCCGTCGGATTTCAGGATGACCTGGTCATCGAGGACGGAGTAGGAAATGGTGACGTCACCGCGGATCAGGTCGTGAAAGGTCATTCCCCCTTCGGCCGGGACTTTCATCCGGACAACGTGGTTCTCACCCTGAGCGAGTCGCCGCTCTACTTCGTTCGCCGGGAGGTCGCGACAATGCCGATCATACGACGGGGAGAGCTTCGCGGCAAGCTGGCGCCTCCGGGCTTCCTCCAGCCGTTCGGGGGTGCAAAAACAATAGTAAGCTTTTCCTTCTTCGACGAGTTGGCGCGCGTGCCGACGGTAGATTTCGAGCCGGTCCGACTGGATGTACGGACCGTGCTTGCCTTCTCGATGCGGTCCCTCGTCATAGCGAATTCCAGCCCAGTCGAGCGTCGAGATAAGGTTCTCGACTGCCCCCTCGACTTTGCGGGTCTGATCCGTATCCTCGATGCGAAGGATGAACGCGCCGCCGTTGTGCTTGGCAAAGAGATAATTGTACAGCGCGGTCCGGAGCCCGCCGACGTGGAGAAAACCCGTCGGGCTGGGGGCAAATCGCACTCGGACGTAATCACTCATCAGAAATAGGGTGTTTGCGAGGTACAAAAAAAGCGTCCTCTCTCACGCTGGACGCCTGCCACAAGGGCAACTCGCTTCGTTCCTCAGAGGAGAAGATAGTGAAACAGACTCGAAATAGCAAAGAGGGCCTGCCCTTTTTCGCGGGCAAGTGCAACCAAACCGCTGGATCTGGCAGAGGAAAGCCAGAGACGTGCGTCCGGCTTGCTCGTCCTGCGAGCGCCGGGTGCTGATCAGGAAGTGCGGTGAATGTAGAGCGCTGTGATGTCGTCGCTCTGGGGGGCAGCGCCGGTGAACTTCTTGATGTCGCTTATGAGTTCGGCGATGAAAGCATCGGCCCGGTCGGGTCTGTGATGCAGGACGAAGTCGCGGAGCGGAGAGTGGACGTCGTAGAACTCCTCGTGCTCGTCGGATGCCTCCGTAATCCCATCAGTATAGAGTAGAAACCGCTCTCCCTTCTCGATGGTGACACGCTCGCTCTGATAAGGAAAATCCATGTCGACCATACCAACAGGGAGCCCCGCCGCGCTGAATTCCTGTAGCGACAATAATTTCTAACAGTCAAGAGATCCCTGACGGTTCCGCAAACGATGATCGTCCGAGCAATTTCTTTGATGAAATAATGCGAATATCGGTCGCGATGGAGACAGAGAGGAATGCGTCCGATGCAGGGCGACACCCTTTCATCGACCGCGCTTCGGAAGGAGAGGAAGGAGCGTGTGCGGATCAAGCGATTCGGCTGAACTGCCTACTCGAACTCCCGGTGCCCGGTCGACCGGAGGCAAGGCACCGGTGACTGCCAGTCCGGCTCTGAGTGTTTGAGAGAAGCCCGCACCTGTTCCGAAACAGACATCCCGGTGGAACCGCCCGCGTATGTCAAGGTGCGATCCGGTCGAGGTGACTCCCGCGTCGAGGAACTGCGGGCGCTGCCCTGGTTCAGCGCGAGAGCCGAAGAATGCGGGGATCCCTGGCGGAGGTTCCGATACCGGATTGATTAACCGGCCAATACTACGTATCTTTGGAGCACACGTCGAGGGGATTGGTTGCGGCTGATGTTTGCTTAAGGAGAGCTGGCAGAACGGCTATTGCACCGGTCTTGAAAACCGGCGCCCGAAAGGGCTTGCAGGTTCGAATCCTGCGCTCTCCGCAAGTTCCTTTTGCATTTCGCGTCATTTTTGAATAGTTTGATTCAAGATTCAGCACACGGAGAGGTGGCCGAGTGGCTGAAGGCACAGGTTTGCTAAACCTGCATAGGGGGTAACCTCTATCGAGGGTTCGAATCCCTCCCTCTCCGCTTCTGGCAAACGGCGCATACCGAATGGGGACTAAACCTGCATAGGGGGTAACCTCTATCGAGGGTTCGCTCGCCTCGCTCCCCGTCTCGCCTTCGGCTCGCCGAGGCAGACACTCGGCCGAGCGGGAATCCCTCCCTCTCCATAACCAGATGCCGCCGTCGCATCGTTGTTCGAGGGCGAGACGCAGTTCGAGTGACATCTAGATAATCGGCGACGCCTGCCTTCAGAACAAGAAAGCCGACTCTTCTGAGTCGGCTTTCTTCGTTCTCAGGACGCAAGCGGCCTGAAATAAAGAAAGGACCCACGAGACAAAGCTGCATGGGTCCCATTCTGAATCTCCGCTTTCGCGAGCGATCCCTGCTCAGAACCCTTCCACGGGTCTTTGCGCGACCTAATCCTGCGTATGCATGTGCGCCATAAACCCAGCGCTACATAAGGAACCGAACAACAACCACCGTCGCAACAAGACCCACGAACAGTTCCGCGAGCTGAAGATAGTTCTTCACCGTGTGGCGCTGAATGTGGGCTCCGCACTCCTCACAGAATGAAATGTTTGCGGGCGTCAGAGCAAAGCAGCGCGGGCACGATCTCTTGACCCCATTGCCGGTTTTCAGGAAAACGACATCCTCGGTCACTGCGATGGTGAGGAAACCGAGGACGGGGGTTAAGAAGATCGAATAGAGCAGCCCGAGAAAGAATCCGTGCCCCTTCTGCCTGTTCCAAAGCGCAAGCGCCACTGACAGTGCCCCGTAGACGACCAGCAGCAGAAATGTGCTCATGGTCTACCCCTCCAAGTTTGACTATACATACAGCATCCCGTCATCGCCACCACGCCCTGGAGACGAACCATCCTGGGCCGGAGTGGCTTCGCATAAATGCTACAAAACCTCCTAGCCTCGCTGTGTGACAACGATCCCAGAAATTGTAATGATGCTCCCCATCACAAAACTTCCGGTGATCGTATAGTCCAGGAAAATCAGCGAGAGAATAGCCGCAATGACCGGCTGGCCATTGGCGAAGACGGCTACCTTGCTGGCATCAATGCGCCCCAGCGCGTGATACCAGAGAAGATAGCCCAAGATGGAAGTCCCAAGCGCAAGATAGAGAATGCCGGCCCAGTCGAACATACCGAGCGCCGGGAACGGGACTTGGAGCGTGGCGACAAGCCCAAAGGGTGCGAAGATGACGGCCCCCGCCGCCATCATCGCCGTTGTCGTCTGGAGAGCACCATATCGGACGATGAGCCCTTTGCCCACGATCATCGCCAGGGTCCACCCGATGACAGCAACAAGGATCAAGAGATTCCCAAGCGCGTAAGCGGAACCGAGATCGACTCCGCGTTCGAAGATAACGATCGCGATGCCGACGAAAGCAAGGACGATGCCGATCGCCTTCCTCAACGATATGGTTTCTTTCAGAAAAAGATGCGAGAGCAGCAGCACAAAAACGGGCGTCGCAGCATAGAGCAGTGCACCGTTCGCGGCCGTGGTATACCTCAAACCGTAGAGGTAAAGAAACTGGTTGAGCGAGACGCCCAAGAACCCCATGAGTGCCACCCGACCCCAGTCCTTCCGCTCGATGCGGAGCGGGCCGGATCGACTCCAGAACACGGCCAGGAGACCGGCGGAAGCAATGATCGAGCGCATGAAAGTAAGAGCGGCCGGATCCACATCGACCACCACCACCTTTGCGACGATGTGCGTCCCCCCGGAAATCAACTGCTGCAAAGCGAGAAGAACGTAGACGTTGACCCTTTTCATCTCAATCTCGACCGTCAATATACGGTGACGGCGTGAGAATTCCAACGAGGGTCTTGCTCGGTAAGTGCTCCCGTACGTGTTGACTTGAGGAGAATTCCGATTTACATTGACGCATAATCCTTCCGACGTATGACTGGCCACCAACGACGTACCTTCTACTTATGAGCTCAGCCAAGCGGCTCTTCCTAATCGATGGAACGGCAATTGCCTATCGCTCCTACTACGCGTTCATCCAACGCCCCCTGATAAATTCAAAGGGGCAAAACACGAGCGCCATCTACGGATTCGTCACATTCCTGAACAGGATCCTGACGGACGAGTCCCCCGACTACGTTGCCGTTGTGTTCGACACCGCCGCCCCGACGTTCCGTCATAAGGCCTACAAGGAGTATAAAGCGACCCGCCAGAAGATGCCTGAGGACATGAGCGCCCAGCTCATCGCGATCAAAGTAATTGTGAACGCTTACCGGATCCCCGTGCTCGAAATGGACGGGTACGAGGCTGATGACGTTATCGGAACACTCGCGAAGCGCGCGGAACGAGAGAAGGTCTCCAGCTTCCTCGTCACAGCGGACAAGGATTTCATGCAGCTCGTGTCCCAGCGAACGAAGATCTACAAGCCCGGCCGACAAGGAACAGATGTCGAGATCGTCGGCATCGAGGGAGTCAAAAAGAAGTTCGGGGTTGCGCCCAATCGCGTGGTGGACGTCCTGGGATTAGTCGGAGATACGTCGGACAACGTGCCGGGCGTTCCGGGTGTCGGCGAGAAGACGGCGATCCCGCTCGTGCAGAAATTCGGCCGGATCGAAGATATCTACAAGAACATCAACAAGATCGAACAGAAGGGGGTCAGGCACAAACTCGAAATCAACAAGGACAAAGCTCTGCTCTCGAAAGAGCTCGTCACGATCGACACCGAGGTGCCGATCAAGGTTGACTTTCATACGCTCAAGGCGACCGAGAAAGATACGCAGGCTCTGATGAGACTCTTCGAGGAACTGGAGTTCAGATCCCTCCTCTCATCACTGAAGAAATCAGGCAGGGGCGGGAAGCCCACGCCCTCCGACGAAACGGAGTTTCCGCCCGAGGAGATCAAGTTATCAGACATCCGGCAGTCCGAGCATTCCTACCGGCTCGTCACCTCGTTGAAAGAGCTCAAGGACCTTTGTTCAAAGCTCAGGAAGGCAAAGGAGTTCGTCTTCGATACGGAGACCACCTCCACCGACCCGCTGAACGCAGAACTTGTCGGAATCTCCTTCTCCCTCAGGCCGCACGAAGCGTTTTTCGTCCCCGTGCGCCAAGCCGGCTCCGAGCCACGGACCGGCCTCTTTGATCAGGAGCGACCGGCCGGTGGCGACGCTGGCGGCCTTGAGGCCCTCGACGTGGTAGAACAGCTCATGCCGATCCTGCAAGATCCGGCAATCCGAAAAGTCGGCCACAACATCAAGTACGACATGCTGGTCCTCTCGCAGTATCGGATCTGGACCGATGGGATCTGGTTCGATACGATGATCGCCAACTACATCCTCCGTGCGGACAGCAGGCACAACCTGGATTCGCTCGCAAAGGAATATCTTCAGTACAAGACTGTGAGCTATGACGACCTCACGGGATCGGGCAAGGATCGGAAACTGCTCCGGGACGTTTCCCCCGAGGCGCTCTCGGACTACTCCTGTGAGGATGCTGATGTGACCTTCCAGCTCTACGAAACCCTCGCGCCCAAACTCAAGGAGCAGGGGATGGTCGAGCTGTGCGAGGAGGTCGAATTCCCGTTGATCTCGGTCCTCGCAAAGATGGAGAAGGCCGGCGTAGCGATCGACGTCGGCCGCCTGCGGGATATGTCGAAAGAGCTTGAGCGCGAGCTCCAGAACCTGACCCGGGAGATTCACAAGCTCGCCGGAGAGCCGTTCAACATCAATTCGACACAGCAGCTGGGGGATGTGTTGTTCAACAAACTGAAGCTGCCGACCGTGAGGAAGACCAAGACCGGATTCTCGACCGATGTGGGCGTTCTGGAGACTCTGAGAAACGAGCACCCGATCGTCGAACATCTCCTCAACTTCCGGCAGCTCTCGAAACTCAAGTCGACCTACGTCGACGCACTCCCGTCACTGATCAACCCGAGGAGCGGGCGCGTCCACACGTCCTTCAACCAGACTATCGCGGCGACAGGAAGACTCTCGAGCAGCGACCCCAACCTGCAGAATATTCCGATCCGCACCGACATCGGCCGCTTGATTCGCGAAGCGTTCGTGCCCGGCGACGAAGGCAATCTTCTGATGTCCGCCGATTACTCTCAAATCGAGCTGCGGGTGATGGCGCATATTTCAGGCGACGAGGGCCTTGCGGAGGCCTTCCGCAACCAGGAGGATGTCCACGCGTCAACTGCTGCGAAGGTGTTCGGAGTTTCCCTGAACGACGTGACAAGAGAGATGAGGAGGAAAGCCAAAGAGGTGAACTTCGGTATTATGTACGGGATCGGACCGTACGGATTGGCAAATCGCTTGGAGATTACGCAGACGGAGGCGAAGGAGATCATCGCGCGCTACTTCGAGCGGTTTCCGAAAGTCAAGGAGTACATCAACGATACCATCGAAACCGCGCGGGGAAACGGGTATGTTGAGACGCTTCTCGGCCGACGGCGCTATTTGCCCGATCTGAACAGCCACAATATGAACCTTCGCCAGAACGCGGAGCGCCAGGCGATCAACATGCCGATCCAGGGGACGGCGGCCGACATGATCAAACTTGCCATGATCAACATCGACCGAGCATGTACGATATCCCGGCTCGACACCAAGATGCTGCTCCAGGTCCACGACGAGTTGGTGTTCGAACTCAAAAAAGATGAGGAGGCGGAGGTCCGCCGGCTCGTCACCCGCCATATGCAGGAATCCCTCAAGCTCAGCGTGCCATTGCAGGTCGAGATCGGTGTCGGGAAGAACTGGCTCGAAGC
>CAYZRX010000009.1:47464-77311 GCA_964480945.1 uncultured Ignavibacteriaceae bacterium | reverse complement strand
GCGAGGAGGTTATCGATCTCCTTGATGTATTTGTCCGTCAACTTCTGTGACTCCTGCTCCCCTCGCTTCCGCTCATCTTCTGAAAAGTGCTCCAGTTTCTCTGACTTCTTCAAATGTTCGATGGCATCGCGACGCACATTGCGCACAGCGATCTTTCCGTCTTCGCCGAACTTCTTGATGAGCTTGACCAGCTCTCTGCGCCGCTCCTCGTTCAGAGGAGGGATGGGAACACGGAGGATCGCCCCGTCATTGACGGGATTCAGTCCGAGGTTGCCATTGAGGATCGCCTTGTCGATTGCCGCCAGCAGGTTCTTCTCCCATGGCTGGACGGTGATCGTGTGGACATCGGGCGTGCTGACATTCGCCACCTGCCGCAGCGGCACTTGGCTGCCATAGTACTCGACCTTGACATTGTCCAGTAGCGCGGTCGTCGCTTTTCCGGTTCTCACCTTGACAAGTTCCTCGCGTACGACTTCGACCGCCTTCTTCATTCGATCTTCAGCGTTCTTGAGGATTTCCTTGACCATAGTGTTCTTGCTCTTTATGAATTATGGTGGGGACTTTTTCTGAGGGGAATGCAATTACGGTTCGACAAAAGAGACCCTTGATCCGACCGCTTCGCCGAGGACAACGCGCCGCAGATTGCCGGGCTTGTTCACATTAAAGACGATGATCGGCAGCTTGTTCTCCCTGCACAAGGTAATGGCCGTCAGATCCATCACGCGGAGATCCTTCTTCAGGATATCGGCGTAGCTGACCTCCGGCAAATGAATCGCCGAAGCGTTCTTTTCAGGATCGCTATCGTAGACACCATCCACGCGTGTGCCCTTCAGAATGGCATCTGCTTCGATCTCGATCGCGCGGAGGGCCGCCGCCGTGTCCGTCGTGAAGTACGGACTCCCCGTCCCTGCTGCAAAGATGACGATCCTCTCCTTTTCGAGGTGCCGGATGGCCCGACGGCGAATAAACGGCTCCGCAATCCTCTCCATGTTGATCGCACTGAGACAGCGGGTAAATAAACCGTGCTTCTCGAGGGCATTCTGCAAGGCGAGCGCGTTGATGACCGTCGCCAGCATGCCCATATGGTCGCCGGTGACCTTATCGACCCCGTCGGCGGAGTCTTCGATCCCGCGGTAAATGTTCCCGCCTCCGATGACGATGCCGACCTCAACGCCGAGTTCATTCACCGACTTGATTTCGTCGGCATAGAGATTCAGCACCTTCGAGTCGATTCCGTACTCCTGGTCACCCAACAGAGCTTCTCCGCTGAGCTTCAGCAGAATCCGCTTGTATCGAAGGTTCGTCATCATTCTGCTCAGAGGATGAAAAAAATCCCGAAATGCTTCGGGATTCAGTGGAAAGGCCTACGTTGCGTCTTCTCCAAGATGATAGCGCTGGTACCGTCGGATGCTAATTTTCTCACCGACCTTGCCGGTGGTTTCGGCCAGCAGGTCCTTGATCGTCTTGCCGGAGTCTTTGATAAAGCTTTGCTCGAGCAGGCAGATTTCCTGAATGAACTTCTCGAGTCGCCCTTGAGCAATCTTTTCAGCGATCGCAGCCGGCTTTCCCTCGTTCAACGCCTGCGTCCGGTAAATCTCGAGCTCCTTGTCAAGCGTCGGCTGGTCGACATCCTCTTTGCTGATGTACTGAGGGCTCATTGCGGCGATCTGCATCGCGAGATCATGGGCGAGTTGTTTGAACTCCGGGGTTTTCGCAACGAAATCCGTCTCGCAGTTGAGCTCCACCATCGCCCCGATTCTCCCGCCGGCGTGGATGTACGCCTCGACAAGCCCTTGGTTCGCTATTCGATCCGCCCGCCTTGCCGCTACCGCGGCCCCTTTCTTCCGCAGAAAGTCAATTGCCTCTTCGAGGTTTCCGTGTGTCTCCTCGAGCGCGCGCTTGCAGTCCATCATCCCCGCGCCGGTCTTCTCCCTCAGTTGTTTCACTAGTTCAGTTGAGACTACTGCCATATCGTAAGTACAGCCTCCTTTGTCACGAATGTACTTCCACTTTCGGTTTCTCAGCTTCTTCCTTGCGTTCAGTCCCGTGGACCATCGCCTCCTCCGACTGACGCGACGCAGCCCGCTGGCTTCCTTCCAGCACGGCATCCGCAATGGCTTTCGAAAGGAGCTGAACGGATTTCAGCGCATCGTCATTTGCCGGGATGGGATAATCGATCACATCGGGATCGCAGTTCGTGTCGACGATCGCGACCACCGGAACACCGAGCCGCCGAGCTTCCTTCACAGCGATCGCTTCCTTCTTGATGTCCACAACGTACACGAGTCCCGGCAGCCGGGACATCTCTACCACGCCGCTCAGCACGTTTTGGAGCTTCTCACGCTCCCGGTCGAGGAAGAGCCGCTCCTTCTTCGTAATCTTTTCAAACGTCCCGTCCATTTCCATCTTGTCGATGTTGGTGAGCCGCTTGACGCTCTTACGAATCGTCGTGAAGTTCGTCAGCATGCCCCCCAGCCACCGCTCCGTCACGTAGAAAGCTCCGCAGCGTTTCGCCTCCTCCCCCACGACCTCCTTCGCTTGCTGCTTGGTTGCAACGAAGAGGGGTTTCCGACCTTGCGAAACAATGTTCGCCACGGCGTTGCACGCCGTATCGAGCAATTCCTGTGTCTTCTTGAGATCGATGATATAAATTCCGTTGCGTTCCATGAAGATGTACGGCTTCATCTTGGGATTCCAACGGCGGGTGATGTGCCCGAAGTGGGCACCAGCTTGGAGCAGTGCTTCGAGTTCAACGCGTGGCATAATGCATCCTCTTGAGTTGTTCTTCTATCCTCGTCGTCTCATCCCGGAATCCCGTCGATGTTGTAGCTCAACGGAACACTCCCGTTCAGATCAGAGGATATGAGTGATGAATGAATGAACGACGATGTTGTCTAGCGCTTCGAGAACTGGAATCGTTTGCGGGCCTTCTTCTGGCCGTACTTCTTCCGCTCGACCATCCGGGGGTCGCGCGTGAGCAATCCTGCGTTCCGGAGATTCTGCCGGGTGTCCTCATCGATCGCTACCAGGGAGCGCGCAATGCCGAGCTTGATCGCCCCGGCTTGACCCGTTGACCCGCCACCCTGCACGCGGACCTTCGCATCATAGCGACCGAGCGTCGAGGTCACTTCAAACGGCTTGAGTACTTCTTCCCGCAATACCGCGACGGGAAAGTAGCGCTCCAGTTCTTTGTTATTGATCAAGACTTTGCCGGATCCTTCTGCGAGCTTCACGCGCGCGACCGATGTCTTCCGGCGCCCCACGGTAATATGAATTGGCATGCAACTCCTTCGTTACGATAGTTTCAGAGAGACAACACTTCCGGCTTCTGGGCATCGTGAGGATGGGACGTTCCCGCATACACTTTCAGCTTCTTGATCATCCTCCGGCCGAGCCGGTTGTGGGGGAGCATACCCCTCACGGCGTGCTCAAAAACTGCCTGCGGGCTTCGTTTGAGCATATCCTTGAATGACTCAAATCGGGCGCCGCCAGGATACATCGTGTTGCGGAAATATTCTTTGAGCTCCTCGCGTTTCCCAGCCACAACGACCTTTTCCGCGTTGATCACAACGACGTGATCACCAAGATCGTAGTTCGGCGTAAACGTCGGTTTGTGTTTGCCTCGGATGATTCTGGCCACCTGTGAAGCAACACGACCGAGGGTCTTGCCGCTGGCATCGACGAGAAACCACTTCTCGCCTACCTCTTCAGGTTTGAAGAATTTCGTTCTTGGTGAAGAATCCACTGCTCTTGCCTCCGAAATTTCTCGAAAATCCGCGGATCGTTTGACTCAAGTTTTTAAATATAGCCAGAATCCCCAACATTGTCAACGCTTTTTTACTCTGCCTAACCTAGGCGTCAACTAAGTCCCTTCCGACCCTCTCAAATGCTTCTCCAAGAAATTGAGGATCGCCTTGTATCCGTTGATCTCGTTCTCTTTTTTCACAAACCCATGCCCTTCATCGGGAAAAACAATGTATTCGACCGGGACACTATTCTTCCGAGCCGCCGCCACGATCTCATCTGATTCGGCTTTGAGAACGCGCGGATCGTTTGCACCCTGAAGCACCATCAGCGGCCTCCGCACCCTCTCGGCGTAAAAAAGAGGCGATATCGATCTCAAGTACTTCTCCTGCTTGAACGGATCTCCCATCTCTGCATACAGAGCCTTGCGCGCTGCCTCCCACCACGGAGGTATGCTTTTCAACGTCCTCACCCAGTTTGTCACGCCAAAAAGATCGACCCCCACCGCAAACTCCAGCGGACGAAACGTCAGGGCTGCGCACACCATGTAACCGCCGTAGCTGCCGCCGATGATACCAATCTTCGTCGTATCGACATATCCCGTCGAAGCGAGAAACTTCTTAGCTTCCACACAATCCGCGAGATCCTCCGTTCCATGTTTCAAATCATCCATCCTGAAGAAGGTCTTACCGTATCCGGAGCTTCCCCGGTTGTTCACCGCGATAAGCGCGTAGCCGTGGTTTACGAGATACTGCACCAGCGGAGAATATCCCACCCGGGATTGCCCGCCGGGACCGCCGTGCACCCAAACCAGCGCGGGGACCTTCGCTCCCTCTTGAACGTTCCGCGGCTTATAATAGATGGCCGGGATTTCCACACCATCGAATGACTTGTACCGCACGACCTGTGCATCGGCGAGATCCTCCGGGTTGATCTCCGGATTCAGTGTGTTCGTCAGCGACTTGTAGAGCTTTGTTTCGAAATCGTAGACATAGAGATTGTTCGGCGAGCGTGAACCGTTCACGTAAAACGACATCAGCTTCTCGCTCTTCGATATACGAACCGATGTGATTTCGGCGTTCGGCAGCTTGGGGAGGGGGACCGGCCGTCCGGTCGCGGTCTCGTTCACCTCGATCTCGGTCCTCGCGTCATTGTTCACGCCAATAACACGATACTTTCCAGCGTGCGAGAATCCGGCGAAGGCGATATCCCACGGCGCTTGCTTGATCTTCTCTGATCGCCCGCTCTCGATGTCGTATCGCTTCAGGAACATGAACTCACTCCCCTCGTCCGTCAGGAAGTAAAGGCTCTTCGAATCGACGCTGAAAGCCTCCGGAGAAAACTGGACATCCCCATCGTGCGGGGTGAGATGCTTCATCTTCTTGCCGTTTCGATCATAGAGGTACATTTCCGAGTTATTGGTCGTAATGCTCTTGGAAAACGCGATGTACCGCTTGTCATTTGATGACACCGCGTAGTCGTACCCCTGGTCGTTCTGATAGATCAACTTCGGCGTCATCGTGACTATTCCCATTTCATACACATCCATAAACTTTGGATTGCGTTTGTTCCAGCCGAAGAAGAAGCTCTGCTGGTCATGCGCCCACCCATAGAACTGCGCTCGAGCGTTCTCGCCCGGCGTGAGCTCCTTAGTTGTTCCGTCCTCGTTCCGTAGGTAAATGTGCTGGATTTCGTTCCCACCTTTGTCGCTGCTGAAGAGAATACGGTTGTCATTTGGGAAAAAGGAAAGGGCGAAGATGGAGTTGTCCTTCGAATCCGTCAACTGAACCGGCGCCCCGCCGTCCACAGGGACAGCGAAGGCATTGTAGATGCCTGTCTTCTTGCTCGAGTACAGAATCAGCTTCTCATCGTGCGAGAAGGAGGCTCCGCCGATCGCTTCGGTGTTCATGAATTGCTCGATCGTGTACTGCTTCACCTGTCGCTCCTCCGCGCCCTGACGGCAGCCGAGGATGAGCAGACCGAGGCCTGCCAGTAGAAGTACCAATCTGTGTTTCATACAACCTCCAAGAGAGATGGACAAGGGAAGAAGACTGTTACGCCTGCAGACTGGCAACGCCGCGGAAAGGCGCACGCTCCAAGAAAGTGGCGTGAGAGGACCACAGACTAGCCGACGTGTCGCTCGGCGTGGTAGGAGCTTCGGACAAGAGGGCCGGACTCGACGTGCTTGAAGCCCATCTCCATGCCGAGCTCCTTCAACATCTTGAACTCGTCCGGGTGGACGTACCGGTCCACCGGCAGGTGCTTCTTCGTCGGCCGGAGATATTGCCCCAACGTGAGGATGTCGCAGCCTGTCATTCGACCATCCTTCATCGCCTCGATGACCTCCTCCGTCCGCTCGCCGATGCCGAGCATCATCCCCGTCTTTGTGACGAATCCCTTCGCTTTCGCGCGGGAGAGGACTTGAAGGGACTGCTGGTAGTTGGCTTGAGGCCGGACAGTCCTGTAAAGGCGCGGTACAGTTTCGAGGTTGTGATTCAGAATGTCGGGGCGAGCGTCGAGAACGATATTCAACGCCTCTTCGCTCCCTTTGAAATCCGGTATGAGCACCTCGACGGTTACACCCCGGAGCTCCTCGTGAACGAGACGAGTTATCTCAGCGAAGATCGGTGAGCCGCCGTCCTTCCGCTCGTCGCGGTTGACGGACGTAATCACGGCATGCCGGACGCCCATCAATTTGATTGCGTCGACCACCCGGCGAGGCTCATCCCAATCCAGCTCAGCGTCAGGCCGTCCGGTCTTGACGGCGCAGAAGCCGCACGATCGCGTACAGATATCGCCGAGGATCATGAATGTTGCGGTCCCGGCGTGCCAGCATTCACCCATATTCGGACAGCGGGCCTCCTCACAAACTGTGTGCAGCCTGTGAGCATCAATGATGTTCTTCAGGCGGGCGTACGCCTCACCGCCGGGGATTTTCGCCTTCAGCCATTCAGGCCGGCGGGGACTTGGAAGCTCCGCCGGCTCAGCCGGTATCTCTTTTATCGTCATAGTCACGTCAGAATGCCCTGTTGAAATCGTATTGCTCGAGATTGGAAATCACCTGCTCCAGGAATTGGCCGCCGATCGCGCCATCGACGATCCGGTGGTCGAACGCGAGGGTCAGGAACACGAGCGAGCGGATCGCGATGGAGTCGTTCCCGCCCGCGTCGGTCACAACGACCGGACGCTTCTTGATCGCGCCGACTCCAAGGATCGCCACTTGCGGCTGATTGATGATCGGCGTGCCGATCGTGTTGCCGAAGATCCCATAGTTCGTGAGCGTAAACGTCCCGCCCATCACCTCGTCCGGGCTGAGCTTCTTGTTCCTCGTCCGCAGCGCGAGGTCGTTGATCGCTCGGGCAAGCCCGAGGAAGTTCTTTTCTTCTGCGTTCTTGATGACCGGGACGATCAGTCCGCTGGGGGAAGCAACGGCGATCCCGAAGTTGATGAACCGCTTCAAGATGATCTTGTCCCCCTCGACCGAGCTGTTGACGATGGGAAACTCCTTCAGGGCGCGGATCGCAGCGTCAATGATGAAGGGAGTGTAGGTGAGCTTGAAGCCTTCCTGCTTCTCAAAGCGCTCCGCGTTTTCGGCGCGGAATTCCACAATTCGGGTAACGTCACACTCGGAGATCGCCTCCACGTGCGGCGAGGTCTGGACGCTCCGAACCATATGCTCAGCCATCTTGAGCTGAACATTGTCCATCTGCACGACTTCGAACAACGGCCGCGGATACTTGCGCTGCAAATCCTTGAGATCGACGCGCTGGAGGCCCGGCTCAGCCCGAAGCGCGGGTGTAGGCTTGGCCGAGCGGGTGCTGAGATACTCCATCACATCTCTCTTGGTGACTCGCCCGCCGATACCTGTTCCGCTCAGCCGCTCGAGCTCCTCGAGCGCAATCCCCTCTTTCGCTGCGATGGTGCGGACAAGCGGTGAGTAGAACCGATCGCTTTCACGCTGCGCGCCGGCCATCGGTTTGGTCGGCGATGCGACTGCCGGAGGTCTCTGAGGCAAAGTTGCGGCAGGGGGTGGCGCGCTCGTTTCGATCCGCGCTGCCGATGCATTCGTCTCGATTGCAGCGATCACTGTGCCGACCTCAACGGTTTCTCCTTCCGGAACGATGATTTTTGTCAGAATGCCGGGAGAAGGCGACGGTATTTCAGAGTCAACCTTGTCCGTGCTGATCTCGAGGATCGACTCATCCTTTTCGATCTTGTCGCCCGGCTTCTTCATCCAGCGAAGGATCTTCCCTTCCTGAATGCTTTCTCCCATCTTGGGCATGACGACATCGACTTGCATAGGGACTTCCTCTAGTAGGCAGCCAGTTCCTGGAGGGCCGCGAGGATCTTTGCCTCGTTCGGCAACATGGCATTCTCGAGCTGAGGGCTGTACGGCACAGGAGTATCGAGCGCTGCGACACGCTTCACCGGTGCGTCCAAATACTCGAAGCATTGTTGGGCGACACGGCCCGCAATCTCTCCGCCGAACCCGCTCGTCAGAGTATCCTCGTGCACGATCAGAACCTTCCCAGTTTTCTTCACGGAGCGGAAAATCGACTGTTCGTCCAACGGATTGATCGTTCGGATGTCGATTACCTCGACACCCACACCCTGATCCTCCATCTTCCTTGCTGCATCAAGGGATTTCTGCACCATGGCGCCGTAGGTGATAATGCTGATGTCATTCCCCTCGCGCCTTGTCGCCGCAACGCCGAAGGGAAGCACGTAGTCCGCGTCCGGCTCGGGCGTCGCAGCGTACCCCTGGCGATAGAGACCCTTGTGTTCCATGAAGATAACCGGATCATCACCCCGAATGGCCGCTTTGAGCAATCCCTTCGCATCCGCTGCGTTCGAGGGGAACGCCAGACGAATCCCCGGGATGTGTGCCATGATCCCCTCGATGCACTGGCTGTGATAGTGGCCGCCGTGGATGTAGCCTCCGACCGGAACACGGATGACCAGCGGACAGGACCACGAGCCGTTCGAGCGGTAGCGATACATCGCGAGCTCGTCCCGGATCTGCATGAACGCCGGCCAGATGTAGTCGCCGAATTGGATCTCGGGGACGGGCTTCCACCCTTTCAGGGCAAGGCCGATCGCAACCCCGACGATGCTCGCCTCGGCGAGGGGTGAGTTGAACGCGCGGATCGTTCCGAATTTTGTCGAGATGCCCTTCGTCGCCGTGAAGACTCCACCCTTGCCGTCCGCGACGTCTTCACCGAAGATCACCATTTTCGGATTGCGCTCCATCTCTTCCTTGAGCGCGTGGTTGATCGCGTCCACCATCACAACCTTCGGGCCTGCGTGCTGGGGCTCCGCGAATTCCTTCGGCGGGTTCGCATGGGCAATCCCGTAAAGATGGTGCTCGACCGTCGTTGGGTCCGGCACCGGTCGAGACTCCGCCCACTCTGCGGCTGTGTCGACCGCTTCCTTTACCTCAGCCTGGAGCTGCGTCGCTTCCTTGTCGGTGATGACCCCTTCCTCAATGAGGAGGTGTGTCATGATCGGTATGGGATCGCGCAACCTGTCGTGCTCGATCTCCTCCTTCGACCGGTATTTGGACTGATCGTCGGACGAAGAGTGGGGCAAGAGCCGCACGACATTTGCGTGAATGAGCGTCGGTCCTCCACCCTTGCGCGCCCGCTCGACTGCTTTCTGCATCACCGTGAATACTTCGGCGAAATTCGAACCATCGACATCATAACGATCCAGTCCCTTGAATCCTGCAACGGCCTCATAGATCGAAGCGCCCGCGGTCTGTACGTCCACCGGCACGGAGATCGCAAACCGGTTATCTTGGACAAAGAATATCATCGGCAGCGCTTCTCGAGCAGCCCAGTTCACGGCCTCGAAAAACTCTCCTTCGCTCGTGGCTCCCTCCCCGGACGAGGCATACACGACCTCGTCGGTCCGTTCCTTCTTGGCTCCCAAAGCGACTCCGGCCGCCTGGAGATACTGAGTCCCCGTGGGGCTCGACTGGGTCGGAATTCGCAGGTCGACTCGACCGTAATGGCCCTCGGGAAGCCGCCCGCCCGTCGAGGGGTCCTCAGCCCGGTGCAGGGCGATCAGGAACACTTCCTCCGCCGTTATCCCCATCTGCAGCGCAAATGCCAGATCGCGATAGTAGGGGAAACACCAATCGTGACCGGGCCGAAGCGCCGCCGCTGCTGCGACCTGCGCTGCTTCATGCCCTGAGCCTCCAATATGGAAGAACGATTTGCCTTGCTTGAGGAGGATAAGGATCTTCTCATCCGCGCGCCGCGCCGTGAGCATCGATCGGTAGGCGCGCAGAAGCTGTTCACGCGGGAGGTGCAATTTCTTCGACTCTTTCGCAGCAACGCCCGTTTGTGTTGTCGCCATCCTGCTTACATCCCCTCTTCAATTGAGGTAATCTATTGAATTAGGTTGATGGTACTTCGCTCCTCTTCAAGTTCCCGAATTCGCCGACGCAATAACGCCGGAGGGACCGGGACGGGAGTACAACCGAAAACGCTCGAAAAGGAGGTTGTCAGAGATTCTTCCACCTCCCCCAACGGAACCTCCCGGCCGAGAATCTTCTGAATCGAAGTCACCCCTTTGTGAAAGATGCCGCACGGGATGATGCGGCTGAATTTCGTAAGGTCGGTGTTGACGTTCAGCGCGAATCCATGCATCGTCCTCCATCGGCTGACCTTCACGCCGATGGCAGCGATCTTCTCACCGCTCACCCACGCGCCCGTCATCCCTTCTTCGCGACCCGCTTGGATACCGAATTGTCCGAGCGTTCGAATGATCACTTCCTCAAGAGATCGCAGGTAGCGGTGGATATCCCGAAAATATCCGTTCAGATCCAAGATTGGGTACCCGACGACCTGTCCCGGGCCGTGGTAGGTGATATCCCCACCCCGGTCGATCCGAAAGACTTCAACGCCATCGGTCTGGAGTTCCTGTGTAGAAGCAAGCAGGTGGTTCTCATCTCCACCTTTGCCGATCGTGTAGACGTGCTCATGCTCCGTGAAAAGGAGCACATCATCGATCTTGCCCTCCAAGCGAAGCTCAAACAGCTTCCGCTGGAGTTCCCACGTGTCACCGTAACGGGAGCGACCCAGATTTGTAACGTGGAGCTGCACGGACTGCTTGTCCGGTTGCGGAAATTCTTCTGTCTGTCTAGATGTTGATGGCTTTGCCAAATGCCTCTCCTGCCGCCTCCATGATCGCCTCCGAGAGCGTCGGGTGAGCATGCATCGTGCGCTGGATCTCCTCATTGGTTGACTCCAGAGCTCGCGCGAGGACAAGCTCTGCAATGAGCTCGGTAGCTTCTGCACCAATAATGTGCGCGCCGAGAAGTTCGCCGTACTTCTCGTCGAACACGAGCTTCACCGTTCCCTCCGTCTCGCCGGTTGCCATTGCCTTGCCGAGCGGTCGGTACGGGAATCGGCCAACCTTCACCTTCTGACCGGCTGCAATCGCCTCTTCTTCCGTCATTCCGACACTGGCGACTTGAGGCTGGCAGTATGTGCAGCTCGGTATGTTCGTCCGATCAAATCCGTGAGTTGCCTTTCCCGCCAAGTGTTCAGCCGCGACAATCCCCTGGTGCGACGCTGCGTGTGCGAGCCAGGGCGGCCCGGAAACGTCACCGATCGCATAGATCCCGTCGACGCTTGTCTTTCCGAAGTTGTCGACGACGATCGCTCCGCGATCCACCTTCACTCCGAGCGGCTCCAAACCTATGTTCTCCACGTTGCCCTGGACTCCGACCGCCATCAATGCGAGCTCGCCTTTGATTTCCTTCACCCCGTCCTTCGTCGTCACCTTCAAGGTCACGTCATTTGCGACTGCGACCGATTCCACTTTCGCATTTGTGAGAATCTCGATGCCTTGTTTCTTCAGGCTCGATTCCAGGAGCTTGGTAATCTCCTTGTCTTCTTTCGGGAGGATCGAGGGAAGCATCTCGACAACCGTCACCTTCGTGCCGAGAGCATTGTAGAAATACGCGAACTCGATCCCGATCGCGCCTGCGCCGATGACCAGGAGAGATTTCGGCTGCTCGGGAAGCGTCATGGCTTCCGTGCTCGTGATGACCTTTTTTCGGTCAATCGTGACGCCGGGAATGGTGCGCGGCCTGCCGCCGGTCGCCAGCATCGTGAACTTCGTCTTGATCGTGTCGGTGACCCGCCCATCCTTGTTCACCTCGACCGAGTTCTTGCCGGTGAGCCGGCCTGTGCCCGGGATGACCTCGATCTTGTTCTTCTTCATGAGGTACTCGACACCCTTCGAGACCCGGTCGGCCACATCGCGACTTCGCTTTATGATCTTCGGAAAGTCAAACCGAAGGTCTTTGTAGGAAAGCCCGAATTCCTCGGCCCTTTTGAACGTCTGGTAGAGCTCCGCGCTCTTCAGGAGCGCCTTGGAGGGGATACAACCCCAGTTGAGGCAGATCCCGCCGAGCTTGTCCCGCTCAACCACAGCGACCTTCATCCCAAGCTGAGCGGCTCGAATCGCCGCCACATAGCCACCCGGTCCGGTTCCGATAACCGTGACGTCGAATTGTTTCTCAGCCATTGATTTCCTTTCGTCGGTTTAGGATGGCCTTCTCACAGTATCGTTCCGCGACTTCCCTCCTGCCATTCGTTCGACACAAGCGTAAAAAATGCGCAGGCAATATACCCAGAACTGCAAAAAAAGGCAACCGACAACCGGGAGGCAGTCTCAAGCCTTGCCGCAATAATTAACAGACGCTACGCCGAGATAGTGCCCAAGGATGAGTCGACGCGACGCCCAGGCATCGGGACAAGAGGTGCGTGACCGCGCTGACTTCCTGCGCGGGACCTTCGTGGAGGCGCGCGGAGGCAAAAGGCGAGGTCGAGATCGAGTTGGTATTTGATTCTTGTCCAGTTTTCTCGTACTATGATGCCAAAATTTCGAGCGGGATGGCTGAGAAACAACAGCGGGTCGCGATCTCGAACCGCAAGGCTCGGCACGACTACATCATCCTGGACACTCTGGAGGCAGGGATCGTTCTGCGGGGGACCGAAGTCAAGTCAGTGCGGGCGGGAAACGCCAATCTCCAGGATAGCTACGCAGCAGTGAAGGATGGCGAGGTCTGGCTCTTCGGAATGCACATCAGCCCGTATGAGCACGCGAGTGTCGACAGCCACGATCCCCGGCGCACGCGCAAGCTCCTGATCAACAGGCAGGAGATCCGGCGGCTGCTCAAGAGAGTCCACGAGAAAAGTCTGACGCTCATCCCGCTTTCGGTCTACTTTAAGGGGCCGTACGCCAAGGTCGAACTTGCAATTGCTCAAGGCAAGAGAAGCTATGACAAGCGGGAGGCGATCCGTCAGCGAGAGGCACGACAAGACATTGCGCGGCGGATGAAACGATCAATCAGCTGAAAAAGGAGACACTCCGAAGAATTGTCCCCCTCCGTTAACGAACAGATGGACCTCATCAAACGAGGCGTTTCGGAAATCATTCCCGAGGACGATCTCGTCCGGAAGCTCGAAAGGTCCATCAAAACAAAAAAGCCTCTTCACGTCAAACTCGGTTGCGATCCGAGTCGACCCGACCTCCATCTCGGTCATTCCGTCGTCCTACGCAAACTCCGGCAGTTCCAGGATCTGGGTCATCAGGCGATCCTCATCATCGGTGACTTCACCGGCATGATCGGTGACCCCTCCGGCAAGAGCAAGACTCGCCCCTCCCTCTCGCTCGAAGAAACGCGCCGCAACGGTCAATCCTACTTTGAACAAGCGACGAAGATCCTTTCGACAAAAAACGTGCGGATGGAGTACAATTCAGAGTGGCTTGCCAAAATGAACTTCGCCAACGTGATCCTGCTGGCGAGTAAGTACACCGTCGCGCGCATGCTCGAGCGTGATGATTTTACCGATCGCTACAAAGCGGGCGAACCGATCAGCGTGCACGAGTTCCTCTACCCGCTCGCCCAGGCGATGGATTCCGTCGCCATCGAGGCTGACATCGAGCTGGGAGGCACGGATCAGAAGTTCAATCTGCTCGTCGGGCGGGACATCCAGCGAGAGTACGGGCAGGACCCACAGGTGATTCTGACGATGCCGCTGCTCCTCGGGACCGACGGCGTCGAGAAGATGAGCAAGTCCTTCGACAACTACATCGGCATCAGCGAGCCGCCGCGGGAGGTGTACGGCAAGACCCTTCGGATTCCCGACACGCTGATCTACTCGTATTTTGAACTGGCCAGCGATGTTTCCAACAAGGAGCTTACTCAGATCAAGCGGCAGCTTGTCGACCGAAGCGTCAACCCGCGCGATCTGAAGCGGAGGCTCGCCCGTACGTTTGTCACGATGTACCACAGCCCGCAAGCGGCAAAGAGCGCCGAAGAGGAGTTCGACCGCATTTTCATTGAAAAAGAGGTCCCGGATCAGATCGAAGAATTCCGATTCAGCCCGCGGAATGGCGACGCGTCGCTCGTCTCGCTCCTTGCACACACACGACACGCGTCATCGAGGGGTGAGGCCCGCAGACTGATCGAGCAGGGGGGTGTTTCTATCGACAGCGAGAGAGTCACTGACCTTAACGCTGCCGTCCCGGACAAGAAGGAATTCATCCTGAAAGTGGGGAAACGCAAATTCTTGAAGATCATCAGAGCCTAATCGATACTACAAACCATCCATTCTTATAGAGGGAGATGAGGAAGTGTTCGTACCATCGAAGATGTTTTTTACGAAGGGCGTCGGCAGGCACAAGGATTACTTGCAGTCGTTCGAATTGGCGTTGAGGGACGCCGGAATCGAGAAGTGCAACATCGTGACCGTGTCGAGCATCTATCCACCGGGCTGCCGGCGTGTCTCGAAGGAGGAAGGCCTGAAGTTTCTTCAGGCGGGCGCCATCACCTTCTGCGTGATGGCGCGAAATGCCACCAACGAGCCAAACCGCCTCATCGCTTCATCGATCGGCGTGGCCCAGCCGGCCGACGCGACCCAGTACGGCTATCTCTCGGAGCACCATCCCTTCGGCGAGACCGATGAGCGGGCCGGCGAGTATGCCGAAGACCTGGCCGCCACCATGCTCGCGACGACCCTCGGGCTGGAATTCGACCCCAACACGGCGTGGGATGAACGTGAGAAGATGTTCAAGATGTCGGGAAAGATCATCCGCACGTTTAACGTGACGCAGTCGGCTGAAGGAGACAAGAACGGGTTGTGGACCACCGTCCTCGCCGCTGCGGTACTGATCCCCTAGCCAGCCGAATGGACTGTCAGAAGCACGAGGTCCCACGCACCTCAGAGTTGCGTGGGACCTTTTTCCTGCGAGTAGCAAGCCCTTACCTTGGAAGGGCCTCGATCAGAAGAACAAATTCCCCCTTCCTCTCCTCCTTCGAAAACCTCTGATACAATTCCGGAGCGGTTCCGCGGAAGATCTCCTCTGTCGGCAGCGTCAGGTCAAACGCAACACAGATTCGTCGCGTCGGGCCGAAGACCTCCGCGATGTCCCGAACGAGCTGTATCAAGCGATAGGGTGCCTCCATCAGGGCGATGGTGCGCGGCTCTCGCTTCAGTTGCTGAAGCTCCGCGATGCGCCGCTGACGCTTCGGCGAGAGGAATCCCTGAAAGATGAACTCATCGATCGGAAAACCGGACACGACCAGGGCCGGGAGCAGCGACGATGCGCCCGGTATGGGTACGATCTTGATGCCCGCGGTAATCGCCTTCTGCACCAGGATCTGACCGGGATCTGAGAAAACAGGCGTGCCCGCGTCGGAGATGACCGCGACGGATTTCCCTTCCTTCAATTCTTGCAAGATGAAGTGGGACGCGGCGGCTTCATTATGCTCGTTGAGACTCTCCACCGGCTTCTCGATGCCGAAGTGGTGAAGAAGACGGAGACCTTCCTTCCGTTCCTCGTACACGATGACGTCGGCTTCCTTGAGGACCCTCAGTGCTCGAAAGGTGATGTCCTCCAGGTTGCCGATCGGTGTGGCAACAAGATAGAGAGTGCCGGGCATTGCCGAGGTAGCTTACGGACTGGAGTGGTATTTCCCGAGAGGGATGCCGCGCTGGTTCGCCTCCCAGTCCCTCACGAGCAGAATGATCAGCGCCGTGGCCGGGACGGCGACAATCAGCCCGATGAATCCGAGGAAGTTGAAGAAGACCAGGATGGAGAAGATAACCACGAGCGGATGCAAGCCGACCTTGCTTCCCAGGATCCTCGGCGAGAGATACATCGTCTCGAATATGCGAAGGGCTTCAATCGATCCGAGCGCGAAGAGAACTTTCGGCAGAACCGGCGGATCGCTGAACGTTGCTACGATCACCGCGAGGACCATCGTAATGATCAGACCGAAATACGGGACAAGATCCAGGATCGCCGCGATCACACCCAGCATCAGGGCATACTTGATACCGACGATGGTGAACAGCGTGGCAACGATGATGCCCTGTACGAGCGCAACGGTGATGATCCCCCGCAGGTAGAGGCCGATGACCTGATCAGCCGATTTAAGAAACTCCTCCACCCGGTCCCGCAATCGATGAGAGAAGAGCATCAGCAGCCGGTGATGGATCTTCGGCAGATCGTTGAGGATGTAGAATGTGAGAAACGGAACGAGGATCACGTAAATGATCTGCGTTACGAGGTTGCTGATGCTGCTGGCGAGGATGAGGAGACCCTTGAGCAGGTTCTTCAGGATGTCTTCGAGCTTTGGCGCGAACTGGCTCGTCAGCGTGGTCCGGACATCATCTGCGGAGAAGCCGTAGCGCTCGAGCGCCTTCATGATGCTGCTGTTCCATATCCACGAGTTGAAGTCGACGATCATTCTCGAAAGCGAGTCCAGAATGCCCTCGAACTGCGTCAGCACCACCGGCAGGACGAAGAAGAAAACCAGCGTAATCATGCCGAGAAGCAGGAGAATGAGGATGAGCGAAGTGACCCAGCGCGCAATTCCCCACCGTTCGCAACGCTCGACGATCGGGCTCAGCACGTACGCCAGCACGAGCGAGAAAACGAACGGAGCAAGGATAGAGGAAATGCTCGCCGCGAACCACACGCCAAACAGAACCACGCTCAGCCACATGATCTTCGCCGCCAGCGAATACCTTCGCAGCGGATAAAGAAGGAAAATGATCGCGCCGAGAAGCAAGAATGGGGAAAGGACCGACTGAACGAAATAGATGAGGACAAGAAGAAGCAGAATTGCACCCACCAGCGACACGACTTCGATTCGACCGAGGGATTGGAACAACGAGTTCCACCCGGTATCACGAACATCGAGCCGGGCCGCTCCACCTTGACCGGCCTTTCCACGAGATCGCGGTTTCGGCGTCATTGATCTTTTCCCCCCAGTGTCGCTGCACCGGTGTGGCCAAATCCCCCCTCACCTCGGAGAGTTTCACTGAGCTTGCCGACCTCCTCCCACTGCACTCGGGCATACCGCTGGACGATCAGTTGCGCGATCCGGTCGCCTCGCTTCACCGTGTAGGGCTGACGCCCAAAATTCGTCAGAATCACTCTAATCTCCCCTCGATAGTCGGAATCGATCGTGCCAGGGGAATTCAGGATGCCGATTTGACTCTTGATCGCGAGTCCGCTCCTCGGCCTGACTTGGGCCTCGTACCCCTCCGGCAGCTCAATACTGTAGCCGGTCGGCACGAGGACAGTTTCGAGAGGCTGCATGGTTACTTCCTTTTCGACGGCAGCGAAGAGATCCATCCCGGCGGAGCCGGCGGTCGCGTACGTCGGCAGGGGGAGATCTTGCGATGCGTCGTTCACGCGTGTGATCTTGACGTTGATGTGCTCAGACAAGCGACTACTTCAAGCCGTTGGTGGGGTTGGTTGGCAGAATATAGCGAAGAGTGGAAGGAAAAGCAAACTGCGGACGTGAGCATGATTCCCGTCGAGACTCTGCCCCGACGGGATTCATCAATTCAATTCCGATGAACCTTTACTGTTCGAAGGGGTCGTCATCCCTCCGCTTCTTTTGCTCGCGGAGGTCTTGATTTTTCTCTTGCATCACCTTCATCAGTGAATCCACGAACGCGCGAGCACGTCCGCCCGCCTTGGCCAGACTATCCATTGCGATGAAGTCCTTGCCGATCCGCACGCGCAGCCCGTGATCCCGAAATCTCGGATCCCCCTTGAAGAACTCGAACGCGGCTTCGGGCCCTTCATTCTGCATGCGGATTAAGAGACTGTCCATGTCCAGATTGAAGTAAAAGGAAGAATCACTTCCCCCGAAGCGAAGGTTGAACGACGGGCCTCGTGCTGGACGAGGAGGGTTCCTTGAGCCGCGCACGACGGGCTTCACCATCCATTCGCTTGGAGCGGATTGGAGACCTTCCCAGGCCGCGCCGATTTCAATGCTCAAGACATCCGTATCCCCCATCACCCGAATCGGATCCATATTGAAGTAGAACTGCTTCTTCATCGCGGCCTCTCGATCCGCAAATCGTCTGATGAAGCCGTCCACGCTTACGCCAATTTGATGCCGGGACTCCGCCACTCCGCGAAGGTGGCGCCGGAGGCTGTCCACGTCAAACTGGAGGTGAGTGAGCGCCATTGTATCGGGTGTGACGATGAGGAAGCGCTCGTTCCGGCGGATTTGCGGCATGCCACGGTAGATTCGCTCGGCCGACTCAGCTTTTCCGTGCAATTGCCCGATGGTGTAGCGAGCCCTCCGTTCCTCAAGTAACTTCTGGAGCCGAGCCCGTTGCACCGGCTCCAAAGATGCCGCGATGCTCGAAAGCATGACCCGGTTCAATTGAGGGAGGTTCGGGTCGATCGCGATCCCCCGATCTCCCGCAACGAACACCGAGCGTTCAATGCGTTCGCGCCCCAGATCGAGAAGCGAGTCAATCACCAGGCGCTGCGCCCTCGTCGGCTTCACCTGCTGCACAAACTCATCGACCGTAACCGGGGGAGCCTCTTCGGCCGTCTTCTTCCCGACATCGATCGTGTAGCCGCGCTCTGCGTTCTCATCGACACGGAGCGAAGTTTCAGCCTTTGCGTCGAGCGGCAGCGTGCCGAACAGCGCGAACTGGAGGACCTGGTTCTTGTCCACATTCGAAAAGAGCGGGAGGATGGATCCCTTCAGGACATTTTCCTCGACCGCCTTCTGAACGCGCTCGGATTGGCGGCTGACATAGTCGATCACGCTGCTGCGCTGCTGAAAGATCAGCAGGGCCAGAACAGCAAGGACCAGCACCCCAGCGGAGACAACGGCAGGGAGATACTTGCGCGGAAATGGAAGAAGGTTCTCTTCCTCCCTCTCCTTCTGGTCTAACCGTGCGGTAAGTCTCGTCCAGAACCCGACGGTTTCCTGCAGCGGCTTCTTCGTCGTCAGGAGCGTCTTCATCGCGCGCAGGTCCCGAAGCTCCTTTGCCGCGTCGGGATCGTTTACGAGGTACTCCTCCAACTCCTTCGCTTGCTGTTGGTCAAGTTCCCCGTCGACGTAGAGCGATATCAACTCCGAAATTTCTCTTCGTGACCAAGATCTCATACTATGACCGTTCCTCCAGATAAGGCTTCAGGATATTCCGCAGGGTCGCGCGTGCACGGAACAAACGCGATTTTACCGTGCCGACCTCGCACTGCAGGACGTCGGCGATCTCTTCGTAGGAGAGCCCTTGGATCTCCTTCAGGACGACTGCGACGCGGAATTTCTCCGGCAGCATTCGCAACGCCGCCGTAATCAATTCCTGCGTCTCGTTGTTCCGAGGCTCGACGGCCAACCGCGATCCGAGCTCGTGGTCCCCTGAATCGAGCAAGGCCTGAAGCGAGAGTATCCTCCGAATCTTTCGCCTCCGCAGCTCATCGCGGGACTTGTTCACCGCGATGCGATACAGCCACGTAAAGAACGACGACCGGAAACGAAACTGAGGCAGCGCCTCATAGGCTTTGATGAAAACCTCTTGCGCCAGATCGTCGACGGCATCGGCATCGTGGAGAATCGAATAGATGAGATTCTTCACGCGGCCTTGGTACCGCTGTACCAGCACGCGAAACGCGTCCCGTTCGCCGTTCTGGACCAGGGTGACCAGCAGCTCATCGCTCTTCCCGTCAAGAGCGCGGTCTACCTCCTGCACACGCGGCTGGCTCACTATCGATTTCGTTGTGTTTCCAGTTTCATTCATTAGACGATAACCGGGCGCATCAGGTTCCCCCGGTCGCCCTCCTTAAGACACTCCGACTCTAGTATACAGGCGCAGCCGCACGGATGTTTCAGAAACAAAAAACTCGTATGTGCAAACCCGCCAGGAAGTTGGCGTCCCTTGCGCACATACGAGCATCGAATTCTGTGCAAAATCCGGGAATCAGACCGCGATCGCCTCTGCCTTCCTCGAATCCGGCACCTTCACGCGCTTCTCAAACTCGTCTCGAAAACGCCTGACCATCGATTGGACAGGCCACGCAGCCGCATCCCCAAGCGCACAGATCGTATTCCCCTCGATGTTGTTGGCCACATCCATGAGAAGGTCAATGTCCTCCATCGTTCCCTCACCGTTCTCGAATCGCTTCAGCACCTTCCAGAGCCACACCGTTCCCTCACGGCAGGGTGTACATTGCCCGCACGACTCGTGATAGTAGAACTGCGCGATCCGGCTCAGCACCTGAATCAGATCGGTCTCCTCATCCATTACGATCAACCCTGCCGTCCCGACCGATGAGCCCGCCGCCTTGAGCGATTCGGCGTCCATGCAAACGCCTTCGAGCTGCTCCCCGCGAAGGATCATCGTCGATGAGCCTCCCGGGATAACCGCTTTGATCGCCTTGTTCCCCGGCACGCCGCCGGCATACTTGTGAATGATCTCCAGCAGCGGCACTCCCGTCGGCATCTCGTAGACACCCGGCTTGTTGACGTGGCCGCTCACACCGACCAGAATCGGGCCCGGGTGCTTCGCCGCGCCGATTCTCGAGTACCACTCCCAACCGTTCTTGACGATCAGAGGCACGTTGCTGATCGTTTCGACATTGTTGATCGTGGTGGGGCAGCCCCAGAGTCCGAACTGAGCGGGGAACGGAGGCCTGACGCGGGGGTAGCCGCGACCTCCCTCGATCGAATTCATCAGCGCCGATTCTTCACCGCAGATGTACGCGCCGGCACCCTTGTGCACCAGTACTTCCGTCGAAAAATCCGATCCCAGAATCTTTTGCCCGACATATCCCTTCGCGTACGCGTCCTGCAGCGCCTTTTCGATCATCGTAATCCATTTGGCATACTCGCCGCGGACGTAGATATAGGAGATACTGACTCCCATCGCGTAGGCTGCGATGAGAGTTCCTTCGATCAAGAGATGCGGATTGAACTCAAAGATCTGCCGGTCCTTGAACGTGCCCGGCTCCGACTCGTCGCCGTTCACGCAGAGATACTTCTTCTTCGCGGTCTGTCCTGTCGTCTGAGATCCAGCTTCCCGGGATTTCGGCATGAACGTCCACTTGAGACCGGTCGGGAAGCATGCTCCCCCGCGACCGCGGAGGCCCGACTTCTTCACTTCGTCCGTCACCTCTTCGGGCTTCATCTGGAGCGCCTTGCGAAGCGCCCCGTAGCCGCCGTGCGCCTCGTAGACGTCGATCTTGTGCAGGTTCGGTATGTCCGGGAGTATGTGCTTTTCCATCTCGCCCTATTTCCGCTCGAGTTTGGCAAGAAGGGCATCGACTTGCTCGGGAGTCAGGTTCTCGTAGTACTCCTCACCGATTGCGATCATTGGCGCCGTCCCGCACGAACCCATGCATTCCGTCTCGGAAAGCGTCCACTTCTTGTCCTTCGAGGTCTCGCCCATCTTGATGCCAAGCCGCTTCTCCAAATGCTCGACGAGCCGGCCGGAGCCCCGCAGCATGCAGGAAACATTCGTGCAGACCTCAATGTGGTGCTTGCCGATCGGTTTCGCGTGAAACATCGTGTAGAACGTCACGACGCCCAGGACGTGGCTGTAGGGAACATGGAGGAGCTGCGAGACGTATTTCATCGCCTCCTCTGAGATGGAGCCGTGCTCCTCCTGAACCATCCACAGCGCAGGCAGCACAAGCGCCTGCGAGGTCTGGTAGTATTTCTTCAGTCCGTCGAGCTTCTTGAGATTCTGTTCTGAAAGCATAGTAGCGATGTTCGATTTTCAATCTAAATCTATTTGTCCGCTTCTCCCATCACCGGATCGAGGCTGCCGATGATCGCCACGACGTCGGACACCATACCGCCCATCATCATCGTCGGGAGCGATTGGAGGTTCACAAACGACGGCGATCGTATCTTGAGGCGCCACGGTCTGCCTTCACCGTTGCTGTAGATGTAGAACCCGAGCTCGCCCTTCGGCGCCTCGACGGCGCTATAGATCTCTCCGACGGGCGGCTCCACACCAAGGTTGACGATCATAAAATCGTGGATCAACTCCTCCATCTTCGTGTAGACCCTCGCTTTGCGCGGGAGGACCTTTTTCGGTTTGAACGCGTGGACATCACCCGCGGGCATCTTAGCAAGCACCTGTCGCACGATCTTGGTGCTCTCCCTCATTTCATCCATGCGCACGTAATACCGTGCCAGTGCGTCCCCTCCTTCGTAGACCGGGATGTCGAAATCGAGATCCTTGTACACCAGATAGGGATTCGCGCGCCGCAAGTCGTGCTGCACATCGCACGCCCGAAGACCCGGACCCGTCAGGCCCAGGTCGATCGCCTTTTCCCGGCTGATCACTCCGATACCGTCCGTCCGGCCCAGGAAGATCCGATTCTTGTTCAGCAGCTTCTCGCACTCCTCGAGATTGGCCGGGAACTCGTCGATGAACTTCTTCACCATCGCGAGCGTCTCGGGCGTGACGTCCTGCGCCAGCCCGCCGATCCGGGTGTAGCTCGTCGTAAACCGCGCCCCGGCGATATTCTCGAAGATGTCGTACTCCTTCTCCCGCTCGCGGAACGACCACATCCAGACCGTCAACGCACCGACATCCATAGCAAGCGACCCGAGGAACATCAGATGCGATGAGATCCGGGCAAGCTCCGAAATCAGCACCCGAATGTACTGGGCGCGCGGCGGCGCCTCGATGCCGAGCAGCTTCTCAACGGCCAGCACGTACGCCGTGTTGTTGTTCATCGGCGAGAGGTAATCCAGGCGATCCGTATGAGGTATGAACTCGTGGTAGCTGCAATTCTCTGCCAGCTTCTCGTAACCCCGGTGAAGGTAGCCAACCTCCGGCACGCAGCCGATCACCGTCTCTCCGTCCAGCCGAAGGAGCAGCCGGAGCACACCGTGTGTGGCCGGATGCTGCGGACCCATATTGAGAACCATGTCGTTTTCGAGAGGGTCCTCAAACGACACATTCGTATTCTGATCCTCGAGCGCCTGAAGGATTTTTGATTTCCGTGATACTTCTTCGGTATGAGTTTCCATCACCTATTTCTTCGGGAGAGGAATGGAGCCGGGGATGCCCATGAGAGGAAAATCTTTGCGCAGCGGGAAGTATTCAAACTCCTCCGGCATATACACCCTGCGGAGATCAGGATGACCTTCGAAGACGATCCCGAACATGTCGAACGTCTCGCGCTCGTGCCAGTTTGCCGTGCCCCAAACGGAGGTCACAGTGGGGAGCTTGGGATCCTCTTCTTCAACAAAGCTCTTGAGGCGAATCCGCTGTTTGTTCTTCAACGAGTATAGGTTGTAGATCACGCCGAACCGCTTCATCGGCGTGTTCATATCGATGCCGCAGAGGTCGGCGAGGAGATCGAACTTCAGCTCGTCGTCTTCCTTCAGAAACCGGCAGACTTCGACAATGATCTCCTTCGGGACAACAAGCGTAAACTCGCCCCGAAACTCGCTCGCTTCGATCTTCGATTCGCCGAAGCGGGCCTTCAGCTTTTCGACAACGAGATTGTTCATATGCTAACCCGTGACGGCGGGAAGCGGTTCAGGCTTGTCTTTGCCCGGATTGCCGCCATAATTCGGCGAGCCACCCCTGCTCTGCCCTTTCTGCACCATCGTCTGAAGTTTCATCAACGCGTTGATCAGGTTGTCCGGACGAGGCGGGCAGCCTGAGACGTAGAGGTCGACGGGGAGAAACTGGTCGATGCCCTGCACAACCGAGTAGGTCCGGTACATCCCTCCGGACGAGGTGCAGACCCCCATCGCGATCACCCACTTGGGGTCGGGCATCTGATCATAAATCTTGCGAACCACCTTCGCCATCTTGTAGGTTGTCGTCCCAGCGACGATCATCACGTCCGATTGACGTGGCGAGAAACGAAAGACCTCCGAGCCGAAGCGTGACACATCGAACCGTGGGCCCGCAAACGCCATCATTTCGATCGCACAGCAGGAGATCCCCATCGGCATCGGCCAGAGGGAGTTCTTCCGGCACCAATTGATTGCTGCATCGAGCTTTGTCGTGAGAATACTATCACCGAGAGCATGTTCTAATCCCATTCGAGCGCCCCTTTCCTCCATACATAATAGTAGCCGATCAGCAAGATCCCGATAAACAGTGCCATCGTGACGAATCCCGAAACCCCGAGCTCCTTGAACACCACGGCCCACGGATAGAGAAAAACTACTTCGATGTCGAAGAGGATGAAGAGAACAGCCACCATGTAGAATCTCACCGAAAAACGTTCTCGGGCGGTTCTGACAGGCTCCATCCCGCTCTCATAGGTCGTCAGCTTCTCCTCGGTCGGGTGATGAGGACCCAGCCATTCGTTCAGTTTCACCATGACAACGCCGAAGATGATCCCTCCGGCGATCACGACGAATATCGGGATATAGCTCTCAATCATATAAACACTCGAATAGGCAAAAATGTTGCGCGCATTGAGCGAACAAACGCTTCACCAAGCCGCAAAAGTCGTGAAATTCTAAAGAAAAATCGTTTGAAAGTCAAACTGCAGCCGAACGGATTTTCGCGAGCCTGCGAATGTCTAGAAGAAGTGAAAATGAATGATCGTCGTGAACGTCGGTTCCCACATCTAGTGAAAGATCAGTTGAATGCCGTCGAGGGGCCAACGTGCCCGGACCTTGAGAGTGTCCGGGTAGTACGTAAATCGCTCGGAACGAGAGAACGGGTAGGGGCGCCCGGCATCATACTTCTGATCTCCGTTCCGATCGCGAAATGCATGGAGAACGTACGAACCCTCGAGGATGTCCTGCAGAACGAACGCGCCGGGCCGTCTCAGTCTCAACTGGTACGCCGCGCTTCCCTTTCGTGCGATGTTCCCCGCAAACAGGAAGATGTCGCCGACAGTGTCCATGGGGCCGTCGTCCCGCACGGTCCCTTCGATACTGCTCAGCAATTCGTCGTCCAGCGTGCGGAATTGCCACACCCGGACCGTATCCTTTCCAGATTTGCCAACCAGACCCCGAACCCTTCGCAACTCGACATCGAGCCGGTACCACGTCTTACCCGCGAGCTTTTCTCGAGGTCGCAGAACGACCGAAGCATCCGTTAGCCAACGGAAGGATGATGCGATCTGCTGACGGCTCGTATCCTGCAACGCGATCGCTTCTTCTGCGGTCCCCCTGCTGACAGCATCGGAAAAGTCGATTTGCACGTCGGGCTGGAAATCGACCTCCCGTGAGCTATCGGGAATGGAGACAGACAGGATCGCCGGCCCAACCGTATCGGCGGTCGCAGAACCGGAGAACGTCAACGAGTTTGCAATCGGACTGATCGTCATTCCACCCAGATCCCGAACCGCTTCCACCCGCACACGATAGCGTCGATCCGTCGTTTGTGGCTCTGTCACGACCAGAACGTTGATCATTTTCGGGAACAACACGGAGGCGGCCCGTACGCCGAGAGCTTCGCCGTCAGCGGTATCTGCGATCTGAAACGAACTCGGCGCAATGCTCCCGGTGTCGACGGCCTGAGAGAACTCGACGAGAAGATGACGCTGGTCCGGCGCCGTCGCCTTGATCAGTCGCGGCGCGGTTGTATCCGCCTTGGCGAGCTGCATCCACACATTGGCTTGGATCGTATCGCTCGGGGTCAGATCGATGTCCTCCGACGGGACACCGTACTCGTCGGTCTCAGGCTCGTACAGCAGATTACGGTACTCGTCCCGAACAGCAAGAAGCCGGTACGCCCCCAGGGCAAGGAACCGAAGGAAGAATTCCCCTCCTTTTCCTGTTTGCGTGACGTAATCCGGCTTCGTCCGGGAGGGATCGAGTGTGTCGGGATTCAAGCCCATCAGGTTGTAGGCGAAGATCATCACCCCCGACGGCGAATCGGCCGGCTTGATCGTGAAGATTTTCCCTTTGATCGCTCCGCGATCGATGCTGTCACCTGTCGAGAATGCGAGCGTGAAGGCCTCGGCCATTCTGTTGTGGTTGTGGAGGTCGACGACATCCGTACCGACATTCACCACATACGTGCGGCCAGGCCGGAGGCTGTCCGAGAAACGAATCTCGACCTCCCTTCCGCTCCAGTCGAATTCGAGCGGCCCGACGGTCGGCGAAATGAAAACAGAGCCTTCGACGCTCCGGTGATCCACATACTTGTCGAATTCGAGGAGGATCCTGCTATCTCGAAACTGGGTCGCGTACTGACGGGGGTAGGTCGAGATAATGACCGGCGGAACTGTGTCGACGGGCCCTCCCTCCGGTGGCTTTTGGCCGGCGCAGGAGGAGAGCAAGAGAACTGCAAGAATGACTGCCGCTGATTTCAGCAGCGTTGCGGATTGATCCATCAGGTAAGGGATCGATGATCGGGTGTGCTCTGAATATAGAAAAAGGTGAGGAAAGAAGAAACGGCGGCGCTCGGTCCGTGCACGTCATCCACCCGTGCGGGAGTTGGTCACGGCCTCCCTCCTCATGCGGCGGTACGCGCGTACGGCCTTTCGATGCTCGGAATACGTCCGCGAAAATGTATGTCCCCCCGAGCCGTTCGCCACAAAGTAGAGGAAGGAATGCTTCTCGGGGTAGAGAACCGCGAGGATCGACTTGCGTCCCGGACTGTTGATCGGACCGGGCGGAAGGCCGTAGTACCGATAGGTGTTGTACGGAGAATCGATTCTGAGGTCGGAATACGAGAGCCGACGCGGACCGTCGGGGATGGCATACTCAACCGTCGGATCTGCCTCCAGGCGCATCCGCTTCTTCATTCGATTGAAGTACACGCCCGCGATGATCGGGCGCTCCTCGTCGAGCTGCGTCTCCGCCTCGACGATCGACGCAAGGGTCAAAACCTCGTTGAGAGAGAGCTTCATCGCTTCCTGCCGCTTGCGGAGACTATCGTCGTAGAACCTCTTGAACTCCCCCACCATTCTGGCGATGACGTCCGCTTCATCTGTCTGCCATAGGAACTTGTACGTATCTGGCATCAAGTAACCCTCGAGCGATGAAGCCTCCACGCCCATGGAACGCACGAACCGTTCGCTCTGGCAAAGTTCGATGAACCGCTCGGTGTCGGTTCCCAGCTGCTGACTGAATCGAATCGCGGACCGCTCCACGCGCCATCCCTCCGGGATCGACACGGCGATCAAAATTCGGGATTTTCCTTCCGCGAGATCCCTGAGGATCGAAGCGTTGGACAGTCCTTGAGGGAAGAGATACTTACCCACCTTCATCGTGCGGGTCAGGCCGAGGATTCTCCCCGCGAGATTGAACGTCCAGCGGCTTCGGAGAACCCCGCTTGCTTCCAACGAATCGCCGACGCTCTTGAATGTCGCTCCCCGAGGAACAGCGACGGCCCGCACAGCCGCAAGCGAGGAGGTATTCGGAGCCCAGAACACCATGTAGGCGAACAGGAGGAAAAGGCCCACGACGAGAACGACTGTGGACTGCCATGGCCGCTGCTTGATGATGCGAACGATGGATTCAAAGAGTCTCATTTGCCCTGTCTGCTGATTCGTCCCCGTTGTTCCGTCATGAACAGGCGCTCGACGGTTCGCGATTCGTCAATGATGCGCTCGAACAGTCGCCGAATCGCCTGAGACGAGAGTGGTCCGGAGCTATGCGAGGTCACGTTGCGCATGACCTCTTCCTCCCGCTCCGGCGAGTACGCGTCGAGCCCCAGAGCAAGCTTCACCTTCCCGATCTCTCTGGCACAGTCGGCGCGCATGTTCAAGAGCTTGACGAGCTGGAGGTCAAGGTCGTCGATTTTCTGTCGCCACTGATCGAGTTCATTCATGGACCAGGGTTCCTCCGGATGGTCGAAGGGAAAGAAGAAAGTCGCGAGCGGCTTTCAATGCTTCCTGCTGGGAGCTGGCTTTCCCCAGGACGTTGATAAGCGCTGAACCGACGACGGCGCCGTCGGCAAACTCCCATACCCTCGTGACATGCTCCGGCTTTGAGATGCCGAAACCGACAACGAACGGTTTCTTTGCATGAGCGCGAACCCTCCTCAAGAAGCTCCGGAGAGAGTCGTCTGCACCAAGCTGTGCCCGTTCACCCGTCACTCCTGTGACTGACACGCAGTACGAGAAATCCGTCGAAAGCTCATCGATACGGCGGATGCGTTCGTCCGGCGTCGTCGGCGCGACGAGGAAGACCGCGCTGATGCCGGATCCGTCGCAGCTGTTCTTGAACTCCGATGCCTCCTCGGGCGGGAGATCCGGAACGATGACGCCGTCAACCCCCGACGTCCTGCAATCTGTGAGGAATCGATCGACTCCCCAATGCAGAATCGGGTTGATATATCCCATCAACACCAGGGGCAGCTGGCTTCCCTTCCTGAACCGGCTCACACAATCGAGGATCCTTCGTATTGTTGCTCCGTTCTTCAGTGCAACATCGGAGGAATGCTGAATCGTCTCTCCATCCGCCAGCGGATCGGAGAACGGAATTCCGACCTCGATCAGATCGGCCCCCGCGCGCTCGAGCTCCTGCAGGAGCGGCAACGTCATCCCATCAAACGGAAATTCCGGCGTGATGTACGGGATGAGCGCTTTGCGTCCACTTGCGTGCAGCTCGCTGAACTTTGCTCGGATTCGGTTCATCTTACCCCTGGTAGGTTTCCCGAAGTCGTCCGCGAAAAGCGAGGAGAGATTTCGGGAATCTGCCTCAAGTTAGTTCCAGACTCGGTTCTGCTGTCAGCTCCAGGCTCGATGTTCTCCCCTCCTTCAGCTTCAGATAGCCTGCCATCGCGACCATCGCGCCGTTATCGGTGCAGAATTCGAACTTGGGAATGAAAACGCGAAAACCGATGTCACTCGCAGCAGCCGTCATACGCTTTCGCAGTTCCGAATTGGCCGCGACGCCACCGGCGATCGCGACGTCCTTCACATTGAATCGCCGTGCAGCCCCCAAGGTCTTCTCCACCAGTACATCGACGACCGCCGCTTGAAAGCTGGCACAAATGTCTGCCAGGAATTCGTCATATGCCCCTGGATTCGCCTCCTTCACCTTCGCTGCAGCGTTCGAAAACCCGATTTTCCGAAGATAGTACAGCACGGAGGTTTTCAATCCACTAAAACTAAAATCGAGAGAACCCCCCTCCAACCGAGATCGGGGGAAGTCGACGAAGGCGGGGTTGCCACCCGCTGCCAGCTTGTCAACGATCGGTCCGCCGGGGTACCCGAGACCCAGCATCTTCGCCACCTTGTCAAATGCTTCACCTGCAGCGTCGTCCTTCGTTTGGCCGAGCAGCTGGTATTCCAGTGGGCCTCGTACCATCACAAGCTGCGTGTGGCCCCCGGAGACGGTAAGGTTGATGAACGGGAAGCTCGGTTTCGGATCCCCGAGAAGGTTCGAAAGAATATGGGCTTCCATATGGTCGACACCAACGAAGGGAACCCCCAGTCCGAGCGCCATCGATTTCCCGAAGCTCAGACCCACGAGAATCGCCCCCACGAGACCCGGACCATACACGGCCGAAACACCGTCCAGCTGATGCGTGGTCACGCCTGCCTTTTTCAAGGCCTCATCGACGATGGGAACAATTCTCCGCTCGTGGTCCCGAGACGCAAGCTCCGGCACGACGCCCCCGAATCCGGCGTGGAAGAGCTGCGTCGCAGTGACGTTTGAGAGCAACCTCCCCTCCTGCACGACTGCCGCAGAGGTTTCATCACATGATGTTTCAATCCCGAGAACGGTCACTTGAGGGATGGTGAGTTTTGAGTTATGAGTTTTCAGTTTTGAGTTTCGGTCGTCTGCGTCTCGCTTCTTGGTGCTTACAGATCAAGAATCACGACTCTCGATGCTTGTTTTGAGTCCAGGTTTCGTTTATGATAACC
>CAYZRX010000009.1:1339-47454 GCA_964480945.1 uncultured Ignavibacteriaceae bacterium | reverse complement strand
ACGCAGATCGAACCACCTTCGGCACCGTAGGAATTTCGGCTTGCCTCTCTTTCCATTAATCGCTATATTGAACAGCGGGTGGGGGGATGAAAGTGAAGAATGAAATGAATGGACTGATGGATCAGAACGGAGTTTGAAGATGGCAAGAGTGTGCGAGATTTGCGGAAAGAAACCGATGGCGGGAAATCATGTGAGTCACGCTCACAACCGGACACCGCGACGTTTTCTCCCTAATTTGCAGAAGGTCCGCGCCAACGTTGACGGAGCCGTCCGGCGCATCACCGTCTGCAGCAATTGCATCAAGACCGGTCGGGTTCAGAAAGCAGCCTGATGCGGGCGTTGCTCGATTTTCATCATTTGTGACGCAAGAAGAATCCCGCTCGTCCAGCGGGATTTTTTTTCCACCCTCGAGATCGACGGGCTTGTCAAGAACATGAAGCTCCCACTCTCACCTCCAAACCAGCTGACGTTCCTGCGCATCATCCTGACACCCGTCTTCGTCGCCTTGTTATTCTCATCGAACCCTCTCCAGCGCCAGCTTTCGTTGTTGGTTTTCGTCGTCGCCGTCCTCACCGACTGGTACGACGGATGGGTGGCTCGGCGCTGGGGGTACGTGACTCGGTGGGGAACATTCCTCGATCCGCTTGCGGACAAGGTTGTGACTTCCGCGGCTCTGATTTCCTTCATCTACCTAGACCTCGTCCCTGCTTGGACTGTTTGGGTAATCGTTGTCCGCGATATTGCGATCACCCTGCTCCGCTCCTACTCGGAGTACAAGGGGAAGCCCTTCGACACCTCCCGTCTCGCGAAAACGAAGACATTTCTTCAATTTGTCGTCATCTACTATATCCTGCTCGTCTATATTGCCCTGGATACGGAGTACTTACGAAACCGGTTCGGTGAGCTCCTTCGCACTCTTCTCGATTACTCCTTCCTCTACGCGGCGATGGTTGTCATTGCAGCCATCACGCTCCTAACGGGCATCCTCTACGTGGTCGAAAACTGGAAGACCCTTCGCGAACTCTATGACATCTCCGGGCGAGTCACAGAATCAGAGTGAGTCGGCCCCCGGTCAGGGAGACCCCACGACGGCGAGTGTTCCATTCGTGACCAAGGCCTTCGCCTCCGGACTCTTCAGCGGGTTCTCACCGGCTGCGTCCGGCACGGTCGGTTCGGCAGTAGCCCTGGCACTGTATTTCATCCCGGGCTTCGAACTACCGTACGTCCTCCTGCCGCTGTGCGCGGTTGTATTTTTTCTTGGGGTCAAGGCGTCTGATGCCATGGAAAAGGTGTACGGCCACGATCCCGCCGAAGTGACGATCGACGAGATGCTCGGCATGTGGATCTCTCTCCTGTTCCTTCCGAAGACCCTTCCGGTCGCTGGGGCAGCGTTCTTCATCTTCCGCATCCTCGACATCGTCAAGCCGTTTCCCGCGAGGCGTCTCGACAACATGAAGGGCGGGCTGGGGATCATGCTGGACGACGTCGTTTCAGGAGTCTATACGAACCTGATTTTGCAATTGGTTGTCGCCACTAGAATTCTCCATTGAAAGTTACCACTCTACGTTTCTCTTCTTATGAGGGCAGAGATCATTTCCATCGGCGATGAGCTCCTCATCGGCCAGGTGATCAACACGAATCAAGCCTACATCGCCGAGCAGCTCAGCGGTGTCGGTGTCGCAGTTGCGCGCATGACAACCGTCGGGGACGAAGAAGAATCGATCCTGAAGGCTTTCGAGCACGCTCTCGAGCGCCACGAGATCGTGATCGTGACGGGCGGCCTCGGCCCCACACACGATGACATCACCAGGAAAGCAGTGTGCAAGTTCTTCCAGACCGATCTGGTGGTCAATGAGGAGGCATTGGAACGCGTCCGTCAGTTCTTTGCGCGAAGGGGACTTGCCCCGCGGAAGATCAATGAGGATCAGGCCTTGGTGCCGCGAGGCTGCACCGTCATAAGGAATCTTCAAGGAACAGCGCCAGGCTATCTGTTCGAGCGCCAGGGGAAGTATTTCATCGCCATGCCGGGAGTCCCCTTCGAAATGAAAGCGATGGTGCAAAGCTTCGTCGTTCCCTTCTTTGCCCAGCGTGCCAGTGGAATCGTCATCCGACATCGCACGCTCAAGACAACGGGGATTGGAGAGTCGTTCCTGGCTGAGCAGATCGGGGACGTGCACAAGATCTTCTCCCCGGATTCAGGGATCGCATTGGCGTTCCTTCCAAGCCCACTGGGCACGAGGCTTCGAATCTCCGTGCGAGCCGTCAGTCTGAACGATGCCAACGAAAAGATACAGTCTGTCGAAGAGAGAATTCGTGCCAGGGCAAGCAAGTATATCTATGGGGCGGATGGAGAAGAACTCGAAGAGGTTGTGGGGAGGCTCTTGAGCAAGCGAAAGTTGACGCTCTCGGTCGCGGAGTCCTGCACCGGCGGATTGATCGCCGATAAGATCACGAATGTGCCGGGAAGCTCCAACTACTTCGAACGAGGGGTGATAGCCTACAGCAATCAGTCCAAAGTCGAGGAACTCGCTGTCCCGCTCGTTCTCATCCAGGACCACGGTGCAGTCAGTCGCGAGGTTGCCGAGGCGATGGCCGTCGGTGTGAGGATGAAATCCTCCACGGATATCGGCGTTTCGACGACGGGGATCGCGGGACCGTCCGGCGGGACTCCGGAGAAACCCGTCGGTCTCGTCTGGATCGGCTACTCCGATGCGCATGACACGCTCGCCTTGCATTTCAACTTCGGTGATGATCGGAGAAGAGTGAAGGAACGAGCTTCACAGGCAGCGTTGGAACTCGTTCGAAGAAGATTGTTGAAAATCGACTACTAGGATCGGCGACTATGACTCGCATTCGCGCATTCATTGCTGTTCCAACTTCCGGGGAGATCAAGCAGCAGATCGCCGCCATTCAGGCTACACTCAAGGAGACGCAGGCAGATGTCAGATGGGAAGGGAGTGAGAAATTCCATATCACGCTCAAGTTCCTCGGCGACTGCGAGCCGGAGGTTCTCCATTCACTGGAGAGCGACCTCCGGACCTCCCTTCTTGAAACGCAAAGCTTCAACCTCCTCTACAACTCGCTGGGTTGCTTCCCCAACTTGACGCGACCGCGCGTCGTCTGGATCGGTGCACAAGAAAATGCGCACATCGCCGGGTTGCAGCATCTCATTGAGGAAGCGGCCGGCAGATTCGGCTTCGCAAAGGAAGATCGTCCCTTCCATCCACACATTACGCTCGGCAGAGTGAAAGGGAATCGACATGTTGATCGCTTGACTGAGACTCTAAAAACCGTTACTTTTGAGCCGTTGCAGGCGGGCTGCACCGAAGTCCACGTCATGCGCAGCGAGTTACGACCAACCGGTTCGGTGTACTCTCTCTTGAATTCAATTCCTCTACTACCATAAGCTGGAGCTTTCATGCCCGAAACAACGAACAAAGAAGCGCGACTCCAAGCGCTCAAGATCGCGATCGACCAAATCGAAAAACAGCATGGCAAAGGGGCGATTATGAAGCTGACGGAAGGACCCATTGCCAAGATAGACGCCATTTCGACAGGGGCCATTTCGCTCGATGCCGCGTTAGGGATCGGGGGCGTACCCCGCGGGAGAGTTACGGAGATTTTCGGCCCCGAATCATCAGGGAAGACAACGATCTGTCTTCATGTGATCGCCGAGGCTCAGCGACAAGGCGGCGTCGCAGCCTTCATCGACACCGAGCACGCCATGGACATTGCCTACGCGAAGAAACTCGGCGTCGATGTCAATAACCTTCTCCTCTCGCAACCGGAGTTCGGCGAACAAGCGCTTGAGATCGTCGAAACGCTGGTGCGGAGCGGGGCCCTGGACGTTATCGTGATCGACTCGGTCGCGGCATTGACCCCGCGCGCCGAGATCGAAGGTGAGATGGGCGACCCCTCGATGGGCGTGCAGGCTCGCTTGATGTCGCAGGCACTGCGAAAGCTCACTGCTGCGATCAGCAAATCGAAGACGAGCGTCATGTTCACGAACCAGTTGCGCCAGAAGATCGGCGTGATGTTCGGGAACCCCGAGACGACGACGGGCGGGAACGCCCTCAAATTCTACGCGTCCGTCCGCCTGGACATTCGAAGGATCGAGGCGTTGAAGGACGGCCAGAGCATCATCGGCAACCGGACCCGCGTAAAGGTCGTGAAGAACAAGGTCGCCCCTCCGTTTAAGGAGGCGCTCTTTGACATCCTCTATAATGAGGGCATTTCACGCCTGGGCGATCTGATCGACACGGCAGTCGAGCAGAATATCATCGTCAAGAGCGGATCCTGGTTCTCGTACAAGGACGACAGAATCGGCCAGGGTCGCGATGCCGTGAAGGCCTTCCTGCAGTCAAGCGAGGCTGTCGCGAAGGAAATCGACCTCGCCGTCCGACGCAAGCTCGGGCTCCTGCCGGCAGAAGCCGAGCCGCCTCCTCCGGCAAAGCAAGAGCACACTCCGCCGAGCGCGAAGAAAGCGATCAAGAGTTGATGAGGCGCCGTCGTGCTGATCACGAAGATCGTGAAGGCCCGCAAGGAGCGTAACAGCTACGTCGTCTTCATCGATGAAGCTCCTGCGTTTCAGGTGAGCGATGAGGTTCTCATGAAATTCGGCCTGCTGACCGGAAGGCGGATCGATGAACGGATGGTCGAGGAGATCGCCTCCGAGGAGGCGTTCAGCCGAGCGCGGATGACCGCTTTGAACTTCATTTCCTACCGCCCCCGCAGCTCGAAGGAGGTTACCGACAAGCTGTCGCACAAAGGATTCTCCTCTGATCTGGCCAAGAAGGTCGTTCACAAGCTTCGAGAGGCCAATCTCGTCAGCGACCTCGAGTTCGCGCGGATGCTCGTTCGCGACAAGCTCCGCGGGAAACCGATGGGCAAGGCGATGATCAGGCGCAAGCTCCTGGAGAAAGGGATCTCCTTTCAGATCATCGAGCGCGTGCTGAAGGAGTATGTCTCCGAAGAGGATGAACAGCAGGCGGCAGCCCGGCTCGCCGCAAAGAAGCTGAAACTGAGCCGCTCACGTTTCGCAGAACTGGATTCGCTCAAGCAGCAGAAACGCATGGTAGATTACCTGCTCAGCCGAGGCTTCTCGACGGAGGTCGCACTGAAGACCGTTCGCGTCATGTTTCCATAGGCGTCGCCATGCAACCGCCCACCGCACACCGGCCGCTGCTGAAAGTCTCTCTGATCGTCGCGCTTCTTCTCCTTGCCTTCTGGGTTGCGTCGCTCTTTCCCGACCTTGTTCTCGCTCTGATCGCATCCGGACTCGCTGCATTCATTCTCTCGCCGGTGGTGAGGTGGTTGGAATTCAGAGTTGGATTGAAACGGAGCTTCGCCATCTTGGTGACATTTCTTGTCATCGGCGGGGCCGTCGTCGCCCTCTTCCTGAACCTCATCCCATTCCTCATCGATCGCGCCCGATCAGTGTACAACCAACTCAGCACCTTCCCGTTTGAGGAGAAGCTCACCGAAGCCGCCCGGGGTGTCGAGAAGAGCATCCCGTTCCTCAGCGCGGCTGAGCTCTCGAAGGGCGTGCAATCGTACATCTCCGGATCGGTCCAGCAGTTCAGCTCGGTTTTGCAGAATTCTCTCGCTGCCCTCGTCACGCTCGCCATCGTGCCGTTCGTGACGTATTTCATTCTCGCCGAGGGCCATACGGGCTTGAAGAAACTCATCGAGCGTGTGCCCAACAAGTATTTCGAAATGACGCTGAATGTCCTGAACAAAATTCAGCGCGACCTGAAAGGCTACCTCCGGGGCTGGATCCTGGACTCGATCATCATCGGGCTGATCAGCATGCTCGGATACTCCGTGATCGGGGTGGACTATCCGATCCTCCTCGGTTCGATCGCCGGAGCCGCGAACCTCATCCCCTACCTCGGCCCCGTGGTCGGCGCGGTCCCGGCTTTCTTGATTTCCCTCACCCAGTACGGCGACATGCGCCTGCTGATCCCGATCATCATCGTCACGTTTGCGGTGCAAATGATCGACAACATCCTCGTGCAGCCTCTCTGTTACGCGAAAACCGTTGACATGCACCCTCTGACCGTGATTCTCGTTCTCGTGGTCGGGAACGAGTTGATGGGAGTCATCGGCATGCTCCTTGCGATTCCCTTGTTCACGATCGTGAAAGTGTCTGCGATCGAGAGCTACTGGGGCCTGAAGAACTACCGGATCACAGCTTAACCCGTCATGCCCTCCAGGGTCGTCATCGATATTGAAACGCTCGGCTTTCCGTTGGAATCGTTCGACGACGCTCAGCAAAAATACCTGCTCAAGTTCGCTGAGACTGAAGAAGAACGCACCCAGACTATTCAGAAGCTCAGCCTCTACCCCACCACCGCCCAGATCATTGCCATTGGCATGCTCAACCCTGATACGAACAAAGGGGAGGTCCTATTCCAATCCGATGAGAAGGTGGACAGCTTTTCTGACGGGGAAACGATCCACTTCAAATCTGGGGAGGAGAGGGAGATTCTCACGCAATTCTGGGAGGATGTGCTGAAATTCGAGCAGTTCATCACCTTCAACGGCCGCGGATTCGACTGCCCCTTCCTCCTGCTGCGCTCCGCCCTTCTGGACGTCAAACCGACGCGCAATCTCATGCCGTATCGGTACGAAGCCTCGGTTCATTGCGATCTGCTTGAGCAGCTCACATTCTATGGTGCCTTTCGCAAGTTTAGTCTCGACTTCTACTGTAAGGCCTTCGGCATTGACAGCCCGAAGTCTCACGGGATCACAGGGCTCGACCTTGGCAAGCTGTTCGAGGAAAAACGATTTCAGGAGATCGCCGAGTATTGCGCGGGAGATCTGAGGGCAACGGCTGAGTTGTTCAGACGGTGGGAGAAATTCTTGAGGTTCTAATCCGACACAATCCAAATGGAGAGGGGCGACCGAGAGGCCGCCCCTTCGTGCTTCATACCCCGTTGCTCATCAGATCACCACCTCCACGCTTGAACCCAGAATAGAAAAGCCGCCTCTGAATGAGGCGGCTTGGTGAAAACGGCAGACTTGCTTCGATCTCAACCGCGCGCAAACTGGTGGCAGATTGCGGTTGCCGCGCACAATTTGAGCAAATCCCACCAGGAGAAAATCAGAAACCCCGAGGCAAAGGAGGCGGTCCAGCTATGGAAGTAGATAAGATTTAGCTGAACAGTGCCGAGAAGAAAGATGATGATCAGTCCGATCATCAACGAGCCGAAGGTCCAGCCATAGGAGAGTGCAGTGATCCATCGGTTGTCACTCTCCCCTGCATGGTCCAGAGGCTGCTTCGAGAGGAGGAACGCGACCGCAAGAGCAGCCAGTGGGAATCCGAGGAGATACCCGCCTGTCGGGCCCAGGATACGCGCAACGCCGAAGGAGGCACCCGCGAAGAGCGGTGCGCCAAGACTTCCGAGCGCCAGATACGTAACCATGCTCAGGAATCCATTTCGTTTCCCCAGCATCGCTCCTGCGAGGAGCACGAAGAGGGTCTGAAACGTATACGGCACTGGTTGATGCGGAATCTCAATCTGAGCGCCAACGGCCGTGAGCAACGCGAAGGTCACGATCCAGAACGTCTGTGCAACGATGTGTTCGCTGCCGATGGCGAGATACTTCGAGAAGGGAACGGAGCTTGCTTGCGACATGAAGGTCTCCTGGCTAAGTTTCGTGGCCAAAAAAATACAGAATTGTGGTCGGAAATGCAACAACGGAGCTCGCCCACGTTATTGCTATTCAGCCAATTTCCCCTAAATTGCGCGGGACTCATTTGACTCCGGAGGCATCATGAAACATCTGTTTCTGGTTTTATGCGCGGTGAGCATCGGCTTCGCTCAGGAGATGACGAGCTTCTTCCCTGGAGGCACCTACGATCCCAAGGTCCCGACCCCGCGATCGCTCCTCGGGTACGAAATTGGGGAGAAGTTTACTGATTACAGAAATCTTGAGAAGTACCTCGACAAGTTGGTGAGCTCGTCCGACCGCGTGAAACGGTTCTTCTATGGTGAAACGAACGAGTCCCGCCCCTTGCAGGCACTTGTCATCAGCGCCCCGAAGAATCTGAGCAGACTCGACGAGATCAAAGCATCAAATAGAAAACTGACCGATCCCAGGACGTTCGGAGCAAGATCCGAAGCAGAGACGATCATCGACAGACTGCCGGTCATCGTGTACCTATCATACGGCGTTCATGGGAACGAGGCTTCTTCGACGGAAGCGGCCATGCTCACGGCCTATCAGCTCTGCGCAGGCACAGACCAGCGGACACAGGAGATCCTCGAGAACGCCGTCGTCATTGTCGATCCAAACGTCAATCCTGACGGCCGAGAACGTTATGTCGAGTGGGTGAATGCTACCCTCGGCGCGCGACCGAACACCGATCCGATCGCTATCGAGCACAGCGAACAGTGGCCCGGCGGGCGGACGAATCATTACTTTTTCGACCTGAATCGGGACTGGTCCTGGCAGACGCAAAAAGAGACACGCGCACGTGTGCGATTCTATCGAGAGTGGATGCCGCACGTGCACGTGGATTACCACGAAATGGGGTACACGAGCACATACTTCTTCTTCCCTGCCGCGGTGCCGTTTCACGAATCCCTGCCCCCGGAAGTCAAAGAGTGGGAGATGATCTACGGGAAAGGCAACGCCGAAGCTTTCGACAAGCTGCGGATACCGTATTTCGTCGGAGAGGAATTTGACATGTTCTACCCCGGGTACGGCGACTCGTGGCCCACGTTCAACGCAGCGATCGGAATGACCTACGAGCAAGCAGGAGGCTCGCGCGCGGCGCTTGCTGTAAGACGGCCGGATGGAAAGATCTTGACCTTGCGCGAGCGCGCCCGAAATCACTTCGTGACGGGTATTGCCACCCTCGAGACGAGCGTCAAGTACAAGAAACGGCGCTTGGAGGATTTCTACAAGTTTTGGGAAACCGCACTCAAAGGCCAGGACCGAACGAAAGGCTATGTCGTGAAAGAAGGCAACGATCCCGGTCAAGCTGCCCAGATTGTTACGACCCTCCTGGAACAGGGAATCGAAGTCTATCAACTTCAGGAGTCGACCTCATTCGAAGCACAGCAGTTCTTCGCCCCAAAGGCCTCGAAGGAAAGCTTCCCGGAGGGTACCTACTATGTGCCGACGGGACAGCCGGAGGGGCGCCTCGCAAGGGCGCTTCTCGAGCCTACGACCGTCGCGAGGGATACATTCTTCTACGACGTCTCGGCCTGGTCACTGCCGATCGCGTCCGGGCTCGCGGCCTACTCGACGACCTCGCCGCTCCCAACGACTGCAACCAAGATTGTCCTGCCACCTCGCATCGTCGGGAAAATCATCGGAGACAACCATCCCTACGCGTATTTGATCCCCTGGGAGAGAAACAACGCCGTCAAGCTGGTGTGGCAACTGCTCGAGAAAAGGTACTCACTCTCAGTCGCGCGCAAGCCATTCGAGACGTCCCAGCGTTGGTTCGGCCCGGGTACAGTCGTCATCATCGCAGGTCTGAACAATGATTCACTCGACGTCGATATCGAACGGTTCGCATCACTCGACGGCGTCGATGTCTACTCGGTGGGCACCGGGCTGACCGAGAAAGGGATCAGCCTTGGCTCTGGCAATATCACACCGATCAAGAAACCGGAAATCGCGATCGTCACTGGTCCCCCCGTGAGCTCGACTGACTATGGAGAGCTCTGGTTTCTCTTCGAACAAGAACTGCAGATTCCCTTCACCCCTATTCGGGCAACGGATCTCGGTCGTGCCAATCTCCAAAAATTCGACGTCCTCCTTCTCCCCGACGCCAGCAACTACCAATCGGTCTTCGATAGCTCGATGGTAGACAAGTTGAAACGATGGACTCAAGCTGGAGGCGTGTTGATCGGGATCGAAGGTGGCGCTCAGTTTCTGACGAAGAGTAAGTCGGGAATCACGCCGGAAGTTTTGAAAACTGAGAAGAAGGAAGCGGACAAATCCAAGGAGGAGAAAGAAGCCGAGAAAGCGAGAAAAGACAGCACGATGAGGCAGATGTTGCTCGAGAGACAGGAACAAGATCGCCTCGACCGGATTCCGGGGACGATCTTCAGGGTGATCGTTGACACGACTGATCCTACGGGTTACGGCTATAGCAGAGAAATATATGTTTTCAAGTCGAACGGACCGCCCTACGAGCTCTCGGCCGCCGGCCATAACGTTGCGCGGTATCCAAAAGGGAACGCTCCTGTGAGTGGATACGTCCCGAAGGAGAAAGCCGAAAAGATCGCAGATGCGGCATATATAATGGATTTCCGAATCGGCCGAGGCCACGCAGTGCTGTTTACCGAGAATGTCGCATTTAGGAGGTTCTGGACAGGTCTTCAGAAGCTACTTCTCAACAGCGTCTTCTTTCTTCCCCAGCCGCAGTGATGGTAGCACGCTGTTGGAAGAAGTGAACAGATTTGCGTTGACTTAGAGGCTATATTTGGTTATTTTTTAAGCCCAATTCTTTTACGAGTTGGGCTTTATTTTTTATGGAAGCGGCTTCTGCAAGTGGTTTCTGAAGCGTTGTCTCAACATCGTTCAAACAACGTAGTAGTAATCGCCGATTCCATTCCATTAGGAGCCTTGCGAGACTGTCTTTGTTAGAGGCTGAGCTGCAACCAGAGATTCCGAAAGATCATTGGGGTGTAGCCAAGTGGTAAGGCAGCGGCCTTTGGAGCCGCCATTCGGAGGTTCGAATCCTCCCGCCCCAGCAGAGTCATTTGAGACGTGCTCTTGTTCGACAAAGCGGAATCTCCCGCTCTTTGGATTCCGCCAAACATGCGGGATTCCAAAAGGCGGAACAGAAAGCGGGACAGCGGCCTTTGGAGCCGCCATTCCCAGGTTCTGCACCGGTCCGAAGGACTCCTTCGGAGAGGCGCATCCGCCTACGGCGGAGAATCCTGGCACCCCAGCAAGGAACTCCCGCATGAAGCCATTTTTTCCCTTCACTCAAGAGTGAGGCAACCATGAGTGACCTAAAGATCTTTTCGGGGAGAGGAAACCGCCTTCTGGCACAGAAAATTGCGAAGGCCTCGGGCGTTGCGTTGGGAAAACTTGACATCAAGAACTTCTCTGACGGAGAGATTTGGGTAAAATACAGCGATAACATCCGTGGTGATGATGTTTTCGTGGTACAATCGACGCAGCCGCCGGCGGAGAATCTCATAGAGCTGTTGATACTGATCGATGCCGCAAAGCGGGCTTCGGCCAGGCGCGTGACTGCGGTGATCCCATACTTTGGTTATGCACGGCAGGATCGAAAGGACCAGCCGCGAGTCTCCATCACCGCAAAGCTCGTCGCGAATCTTATCACCGAAGCGGGGGCCGATCGTGTTATCACCATGGATCTTCACGCTGCGCAGATCCAGGGGTTCTTCGACATACCGCTCGATCACCTCTATGCGTCGGCCGTGTTCTCAGACTATTTTCGAAAGAAGAAGATCCCGAACCTGGCCGTGGTTTCACCGGATGTCGGCAGCCTGAGGATGGCCCGGTCGTACGCGAAACGACTCGAGGCGGACTTGATCCTGATCGACAAGCGTCGACCGAAAGCGAATGAGGCAGAGGTGATGAACATCATCGGCAAGGCGGAGGGAAAGAACGTCTTGATCGTCGATGACCTCATTGATACGGGGGGAACATTTGTCAACGCGGTGGCGGCATTGAAACAGCACGGCGCGAAAGACATCTACGGAGCATGTACTCACCCGATCCTCTCCGGGAAAGCCACTGAGCAAATCAATGCGGCAGATGTCAAGACGCTGGTTGTGACCGACTCTATTCCGCTCAAAGAGGAATCGCCGAAAATCGAACGCCGATCCGTCTCCCGGCTTTTTGCGGAAGCGATCATACGCACACATAACAATCAATCCATTAGCTCTCTGTTTGACGTCGACAAGGACAAGATATAATCGAATTGAGGAGATGGTACTATGCCTGAAATAACGATCATCGCTGAAGTCAGAAAGGAACTGGGCAAGAAGGCGAAAACACTCCTGAGATCCGGAAAGGTCCCGGGGATCTTCTACGGCCACGGTCAGGAGAATATTCCGATCGCGATCGGGGAATTGGCCCTTCAACCATTGTACAGGTCTTCGGCGGCAAGCGTCATCAATCTGAAACTGGACGACGGCTCGAGCCGCACGTGCATTCTGCGGGAAGTTCAGTTCGACCCGGTCACTGATCGCCCCGTCCACTTCGACTTGTTCGGACTCAGTGAACAGGAGGAACTCACGATTGAAGTGCCGGTGAAGATCGTTGGAACGGCCAAAGGGGTCAAGGATGGCGGGATTCTGCAGCACGTCATTCATCGTCTACGGGTGTCGTGCCTTCCGAAGAACATTCCGGGCCACCTGGAAGTGAATGTTGAAACCCTCGAGATCAACAGATCGATTCACGTCCGTGATCTCAGCATCCCGAACGTTAAGATCCTCGAGAACGAAAACAGCACGGTCGTAGCGGTCGTGCCTCCAACCATCTTGAAGGAGGCGGAGGTTGCCGCTCCCGGTGAGGTGCCGGTTGAGGGCGCCCCGGCGGAGCCCGAGGTCATCGGCAAGGGCAAGAAAGCCGAGGAGGGCGCCGAGGAGGCTCCCAAAGAAGGTGCTCCCGCAAAAGGAGCCGCCCCTGCGAAGACGGCTGCTCTTGCAAAAGCAGCGCCAGCCGAGAAGAAGTAGTCCGGCTCGCGTCATTGTCTCTGTATGCAGTTCATCATCGGTCTTGGAAATCCAGGGAGCCGGTACGACCGGACAAGGCACAATGTGGGGTTCGCAATCGTCGACCGACTGGCAGAGCGTCTGAAGGTTGCATTTCGGCCGGGCCGCGGCGAATTCCTCCTGGCGGAGGGGGTGTACCGCGGTAGCCCGCTCGGCCTTGTGAAGCCGCTGACGTATATGAACGAGAGCGGCATTGCAGTTGCTGAAATTCGAGAGCAATTCGGCGCAGCGCTCGACGAGCTGCTCATTGTATGCGACGATTTCCAGCTTCCGCTCGGGCGTTTGAGACTCCGCCTCTCGGGAAGCGATGGTGGACACAACGGATTGTACTCGATCATCTATCACCTACAATCCGAAGATTTTCCCCGCTTGCGGTGCGGTATCGGCCCTGCTCATCCGCTGGCGGAGAACACATCAATGGCCGAATTCGTGCTCGATGCGTTTACAGAAGATGAGCGTCCCGTTGTCGTGGATATGGTCAATCGAGCGGAAGACGCTTGTCTTTCCGTCGTTGTCGATGGTCCGGAGAAAACAATGAACAAGATCAACGGCCCAGTTCTCACATAAAGTTGTGTCAATTCACCCCTGCTCCAGCAAAGCAGCACTGATGTTGGGGCCAAGCAATCACAACAGTCCAAAGGGAATCATCCATGCCATCTGCCAAACACATCTACGAGACGACGTTTATCGTCAACGCCTCTCTCGACGATCACCAGACCGACGCAGTGATCGACAAGGTGAAGGACCTGATCCTCAAGAACGAGGGGGAAATCCGCGAGCTCGTGAAATGGGGCCGGAAGCGGTTCTCCTACCCTATCAAGAAGAAAAACAACGGTTTCTACGTTGTCATCGAATTCTCGGGGCCCGGGGACGTCATCGCAAAGCTCGAACGCCATTACTTCCTCGACGAAAACGTCCTCCGTTACCTCACCATCGTGCTCGACAAGAGAGCGCTGAACGCACATACAGCCGCCAATCTTCTCGCCGCCGACCAGCCGGCGTCCGCAGTGAGCTCCAGCGAGCCTCCGAAGCCAGCGGCAGAACAGAGTGATCGCAAAGTAGAGGAAAACGCTCCGGCGAAGCAGTGAGAAACGCTTATCATGAAGCCACCCACTACGCAAGACTGAGAAAGGAATAAATCCTATGGCTATGGCACCACGACGTGGCCGTCGAGGCAGCTCGGGTCAACGGAATGCATCCGGCCAACTGAGGAAGAAACGCACATGCCGCTTCTGTGACAACAAAGAAATCTATATCGACTACAAGAGTGAAAAGAAACTCCAACGCTTCGTCTCCGAGCAGGGCCGGATCATCCCGAAGCGCATCACAGGGACGTGCGCGAGACATCAGCGGATGCTCGTCACCGCGATCAAGCGTGCACGGCACCTTGCGCTCCTCCCCTTCGTCTCAGACGCTGTGAAGTAGCCTATTTCAGTTTCGATCAATTCTTGACTTAAGGAGCGTCAGTATGAAAGTGATTTTGCGACAGGATTTCGAGCAGCTCGGCCGCGTGGGAGACGTCATCGAGGTGAAAGATGGCTACGCTCGGAATTACCTCATCCCGCGAAGAATCGCCTACCAGGCCACACAGAGCAGCATCGTGCAGCTTGAAGAGGAGAAGAAGCAGCAGGGAAAGCGGCTCGACAAGGAAAAACGCCAATCAGAGAAACTGTCCGCCGAGCTCGAGAAGATCTCCGTGACCATTCAAATGAAGGTCGGAGAAGACGACAAACTCTTCGGCTCTGTAACGTCGCAGATGATCGTCGATGCGTTGAAGGAAAAAGGCTTTGCGCTCGACAAGCGTCAGATCGACCTGGAGGATATCATCAAAGCGCTCGGCATCTACAGCGTCGACGTCAAGCTCCCAGGCAGTGTGACCGCAAAAGTGAAGGTTTGGGTCGTCAGGGAGTGATCCGTTTCGCAGCCACAAGGATTCCAGAGCAAGCCCATCGCGTCCTCCTCGTGATGGGCTGTTTCTTCGTAGGCATATCACCGAAACAGCTGCAGCAACGGAACAATTAGATGGCGGAAGGCGTTATTCTTGGAAGGATTAGCCCGGTGTTTGGTTGTAACGAACCCCGTGGTTGCCGAGTTTTCTGAAGATTTGACTGAAAAAAACAGACCTAGGGAATCATCACATCATGGCAGAGAAGAGAGTCGAGAGTCTTGAAGAGGTAACGATACGATTCGCCGGCGATTCCGGCGACGGCATGCAGCTGGCCGGGACGCAATTCACGAACACGACGGCAATTTTGGGGAACGACCTCAGCACGCTCCCCGACTACCCTGCCGAGATCCGCGCTCCGGCCGGTACGCTTTTCGGAGTCAGCGGATTCCAGATACACTTCGGCAGTACGGAGATCAACACACCCGGCGATCAATGCGACGTGCTCGTGGCAATGAATCCCGCGGCCTTGAAGGTCAATCTCATCAATCTCGTGGACGGCGGATCCATCATCGCGAACACGGACGGCTTCAACGACAAGAACCTGAAACTGGCCGGCTATGCGCAGAACCCTCTCCACGACGGCTCGCTCGACAAATACCGGCTCTATGAGGTCGACATTAGCCGACTGACGGCGTTGGCACTCCAGGATATGAACATCTCGAGCAAGCTCATCGATCGCTCGAAGAACTTCTTCGCACTCGGAATGATGTATTGGATTTACAACAGGCCTTTGGACTCAACCATCGAGTGGATTGGGCACAAGTTCAAAGACAAGCCGGACATCAAGGAAGCAAACTTGCGAGTCCTGAAGGCCGGGTGGAATTTTGGCGAGACGACGGAGATTTTCGCCGTCCGGTATGAGGTCGGTCCCGCGAAGCTTGCGCCGGGGAAGTACCGCAACATCACAGGGAACCAGGCTCTCGCGTGGGGCCTGATGGCAGCAGCAAAGAAAGCGAACCTCGACCTTTTCCTCGGAAGCTATCCCATCACGCCCGCGAGCGATGTGCTGCACGAACTTTCCCTCTACAAGAACTATGGCGTGAAAACATTTCAGGCGGAAGACGAGATCGCGGGCGTCAGCTCGGCTATTGGCGCATCGTTCGGCGGAGCGCTCGGCGTAACAACGACAAGCGGCCCGGGCGTGGCCCTCAAGACGGAAGCGATCGGACTCGCCGTCATGGTCGAATTACCCCTCGTCATCTGCAACGTCCAGCGCGGCGGCCCAAGCACCGGCTTGCCGACAAAAACCGAGCAGGCGGATCTGCTTCAGGCAGTTTATGGCCGCAACGGAGAGGCACCGGTGCCTGTCATCGCTGCTTCAACGCCCTCGGATTGTTTCGATGCCGCCTTTGAAGCTTCCCGCATCGCTTTGAAATACATGACTCCGGTCATACTCCTCTCCGACGGTTACCTCGGCAATGGCTCGGAACCATGGTTGATTCCGGACTATTCGAAGCTGCCGGACATCTCCCCGAAGTTTCGGACGGACCCGGCGGGTTTCCAACCCTATCTGCGGGACGAGACGACACTGGCGCGGCCGTGGGCGATCCCGGGGACTCCCGGACTCGAGCATCGCATCGGCGGGCTCGAGAAACAGGACATCACGGGCAATGTCAGCTACGATCCGCAGAACCACGACCATATGATTCGATTGCGGGCCGAGAAGATCGAGCGAATTGCAGACGATATTCCACTCGCGACCGTGGAAGGCGACGCGGAAGGTGAGATCCTCGTTGTCGGATGGGGAGGTACCTACGGATCGATCAAGAACGCCGTGGTGAGACAGCGTCAAAAAGGTCACTCGGTATCCCACCTGCATCTCCGTTACCTGAATCCGCTGCCGAGAAACGTCGGCGAGATCCTGTACAAGTTCAAGAAGATCTTGGTGCCGGAGATCAATCTCGGCCAGCTCGTGAAGATTCTGCGCTCGAAGTACCTTGTTCCGGCGATCGGCTTCAACAGGGTGAGAGGTCTCCCGTTCAAGTCGGTGGAGATTGAGAGCGAAATTGAAAAAATGTTGAAAGGCAAGAAATGAGCACATTGGTGGATGATATTCTGAAGAGCACGACAACAACGGATCCGTTGAAGTACACCGCGAAGGACTTTCAAAGCGACCAGGATGTACGCTGGTGCCCGGGATGCGGCGATTACTCCATCCTCGCTCAAACCGAGCGTGTCATGCCGGACCTTGGCATTCCGCGCCACAAGATGGCCTTCATTTCCGGCATTGGATGCTCAAGTCGTTTCCCCTATTACGTCAATACGTACGGTTTCCACGGTATTCACGGGCGTGCGACAGCAATCGCTTCCGGACTGAAACTCGCGCGGCCGGACCTCTCCGTGTGGGTTGTGACGGGGGATGGAGACGGCATGAGCATCGGTGGAAACCATTTCATTCACCTCTTACGCCGAAATCTCGACATCAACGTCCTCCTCTTCAACAATCAGATCTACGGCCTGACGAAGGGTCAGTACTCCCCTACGTCGGAAGTAGGCAAGGTGACAAAATCGACGCCGTATGGATCGATCGATTATCCGTTCAACCCGGCTTCGTTGGCGCTCGGGGCCAGCGCCACCTTCGTTGCCCGCGCGCTCGACAGAGATCCAAAGCACATGCAGAGCATCATCAAGAGAGCGGTGCAGCACAAAGGCACATCGTTCATCGAGATCTACCAGAACTGCAATATCTTCAACGACGGTGCCTTTTTCCAGTTCACGGAGAAGGAGACGAAGGACGAGAACGTGGTCTTCCTCGAACACGGGAAGCCGCTCGTCTTCGGAAAAGAGAAGGACAAGGGCATCCGGCTGAACGGATTCAGCCCGGAAGTCGTCTCGCTCAAGGACGGGAAGTACTCGGTCAACGATCTCCTCGTTCACAACGAGAAGGACACAACGCTCTCGTTCATTCTCGCCGATATGACGCACAAGCCTGACGTTCCCCGCCCTGTTGGGATCTTCCTTGCGATCGAGCGGCCGGTATATGAGGACGAGATGGAGCGACAAATCAGCTTTGCGAAACAGAAGCGCGGTGAGGGCGACATGGGGAAACTGTTGAATTCAGGCAATACGTGGATCGTCGAATGATCATCTGAACGCCGTTGGAGAGGTGTGGCTGAGGGGTATCGGTCACACCTTTTTTTGTATTCTGACAAGCGGAGAACTTCACCGTGGAACAAGAGTTCATTCAGTGCAGGAAGATTGTCGAGCAGAACCATCGTTTCATTTTCACGACACACGTCAACCCCGACCCCGACGCCATCGGCAGCGAGCTTGCCTTTGCCCGGTTCCTGAGAGCGAGGGGGAAAGACGCCCTCATCTTCAATCATAGTGCGACACCCTTCAACTGCGAGTTTCTCGATCCGGACAAGACGATTCTGCAATTCGACCCGGGCCGGGATAGGATAAAGATCCTCGAGGCGGATGTCATCCTCGTACTCGACGCCAACAATCCCGATCGGCTCGAGAGCCTGCGACCGTTCATCCTGGAAAGCAAGGCCAAGAAGATCTGCATCGATCATCACCTCGACAGAGCCGAGTTTGCAGATCTCTATGTTATCGACGAGTCGTCGACAGCCACGGGCGAGATTCTGTACCACCTTCTGACCTCCTTCGACGAAGCCGCGATCACGAAAGACATTGCAGAGCCCCTCTATGCAGCGATCATGACCGACACGGGCTCGTTCCGATTCCCCAAGACAGATTCAGACGTCCATCGTGTCATCGCTCAACTCATCGACCGCGGCGCCGATCCCGTGGAGATCTACCAGCAGATCTATGAACAAGTGAGTGCGAATCGGACACAGCTCCTGGGTCACGCGCTCAGTACGTTGGCGCTGGAACACGCGGGCAAAGTTGCATATTTCGTCGTGACGAAGTCTATGTTCGAGCAAACCGGTACAAAGGAAGAAGACACGGACAACTTCATCTCCTACACGCTCAAGATTCGCGGCGTACAGATCGGGTTGATGTTCACAGAGCTGCCCGATGGGATCAAGGTCAGCTTCCGGTCGAAGGGAGAGATCGAAATCAACAAGCTCGCGCAAGAATTCGGCGGCAATGGGCATCTGAACGCGGCCGGCGCCCGCGTACGAAACGTGCCTCTCGCCGATGTCATCGCAACAGTCGTCGAACGCTCACAGTACTATGTCAAATGACGGAACTCGTATGAAACTCTCCTTCCAGAAAACTTCCTTGAACCGTACGAAAGCCGACCTCGTAGCGGTCTTCATTCACCAAGATGAGCAAATCTTCAAACGGCAGATTGCGGAGTTGAGCCGGCGCTTCGCCTCACGACTTGCCCCCGCCGACAATGGCGATTTCAAGGGAAAAGAGGGTGAAACATCACTCGTCTATCTGGAGAAGGGCTCAGCCGTCCACCGAATTCTCTTGGTAGGGCTTGGTGAAAAGAAGAAGCTTTCACTGGAACGCTATCGGCGGGCAGCCGCCACGGCTTCGAAGCGAGGACGCACCCTCAAGGCAAAGAGGATCGCGCTCTTCCTGCCGCCGATGGACCGACGAGCCGGCGACGTGATCACCGCGATGGCCGAGGCAGCGTATCTCTCGCTCTACAAGTTCGAAAAATACCTTTCCAAGAAGAATGATGACGGTGACGCGAATGTCGAGGAAGTAACGCTTTGCACCGATACATCCGCATTCCTGAAGCTCGGGGAAACATCCGTTCGCACCGCTCAGATCATGGCGGAGGCAACGTGCCTTGCCCGTGATCTGGCGAATGCTCCGGGAAATGAAATCTATCCTGAGACGCTCGCACAGGCTGCTCGTGTATCGGCCGAGCGGTGCGGATTCTCAGTGACCGTGCTCGATGAAAGCGAGATCAAGGAACTGGGAATGGGCGGCGTCATCGGCGTCAGCCAGGGAAGCGTGCACCCGCCCCGCTTCCTTATCCTGGAATATGGAAGGCCGTTGAAGAAGGCGGTCGTTCTCGTCGGCAAGGGAGTGACGTTCGATACGGGCGGCATCTCTCTGAAACCCTCCGCAAACATGTCGGAGATGAAGATGGATATGTCCGGTGCAGCAGCAGTCATCGGCACATTCGAAGCCGTCGCACGCCTCAGGCTGCCTGTGCATCTTGTCGGACTTGTTCCGGCCGTCGAGAATATGCCGGGTGGGGGTTCGATCCGTCCCGGCGACATCCTTCGACACTACAACGGCAAGACGTCGGAAGTGGACAACACGGACGCGGAGGGCAGACTCATCCTTGCGGACGCCCTCGCGTACGCGGAGAAATATCATCCGGCTGCCGTGATTGACCTGGCGACGTTGACAGGGGCGTGCGTTGTCGCCCTTGGCCACCACGCGACGGGCATGATGGGGAATAACAGCGGATTGATGCAGAGGTTGAGGTCCGCCGGGGAAAAGACCTACGAACGCGTCTGGGAGCTGCCGCTGTTCGATGAGTATGAGAAGCTGATCAAGAGCGACATTGCGGACGTCAAGAATGTGGGGGGACGATGGGCGGGCGCTATCACGGCGGGTTGGTTCTTGAAGAAGTTCATCGGTGACTACAATTGGGCGCATCTTGACATTGCCGGCACAGCGATCCTCGAAGAGAGTACGGAGTATACTCCCAAGGGCGGGTCCGGCGTCGGGGTCCGACTGCTGACAGAATTCTTGCGGGAATGGAAGTAGAACTCCGTCCGTTCCGTCGCGAGTCTCACCTTCAAGCGCATTGCCCTTCACGACTTTTCTTTCTACCTTCTGTCGTGCTTCGACTGTTTATCATCATATTCCCTCAGGAGAGGAGGATGCGTTGACAGGCAAGGGGGCTGGACATCTCCGGACAATCCGTACAGCAAGGCTACTTGTTCTTTCGCTCATCACGATGCTTCCGTGCCTCGGTCAGGTCGAGCACGAAAGATCCGACTTCCAATCCCAGCGACAGGCGGTCTCCTACGAGCTTGTGCCCTTGTTCGAAGGCGATTCTTCAAAGGCCGTCGTGGACGTGCACTATCGCATCAGGCAGGACTTTTTCATCTTCATCCGGAACGTTGCGCCGCGGCGGAGAGCCGAGTATATTGCGCGCGGCGAGCTCGTCGTGGAACTTCAGGACGATCAGAAGGTCTCCGTCGCCCGCAATATTCGTCAAATCGTACTTGAGCGGTCCACGATCCCGAGAGAGAACGAGCTGTTACCCGACCTCGAAGGCGCCTTCTCATTCCTCGTACCGGGCGGAACGTACAGTGTCATGATCAGCCTCGACGATCGGGAATCGGGACGCACATTCCTTGAGAGAAATCGCAGGATCGCGGCAATCGCGCCGACGCGGAAACCGCTGGATCTCTCGGGTGCATTCTTCGTCCTCCCTGAGACCGCAGGACCGGCCGAGGGCGACGTCGTTCCTCTGAATCAAGCCGGCAACGTGCTCTACGGCGGGACCGGCGGGCTCGTTGCCGAGCTCTTCCAACCGGATAGCATGCTCAGCCTTAGGGTGCACTGGAAACTCCACGGGCAGTCTGACATATTCGGCCGGCGGACGCAAGATTTCACCGACAGTTCCTTTTTCTCGGCCCCCGGGTTACTCGCGTTGGAGATGCGCGAAGGAAAGATCCTCTACTCAACCAAGCCTTCAACGCTCCCCTGGAAGACTTGTTACATTCCATTGCCGATCGAGAAGCTGGAGCCGGGCTCGTTCAGACTGGAGATTGAGTACTCGCTCGCGAACATGGAGCGAACCCAGGACTATCTATTCCGCGTCATCTGGCCGTTCCGGCCAATCTCATTGACCGATCCCGATTTGGCTGTGGAGGCGCTGCGTCATATCGCCACTGATCAGCAGGTTTATGAAATGCAATCAGGCTCGGCGGCACACCGTGCGGAAGCATTCCACGAATTCTGGCGGGCAAAGGACCCGGACACGACGACGGCCTACAACGAAGTGATGGCAGAATACTATTACCGGATCGACGAGACAATGCGAAAATTCTCGACCCTCGGAGGCGAAGACGGCTACAAGACGGACCGGGGACGTATTTACATCCTCTACGGCCCACCGGAGCAGACCGATCATCTCCTTCAGCCTGGTTCGGCTCCGACGGAGATCTGGACGTACGATCGACTGAAGAAACGATTCGTTTTCATCGACCCGAGCAAGAATGGCACGTACATTCTGAGCCAGACAGAGAACCTGTGAAACCAACCGTAGCCATCACCATCGGCGATTTCAACGGCATCGGGCCGGAGATCGCCCTGAAGGCCGCTACTCACGTCGCCGTCCGGCGGATCTGCATCCCGGTGCTTGTCGGTCCGCTGAACGTATGGAATCACGCCCGAACCGCATTCAAGATCAAGCCGAAACTCGAGAAAGTCGTCTTCCCGTGGAACAATCCATCCGTCATCGGGGTCGCAGATGTAGGGGACGGAATCTGGACGGATGTCGAATACGGGAAAACCACCAAGGCTGCCGGGAAATCCGCCGGGGCTGCAATCGAAAAGGCGGTCGAGCTGTGCAAAGCGAAGAAGGCCGATGCGATGGTGACGGGGCCGGTTTCGAAAGAGGCGCTCAACCTCGCCGGCTACAGTTTCCCCGGCCAAACGGAGATGATCGCCCTCCTCAGCCGATCTCAGAAAGTCGCCATGATGCTCATCGCTGATCGCCTGCGTATCGGGCTCGTGACGATTCACACCGCGCTCCGAAATGTCGCGGACCAAGTGACGAGCGAGAAGATCGTTGATAAGGTGTCGATCGTGAACGATGCCTTGAAACGGAATTTCGGGATCCAGAACCCATCACTCGCCGTTCTGGCGCTGAACCCTCACGCGGGCGAACATGGCCTGATGGGAAGCGAAGAAGAACAGATCATCGTCCCTGCCCTCCGTGAGAGTCAAAGCCAAGGCATCGACGTGAAGGGGCCGTTCTCCGCCGACGGGTTCTTTGGGAGCGGTTCGTACAAATCATACGACGCGATCATCACAATGTACCACGACCAGGGCCTCATCCCGTTGAAGCTGAGCTCCTTCGGGAAGGCAGTGAATTTCTCCGCTGGACTGAACATCATCCGCACCTCCCCGGGGCACGGGACGGCGTACGATATCGCCGGTAAGGGCAGAGCCGACATCTCCAGCATCGTAGAGTCGATCAAGCTCGCCGCACGTATCAGCACGAAGAAGTGATCGAACTTCAAGACATATCAGTCTCGTTCGATGACCAGCTGGTATTGAAGAACGTGGACTTCGAAATGAAGGAGGGAGAGTTCGTGTACCTCGTCGGACCCACGGGCGCCGGCAAGAGCTCGCTGCTTCGCCTCTTGTACATGGATCTGAAACCGGACGCGGGCAGGGTAAAGGTTGCCGGTTATGACTCGGAGGAAACAAAGCCTCGGGAGGTCCCCTACTTCCGGCGTAAACTGGGCATCGTATTTCAGGACTTCAAGCTCCTCGAGGATCGCGATGTGTATGAAAATGTGGCGTTCGCGCTCTACGCGACGAACACCGCGCGTGCCGAGACAAAAAAAAGAGTCTTCCATGCCCTGGCGGATGTCGGGCTTGGGCACAAACGGAATCAGATGCCCCAGGAGCTTTCCGGAGGCGAGCAACAGCGCGTTGTCATTGCCCGTGCGATCGCGAATTCCCCTGCTCTGTTGTTAGCGGACGAGCCGACCGGCAACCTCGATCCGGGCGTCTCGGCAGAGATCATGGAGCTCCTTAAAAAGATCAATATGCGCGGGACCGCCGTCCTGATGGCAACGCACAACTACGATCTCGTGCGCAAATACCCGGCACGGGTCGTTCAGCTGAAAGACGGACGGTTACTCGAAGTCGATCTGAAGGAAAAATAAAAAAAGCGCCGGCTTCCGAACCGGCGCTCACACCCACCCGGACGCTCCTCCCGATTATCGAACCTGTTCCACTCTCCGAACCTCTGCATGGGCCAGCATCAGTGCCCTCTCGATTCCTGCGCGGAGCGTCATCATGGACATCGGGCACGAGAGGCATGACCCCGTGAGCCGCACTTCGACTATCCCGTCATCCGTTATCCGCACCAGCTCCACATCTCCCCCATCCACCTTCAGATACGGCCGGACCTTTTCAAGTGTCGATTGTATGATTTCTGTCGTCGGCATACGCTCTGATATCAGCCTTGATTCCCGATCAGAATCTCTACCTTTGGAGCCTGCGAAGTCGAGACGTTCCGGATGCTCACTTGTGCGGCGAGGTTTCGGGCGATCTTCCGGATGACCTGAGCCTGGGCCGAAGCCTCGTCCATGACGACGATCGGCGTTCCCTGGTCACCCCCGACCCGAATTCTCGTGTCTATCGGAATCTCTCCCAGGAAAGGCACTCCCAGCTCCACTGCAACCCGGCTTCCACCCCCGCTGTCGAAGATGTCCTCGCGATGGCCGCAATGACCGCAAATGAAGTAACTCATGTTCTCGACGATCCCCATCACCGGCACGTTGACCTTGTTAAACATCACGAGCCCCTTACGGGCATCGGCAAGAGCGACGTCTTGCGGCGTCGTCACAATGACCGCTCCGGTCAGAGGAATCGTCTGCACAAGGGTCAGTTGAATATCCCCGGTTCCCGGAGGCAGGTCGAAGATCAGATAGTCCAGGTCACCCCAGTTCACGTCACCCATGAACTGTTTCACCGCTCCGCTCGCCATCGGGCCTCGCCAGATGACGGCCTGCATCGGGTCGACGAGAAAACCGATCGACATGATCTTCACGCCGTATCGTTCGAGTGGAACGAGTTTGTTTTGCGATATCCGCGGACGATCGTTGATCCCGAACATCAACGGGATACTCGGGCCGTAGACGTCCGCATCGACAAGACCCACCTTCGCTCCGTCCAGAGCGAGAGCAACCGCAAGGTTCACGGCGACGGTCGATTTCCCCACACCCCCTTTTCCGCTCGCGACGGCTACCGTGTTCTTCACGCCGGGCAGAATAACATCTTTCTGCTGGTTGTTGTGGGCGACAACGTTCGAGGTCATCGCGATATCGACCTTCCCCACCCCCTCGATGTTCTGGCGAATCGCCTTCTCGCAGTCCGAAGCAAATTGGTCCCGGACGGGACAGGCCGGCGTGGTCAATTCAAGCGTGAAGCTGACGTTTTTTCCATTGATCTTCAGATTTTTGACGAAATTCAACGTCACGATGTCCCTGTGCAAGTCTGGATCCTTCACCAGCTTGAGTGCCGTCAGGATATTCTCTTCATTCAGCGGCAGCATTCATTCTCCCTTTGTTTTCTTGGTTCAATGTTCGGTGATTAGACTGTAGTGCCTCTCTCTCACAACGGAACTTCTGCTCCCCAGGTTCCCTCTTCTTCGCTCCTGATCTTCTTCTCAGCCTCAAAACGAAATCGTTCAGCCTGAAACGATCCTATCCTTTTATCACCCCGATGGGCACCAGCTTCGCCACCTTCTTCGCGATCCCCGCGTTATGGACAACCTCAACGACCTGACTCACATCCTTGTACGCGTTCGGATTTTCCTCCGTCAGCCCGCTCCTGGATGCACCCCGGACATGGATCCCTTTTTCTTTCAACTCGGACAGAAGCTCGTCAGCAGAGATCTCCTTCTTTGCCGCGTGACGACTCTTGGATCTCCCTGCGCCGTGGCACGATGAACCGAAGGTTTCGTCCATCGCCCGCTCCGTCCCGACCAGAACGTAGGAACAGGTTCCCATGCTCCCGGGGATCAGCACGGGCTGACCGACCTCAAAATAGTCCTTCGGGATCTCCGGGCGATGTTTCGGGAATGCCCTCGTCGCTCCTTTCCGATGGACAAGAACAGTGCGCGTCCGCCCGCCCACCTTGTGCTCCTCCTCCTTCGCAATGTTGTGGCAAACGTCGTAGATGATCTTCAGTTCACCTTTGCCGAGGACGCGGGTGAACGCCTCACGCGTCCAGTGCGTGATCATCTGCCGGTTGGCAAAGGCGAAGTTCGCTGCTGCAGCCATCGCGCTCAGGTAGCTCTGTCCTTCCGGTGACTGTATCGGCACGCATGCCAGCTGCCGATCGACGATGGTGATGTTGTACTTGTGCATGGCAGTCTGCATGATCTCAAGATAGTCCGTGCAGACCTGGTGGCCGAGGCCGCGTGACCCTGTGTGTATGAGGACCACTACCTGCCGGGGCGTGAGGCCGAATGCTGCGGCAGCTTCCTCATCGAACACCGCTTCAACGTATTGAATTTCGACAAAATGATTTCCCGAGCCGAGCGTGCCCAGCTGATCGCTGCCTCTCTCTTTGGCCCGCTTGCTTACGCGGTTCGGGTCCGCGTTCGGAAGTCGCCCCGTCTCTTCAATGTGGTGCAGATCTTCTTCCGTTCCGTATCCGTTCTTCACTGCCCAGTGCGCGCCGTTCTCGAGCACGTTGTCCAACTCTTCGGTGCTCAGTCGCGCGATGATCCCCTTTCTTCCTGTACCGCATGGAATGTCGCGGAACATCTGATTCAGGAGCGGATCAAGCTTCGGCTTTACCTCTTCGAGCGAGAGATCCGAGCGCAGGAGGCGGACGCCACAATTGATGTCGAAGCCCACTCCTCCTGCAGAGACGACTCCAGTCTGGATATCAGCTGCGGCAACGCCGCCGATCGCAAACCCATACCCTTGATGTGCATCGGGCATCGCCAGCGAGCGGCCCACCAAGCCCGGCAACGTCGCGACATTCGCTACCTGCATCAAGGTCTGATCGCGCTCGATAGCCTTGATGAGCTCCTCGTTCGCGTAGATCAGTCCTTCCACATTCATCCCGTCGCGGAAAGATTTGGGAACGAGATACCGATAGTCGTCAAGTTTTTGGATCATGAGCGCGCCGCCCACCAGCATCACCAACAGCGTCCGAGCATACGACCGGACTCGCTCCTGGTGCAGTCTTCATTCACCAACCTCGAGCAAACGTTCAAGCTACAATTTTCAACCTTCAATACACAATCTACAGTTCTTCATCTACAATTTTCTCATATATCTACGAACACCCTCACCAAAAAGCCGTCCTCCCGCTCTTCCACCTTCAACTGATGATACGTAATCGCCTTGACGTCTGTCTTGAGCGCGTGCTTCTGTGCGTCAACAGATTCCCCCATCACGGAAGCTTCGAGCTGCTGAGACGTCAACCGTGTGATCTCGACATCGGAAGGAAGGAACTGCTGCCCGTCGTAGAGATAGAGGAGCTCCGACAACCACTTCACGAGCAGGTTCTCATGATCCGAGCCTTCCAGCGCGACGAATCGTCGTTCCGCGGAATCAACGGTTGACGGGTCGGCAATGATCGAGACCAGGCCCAGCGCCGCGTACTCAAAGACCTCCTTCAGAGAACGGCCCGCGGCTTCAATGCCCACATCTGACGGGTGCTCAAGTATGCGATATCCTTCTGTCATGGCTCCGCCGACAGCCGTCGAGCAGGCAACGCTCCTGCTGTCGCCGCATTACACCAGCGTTTTGCCGCTGAGCCTCTTGAGTGCTTCGAGATACAGCGCGGACGTTTTGAAGATGACGTCTTCCGGCAGCACGGGCGCGGGCGGCTTCCTGTTGAAGTTGATCGAATTCAGGTAGTCGCGGACGAATTGCTTGTCGAAGCTTTCTTGCCCCTTCCCCGGCTGATACTTGTCCTTGGGCCAGAACCGGGACGAGTCCGGTGTCAGGAGCTCGTCTATCAGAATCAGCCCCCCCTTCTCATCAAGACCGAACTCCATCTTCGTGTCGGCAATGATGATGCCTTTCTGCTCCGCGAGAGCCGCAGCCCGCCTGTAAACCGCGAGCGAGATATCCCGGACCCTCCCGGCGAGATCTCGGCCGACGATGCTCGCCGCGCGCTCGAACGTGATGTTCTCGTCGTGCCTTCCGACCTCTTCTTTCGTGGCCGGTGTGAAAACCGGTTCCGGCAGCCGATCCGACTCGACGAGGCCGGGGGGAAGCTTGATACCACAAATGCCCTGCGTCTCCTTATATTCTATCCATCCCGAGCCGGAGAGGTATCCTCTCACCACACACTCGATCGGCAAGGGTTTCGTCTTTCTCACATACATCGACCGATGCTCGAGCTCGTTCCAATACGGCTTGCACGCGGAGGGGAAGTCATAGACGATGGTCGACCTGAGGTGGTTCGCGACGATATCCTTTGTCTGCTCAAACCAGAAGTCCGAGATCTGCGTGAGGACTTTCCCTTTGAACGGGATTCCTTGCTGCATCACCACATCGTACGCTGAGAGACGATCGGTCGCCACAATGAGAAGTGAATCGCCGAAATCGTAGATATCCCTCACCTTGCCGCGATTGGCCAGCGTGAGCGTGGAGAAATTTGTTTGAGTGATGACCGGAACCCGGAACGAGGAAGTAGACATGATCAATCCTGAATATGAAGTTTGCGATCAGCTGACAAATTGGCAACTCTTCACCAAAGCCCTTTTCAATCTCTCGAGATACTCTGCCCTTGGTATCTCCTTGGCGCCGAAGCGCGCCAGGTGCGGCGTGAGAAATTGTGTGTCGAGCAGCTCAAAGCCACGCTGCTTCATCCTCTCGACAAGATGCGCCAGAGCCACTTTCGATGCATCCCGCCTGCGACTGAACATCGACTCTCCAAAAAAAGCGCCCCTCAGGGCAACGCCGTACAGTCCCCCCACTAGCTCACTACTGCTCCAGCACTCGACGGAGTGCGCAAAGCCCATCCGATGAATTTGAAGATAGCTTTGAACGATCTCCTCCGAAATCCATGTTTCCTCCCTGTCGCCGCAGGCTCGGATCACTTCCTCGAATTCCTGATCGATGCGGATCTCAAAGATTCCTTTTTTGATGGTCTGCTTGAGGCTACGCGGAATCTTGAGCTCCTCCAATTCGATGATCGCGCGCGCGTCGGGAGAATACCACCCGATCTCTCCCGTGATCGGCTCCGCCATCGGAAAGTAGCCGCTGCAGTACGCCGTCAGCAGAAAATCCGGCTCGATAATGCGAGTTTTGGAGCGACGTGTCTGCATAGGAAATGGTTGCGTCTACATTACAACGATCACCTTGCCGAAGCTTCTCCTTGACTGCAGGAAACTCTGCGCGTCCGCGATTTCCGCAAATGCGTATTTCGCTCCGATCACAGGCTGCAACACCTTCTTCTCGTAAAGCTTCATCAACTCGCGAAGGACACCTCCGAAGTATTCCACCTTATGCGTGAGAAAGAAGAGATTGAAACCTGCCAGGCTGACATTCTTCGATACGATTGCCGGCGGATAGATCAACGGAACAGACGCAAGTTCACGAAGCGCGCGTAGTTTCTTGACCGAGCGATCGCCGGACACCGCGGCGAACCCGTAGAGCACGTATCTCCCCATCGGTGCAAGCAGTTTCCAACCTTTGCGGAAAATCCTCCCTCCCACCGAATCCATGACGACGTCAACACCGTAACCGTTCGTTTCCAATGAAACGATTTCAGCGAAATCTTCCGAACGATAGTTGATCACGCGGTCTGCACCGGCATTCTTGGCCACCCGCAGTTTCTCGCTTGAACCAGCCGTGGCATAGATTTCCGCGCCGAGATGCTTCGCGAGTTGGACGGCCGCTGTGCCGACTCCGCCTGCCGCTGCGTGCAGGAGAAGCTTCTCGCCAGGCCGAACGTGCGCAAGCGTTACGAGTCCATGATACGCCGTGAGCGACGCCACGCCAAGAGCCGCCCCATCTTCGAACGACATCCTTGATGGCATCCGTATCGCGTGCGTTGCAGGGACAGAGACGTACTCGGCGTACCCGCAATGCTTGGGGAAAACCAAGACGCGGTCTCCACGCTTGATGGTCTTCACGCCTTTTGCGACGCGCTCAATCACGCCTGACAATTCAATGCCCGGGATGAACGGCGGACGAGGCACGCCCGGATAATATCCCATGCGCGCGAACACATCGGAAAAGTTCAATCCGATCGCCCTCGTGCGAACGAGGACCTCCCCCTCATTCACCTCCGGATCCGGCCACTCCATGATCTTCAGCACCCCCGGAGGACCGAACTTCGTAACAACCGCCGCTTTCATGGCTCAACCCTCCCTGGTCGTCGAACAAAGCTGTTCTACCTGCGAGGCGCAATGTTGTCGAGTGCGTGGATCTCGCCTTTCCGTACATCGTCGTCGAGTCGGTACGGAACTTTCGCCTCGCGCAGATCATTGCCAACAAACAGGATGTCGCTCGAGGTCCTGCCGCTGATTCGAAGAAACGTGCCGGTGCCGATCTGCGCCTGAGACTCGCGGATAGTGGCTCCTCGGACCCGGTTCAACAGCACGGCAGGATTTTCAGACCCCGGGTGGGCCTGTTTCCCGCTGAATCCATCGACCTCCAAACCGTCGACATCCTCAATGGAGAGTGCACTTTCCCATTTCGCCAGTTCCGGCTTCTCCCAAAACACCTCGACGTTTCGCAGCCTGAGATTCTTCACCATCTGAAATTCGAGCACATGCACGGCCTTGTCGTAAGCGGCCGCCGTATCGGCTGAGAGAAAGAGCTTGACATTCTCGAAGGTGATACCGTCGAGCCAGCTCTGCGGATGACCGTTGATGACGCTTGACCCCTGGCCATGGGCAATCACATTCGTGATCAGAACGTTCCGGATCGCACCGGCCGGAGGCTCGTTCTCACCTTTCCAATTCCGATGGACCTCGCTCCGCCGCTTAATGTTGAAATGGAACGGGTCCCCGTCTCCCCACCAGAACCAGTCGCGCCGCTTGCATTCGATCGTGAGATTTGAGATCACGACATCGCTGACATAACCGCCGTCGAAGACCATGAAGGCGATACCGCGGTTCGAATTGGTGATAACACAGTTGTCCACCGTCACGTTCCGGACGCAATTCATGTTGCCATCGCAGAACTTCAAAGCGCTGGACGAGGAGGAGAGCCGGCAGTTCGTGATCGTGATGTTTTCACACGGAAGCGCGGGGCCGAACCAGTTCATCGAATAGAAAACGATCGCGTCATCCCCTGTCTCGATCGTGCAATTCGAGATGCGAAGGTCTTTGCAGCCGTCGGGATCAATGCCATCAGCCCAGACACCATCTCTGAGACTCGAGCGGATGTAAACGCCGTCGATGACCATGCGCTCGCACCCGTACGGATGGATCGTCCACGAAGGGGAACGGACAAGCGAGAGGCCAGTGATCCGAACATCCTTGCATCGGAGCAGCAGGATGAGCTTGCCATACTGATTCTTCTTTGGGAACGAGCGCACGAGCGGCTTTCCAAGCGCCTCCATCAACTCCTGATTGGGGCGGATAAAATCGTCCTCTATGTCGTTCAGACGCCACTCGTATTCCCCTTCGCCATCGATCGTTCCGCGACCTTCGAGAGTGATGTTCTCGAGGTCTTCCCCGTAGATAAGGGCATCCTTGTCGAATGCATTCTTCTCTTTGATGGAATAAATCGTCGCTCCGGCGTCCACGGAGAGCCGAATGTGGCTGCGAAGGTGGATCGTTCCCGACGTGTAGTCGCCCGGGGGAAAGTAGACCATGCCGCCCCCGCTTCGGGCGCAGGAGTCAATCGCTCTCTGGATCGCCGCTTGCGAGTTCTCGCTCTTCCTTCCTGAAGCACCGAAATCTTTCACGTTGAAGACGCGCTTTGAGCCGCCTTGCGCGAAGGCGTTCACCGGGAGCGCAGCCGCGAACATGCAGAATGCGAGGCCAACGGTGATAAGAGAGCGTCTTACCATGTACGATCCTCCCAGACGAGGTTTAGATGAAGAAGACTCTGGTAATCAATGGGCGGAGCTAGTCACGATACGAGATTACATCTGTTACCAGGAGCGGAGACGAGCTCTTTGTTTTCAAGGTCTGCCGAATCACGAGTTCTCCCGTCGCTCGCCCGGTGTTGGAATCCTCAATCCCGGAACGGGGCCGGAAACGATTCCGGCACGCCAGAGTTGAAGTCCGGTCGAGGGAAGGACAGCACATCCCTTTAGGGCCAGCCGGGCGACCGACATGCGAAGAGGTCGTTTTTGGCGCGCCCGTGTGTCGAAAGATATACAAAATCCCGGCGTGATTCCAAATGACGGCATGGAAGTGGACACACCCACATCAGCCCGGCCGAGGGCGCGCAAAATTTCTCTTGTTTATGGCCCCAAGTTCAACTATATTGTTTTCGCAACTAACAGTACACCGTTATCCCCGGACGAAGAGAATTCTTCCCGTGGGCGACGTAGCCACGCTCGTTCGTCGTTGCTGTTGATGTTCTGTCCATGTCCTTTTTCATGGCCTTTCAAGCTCCACGAGGCTGGGCATCGCGAATCATCCATAGCAAAGCTTAGGCGTTACGCTGAAGCGTTCAGGCTAGCGGTCTCGTGTACAATTTTTTCATCTTTTCTTGAAAGGATCGGTTCCATGGAAAAGGGAACGGTCAAGTGGTTCAATGGAGCCAAGGGTTACGGCTTCATTACACGTCAAAATGGCGAAGACGTTTTCGTCCACTTCAAGGCGATTGTCGGCGAAGGCTACAAGACCTTGAATGAAGGCGACAAGGTCCAGTTTGAGGTGCAGCAGGGTCCCAAAGGGCTTCAAGCCGCAAATGTAGAGAAGATCTAACTTGGCAGTAGGACCTGAACCCCAGTTAGCTTGAGCTGGCTGGGGTTTTTTATTTTGAGTGTTTATTTCGAATCGGGAAAGGAGTTGGCTGATGAAGCAAGGAACTGTGAAGTTCTACAACGCGTCGAAGGGATTTGGATTCATTATCTCAGAAAGCGGAGAAGAGATTTTCTTCCATAAGAGCAATGTGAAAAACACAGGGTTTCGCGATGTCCTGTTCAAGGGCGATACCGTACAGTTCGAATTGAAGGAAGAACAGAAAGGGAAACGCGCATACAACATCGTGCGCGTGTAGTCAAGTTCCGGTAGCGAAAAGAAAAAAAAGTCCCCGACGAGGGGACTTTTTCATTTCTGGCCCGAACGGTTCGACGATGCTCTATTCAGTCCGCTCCTTTGAACGCATCCAACTGCCCGCCTCCACCTGATTCAGGGATTGACTGAATCGATTTGAATTTCTCCGTTAATCCGCTGAGCTGCTTGTCTGCTTTGTCAAAGTTGTTTTTCGCGTTGGTCAATTGGTTCCCGAGGGTCTCAAACAAATCCGAGAACTTCTGCAGCTCGGATCCGAGTCGGTCGAGGTTTTGAAGGATCTCCTTCGCACTGCGCTCGATCTGAAGCCCCTTCAGGCCAAGAGCGATCACCCGTAAGTGCGCATAGAAACTGTTCGGGGAGACAGGGACGACTCGCTTCCTCATCGCGTAATTGTAGAGACCATCCTCCTCGGGGACCGACTCATCCTTGATAATTGTCTCGTAGTAGATATTTTCCGCCGGGATGTACATCAGTGCAAAGTCGAACGTCCCCTCGTCCGGCAGGATGTACTTTTCCGAAACGGCATCGATGTGCTTTTTGACGTCGGATCGGAAGGTGCGCAGCGCCGTCCTCCTCTCCTGGTCCGATTTCGATTCGAGCATCTTCTGGAAATTCTCGAGGGGGAATTTGGAGTCGACCGGAACCATTCCTCCCGCCGTGCGAATGATCGCGTCCACCGTCTGGCCGTTCTTGAACCGATATTGTGTCTCGTACGCGTTCGAGGGAAGCACCTGCTTCAACAGGTCCTCCAGAAGCAACTCGCCGAGGCCGCCGCGGAGCTTCGGCGCCTTCAACATCTCCTCCAGTTTAGAGACGCTCTGCCCGAGTTCTTTGATCTCCTGCGTTGCCTTCCCCAACTCACCGAGCTTGTTCTGAACGTCCTGTATCACCTTTGCCGCGTTGTCCAACCTATTCCCCATCTGCCCCGTGTTGTTCTGGAGTTGATGTGTGACGCTGGAGAGTTGGCTGCTCACGATGGTCAATTGCTGGTTCACCGTCTCGCTTGTGATCTTGAGGCTCTGATAGAGAGCGTCCTGTGTATTCTTGAGAGAGGTTCCGAGCGTATCCGTCGTGTTCTTAAGGCTCTGACTCATTTCGCCGCGGAGTGCGTCCATTTGCTGCTGCAGCAAGATCGCCGATTGGTCCGATCCTCTTGCTGTTCGCGACCAGGATCGTACTACCAAGATCACCAACAGTACAACCGCAGCAATCAACAAAACCAGCAGTGTGACATCCATGGTATTCTCAGCTCGTTTTCAAGAAAAAAACCAGAAGCACAACGAGCCCTGTCGCATACGACAGAACCCTCGCCGTCGGGAGCGAACGGCGCTTGGTGAATCCCCACACCTTCGCACCTGCAAACATCAGGACTATCAACGCGAGCGTCGCCACAATACACTGAGCCACACTGAGTGTCCCGCCGTGCCAGTAGGCCAGGCTTTTCTCGTTCCAGTACTGGCCGTAGATCACCAGAAGATGGGCCGTGTACACAACCAGTGATTCTCTGCCGACATCGAGCACGAACGACTTTTCCGTCTTCCGTCTCTCTGCGTAGTACCAGCACAGAAGCATCAGCAAGAGAACGATACCAAGTCTCGTGGCAAAAAACAAGGGGTTTGCCCGGACGGCGTTGGAGGCCCCTGGAATCCTGACGGGCAGCTGGTTCAAGAGCAGGCCGGCAGCGATCAGGACGACGCTGACGAGACCGACCAGTTTGAGGTAATCGAGCTCCTTGTCCGAAGCCTTCGCTTTCTTGTACCCTATCGCCGTCACCGCTCCAAAGATGAGGAATCCAATCCATGGGAAAATCGGGAACAGTGAGGAGTGCTGTCCGTTCAAATAAGCCGCCAGGGAGGCGGGAAGCGACCCCGCGAAATCGATGTCCCAGAGAAAGGGAGCAGCAAGGACAAAGACCCCGCCCGCGATCACCAGGAACTTCTGGTATCTCTCGTCACTCCTGATGAGAATCCGCCCAAGGAAGACGATGAGCAAACCGATGGCGATGCAGTGCAGAATGTCCGATTGATAGAACTGCAGCCACCCCGCCTCGGTCGTCCCTTGGACCGTCCGGGTGAACGAGAAGAACGGGAGATGAAGCGCGTAGCCCACAATCCAAATGAGGGTGATCCGGCCGATCTGACGCCAAAAAGCACGGCCGAAAGTGCGGAAATCCTCCAGCTTTCTTTCACTGGCGATGACGAAGACAAATCCCGCCACAAAAAGAAAGCTCGGCGCGACCCAGCCGTTCACGTAGTCGACGATGTTGAACCAGCCCGTTTCCTTCAGCGATGGGATCAGAAACGCATTGAAGACGTGAACCTCGATCATCACGATCGTGGCCCAGCCGCGCAGGAGGTCGATGAAGACGAGTCGGCGCCTCATTCCAAGTTCATCTTCAGGTGTGAATTGTCGCCGGGCGGCGGCGTGCGGTGAGCGCCGTCGTGGAGATCCCTCCCCTATTCGCTTCGTGAAAGCTATTTCAGAACGCCAAGCTTCTTGCCAACCTTGGTGAACGCTTCGACTGCCTGGTCAATGTGGCGTTTTTCATGAGCGGCCGACAACTGCACCCTGATGCGGGCGGTGCCTCTTGGAACAACCGGATAGAAGAATCCGATCACGTAGATACCCTCAGCATATAATTCCCGAGCCATCGATTGGACGATGCCAGCATCGCGGATCATGATGGGCACGATGGGGTGAAACCCATCCTTAATCTCGAACCCTGCCTCGCGGATGCGCTGCCTGAAGTACCGTGAGTTCTCGAGAAGCTTGTCGCGCAGCGTGCTCGACGTCTTGAGGAGCTCGATCGCTTTGATCGTCGCAGCCACGACGACAGGGCTTAGCGTGTTCGAGAACAGGTACGGACGCGATCGCTGTCTGAGGATGTCGATGAAAACCTTCTCCCCAGCGATGCAACCTCCCGATGATCCGCCCAAGGCCTTGCCGAAGGTCGTCGTGATGATGTCAACCCTTCCCATCACGTCAAAATACTCGTGCGTGCCGCGCCCGTTCTTTCCGACGAAGCCGGTGGCGTGCGAGTCATCGACCACGACGATCGCGTCGTATTCTTCGGCCAGGTCACAGATCTTGTCAAGCTCCGCCAGGACACCGTCCATCGAGAACACGCCGTCGGTGACGATCATCCGGAACCGCTTGTTCACCGTCTGCTTGAGATGCTGCTCCAAGTCTTTCATGTCCGAATGCTTGTAGCGAAGCCGCTCGGCCTTGCAGAGCCGGATTCCATCGATGATGGATGCGTGGTTCAGCTCGTCGGAAATCAACGCATCCTCTTCGCCCAACAATGCCTCGAACACGCCTCCGTTCGCGTCAAAGCATGAAGAGTAGAGGAGGGCGTCCTCCATACCCAAAAAGTCTGCAATTTTCCTTTCCAACTCTTTGTGCTGGTCCTGCGTGCCGCAGATGAATCGGACCGAGGAAAGCCCGAAGCCGCGCTCCTCCAGACCCTTTTTTGCCGCCTCGATCAAAGTCGGGTGGCTCGAGAGGCCCAGATAATTGTTTGCGCAGAAATTGACGACCTCTTTCAGGGGGGAGTTCGGCGGGTATTCGACGGTGATGTCTGCCGCCTGTCGCGAATGGATGAACCGCTCTTCCTTGAACAGACTGGCATTGTGGAGTTCAGTCAGTTCATTGTGATAGAATTGACGTACTCGGTCATGGACGGCCATAGGTCTCTGTCATCTCCTCTTTTTTGAAACAATATCGATCCTGGATGCCGTTGCTTGGTTTACGCCATTTTCCCACGGCTAGCGTCGACCGCGAACAGCGTGACTCTCCGCGTGAGGACGTTCTTCTCTGAATGTCAGTCGACACCGCTACGATTCTCTCCAAATGCTCCTGCTCGCCAACTCCACCATGTCGCAACACGATACCGTGAGAGCGCGTTCCAACCTACCTGCACACCCCACGATGATCTTTCCCTACGGTTTGAACAACACCTTGTATGCATCTCCCGCCCGGATCGCAGCAAACCCGCGATCGAACTCCTCGAGCGGAAGCTGGTGCGTGACAAAGCCTGTTTTCATGAATTCCTTGGCGAGGCCGGCCTTCAGCAGATGTTCCATCTGATCCCACGTCCGGAACACCCTTCGGCCGATGATCCCGTGGACGGTGATGCCGCTGAAGATGATGTTCTTGGCAAAGTCCACCTGCATCGTGCCGGAGGGAATGCCGAGAAGAGAAAATGTCCCGCCCATCCGCACCACCCGTTCGGCATCCTCATAGGCATGATAACTGCCCGACATCTCGAGCGCGACGTCGACGCCTGTTTGATCCGTTTCTCTCATGATAGTTTCATAGAAACCTTCGCGCTCAGCCGGCACTGCCATATCGAAGCAATGATCGGCACCGTACGTCTTGGCAAGAGCGAACCGCTGCGTCACCAGTTTATCATGGGAAAAATCCTCGTGGGAGGCATCAGTCACATAAATGCGCTTGGCGCCCGCCCACTTCGCAACCGCGACTGCCATCAGCCCCTGGACGCCGCAGCCGAGAACAGCCACGTTCTGATCCTTCACGGGCCCGGACATCACGGTGTGCGTTGCATTCCCCAGTGCGTCCATGAAACTGATGATCTCGGGAGGAATCTCCCGCTGGTAGAACAGGCGAACATTTTCAGCGGGAACTTTGACGTACGAAGCCCACGCACCGTCGTCGTGGACCCCCTTGATGACCGTGTTTCGGCAGACGTGATACTCCCCGTGCCGGCACTGGTAGCACATCCCGCACGTCACGTGCATCTCCGCCGTGCTGAAGAACTTCTTTTCGATAAGGCTCAAGAAGCCTTTTTCTTCAGCAAGGGATCGAGGGGTCTTCCGGCGGAGGAGCTTCTTGAGATCGGAATTCGCTTTCGCTTTCTGAACCATGAGCCGCGCAAGGTGATGACGTGCTTTCTTCCCCGCCGCCACGATCCTACCGCTGAATTCATGCCCGACGGTGACAGGATCGGTCTTCGCCTTCAGCATCTGCACACGGAGAGATTCTTTCGAGTTATAGATGCCGACATCGGTGCCGCAGATCGCACCGGCATACACTTTGATGATAACGTCGTTTGGAGCATCAACGGTCGGTTCGGGTTTGTCGATGAGTTGAAGCCCTTCCGGCCATTCTTGTCCATCCTTTGGTCTGGGTTTGACGATCGCTTTCATAGGTAGGTTGTAAGTTGAACGTTGAATGTTGTAGGTTGGGGGCCGGCGCGTGTCAACGCCTTCTTCCCACGTCTCATACCCCTCATTTTCCCCGCTTCCGCGCTCCGTCGTGCCTCCCCCGCCTTCCCCGTCACTTGTTCGCCGTTTTCCACTCCGCGAAGTTCTTGTGGATGTCTTGCAGAACCTCCTTGTCTATCTGATCATCCTGCCGGATGCGCACATCATAGTTCTCCCATCCCATAAAGTCCTGGAGCGCTTTTTTGGTCTTGGCATCGAAGACGCCGTTGATCGGGCCGTCATAGAACACGAAACCTTTGTACGCCTTGTTGCTCATGATTTCCTGCAGTTCTCGACAGATACTCGCGTCGATCGTAATCAGATTCTTGGGGTCGGAGCGGAAGAAATAGAGCTTGTGCAATTTATAGAGTCGCTCCAATTCCTGCAGCGGCTTCGGGTTGTCGTAGACGCTGATATCGATGTAATCGTCCGTCGTGCCGTCATAGCCTGCTCCTGCCCGCTTCACGAGCAGCGCTGCAGATTCCTCTCCCCTCCGGTCACCCCCGGCCTTTCCAGCCGCAACAAGAGCCGCCACGAGCTTGTCCGCCAGCGAACCCTGCGTCTTCTGATATGTATTGGCCAACGCCCCCACCGTCTCTTTGCCCACCAGCGTATTTCCTTGCGCTGCAAAACCCTTTCCCGTAACCACCATGCCTTTTCCGCCACTGCCCGTTCCCGTGATTGCGCCCGCCCAGTCGAAACAATCCCTCCCCGTCCAGCTGGCAGCGTTTCCCTTCATGTCGACGATTCCGACCTGTCGGCTGTCCCGGGCTGAATCGTTCTCAATGAGGATCCTCAGTGCCTCCTCCGCCGACGCTCCATTCCGCATGAGGGTCAGGCCTTTCGGGCCGTAGGAGACGTTGATGAAAGATTGAGTTGCTATGGCTCCTACACCCGCCTGCGCCCACGGGACGATAGGACGGACGTTTGGAAATTTGGACTGGACGGCAACCCCCACGTCACCATTCTGCAGGTCGATGCCGACGATCGAGAATGTCGATGCGAAAGGATCTGCGGAACCGGGGTCGGGTAGGCGTTTTGCACCGCTGTCAACAACCAAGAAGAAAAGCGTCGCAACTGCAAAGGAGCCGATCAGGGTTATGAATCGCGTCATATTGTTCCTCCTTAGTGGTAGAGTGGTAGTGGTCAAAGAATGAGGATACGTCAGAACGACTGAGGCTGCTCGTTCCTATGACACGCAGAGTGCGGTGGGAATATAGGGAGAAAACTCTCTTAACACAAAGCACCGTAATCGGAGAGCATCAGGTTGTTTTCTTCAACCTGACCGCGAACGATCCATCCATACCATGTTTGTGCGGAAAGGTCTCGATGTAACCATCCGGCGAAACTACGCGGGGATCGACGAACTGTCTCGCATTCTCCATGACGAATTCACTGTGCGCAGACAGGAAATCCTTCACAGTATTGAGATTCTCCTCCGGTTCCGTAGTGCAAGTACTATAAACGAGAATGCCGCCGGGTTTCACGTGGTGTGCTGCATTCTCAAGAATGCTACGCTGAATCTCGACCAGCTTCTTGAGGTCCTCAGGCTCGCGCTTCCACTTCGAATCCGGCTTTTTCGCGAGGACGCCGAGGCCCGAGCAAGGTGCATCGACGATGACCTTCTCGGCCGGAGCGATCTGCACGGTCGATGCATCGGCCGTAATGAAGTGAGCGTTCGCGATGCCGAGGCGCTGGCAGGCATTCTTGACCATATTGAGTCGCGTCTCGTAGCGGTCGATGGCGATGACCTCGCCAACGTTCTTCATCAATTCACCGATAAACGTGGCTTTTCCGCCGGGCGCAGAGCACATGTCGATGACTCGGTCTCCCGGTTTCGGGTCAAGCAATTGCACCGCCAGGCCCGCACTTTCATCCTGCACGACAAAGAATCCCTGTCGGAACATCTCCGAGCTTCCGATCCCCGCCATATGTTTCACCCGTACGAAGAAGTCGAGATACTCAGACCGGGAGAACTGGACCTGGTGTTGCTCGAGCTGGGAGAGAAAGTAGTTGAAATCGATCTTCAGCCTGTTGACGCGCAGCGTAAGGTCCGGCCTCTGGTTGTCCGCCGACAGCAGGCGACGCGCCTCGTCATAACCGAATCGTGCCACCCAGCGCCTGACCAGCCACAACGGATGCGACTCGACAACGGCAAGGTGCTGAATTCGATCCTCATTGACGTCCGGGTACCGGATGTTGTCGAGATTCCGGAGGATGTTACGAAGAACAGCGTTGACAAGATCGGCCACCTTCTGGCCCCGGAGGCGCTTGATGAACTCGACCGACTCGTTGACAGCAGCTGAGTGAGGGACCTTATCGAGGAAGAGAATTTGATAGAGGGCGACCCGCAGGGCATTGCGGACGTTTGTCTCGGCCTTGGTGAAATTCCCGTGGAAGAATCCCGTCAGAACCCAATCCAGCTTCATCTGCCAACGAACGACGCCGGTGACGATCTCGTTCATGAGGCTCTTGTCGAGATCGTTCATCTCGTTCGTGCGCAACTCTGTCTCGACAAGGCGGTCAAGATAAGAATCCGAACGCTCGACTCGGTTGAGGATCTTGATCGCCGTCCCTCGCGGTCCTCGATAGAGGCTGGGGATCTCCGCGTCCCTGGGGGATGTAGCAGGCTCTTGGGTCATGCTTCTTCTCGTCTCTGCGCAGCGACTGCTGTGGCCAGAAATGAAAAATGCGGAACGTATGTCTGAGATACATTCCGCACTTGTGTCATCACGCCTCAGCGGCGCTAGCTGCTCGGCGCCACTACCTTCTTCGCGTATTTCCTCGTGAAGCGCTCGACACGGCCCGCAGAATCAACCAACTTCTGCTTGCCCGTGAAGAACGGATGGCAGTTCGAGCAGATTTCTACGTGCAGATTGCCTGCAGTGGACCGCGTTTCGAAGGTATTACCGCAAACACAGGTAACGATGGACCGCTTGTATTCAGGGTGAATTCCGGGTTTCATCACTATCTCCAGATTGGCTGTTCAAACCGATGCTGAGAAGTTAGTCAAAATTCTCATGAGTTGCAACGGCAAATATTGAGCCTCGACTTGATGACGGGCGCGAAGGATTCCAGCTTCGGACGCACGAGGCGAGCAGCGAAGCGTTCTTGAAATTCAGTGGTTATTTGGCTAGATTCAAATCGATGAAACGATCTCTCCTCATCGCCACTTCGCTCCTTTGCCTGCTCACGATCGGTCTCGCACAGGAGGTCGGGACCTACAGTTTCCTTCGCAATGATGTCGGCGCACGTGCCGCGGGTCTCAACGGCAGCTTTGTCTCGATGACGAACGATCCAAACATGCTCTTCTACAATCCTGCCGCGCTGTCAACCCTGAGCGGACGGAGAGCATCGGCCGGGTTCCTGAAGCATTTGCTCGATGTGAACGGGGGCCATCTCTCTTATGCTCAATCCCTGGAAGGCATCGGCACCGTCGGTGCGGGTCTCCTCTTCCTCGACTACGGTTCATTCACGGAAACGGATGAGTCCTTGAACACGTTGGGCACGTTCAGCGCGACAGACCTCGCTGTGATCGTCGGCGTGGGAAGGGCCCTGGACGATGTGACGAGCGTCGGTCTGAACGCGAAGATCATTTATTCCTCCATCGCCGGCTCGCGATCGACCGCTCTGGCCATCGACGCGGGTGTCCTCTACGAGATCCCGTCGCAGAACATCACCATCGGCGCAAGCGTCTTGTCGCTCGGGGCGCAGTTGAGCTCCTATCTGCAGACCCGGGAGTCCCTTCCGCTCGACGTCAAGATCGGCATCACAAAACAGCCGGAGCATCTCCCCGTCTTGCTCAATTTGAATTTCCACAAGCTCAATGAATCTCAAGACAACTTCATCCAGCGCTTCAGCTCATTCTCCCTCGGAGCGGAATTCCTGATGAGCGAGTCCGTACGCTTGCGCGTGGGGTACAGTAACGAGCAGAGGAAGGAGCTCAAGATGGGGACCGGCGCTGGACTCGCCGGGATCTCGTTGGGCGGCGGGATCATTCTCGGCGACTACGTCGTCGACTATGCCTACAATTCCTACGGAAGCATCGGAGGCTTGCATCGGATTTCGATCGGGATGAACCTCTAGCGTCCATCCGCACTCTCTCACCTCCACCACCGCTACAGAAGCTTCTCGAGAATTCGGTCGCTCAGATAGAACAAGAGCATTCCCGCGAACACGACGAGCGGCGGTATTCGATCCTTCGATTTGTTGATTTCGGGGATCAGATCGCTCGCCCCGACGTATGTCGCGACCCCCGCCGTGAACGCAAATGCCATCCCGATCAGGTTCTCATTGACTTGACGGAATCCCAAGACCGTGCAGACACCCAGCATCGTTGCAGCGGCCAGCCCCACGGCAGAAAGTAAGATCTTCTTCTTGGGATAACCCGCTGCCAGAACGATCGATCCGATCGTCAGGCCTTCCGGAAACTTGTGGAGCAGCACGGCCACAAATATCAGCACGCCGACGAGGTGGTTGAATTGCAGCCCGACCGAGATCGAGAAACCGTCGAGGAAGGCGTGGATGAAGAGACCGGAGAACGCCGAGATACTCGCCGTTCTCGATACCATGACGTCCGAGTGCGTCTCTTCGCCAAAATGCAGATGACCGACGATCGCGTGTTCGAAGAAATGTATCGTCGCGAAACCAATCAGGCAATAGAGAGCCGCCGATTCACCGAGCGTCCTAATGCTTTCGGGAATGAGCTTGAGGAAGACGAGGGCAAGGATGAACCCGGCTCCGAGCGCCATCAGCGTTTCTTGTACCCGTCGCGGCCATGACCTCCCAAAGTAGATGATGCTGCCCCCGAAAACCTCGGCGACTGCCGCGGCGAGACCGAAGAGAAGGACCTCGAGGACCATCAGTTCCTGCTGTAGGGTTTTTCCATATACCTGTGGGCGTCCTTGTAAGTGTTTTCGTACTCCTTCATTTCAAGGACTTTCCGATACTGTGCCAGGGCCGCACTGCGATTCTGCTGAAGATCGTAGATCATTCCGATGGTGAGATTCGCCATGGACATAAAGCCGGAGGCCCCTTCTTTATCGACCCGGCGAGAAAGCTCATCACACTTGAAGAGATTCCGGAGCGCTTCGTCGAGCTTCCCTGAAACAAAATAGTACCGTCCGATGTAGTAGTACGCCTCCCTGCCGTCATAGACGTCATATCCTTCCTGATGTGCAGTGAAGCGCTTCTCGATCTCGCTGAAGACTTTGAAGGCCTCTGCCCAGTACCCGATACTTACATAGCAGCGTCCGTACATGCGATGAAAAAGGGGATTCCGCGGGTACCGCTGGAAAAGATCCCGCGCGATTTCAAGTGCGCGTATGTATTGCTTCTCGTACGTGAAATAGGTCTGCAGAAGGAAATAAGCTGCCTCAGTCTTGGCGTACCGGGCTCTTTGAGATGCAAGCTCGAGCTGTTCAAGTCCTTTTTTCTTATCGCCGCTCGGGAAGAAGATCATAAGCGGTTTGACGATCGGATACAGATCGGGCACGACCTCAGCGTAGTAGTTGTAGATCCCCATCCCCAGCAAGACATCGTAATTGTCCGGCTCGAGTTGATACGCTCTCCGGACTGCCGGCAGCGCGATGAGTCCATCGTTCGCCGCCTTCAGCCAGGAACCCCGATTCCCGCGGAGCCTTCCCCGAAATCCAACAGCTCCCCCCTTGAAGAAGAGAGCGGTGATATCGTTTTCATTCTTTTCAAGACGCGCGTTGCACATGTCGATGACCTTCTCGAGCATGTCGTAGTACCGCTCGTCCTGCGATTCGTCATCGAAGTTTGTCAGGATCCGCCACCATTCCGTCATCGCCTGGAAGAAATAACCGGCAGGATGATCGGGCCGCAGCCGGGTGACCTCTGCAAACTCGCTATCAGCCTTTTCAAACTCGATGTTGTAGATGTCGTGGATACCGCGTTGGACGAGCGAGTCAACGGCCGGATCTTCAATCCATTGACCCCTGGACACCGAAGAGAACAGAAGAGCGCAGAGGAACACAAGCCCCCACGTAGATGCCGCGGAGAAAACGGCGAAGCCAAGTCGACGGGGGGTGGCGGACAACTTAGATCAACCTCTCTGCAATGTAGCCGCGGATGCCGGTCAGGGGGACTCGTATCTGCTTCATCGAATCCCGGTCCCGGATCGTGACGGTTTGATCTTGGAGCGTCTGGGAGTCAACGGTGATGCAGAATGGCGTCCCGGCCTCGTCCTGTCGACGATAGCGTCGACCCACTGCACCGCTTTCGTCATAGAAGACGCGGAAATGCGGCCGGAGGTCTTCTTCTATTTTCCTGGCGATCTCCGGCATGCCGTCACGGTTGACGAGCGGGAACACGGCAGCCTTGGTGGGCGCAAGTCTTGGGTCGAGTTTCAAGACCGCCCGGGTCTCCATCGTTCCTTCCGCTGTCGGGGCTTCCTCTTCGTGGAACGCGTCGACGAGAAACGCCATGAACGACCGGCTGGCGCCGGCAGAGGTCTCGATGACATACGGGGTGATTTTCTCCTTCGTCTCCTCGTCAAAGTACCTCAGACTCTTTCCGGAGAATTGCTCGTGCCGAGAAAGGTCGTAATCGGTTCGGTTGTGAATGCCTTCGATCTCCCCCCAGCCGAACGGGAACTGGTACTCGATGTCGTACGCGACCTTGGCGTAGTGGGCAAGCTTCTCCTTCGGATGCTGGTGCCACCGGAGCTTCTCCGGCTTCATTCCTAGGTCGCTGAACCACTTCATGCGTTCGGAGCGCCAGTATTCATAATACTGGTCGTCCGTTCCCGGTTTCACGAAGAACTGCATTTCCATCTGTTCGAACTCGCGCGTCCGAAACAGGAAGTTCTTCGTGTTGATCTCGTTCCGGAAGGCCTTGCCGATCTGGGCGATGCCGAACGGGAGCTTCTGGCGCGAGGAGGAGAGCACGTTGAGGAAATTCACGAAGATGCCCTGGGCCGTCTCGGGCCTCAGATAGACCACGGCGGACGAATCCTCGACCGGCCCGACGAACGTCTTGAACATCAGGTTGAACTTGCGCGCATCCGTGAAGGTCCCTTTGTTCCCGCAGTTCGGGCAGGCGAGCACGGTCACGACCTTCGCTGCCTCAGCATCAGTGCCAATGAGTTTATCGAATTCCTCGAGTATGATATCATCCTTGATTTGGCCGTCGAACTTCCCGGGCTCGAGTTCGCGAAGGGCTTCCTTCTTCCGCTTCAGGGAGAGATCTTCGAACAGAACATCCAGCTTATACCGCGCCTTGCACTGCCGGCAATCGACCATGGGATCCGTGAAGTTCTCGACGTGGCCGGACGCTTCCCAGACGCGAGGATGCATGAGGATGCTTGCATCGACTCCTTCAACATTCTCGCGGTAGGTCATGCTTTTCCACCACTGCTGCTTCAAGTTATTGAGCATCTCGACGCCAAGCGGGCCGTAGTCCCAGCACCCGTTCAAACCTCCGTAGATCTCGCTCGACTGATAGACGAACCCCCGCCGCTTCGCGAGCGAAACGATCTTCTCCATCAGCTTCGACTGGTCCGTACCCGTGTTCTTGTTCTGGCTCATACTCCGATGATAGTCTGAAAGTAATTCGATAGGCGTCAAACCACTGCGTTCATCACATCTCGAACGAGCGGCACTCACTTGTTCTTGAACGCCGGTTTTCTTTTTTCGAGGAAGGCTTTCGTCCCCTCCTTGAAATCCTCCGTCCCGCAACTTTCTCCAAACAATCGCGCCTCCAACGTCTGCCCGTCGCTCAGAGATGTTTCCTGCGTCGCGTTCACCGCCTTCAGTGCCGTCCGCACGGCAAGCTGCCCTTTTGCGATAATCTTCGCTGCAATCTCCTCGGCGGCTTTCAGAAGCTCGGCCTGCGGAACGACTTTGTTCACGAGCCCGACCCGATACGCTTCCTGAGCATCGATCGGATCTCCCGCGAGGATCATCTCCATCGCTTTCCCCTTTCCAACCAAACGGGCCAGGCGTTGTGTCCCTCCGTAGCCGGGGATGATGCCGAGATTCACCTCAGGTTGGCCGAACCGGGCATTCTCCGAAGCGTACCTGATGTGGCAGGCGAGGGCGAGTTCGCAGCCCCCGCCGAGCGCGTAGCCGTTGACAGCCGCGATGACGGGCTTCCCAAGATTCTCAATAAGATTGAAGACGCCCTGTCCTCCTTCGGAAAAGGAGCGTCCGCTCTCGGAGTTCAGCTCCGTCAGCTCTTTGATGTCCGTGCCTGCGACGAACGATTTCTCCCCCGCGCCGGTCAGGATGACGACGTCGACGTTCGCGTCATTCCTGAGGCTCTCGAACACCTGCTTCAACTCCGACTTCGCTTGTTCGTTCAGCGCATTGAGCTTGTCCGGACGGTTGATGGTGACAAACGCGGTTCGATTCCGGGTTTCAACAAGAAGAGTCTGATACATGGAATTCCTT
>CAYZRX010000009.1:0-1239 GCA_964480945.1 uncultured Ignavibacteriaceae bacterium | reverse complement strand
AGGGACCGATTTCGACGACCTGCGGATTTGACTTCCTTCTTCAAACATCTCAAACTTCGGCAATGTCAATGTCATCCTGTGAATTTCGATAGCCAATTCCCTCGATAACTTGAAGATCTCTAGATTCTTGTACCCTGTGTCCATCCCTCTGACTCTCGAAAGTATCTCATTCACATCCCACACCTCACAACCCACATCCACATCTTCACGCTCACGCCACCTCCACCCTGCTTTGATCCCCAATCATAAACCGATGGACGCGCGGCTTTCCGCTCGCCTCAACGATCTCAACGTCATTCCCGAGAATGCTCCCCTCGATGCGGATCCCCACGCTCGCGATCCTACAATCCCTCAATACGATGCTGTACTCGACTTCGCTGTTATGCACCTCCGTCCGATCCCCGATGGAGGTGAACGGACCGATGTAGCTGTTCTCGATCACGCAATCCTTGCCAATGATCACAGGCCCCCGCACTTTGCTTTTGCTCACCTTCGTCCCTTTCTCGATGATCACTTTGCCGGCCACGTCGGTCTGCTTGTCAACCTCACCGTCTATGCGAGGAGAAATGTTATCCAAAACCAGGCGATTCGCTTCGAGAAGGTCAGAGGGTTTCCCTGTGTCCTTCCACCAGCCGGTGATCTCAGCGTAGTCCACCGAAAAGCCGTGATCGAGGAGATACTGGTGCGCGTCCGAGATCTCCAGCTCTCCCCTCGCACTCGGCTTCAGGTTTCCGACAGCTTCGAAGATGTGGGCGTCATAGACATAGATCCCTGCGACCGCGTACGGGCTCTTCGGGGCCTTCGGCTTCTCTTCGACACGAACGATCCTGCCGTTCAGAATGTCCGGGACGCCGAATCGCTCCGGGTCCCTCACTCGAGCAAGCGTCAGCAGGCAGTTGCAGCCCTTCCTCTCGAAGTCCTCGACAAATCGCTTGATACCACCCACGACCATGTTGTCGCCGAGGTAGAATACGAAGTCGTCTTTCTTTACAAAGTCTTCGGCGAGCTGCACGACCTGTGCGAGACCGCCGGGGCGTTCCTGCTGAAGGTACGTGATGGCCACTCCCCATTTCGACCCGTCTCCGACGTACCGGGGCACCTCCAGGCTGTCGGCGTTGTGGACGATCGCGATCTCTTTGATGCCTGCCTCCACGGCCGCTTCGATCGCGTAGTACAGGATCGGTTTGTTCGCGATCGGGATGAGATGCTTGTTCTGGGTGTGCGTGATCGGGCGAAGCC
>CAYZRX010000008.1:0-87786 GCA_964480945.1 uncultured Ignavibacteriaceae bacterium | reverse complement strand
ACTCCTGGATGTTGATTTCAAGACCCTCAACGTGTATCATTATCTAACGCCCGCGACCCACAGCTAAGTTGAGGTTTATGAAGATCGTACCCATCACCGGACTGGAGGCACCGGAGCTTCGCCCTTATCGGACGCTCCGCCGGCCGGTCGAACACCGACAACAGGGCATTTTTGTCGCCGAGGGTGAAAAAGTAGTGCGACGCCTTCTCGAGAGCAAGTTGGAGACCGTCTCCATCCTGATGACGCCGGAATGGCTGACCATCTACCAGCCGCTGTTGGAGGTGCGATCCGGTGACCTGTCCGTCTTCATCGCCGACAAAAGACACGTCGAGGCAATCGTGGGTTTCCATCTCCATCAGGGGATCATGGCTGTGGGCAGGATTCCCCAGCCGGCGAGGCTCGACGACGTCTTGGCGGCGAGTGCCCGACCATACCTCATGGTCGCGGTAGACGGCCTGACGAACGCGGAAAACCTTGGCGTGCTCGTTCGGAATTGTGCGGCCTTCGGCGTTCAGGCGTTCCTCGTCGGCGAAAACTCGAGCAGCCCCTACTTGCGGCGAGCTGTGAGAAACTCGATGGGAACGGTCTTCGATCTACCCGTTGTGCACGTCTCCAGTCTCGTCGGCACATTGGATCGGATCCGCACAATCCACAAGATACGGGTCCTTGCCGCACATCCGCATGCTCGGGAGAAAGTGATTCAGGAAGCCCGGCTGACGGAAGATTCTTGCCTCGTCTTCGGCAGCGAAGGGGAGGGGGTTTCACCGGAGGTTCTTGCGGTCTGTGATGAAGCAGTGGCGATCCCGATGAAGGAGGGGGTCGACTCGCTGAACGTCGCAAGCGCCAGCGCGGTCTTCTTGTACGAGGTGCAGCGACAGCGGAAATTGTGAAGCCGGACGGCGTCCGGCTTAGCGGCATCGAGGCGGAGCCTATGTCTTCGGAGCGGGCGGGGGAACCACGCGGGCGACGATCTCCGATTGGAAGCCGCACACCTTGTGCGTGCTGTCGCAAAATGGCTTGTCCGTGCTCTGGCCGCACCGGCAGAGTTTGATCAGTGTGCGGCCGCTCAGATCGAACTTCTCACCGTTCTGGTCGTACATCTCGAAGTCGCCCTCGATGCGGAGACTCCCGTTGTTCTTGAAAGTGATTTTCGTCGGCATCTGAGGCATCTCCTAGGATCCGGAAACGTTCGACGAGGTTACTCTCATTTTCCTGCCAGTTTCAGGGGAACAGAGAGCGATGTCTTCTCCCATTCGAGCTTCAAGAGTCCGGAACGTTCGCCAGTCCTCTCGAACGAAATAGTAAACCGCTCCACGAAGTTCTTCAACGCTCGTTTCTGCATCTTCACGCGTGCCAGATCCAGCTTGCGGTGATACACCAATCCGGATTGACCGGTCTCTTTGTTGATGATGAGCTGCCACGTTGTTCTTGATGGCAGGGTGTAGAGAGAGTACACGCCCTTTGGGATTGTGGCCGACCCGAGCACGAGATCAGCGTCGGTGGCGAATGCCGTCGCCTCGTTGGCCCCCGTTCTCCAGACCTTATTGTATGGAACGAGGCTCCCCATGACCTTTCGGCCGCGAGCCAGCGGGCGGCCATAGTTTACCGAGATCTTGCGCCCGCCGAGGAAGAGCTCTACCGAGTCCCGGGGGCTTGCGATGATTGGGATGGGGCTCACCTTAAAGGGAACCGAGAGGGATGCGTATGCCCACTCGATCCTGAGCACGCCGGAGCCGTTCGCACCATGATCGAGGCTGAAGGTAAGTTTCTCGACGGGGTGGGTCAGCTGCTTCTTCTCGAGGTTGATCCGGGCCAGGTCCTGCTGAGCGTCGTACACGGTCCCCCATTGCCCCACCTGCTTGTTGATGATCAGCTTCCACTGGGTCTCGGAAGGAAGAGTGTAGATCGTATACGCGCCCTTGGGAATTTCCATCCCGCCGAGCTCGAGGTCCGCTTGCGTGACAAACGTTGTCGCTTCGTTTGCCCCTGTCCGCCAGACCTGCCCGTACGGTACCACGCCTCCCATGATCTTCCGGCCGCGTGCGGATGGCCGGCCGTAGTTGATCGAAATCTTCTTGCCGTCGACGGTGATCTCCACCGAATCGCGAGGGCTCACGTTGATGTAGTTGCCCGAGATCCCCCCCTGTCGTGGTGCGGAGGGGATGGCAATGATGGGGACCGGGCTGACCTTGAACGGAACGGAGAGCGACGTATACTCCCACTCGATCTTGAGGACTCCGGAAAAGTTCGTCGTGCGCTCGAGCGTAATCGTGAGCTTCTCAACGGGCTTCGTAAGCATTCTTTTTTGAAGGGTGATGCGGGCAAGGTCCTGCTGTGGATTGTAGACGGTACCCCATTGTCCCGCCTGCTTGTTGATGATCAGCTTCCACTCCCGCTCCGAGGGAAGGGTCCAGAGTGAGTACGAACCGACCGGAATCTCCATACCGCCGAGCTCAAGGCCGGCTTCTGTCGTAAGCGTCGTGGACTGGCCGGAGCCCGTTCTCCATACGGAGTTGTACCGGACGAAGTCACCCATGATCTTCCGGCCGCGCATCGACGGGCGGCCGTAGGAAATTGAAATCCGTTTTCCGTTGATGACGATCTGCGTCGAATCTCTCGGCGCGGTGACTGGCTGTTGGGCACAAAGGCGTGGACTGCCCGGCAGCGCGCTGTGAATTCCAAGTATCAAAAACCACGATATGGTACGCTTCATCGCCATCAGTTGTGCGCACTCTTCAACGTCATAGGGCTTCCATCATACTGAAAAGAGGAATGGATTGCAACGGCGCCATCAGGCCGGCTCGACCGCTCGTGCAACCATGATGCCCGCCTGCTTCTTGTTGCCCGCGAGATAGTCTGCGAGGGTCTTCTCCGTGATCAGCACCTTCGAGCCGACATTCGGGGCATGCATGAAGTGGAGCTTGCCAGCCTGCCAGACCGCGAGACCCGTGTGTGATATATCCAGGCCGGGGATGTCGGTTGTAATAGCGAGGATGTCTCCTCCGTGGATCCGGTCGGAGACCTTCTCGACATCACCCTTTGGTATGTGCACCATGCTCCGCTTGTTGATCTCTGCCTCCTGTTGCCGGATGATTTCAACGAACTCTGGATGCTCCGTGAGCTGCCGGTAGGATCCCGGGTGAGTCGACATGAAATCGATTGTCTTCTTGTACGGAACGCCGCCGATCTCTCTTGTCACGTCCTTCAGAACGCCCTTCTTCACATTGTCCTCGATATAGTCCGAGAAATAATGCAACCGGCTGGGATAACGATTGATGATTCCGCCTCGGTAGCGAATGAACTGGAGCTCCGCTTTGTAGTCGTTGAACGTCATCTTGTTTTTCTTGATGCACCGGGTGAGAACGAGCGAGTTCTCACAAAAGGAAACGCAATCCAGCCCCCGTAAGTTCACAACGAGATGTTCCTCCCCCGGCTCCTCGAGCGTGTTTGCGACATAGTCGGTGCCGAGAAAGGACTTACCGATTGCTACGATGACTTCGCCGATCGGTTTCTCGCGAAGCTTCAGCGACACGGCAAGCGTGAATTTCCTTGAGCAGATGGCGGCGTCATTGTCGTCGGGAAAAAAGATCTTCCCGAGCCCGGATACCTTCAACAGCATCGGCATGGTTGCCGCGAGGGGCACGACTTTCAAGAATGAACGTCTCTTCATAACCTCTCCTCGTGCTAGAATTCGATTCCCACGCCGCCGCTGATGAGAAAACCGGAGTAATCAAACTCGGTGACGCTGTCCTGTGTGCTGTGCTGCCCCGAACGGTTGATGTCCCCGTTGAGCGTTCCAAGGGGGGCGAACCGATAAGCGCCCTCGAAGTGCAGGAAGAAGGGGCGGAGGATCCTCATATCCGCACCAAGGCAGAACGTGGCGACCGTTCTCGATTTCTTGTACGTGCCATCGGTATCGACAAGCGGTGTGAGCGTGGTTGTGCTGCCGACTTTCACGGTCTGCGTTCCGTGTGCATTGGCGTTTGCCCGGCCAATGATAACGCCGACGCCTACCTCCACGTACCACTCCAGAAAGTACGGCTGCGCGGAAGGGTAGTAACTGATGCCGAGCAGAACATCGGTGGAGCCGACGCCGCGCTTCAGCGACAGCATGGCATCTGAGCCTTCGTAGTCGCTTGTCACTTCTTTCGATTGATCGTGCACGGTAAGGGAGAAACCGATTTCCCTGTTGGACCGGTACGCCAGGCGCCCCGAGAGAAGACTCGACTGCTTCAACGAGCCGAGCGGGCCGAGCGGGATCCCCAGCGCATTCCATCCCTCAACGTCGGCCCTGTTGTCATCATCGACCTGGTTGAGGCGGAGGATGGCGTATCCAACGGAGCCGCTCAGCGACCATCGAGATTGTTGGGCGAGGAGGGAAACCGGGACAGCGCAAGTCGCGGAGAGGGTGAGCGCGACCCACATCAGCGTCGTTCGGACGAGGGAGGTCGGCAGCCGATTGAACGCCGATGAAGACCTGCCCATGCTAGAAGGGCGTCTCATCGGATGGCTCCGGCGGCAGGAACGCTGCCTCGCGGAACTTCGTCAGGTTTTCGAAGCGAGCGTACTGTTTGATGAACGCCATGCGGGCCGACCCGGTGGGACCATTCCGCTGTTTGCCGATGATCAGCTCAGCCATGCCCTCCGTTGGGTCGTTGTTCTCGTCGGTCAGAATCCCGAACATCTCGGGCCGATGGACGAAGATGACGACGTCGGCGTCCTGCTCGATCGCGCCGGATTCACGGAGGTCGGCGAGGACCGGACGCTTGTCGCCGCGTGTTTCGACGGCACGGTTCAGCTGGGACAAGGCGACGACCGGAATGTCGAGCTCCTTGGCGAGCGCCTTGAGTGATCGGGAGATCGATGAGATTTCCTGCTCGCGGCTCTGGGCGTTCTTCGGGCCCTGCATCAGCTGGAGGTAATCGACGACGATCAGGCCGACGTTATGCTCGGCTTTCAGGCGGCGGGACTTCGCGCGTATTTCCAAGGCGGTGAGCGCTGGCGTATCGTCGATGAAGATTTTCGCTTTGTACAGTTTACCGATGCCCGTGCTGAGCTTTCGCCACTCGTCTTCCGGCAGGCGTCCGGTTCGTACGTTGTGGGCGTCGACGCGGGCTTCAGCGCAGATGAGCCGCAGGACGAGCTGCTGGCTGGACATCTCGAGGCTGAAGAACCCGATGGGGATATCGTGAAGGATCGATGCGTTGCGGGAGATCGAAAGCACGAGCGCGGTCTTCCCCTGGCTCGGGCGTCCGGCAACAACGATCAGATCGGATTTCTGGAAGCCGCCGGTGTAGTTGTCCAGCTCCGTGAAGCCGGAGGGAACACCCGTCACGCCGCTGTGCTTGCCGTGGATGCTCTCCAGCATTTCCATCGTGCTGTGGACGGCCGTGTTCATCGAAACGAAGCTCTTCTTCATCCTCTGCTCGGAGATTTGGAAGACCTTCTGCTCCGCTTCGTCGAGGAGGTCGAGCGCGTCCTCCGTGTCGCTGTATGCCCGGCTGGCCACTTCGGATGACGACGCGATGAGTTGGCGCATCAACGCCTTCTCGAGGACGATGTGCGCGTGGTACTCGACGTTGGCCGCCGTCGTGACCCTGGCGGTGAGCTCGGTCAGGTAGTACTCTCCCCCGACCTTCTCCAGCTCAGCGCGGCGGCGTAGCTCTTCGATGAGCGTGATAAGGTCGACCGGCTCGCTTCGCTCGAAAAGAGCAATCATTGCAGCGAAGATTCGCTGGTGGGCGGGTTTGTAGAAGGATGAATCGTCGAGGATTTCAATAACCTTGGGGATGGCTCCTTTTTCAAGAAGCATGGCGCCGAGCACAGCCATTTCCACATCGACGGCCTGCGGCGGCACACGCCCCTCTGCAGGAACGTCTGGTGAGCGCATGTCAAAAAGTTTTCGAGGCTCTGCCATACTCTTCTACTCCTTCGATGAGGTAACGCCAATTTTTCCAAAAAGTCAATGACCGTGGGGCTTCTTCTCGCCCGCCTCGATTCTGAGGTCAAGTTGGTTCGATTTCGGCGGAAGCGGGCACGTCGCGTACGGGGTAAACGCGCATGGAGGATTGATCGCTTTGTTGAAATCCAGCAGCACGTTGCCGTCTTTCGCGAAATCCGTATAGAGGAACCGGCCGGACCCGTACGTCTCTTTCCCGTTCGTCTTATCGCCGAAAATGAAGAAGAGCTGTCGCGCCCCGGGTTCTGCAACGGGCTCCAGGCGATACTCTCGGCCCGCGACGGAAAACACGGCGACCCCGGGGACCGAATACTCTTCTACGTACCCGGGGATGACCGAGGCGACCTTGATCCTCTTCGGAGCGTCGTACACCTCCCATCGCGCTTCGATGCGCCAGGCACGAGAGATCGGAAAACTGTCGACGCCGGTGAACTGTTTGCGTGCCTCCGCGTTGCTGTCCCATATGCGCAGAGCATACCGGTCTCCGCGCTTGATGACGATGAATGCGCGTGAGCCAAGCTCGACTCTGTCCGGCCCGCCTTGGTCGGCATCCGTCTTCAACACACCGGAAGAGAGGGGCTTTCCGCCGATCCGCGCCTCCAGACCCGGAGCTGTCTGCAGCAACATGGTTCCGTTCTTCAATGTAAGTGTGCCGATGGAGGAAATCTCGTTCCTGCCCTCGGTTAACCAGTCGAGGGCGACAAGCGACAACCAGCCGTATTCCCGCTTGAGGCTGGCAATCCGGCGGTCGTGCCAGGCACGGATCTCATCTGTGTATGATGCTTGCGTACTATCTTCTGCGTTGATGGCAGCAGGTTGAGCATCCATATGATGCGAGCGATTCTGTGGAGCCAGCGTGTCCTTGGAGAACGGACAGGTGAAGGTGGCCAGGAGACAGAAGCTGGCACAAGCAGGCACGAGTTTTCTTCTAGAAAACATATCCTCCCCAGGTTTTGTAGACTTCTGAACCTCTCCCCAACCGACGGGGCACCTTGTTAAAGCGACAGCAAGAGGACAGTGCAGGCGATAATCAGCAGCGGAATAACTTGTGCTATCCACTGCCAGGGAGCGTCCCGCTTCAAGCCTCGCACGGCAAGGAGGAATAATCCTCCGATCGCTCCGAAGAAGAGTGCCGCGATCAAAAGGAGGAACGGCAAGGAAAAGAAGAAACCCTCCGGTGGAAGGGCAAGAACCATCAGAGCCACCGCGAGAGCTGCAAGGATCAGAAACCACCTTGCCAGAATTCCATCAAATGTGATGAAAACGGCCTTCAAGGTCACCATGGTGACTTCTCGCTGCAGGCGCAATCAATTCACGATCGCCATCGCTCCATTTCCCCCCCCGGTCTTCCCTCCCATCCTCCCTTCATCCGCCCTCCTCGTTGTCTCTCGGCCAGCTCACCGCTCCCTCCCTTCATCCTTTGATACGCTGTCCTCCCGTTCCCTCGACCTACACAACCTCTCTCCCCTCATCCTTTAATCCGCTGGCCTGACGTGTCCTGAGATACCCCCCGATCCACGCCGCCGGTGCCATCAGCAGCAGTGTGGCAAGCTCCGACCACAAGATTCCCTCCTTCGGGGCGAGGATAAGCGACACGATCGCGATGACCGCTATGATGCCCGCGACCACGAGCGCGTGCGCGAGCTCCTTTCGTTTGGCTATGGTTGCAGATACATAGCCGCCCAACCCTGCGAAGAATACTCCGTACACGATGCTTCCGATGATGAACTCAATCGCAGGCGAGTGGTGCGGATCGACCCCGCTGATCCTGAAAAGAAGAACGGCGGTTATCGAGAAGACAAGATAACCTGCGACAATGGAAAGAAAGCTTCGCATTCGAGCTTCACCCTTTCTCCCCCCGTGATGTGCGCTGCTGCTCTGATGCTTCAGTGAAATGCGGACGGACGTTTGCTATCTAAGTTCAGAACTCTCGTCGTGACGCTACCCGATCGCCGGCGACACCAGCAGGCCGATCGCATAGGTGACGGCTGCCTCGCCCAAGCCGACCAACGTCATCTCGGTCCCGCTCTTGAGCCACGAACGGCCCGTGACGAGGACCTTCGATGCCCCTACAAGAAAATGCGCCACCGTGCTGACAATAAGCGAGATGAGAAGCGCAGTCATTCCCGAGCTGAACAAGAAGGGGAGGACCGGAATCGCGGCTCCCAGCGCGGTGCTGATCGTTGCACTGATCGCCGCTCGCCATTCGTTGGGAAACGTCTGCTCTGAGAGCCCAAGCTCCTCGTGCGCGAGCGTCTTCAGAAGCTGATCCGGCTGTTGGGCGAGCCGCGATGCCATCGTTTTCGCCTCGCCGGCCGTAAACCCTTTGAGCTGATAGAAAAGCTCCAGTTCTTCAACCTCCTCCTCCGGGTTCTCCTCGATCTCGCGGCGTTCGCGTTCCATTTCCGCCTCGTAGACCTCACGCTCGGACTTCATCGCCAGATACGCGCCGCTTCCCATCGAAAGCGCTGAGGCAATTGCGGCGGCGAACCCGCTCAGGAGGACAAACTCGCTGTTGGCCTGCGTCGCCCCCGAGACCCCGCTGACGACTCCGAACGCCGCACCGAGCCCGTCGTTTACCCCATAGATGGCTTGACCGATCCAGCCTCCGGCGCGCACGTGCCACGTCTCCCTGCCGAGGATGGTGTCCAGCCGCCGCTGAGGATGGTGGGTGGCCCGCCCCTCGAATTCCTCCAGCATGCGTGAATGGGTGTGTTCATCACGACGGGCGTCTTGCAGGGATGCCCGGTCCTCCTCGCTCGCTGCCCGGGCGATGAGCGTATCGTAGAGCTTATCCGCCTGGCTCTCGCCGGCTTCCAGCATCTTCGCGGCCACCTCGGCATCGCTTTTGAGCAGGATCCAGCGTCGAACACGATCGATCAGGGATTCCGAAAACTCCCCCGGCTCAGCGCCGAGCGCACGCAACCGTTTCCCCCATGTTTCGGCATGGCGTTCCTCTGCTTCGGCCATACGCTCGAGGATCGCGCGCTTCTCCGCGTTCTTTTCCCGCTGCGCCAGTGCCCGGTAGTTCCTGGCGCTCAACATCTCGTCTCGCCACGCCTCTCTCAGGCCGGCAATGAATTGTTTGTCCTTTTCCATGCATGATCCCGGGTTGCGAGGACCCCGGTGTTTGATTGAACGCTACGAGGGACTCTTGTTCTCCTCGGCTTTCATCTCATCATAAATCTTCCGCAGGAACTGCACATCGTCCCACGTCGGCTTCTTCCAGTGAGGATTGCGCAGCAGCGCGGCGGGGTGATAGGTTACCAGGACTTTTATCCCCCGATACGTGTAGATCTTGCCGCGCATGTTGTTCAGGCTCTCAGTGATGCGGAGCAGTGTCATCGCAGCGATGCGGCCCAGGCAGACGATGATCTTCGGCTTGAGGAGCTCGAGCTGCTTCCAGAGATACGGCTCGCAGGTATCGATTTCCACCGGCTCGGGATCGCGATTGTTGGGCGGCCGGCACTTCAGGATGTTGCAGATGTACACGTCCTCGCGCTTGAACCGAATGGCCTCGAGAATCTTGTTCAGCAGTTGTCCCGCGCGGCCGACGAACGGCTCCCCCTGCGCGTCCTCTTCGGCGCCGGGCGCCTCTCCGATCATCACGATGTCGGCATTCGGGTTGCCGACGCCGAATACGAACTTGGTGCGGGTCTGGCCCAGCGGGCATTTTACGCAATCGCAGATCGTCGAATCGAGCTCGGCGAGGCTGCCGGCGGACACCCAGGGCTCGTTCGGATACGAGGGGAGCTGCTCCCGTTCTGGAGTCGCCTTCGGGGCGACGAAGCCGAAGAGATCAGGACCCTCTTCAGTAACGGTTGTCTTCTTGCGCTCTGCCATGGACGGCTCTTCTGGTTCTTTCGTCTTGGGCTCCGGATCGACGTAGAGCGTGTCTCCGAAGAGTTCTTTTTCCCGGATCAGGGCCTGTTGGATATTGTGGAGGATTTCCTCGATTTCGTCGTTGGCGTCAGACATACGACCGCTGGTTGTGCATCGAGAATCAATATTGTCCGGGTGGATTGCTCGCGTTGCTTTGAGCGCTCGCCTTCGAGGGTCCGTGGTCGCATGGAGGAAGCCGGGTGCTGTTGCGGGCGAGAGGCCTCAGCGGAGGACCCACCCAGGCCACCCTTCGGTGCCACCGATGGTGGTTCAAATTTTCAGAGCAGAGCCTTCAAACGGTCCAGGATCTTGTTGGCCACATCAAACTTCGCCATCAAGGGAAGCTTCTCTGCCTTACCCTTCCTGTCGATGATCGTCACGACGTTTGTGTCGCCGCCGAAGCCCGCTCCTTCATCGGCAAGTGAATTGAGGACGACGAGATCGAGATTCTTTTTCTTCAATTTCTCTCGCGCGTTGCGGAGTTCATCTTCCGTTTCAAGAGCGAAGCCAACCAGGACTTTCCCGTTCTTTTTCTGGCCGAGCGACAGCAGGATATCCGGCGTCTTTCTCAGGTTGAGCGTGAGCCCGCTTCCTTCAGTTTCCTTGCTGATTTTGCTGCGGGCGGGCGTGGGTGGCGCATAATCCGCCACAGCTGCGGCCATGATAACGGCGTCGTTTTTTTTCACCCGTCCAAGCACTGCTTTGTACATCTGTTCGGCCGATTCGACATCGACGCGGGTGACGTTGCGCGGCGTCTCGAGATGCACGGGCCCGGCCACCAGCGTCACCGCCGCGCCGCGGAGCGCGGCCGCAGAAGCAAGGGCGAATCCCATCTTCCCCGAGGAACGATTGCCGAGAAAGCGAACCGGGTCGATTGCCTCAAAGGTGGGTCCGGCCGTGACGAGGATCTTCTTCCCCTTCAGATCCTGCATGGTCTTGTCGATCACTCGCTCGACAAACTTGATAATCGAGTTGATCTCCGGGAGCCTGCCCGGCCCCGTCAACCCGCTGGCGTGCTCCCCCTCTTCTGCGGGAATAATGAAGTATCCACGCTCCTGCAGTTGCACGATGTTCCGCTGCGTGACGGGGTTGATGTACATGTCCGCGTCCATGGTCGGCGTGAGGATGATCGGTCCTCTGCTGGCGAGCGCGATGATGGTGAGCAGGTTGTCCGAAAGTCCGTAGGTGAGTTTTCCGATCGTGTTTGCGGACGCCGGAGCGATGACGAAAACGTCCGCCCAGTTCGCGAGATCGATGTGCCGGGTCCCGATAGCGGAGCCCGTGGATTGATCGCGAGCCCACAGGTCGCTGGCAACCTCATGTCCTGAGAGCGTAGAGAATGTGAGCGGTGCAACAAATTTCGTTGCAGCCTCGGTCATCACCACCTTGACATCAGCCCCGGCCTTCTTGAGGTCACGAACGAGAAAGCAGACTTTATAAGCGGCGATTCCGCCGGTGACTCCCACGAGTATGTGTTTTCCGCGCAGCACGCGGAGCCTCACGATTCAGGTTCTTTTTCTTTCTCTTGCGGCGGCTCAATCGGCTCCTCGGGCACCTTGTACCGCCATTGCAGCTTGCCGTCCAAGAGCTCCCGAAGGGAAACATCGGCCGGCTTCGTTCGCTTTTCGAATTCGAGGCTGATTTTCAACTGATCCGGATTCGCGGCTACATCCACTTCATCTTCCGTCTCCGTGATGCCGGTGAGCTGATTCAGCGTTTCAATTTGCTGGTTCAGCTCGATCTTCAGGTCTGCGTGAATCTGTCGCGCACGCTTGGCGGCAATGACGATCGCCTCGTACACATCCCTCGCAGAGCTGGAAAACTTTTCTATGTCAACTGGCTTGAGGGGCACGGGCACCTTTCTTTGTGATTATGGATGAATGTTCTGAACACTCGTCAGTATTCAATGCAGCGCGGGTTGCACCGCGCTGGTAACAATCTTGTTGACCTCCGCGACTGCAGTCTGGAGATCGTCGTTCACGACTCGATAGTCGAACTGGTCAGCCGCGTTGAGCTCCATCGACGCGCGGTCAAGACGTCGCTTGAGGGCCTCCTCGTCCTCGGTCCGGCGGTTGAGCAGACGGGACTTCAGCACCTCGAGGCTTGGCGGGCTCACGAAGATAAGGACCGCATCGGATGGATATCGACGCTTGATCGAAAGTGCGCCCTTGACGTCGATGTCGAACAACATTGCCTTCCGGGTTGCCAGCGCCCGCTCCACTTCGCTTTTCAGCGTTCCGTAGAGGTCTCCATAGATCTCTTCCCACTCCACCAACTCACCCGCCTTGATCCTGTGCTCGAACTCCTCCCGCGACAGGAAAAAATAGTCCTTGCCATTCACCTCGCCGTTCCGCATCGGCCGTGTCGTTGCAGAGACCGAAAACAGCATTTCCGGGTGAGCGGCCAGCACCGCCTTGACGATGGTGGTTTTTCCTGATCCGCTCGGGGCGGAGACGGCGATCAGTTTCCCTCTGGGCATGCCGGAACCATCGACTCGTCGGGCCGTCGGATCGTTGAGTCATTGTGGAGAAGTCCAACGGTTCGATGAGCCGATGGCCAAATTCCTTCACTCCACATTTTGCAGCTGCTCCCGGATCTTCTCCAGTTCTTCCTTGATGCGGACAACCAGATGCGCGATCTCGGCGTCATTCGTCTTTGAACCGATCGTGTTGGCCTCCCGGTTCATCTCTTGCACAAGGAAATTCAGCCTCCGTCCGGCCGACTCTTCGGACGCAACGGCCTCGAGAAAGAACTTGTTATGGCTTCGGAACCGGACGCACTCCTCTGTAACATCAAGCTTGTCGGCCAGCAGGGCAATCTCCAGCTCCAGCCGGTTCTGATCGATAATGGTCTTGTCTTCGAGGAGTTGAGAGATTCGCTCATTCAACCGCTTTCGCTCCGCGGGGATCCGCGCTGTGGAAAGCCGCTCGATGGTCGCAACAGTTTCATTCAGCCACTCGATCCGGGGCTTGAGATCGCTCGCGAGCTCCTGGCCCTCTTTTCGCCTCATCGCGCCGAAGTCCTCCAACGCAGCACGCAAGACCCCACTCACAACGCTCCACCGCTCCTCATCGGACTCCGTATCGTGCGGGACCTCAAGAACCTCCGAGAATTTCAACAGGTGCTCAAGCTTGACGGTTTCGCGTATTTTTGCCGCTTTCCGCAACTCGGTCAGCAGCTTCATGTATGCCCGTGCCGCCGGCTTGTTGACCGATACCGCCAGGGGTCCGTCTGAGTCCTCTTCCAGAGTCACTCCGATGGTCATACTGCCGCGGCTTACGTAGGATCGGACAATCTCCTTGACATCCTTCTCACGCTGGGAGAGGGTACGGGGCAATCGTGTCGTGATGTCAAGGTACCGGCTGTTGACACCACGAATTTCCACAGTTGCGCTGATGCCGTTCTTCGAGGCCTCCGCGCGACCAAAACCGGTCATACTAGCGATCACGTTGGCTCCATTCCCTGCGATTTTTCCAGTTTCGACGGAAATTTACGGAAATTTTGAGAGGTGGGCAAGAAATAGTTTCACACACTCTATCCACACGGTTTTCCACTGTGTACGGTCAATAAATTGATTTTGCCCTGATTTTTCTCAACCTTTTCGTGAATTGTGGATAAGCAATGGTTGGCAATTACTATACGTTACGGCATGTTGCTCTCGATCTGAATCGCACGCTTTCGCGCTCCCGGATCACAGAGATCTTCTGTCAAAGCAAGAATGAACTGGTGATTTCATGTCGCGCAGAGGACCGAAATCACGCTGTCGTACTCTCTTGCGAGCCCTCGTTGAATTCTCTCTTTCTCCGCGGCGAGGCTCAACGGGCTAAGAAGAATTCCGTTGATGTGTTCGAGCGACTCTGGGGCGCAACCATCGAGGATGTGGGCATTCAACCGTTGGACCGAGAGATCGTGATTCGCTGTAGCGGAGATCTGCGGTTGGTTCTGCAGCTGTTCGGCTCGAAGGCAAATGCATTGTTGGTGAACAAAGCAAATCGCGTGATCGATGCTTTTCTCCATTCGAAGGAAGTTGTCGGAACGGTACACCACGCACGGCGGCTTGAGCCGTCGGATGCCATGGAGAGCTTTGAGCGCTTTAACGCCAACCTCCAGGCGATCGGCACGATCATGCTCTCTGCTGCCATCAAGAAGCTGCTGCCCTTCTTCGGCAGCCTGCTCATACGTGAGGCTTTCCATCGGGCGGGACTCCGTGAAGGGCAACTTGTCGCAGAGCTCACCGAGGCAGACCGCTCACGGCTGTACGCGGCGCTCGTCAAGCTGATCACGCAATTAGGGGAATCGCCGACACCTCGCATCTATCGCCAGGATTCGCGACCGATTGTCTTCTCCATTATCGATCTTGACCATCTGCGCGGTACTGAGGCGGAGACGTTTGATTCCATTCAGGACGCGATCAGGGCATTCATCGGGAGGTCCAGACGGCGACATTTGTTGCTGGTGGAGAAGGAGGCTCTTCAACGCTTTCTTGCACAAGGGATTGAGCGTGCCGAGCGTACGCTTTCAAAAATCGTCGAAGAAACGCAGCTGCTTCAACGCGCAGCCCAGTACGAGGAGTTCGGGAAGCTTCTCATGGCGAACCTCCATCTGCTGACGAAGGGGATGAGGCAAACGGAAATCGAGAATGTGTTCGACCTCAAGCGTGTGAATGTCAACATACCACTTGAACCGAGACTCACACCGGCGCAAAATGCCGAACGATATTTCGACAAGGCAAAGAAGGCGCGCGCGAGCGTTGGAGAGAAGCTCGACCGGCAAGACGCGGTCCGGGAGAAGTGGGAGATTCTGCGGGAATTGCTCGATCGGCTTACACCGGTTGAGACGATGGAGCAGTTCGGGGACTTTGTCGCTGAGAACAAGGAACGGCTGGCTCAGGTCGGCTATCGAGTTGCCGGGCCCGGGCCGGATGCAGGGCGGGAGCAGATTCCCTTCCGCGCGTTCACCGTCACGGGGGGATTTGAGGTGTGGGTCGGAAAAAGCAGTGAGAACAACGATCTGCTGACGATGAAATATGCCAAGCCGAACGACCTGTGGTTCCATGCTCGCGGTTCGAGCGGCTCTCATGTCATCCTCAGGATGGGAACGGGCAAAGGAGAGCCGAGCAAGCAGGCGATCCACGAAGCTGCAGGGATCGCGGCTTACTACAGCAAGATGAAGGGCGCGAAGCACGTCCCGGTTGCTGTTACGGAAAGAAAATACGTCCGGAAGCCGAGAGGAGCGGAGCCCGGCAGCGTGACGATCGAGCGAGAAAAGCTCCTTTTCGTCGAGCCAAGATTGCCGGTTCTGGATCATCAATGAAATCATGAACGGAGACGAAAAAGGGAGGCGATTATGAGACTGGTCTGGGTCGTAGGGTACCTCTTTGCGGTTGTTCTGATCGGTGTTGGGCTCTCCAAACGAAGCAAGTTGAAAGTTGCCTACAAGCAGATCTTTGTGGCCCTTGGATTCTTCATTGTCATCGCGATGACCGCGTTGGTACTCGAGGACCTGTATCATTGGTCTGAAAGATTTCCGAACGTCCTGCTCGCGATCCTCGGTTGCTTCATCGTTCTGTATCGCGGGTTTTCCATGCTCCGGCACTGGACCCGCAGCGGCGCGATCGTGTTGGACCTTGGCCGCGTCCCGGCATCCGAGTTTGCCATCGAGATGATTGTGGCTGCTGCGCTGGCGGCGAACGCGATCATCGATGGAGTCAAGGAGATCAACACCTTGGGTTGGGCGATCGACGATATCTCGTTCGAAGTCCTCGAGCTGTCGGTGGCGTTTGCGGTCTTCATTCAGGGCATTCTCCGCCGGAATGTGCGGCAGAAGGGCATTTTCCACGGAACGGGCTTGATTCCGTGGGAAAGGATCGAAAGCTATGCATGGGAGGGACAAAAAGGGAAATGGGTGACGTTGATTCTTCAGAAGCAAAGTCCCGTAGCACTGCTAAGAACCGTCACGATAGCCGTCGGCACCGAGCAGGTCGAAGCGCTGGAAAACCTCATGAAACAACACAACGTTGCGGCCTCCGGTGAGCCTCCGGCGGCGCCGTGACCGAGCGACACAACGTTTGTTGAAATTCATTGAGAATCCGCATTGATTTTGCCCACGGTTCTGTGTAGATTCCTCGAGTCTTGCAAGATCAATGAGCGGAGTTGAAGGACCATTCCACAAGAATTCGCGGAGCCGACACTCTTGTGACACTCGCCGAGAACAATAAACGGGACATCGAGCTGCTGAAGCGGATGCAGCGTCATGACCAAGAGGCCCTGGCGCAGCTGTACGCGCGCTACTCCCCTGTTGTTTACCCCCTCGCACTGCGCATGGTTGGGTCGCCTGAAGGAGCGGGTGAGCTCGTTCAGGAAGTATTCGTCCATGTCTGGGAAAGAGCGGGAAGGTACATCGGTGAGCGGGGATCGGTCTACTCCTGGATCGTCGCGGTGTGTCGTAATAAGGCTCTCGACCGGATGCGCGTAGGGGCGCAGAAGGGGAGGTCAAGGGAAGGAGAGGGAAGCACGCCACGAGCAGCGCCGGAGCAAGTGCCGCGATTTGATGCAGAGAATATCCTCGTTCTGAAAGAATATACAGCCGCGAGCCGAAACATGCTGAAGTCGGTTCCGAAGCCGGAACTTCGAATTCTGGAGTTGAGCTACTTCGAGGGAATCAGCCAGTCCGATATTACGCGGATCATGAGGATGGCCCTCGGCACGGTGAAATCGAAAATGCGCAAAGGGATTCAGAGGCTGCGACAGACGGCAAAGAGCGCGGGGGAACAGGCGTGAAAACAGACGAACGCCACAAATACTTGGAGCTGTGTATCCCCTATGTCTTCGGCCGGCTCAATCCGGGCAATCGCAAGCAATTCGAAGCGCACCTTGCGACCGGGTGCTCGTTGTGCATCAAGGAAGTCGCGGAGCTGCACGAAGCGATGGCTCTCATGCCGCTGCTCCTGAAGCAACAGGAGCCGCCCCCGCAGATAAAGAAGCAATTGATGTCCCGACTCTCCGTCGGCAAACGGATCAGGCCGGAGGATCGGAAATCGGTGGAGCGGCAGCCTTCGGCTCCGGCAGCGCCAGCGCGCTTGAAGCGACCGTCATCAAGATACATGTTCGCTGCACTGTCGATTCTCATCATCCTCGTCCTCGCTTTCTACGTCAATGATCTCGTGGGGACGGTCGGGAGGCAGGAGCGAAGGCTCAACGAGTTGCAGACTGAAATGCAGCGACAGGGTGAGATTCTGGCAATCCTGCAATCGGAGCACGTCGAGGTTGCGGCGATGAGCGGGCTTGAGCCGAGCTCGACGGCATACGGAAAGATCCTGTGGGATCCCGAGAAGAAGAGCTTGCTGCTGCAGGCGACCAACCTCCCGATAGCGCCGGTGGAAAAGGACTATCAGCTCTGGGAAACAAAAGGCGGCAGGTCGATGAGCCTGGGAGTCTTTGCGATCACGAATGAACGGGAGAAACAAAACTTCTTCAAAATCCTGGACGCCAGTGTTGGTCAGAAGCAAGAAGTTCAAGGATTCTTTGTGACGCTTGAGGCCAAAGGAGGCGCGCAACAGCCAACGGGTCCGGCCTACCTCCGCTCCAGGTAGACTCCCGAAATCTCCCTTTGGGAGGCGCAGTTGATTTCGGGAGTCTCACTACGCGAACGCAAGCGCCTGCTCAAAATCCCCGATCAAATCCTCAATTCCCTCCACCCCCACTGAGATCCGGATCATCCCCGGCGTGACGCCATGCTTCTTCAATTCCTCATCGGAGAGGAAAATGTGGGAAGAATAGACGGGAATGCTGACTAGCGTTTCCACGCCGCCCAGTGACATGGCGTTCACTGCAATCTTCAGATTGTCGCACACCCGAACGGCGGCCTCCACGGGCGCCCGCCCCTTCGAGGGCTTGACTTCGATTGTTACCATCCCGCCAAATCCTGACATCTGTTTTTTCGCCAGCTGGTATTTCGGGAAAGAGGGGAGCCCGGGATAGAGGACGCGGTTGATCTTCTTGTGTTTCTCGAGGGCTGTCGCCAGGGCGAGAGCGTTTTCATTTTGCCTGCGCACGCGAAGCTCGAACGTCTTCAAACTTCGCGAGAGCAGGTACGCCGCAAACGGATCGGCGCACCCGCCGTGGTGTTTTGCCAGCCCTTTCACCTGCTTGACGTAGTCGCTGCCGCCGATGACCACACCGCCGATCAGATCGCTGTGGCCGCCGAGGTATTTGGTGGAGCTTTCGACGATGACGTCGACACCCAATCGGAACGGGTCCTGGTTGAGGATGGTGGCGAACGTATTGTCGAGCATGACGAGGAGCTTCCGGCCGATCCTCTTTTCTGCCGCCCGCGTTCGCTTGACCAGCTCTGCGATGTCGACGAGATCGAGCGTCGGGTTTGTCGGCGTCTCGAAATAAACGATGGTCGTTCTTCGGCCGGCGAGCTTCTCAATTCCATCGAGACGATCCGGCCTCACATACTTCACCGTGATATCATTCTTCGGCAGCTCATCCCGGAACCATCGATACGTGCCGCCGTAGAGCGCCGGGGTGCTGATGATCTCATCCCCCGCTTTCGTCACGGAGAGGATCGAGGTCGTGATCGCTGCCATACCCGATGAAAAGAGTGCCGCAGCCTCCCCACGCTCCATCAAAGCGATCTTCTCCTCCACATCGTGAACGGTTGGATTGTGGTAGCGCGTGTAGACATAGACGCTGGGGTCACCCTTGGCGAACCGTATTGCATCTTCGGATGTTTCGAACCGATACGTCGAGGTCTGATAGATCGGCGTCGACACGGGTCCTTTGTACGCGTAGAGCTTGCTCCCGTGAATTGCACGGGTGGCGAGGGAGAGGGTTCCGTCGGAATTCTTACGTTGCTTCATAGAGTTGTCCCTTTTTGCTTTGCGAGGCATGCGAACGGTGGCGAATCACGTTGATCATTTGCTCTTCGAACGGAAAATGACTATCCAGGTGCCGTGGGCTGGGATTCGGGAGCCGACGTTAGTCAGTCCATCAAGGAATTGCGCGCGGGTAAGGTCAAGTCCCATTGCAGTCGCGCGCTCCATCCCGCGCTCCGTAAGCGTGAGGCGGCGTGTGTCGACGATGAAGGAAAGTGGAAAGCGATCTTTGTAGGCAACGACTTGCAGACCGGGGATGGCGGACGTCTCGGCGTCGAATGATAGAGTGTCTGCTCGCCGTACATCTTCCACCGGAGGAACCTCGAAATCCGGATACTTCCAGGCCGTAATCGGCTGCATGGGGTACCGTTCGAGCGTTGTTTGGAGCTTCAGGCCGACCTTTTCTCCGATGAACACCAGGATGTCGTATTCCGACCGGTGGAGCTCAAGTGCCGTGGGGAACTGGTGTCCGAGCGCCTCCGGATGATTGAACGGCAAGAATCGGGTTGGCGTGAACACGCGGGCTCCCTCTTCAATCTTCCCAATGAAGATTCCACAGGTCAGGAAGGGTTTTGAAATCGCGTGTCCGGTACTGGCTCCTGCGATGACCGCGGTTGTAGCCGCGAGAGCCATCCAGAGGTAACGGAACATCCGTACACGAACGTTTGGAGACATGCGTTCTCCTCTCACATTCTATTTGAGATACCTCTGGAAAAATCCGTCCGCCGCCTCGTATGCTTGGAGCCAGCTGCGGTGAAGCAGAAAATCGTGCACCTCGTCAGGAAATATTAGCTCCTCAAACGTGACGCCGCGCTCGCGCAGCAGGCGTACGAGATCAACAGTCTGACTGAAATCGACGTTCCGATCGTCGTCGCCGTGGATGAGGAGAACGGGAGACCGCCATGTATCGACCGATGCGACGGGGGAGGATTCGCGGGCGATCCGCACGGCATCACCGCCTCCTTGTGGTCCCAAATTGAATCGTCGGAACACCGACCAATCATGCACCCCGTGGAGATCGACCCCGGCAGCGAAAAGATCGGAGTTGCGAGCCAATCCCAGAGCAGTCAGATACCCGCCGTACGATCCGCCCCACAGGCCAATCCGTTTGCCGTCGACATCAGCGCGGGAGCGAAGGTAGAGGCCCGCTGCGACGATGTCTTGATACTCTGATGCGCCTCGGGCGCCGCGATGCTGGGCTTCGCGGAAAGTCCGCCCATAGCCAATCCCGCTCCTGTAATTGACCGACAAGACCGTGTAGCCCCGGTTAGCAAGATACTGGTTGAACGCATAGGCATTATGGTAGTAATACATATAGTGCCAGCCGAGGAGCATCTGCCGGGGAGGACCGCCGTGCATGAAGATGATCGCCGGAAGTCGCCCGGAAGTGTTCTTCGGTTTGAACACTTGACCGTGGATTTCGAGCCCATCGGCAGCTTTGAAGATGACTTGCTCAGGCTCCACCAACCGGGACGAAGGGAAATCAGCAGGAAGGGCGTCCGGCGCGACTTGGCGCATCTTCGAGCCATTCACCAACGAGATGTACGGGACCAGCGGATCCTTGGCTGTCGATCGGACGAAAGCGATGAGATCGCCTCTGCCCAGGATCGCAGGGCTCATCTCAATGCTGTTGCCGGAGGTAATTTGTTCTCGCTTGCCGCTGGCGACGTCGACTTTCCAGAGGTGACGCCGGTCGATGTCACCGGCATTGCTGGCAACAACCACGAAAGGGCGGTCGGGCGACCACGCGACGTTCTCTACTTCGTAGTTGCCCGGAGTGAGCTCCATGATCTCGCCCCCATTCGCGGAGATCGAATACAGATGCGCCCAACCGCTGCGTTCTGAGCCGAAGACCAAACGATCGCCCAATCCCCACTGCAGAATGCTCTCGCCAAAGAGCTGACGCGAGAACGATCCCATCTCCGTTGTGTCTGACCTCCAGACTTCCTTTTGCTGCCCGGTCTGAAGATCGGCTACCCGAATGGACCACGGGGTGACGCGCTCGTGGTCCTTGGAATAGGTGTCCCGTACATTGAAGAGGCGGATGAACGCGATCCGTTTTCCATCGGGAGACCAGCGCGGCTCGATGTCCCTGTCGGTGCTCGGTTCGATGAAACGCAGCTGGTCGGCGTGAGGCTCATAGACCGCAACGAAGCTGTGGTCCCCGCGCGCAGAGACGAAGGCGAGCTGCGAGCCGTCGGGTGACCAAGAGGGGGAGGAGAGCCGGCCTCGAATCTCGAAGAGCTTGTGCTCCGTGCCGCCGCTTGCGGGGAGCGACCAAAGCTGATCTTCCCTGCTGAAGATCACGATCTCTCCGGAGGGGGAGAACAACGGATTGGTTCCCTCGGCAAGCTTCCACGTGTTTCCGTCGCTCAGGCTCGCAATCCACACCTCCTGCCGCACGCCCTCGGGATCGCTCGTCGGGTTGGGGTAGTCACCAGAACCGTTCTTTGGACCGCCTCGCACGTACGCGATGAGGAGGCCGTCAGGCGAAAACGCAAGGTCCGTGATTTCTTGGCCATCGTCTTCTGTGTAGCGGGTGAGCTGGCGTCCCTTGAACTCCGGCGCCTCGGCGATCCAGATATTCCTCTTTCCCTCGGCGTTGAAAACCCAGGCGATCTTCTCCCCCCTCGGGGAGACAGCAAGATCCGAGGGAAACGGAGAACTCATGACGCTCTTCAAAGTGAAACTCTCTTGTGCCATCAGCGCCGTGGTGATGAAAACAAACAGTACGCTGGCGGCGATCAAATGCTGGTTGCGATGCATGGAAAGCCTCCCGTGAGAAAACTCAAACTCTTGATTCATCGACGTATCTTCTCATCGGCATGTGACTCGCCTTGAAATGGTTCGATGGCTCGATCGCCCGATCTACCGATTGCTCTTCCGCAGGTTAGTTTCGAACAGCTCTAGGATCCGTCCATATTCATCCATCCAGCTCGTCGGTTCTCGAAACCCGTGGCTTTCCACAGGATAGACGGCGAGCTCCCAATTCTTCTTCTTCAGCTCGATCAGGCGTTGCGCGAGCTGGACGGCATCCTGGAAGTGGACGTTCACGTCGACGACTCCATGACAAATCAGAAGGGCGCCCCTGAGGCCGTCGGCGAAGTAGATCGGCGAGCTGCGCCGATAGGCCACGCTGTCCTCCTGTGGAATGTTAAGGATGTCCGATGTGTAACCATGATTGTAATGAGCCCAGTCGGTCACCGGCCGAAGCGCTGCGCCCGCCGCGAACACATCGGGGGTCGTAAACAGCGCCATCAGTGTGAGGAAACCCCCGTACGATCCGCCGTAGAGGCCGATGCGCTTCGCATCGATCCCGTGCTGTTCCACCAGCCACTTCGCGCCGTCAACCTGGTCATCCAGATCCTTTCCTCCCATGTGCCGGTAGATCGCCGTGCGCCAGTCGCGGCCCAGCCCTGCACTGCCGCGGTAATCGATATCGATGACGGCGTACCCTTTGTCCGCGAGGAGATTATTGAACATGTACTCGCGGAAGTAATCACTCCACCCTTTATGAGCATCCTGAAGGTAGCCCGCGCCGTGCACGAAGATGACCGCCGCGCCGTTGGGTTTGTCGGGCTTGTAGAGGCGCAGGGGCACATCGGCGCCGTCGCGCGCTTTGAAGGCCAGCACCTCCGGTGCCCGCCAGTCGTACGAACGAAACTCCTCCGAGGGGGAGCTCGTGATTTGCGTTGCTCTTGCGCCGGGTTTGTTGTCCATGAGGTACAGCTCGTCCATCTTGTTGCTGAAGGAGTACAGGAGGGCAATCCGATCCTCGCTGGGCGAGAGGATTCCCTCGTTCCATCCTTCCATGGTGGTTATGCGGGTTCTTGTTCCTCCGTCCAGCGGCATCGAATAGAACTGGTGCTCGCCGAAATGAACTTCGTTCGAAGTAAAATACCAGCGCTTCTTGTCGCGAGAGATGCGAGGGTTATAGATCTCGAACTTCCCCGTCGTGAGCTGGGTCTTGATCTTGCCGTCGAGCGTCACGGTGTAGAGGTGGGACCAGCCGTCCGCCTCCGACTGGAAGTAGATCCGTCTCGAATCCGGCAGCCAGCCGCCGGTGGTGGAGAAGCCGAACCCGCGGATGCCGGGACCGCCGATCCAGGCATCATCATGCTGGTGGTCCAGGAGTGTGGTGAGCTTCGCGTTCTCCGCATCCAGCATCACAAGCCAGCGGTCCTTGTTGTCCTGGGAGAAGACCTGCACGAACGCATGCTTACCGTCGTCGGACCAGTAAGGGCCGTTGAAGAAAACAGGCCGGGCCTTCGCGTGCACTTTGCTTGTGTCGCCTGGTGAGCGCTTGGGAAATATGCCGGGCAGGTCGTCATACTTTACCTGCATCATGGAGTCAAGGTCGACAGTATAGACGTAAAATTCACTTGTTGAAAGGGGTTCGCCGACCTTTGTTCGTCCCGGAATGTCCTCCGTGAAACCGCTCTCTGTAACATAGTTCGGTACGATCGTCCGCTTCGTATCCGTTGGTCTCTGAATCAGAGCGAATGTGATGAACCGTTCGTCGGGCGAAAGGACGAACGAAAAGGCGGACTTCTGGCCGATGGAGTACGGTTTCGGGTGTTTCAGCTCAAGCGCTTCTTGCAGCTTCTTCTGTGCTTCTCCCTTTGCCTTTCGTTCGCGGAGCACCTCGAAAAGCTCGAGCTGTTGTTTTTCAAGATATTTTTCCTCATCGGTCTTTGTTGCGTCTCTCTGCGCGGATCCGGACTGCAGGTTGGTAAGCTGAAGCTCGGCCGTGGAGGCCAGGTCGAGGAGAAAGAGATTCCTGTCACGCTCGAAGACCACCTTCTGCTCGTCAAAGGTGAACCGCGGGTTGGATTCCATCGCAACAGTGTTTGTGAGGCGCGTTTCCTTCTTGCGCCGGATATCGTACAGAAAGATGTCCCCATCCTTCGTGTAGAGCTTCCTGGTTTTGTCCTTGCTATACGTGCCGTACCGTGAAGGGAGCTTCTTGCGCTCGTCGAGCGGAACCCGTCGCGGCGTGCCCCCCTTTGCACCGACAACGTACAGAGAGTCGTCTTCGTCCCCCTTCTGCCGCCAATTGAAATAAACGTTCTCGCCATCCTCCGACCAAAAAACGCTGCTCGGTGAGGTGCCCATCCACTTTGGATCGCGCATGATCGTATCGACCGTGAGCCAGCCGCGGGAAGGCCTCCCGGGTTGGGGCATGGTTTGAGAGCCGACGTCGACTGTAAGGGTGATGAAGAGAAAAAGGATGAGTGCAGAACGGACGGAGATGGAGCGCATGGATTGTTGCTCCTCGTGGTTGATGAAGGGGTTCAGGAGAGTGATAAAAAAGGTAAAGAAAACGTGAGTGGAATTCAACGATTCAAACAAACATCTGACGAGCTAACTAGTGTGGCGCGTGGCTAGGGACCATCGACTCGAGGGCAAGAATTCGCTTCGGTGTCGGCGGATGAGTTGCCAGGAGATCGGCGATCCACCCCTCTTTGGAGTTTGCCGCGCCGTTCAATGGATCGATGATGCAAAGGTGGGCAACGTTGCCCTTGATCATAACGGACGATCCGGCACCTTGCTCAATCTTCAGAAGCGCTTCGGTGAGGGCATGGGGGTTCTGCGTCAGTACGGCGGCTGATGCATCGGCGAGATACTCTCGGTGGCGGAAGGTGAGTACGATGAGGGCCACTCTGGCTGCTGGAACCGCAAGAAACGATGCGATCCAAAAGATAAGGAGCAGTGCTTTCTTCACTCCCGCCACTTTTGGAAGCGCCAATGTTTCGACACCATGAGAAGCCAAAATCGCGGATCCGAAGAGCGCTGTAACAACGGTTCTGGCCCGAATATCGTAACTCCTGATGTGGCTTATCTCGTGCGCTATGACTCCTTTGATTTCATCGCGGGTCAGGTCCTCAATGAGTCCTTGAGAGACGACAAGGGAAGCGTGATTCGGGCTTCGACCGACTGCAAACGCGTTCGGAGCCTCATCCGGAACAATGAACGTCGCTGGCAGCGGAATGGCAGCAGTCCTGCAGATTTCCTCGACGACGCCCAGAAGAAGAGCATCGGCCTCGAACGTTCTGTCGGCCGGTTGTGCCTCCACTGATTGCAGGATGGAATAGGCGCCCCACTGAAGAGCGGAGAAAGCCGCTCCGATACCGAGAACCGCTCCGGCAAGAAGACCGTACGGGGAGGTCTCACCGAGAACCAGCAATGGCTTGGGCGCGCCGAAGATGTGCTGGCCCAAGAAAGAAAGCTCCCAGACGAGAACAAGCAACGTTGTCCAGGCCATCCAGAGGAGAATTCTGTTCTTCTCATATTCGGCCTCTCCCGCCGGCTCTTCAATTGCATGCGGTGAGCTTCTGAAGAGGCGTTCATTCAGTCCATTGACGAGATTGTATAACAGCGATCCCACAAAGACGAATGCCACGGGGATGGTAAGTACCTGAAGACCCTTGATCCTCCCCATCAGGTAGTCAAATCCACAGCCGAGTAAGGCAAGTGAGAGAGCAAAACAACTCATAATGAGCAGGGTTAAAATCTTGTTTCTTCTCTTCAACGTGCCGATCTCTTGCGCTTCGAGCACAATGCTCATGGTGATTCTCAGGGCGGCCTTATTGCGTGGAGGTCAAGGAAAGGGAGACATCCCCCTTCGACCGAGAAGTGAGAAAGTTCTCAAAGAAGGTATCGAAAACGGGAGTGGAATTCAATCCGCCGGTGCCGCAACCCTTGCAGTGAGTAGGTTGTTCACCGGGATATCTCACCTTCGTACTTCTGCTGTTTCAAACAGTCACACATCAATCAACTGCCAAAAGGAGGATAGTTCTATGATTCTCGTCCGGGATGTCTTTCGACTGAAATTTGGGAAAGCCAGGGAGGCGAAAGAGCTCTGGAAGGAGGGGGCGAAGCTCGAAGCGGCACACGGCGGCAGCCCGTCTCGAGCCATGGTGGATCTCACAGGAGAGTTTTACACCTTCGTGACGGAATCAACCTACGACTCCATGGCTGCCTTCGAAAAGGCTCTGCGCGATGTCATGTCCCACAGTGACTTCCGCGCTTGGTATCAGAAGTTTGTGCCGCTGGTGGAATCAGGGAGGCGCGAGATATACACGCTTGTCGAGTAGCAATCTTGCGTTCGCTACAGCAGGTCAGAAGCTGCGGGCGGCGTGGATCATCGTCCGCAGATTCTCCGGAGGAGTGATCGGCGGAATTGCGCAGCCGGCGTTAAGCACGAACCGCGGGGTGTCGGCAAAGATGGTCAGGAGCTCGTGCGTCTTCTCTTCGACGAGACTTGGCGTCCCAAGTGCGAGAACGCCGCTCGGATCGATGTTGCCGACGAACACCGCCCGGTCCTTCATTTTCCCGTGAGCGAGCACCGCATCGGTTCGGTAATCCAACTCGAGGCCGTCGGATCCGGTCGCGAGCATGTCGTCGATGATGCGATCGGTGTTCCCGCAAATGTGGAGGATGTACGGAAGTCCCAACTCGTGCGCACGGTCGGCGATCCGTTTCTCATAGGGTAGAGCGAACTCCCGGAACATGTCGGGTGAGATCAATTCAGGACCCGCCATGCTATCGCCGTTCGACGTCATGTGCGCGCCGGTTTGCGCCATGAGACGGATGAACTGGAGCGTGATGTCGGTGCAGTATTCCAGAAGCTGGTGCGCGAGCGCGTGGCGATCCGGATCGGCAAGGTCGAGCATCCATGGTTCGAGGCCCCGCAGCATGCCGGCGAGCGTGAACGGCGATTGGTCGCAGTTGCCCCGGATGAGGATCGCATCGTCGAAATGATGTTTGAGGATTGATGTAGCCTCCAGCCAGATCTGAACGCCGCGGTAATTGCGGATGTCGACCGGCTCGAGGCCCTTTACCTCTTCCAGCTCCTTCAATCGCGCACCGCCCAATCGGGCAGGCTGGTCGTCTGGAAAATCGATCGGCACGCCGGCCGCTCCCGCAAGCGTTACAGTATCGACGTCGATCATGATGCCGTCGTATTCGTACTTCTCGACCGCTTCGATGAACGCCCGCGCCATCTCGTTCGGGTTGCTTCGAAATTCTTGCATGGTCATACCGGCTTCCCGGGCCGCCATCATGAAATTGTGGAGCATGACAGGTGTCGTATCGGATTGCTGGCCGTTGAAGGCGGCCATGATACGCTGGTGACCGTTCATCGTTGTTCTCTCCCCTTTTGCAGAAGATTCAGAAGGACTGCGACCAGAATCAGAGCCCCCCGCACGACATGCTGCCAGTACTCGCTCACGTTGAGCAGCGTCATCCCGTTCATGATCACCCCGAGGAACACGACGCCGACCATCGTTCCCCAAATTCTTCCTACCCCTCCCATCAAGCTCGTTCCCCCAATAATGACCGCCGCAATGACGTCGAGCTCCCACCCTTTGGCTGTCGTTGCCGTACCGGACATGATCTCAGAGGAAACCATGATGCCGCTGATAGCGGCGAGGAACGCAGTCGTCCCCAGGACAAGAATCTTCACGCGTTTGACATTGATGCCGCTCAGTCGCGCGGCCTCGGCGTTTCCACCGACGGCGTAGACGGAGCGGCCAAAGGGGGTGTAGTTCATCAGCAATTGCAGTACGACAAATGTCAAAAGAAATATCAAGGCCGGAAATGGCACCCCGAGCACGTAGCCGCCGCCGATAAAGTTGTACCAGTCGGGAAAAGGTGTGAGCGGAAAGCCGTTGGTGATGAGCTCGGCTGCCCCGGAAAGCCCCGTCAGCAGGGCGAGCGTCGTGATGAAGGAGGGGACTTGGTACCTGGTTCTCATAAGCCCGGTAAACGCGCCGATCAGAAATCCAACGGCGAGCGTGACGAGGATGGCAACGGCGATCGCCAGCGGCATCCCGATGCCCGCACCGCTCAGCGCCTGGGTCAGAAATGCAGCCAGGCAGCTGGCGAATGCAACGGCCGACCCGACGCTCAAATCGATCTCTCCGGAGATGATCACCATCGTCATCCCGAAGGCGATGACGCCCTGCATAGAGACGTTTCGCAAAACGTTGAGGAGATTTTCCGGCGTTAGAAATCCGGGCGCTATGAACGACAGAGCGACGCAGAACAGAATGAGGATGATCTCGAGGATCCCCTCGTTCAGCCACATGCGAAACCTTGAATGCGTGATCATTGGACTTCCTGTTCTTCCATGCAGGCTGCGAAGAGCTTATCAAGAGATATCTCCTGCGGCTGGACTTCGCCGACGATCTGCCCCTGTCGCATGATGAGAATGCGGTGACAGAGATCGAGCAGCTCCTCGAGCTCGCTCGAGACGACGATGGAGCTGATGCCCCGCTTGCTCATCTCCCAAACGAGCTGGAACATCTGCTGCTTCGCCTGAAGGTCGATGCCGCGCGTCGGTTCATCGAGAAGCACCAGGCGAGGCTGCGTGTTCAGCCACTTTCCGATGACGACCTTCTGCTGATTGCCGCCGCTGAGGTACGTAATGGGCGCATCGACGTTCGCGACGGAGATATCGAGCTCGCGAACGTTCTTGTCGACGACGGCCCGCTCGCGCAAGCGTGTCAGGAATCCGTGGGTCGCGATCCGATCGAGGCTGGCCAGACACAGGTTGACGCTGGTGCTCAGAAGAAGCACCAATCCCTGTTCCTTTCTGTTCTCCGGGGTGAGTGCTACGCCGAGGTTCTTCATCTGCTGCGGGCTGGTCGGTCGAACCGGCGTACCTTCGAGCAGAAGATCCCCCTCATCCGGCGGGTCTGCTCCGAAGATCGCTCGGAGCAATTCGGTTCTTCCGGCACCCAGAAGACCCGCGATCCCAACAATCTCCCCTCTGTTCACGGCAAAACTGATGTTTTGAAAGGCACCGCGTTTCGAGAGGTTCCTCACGGCAAGGAACGGCTCATTCCGCGCGACCAGCTCCGCGGGGCGCGCCTTCTGCAGGTTCTCCCCGAACATCATCTGCACGATGGTCGACGGCCTTGCATCGGCGATGTCGATCGTGCCGACCACCGATCCGTTGCGGAGCACGGTCACCGTGTTTGCGATCCGCTGCAGCTCCTGCAGCCGGTGAGTGATGTAAAGGAGGATGACCCCCTGACCTGCGAGCCTTCGTACGAGCTCGAACAGCCGATCCGTTTCGTGCTGAGCGAGGGCAGAGGTGGGTTCATCGAGGATCAAGACGGAGGGGCGATAGGACATCGCTTTGGCGATCTCGACCACCTGCTGCTGCGCGACCCCCAAGGTGCTTGCCCTCGCCCGGAGGTCGAACTCGATGCCAAGACTTTGGAGAACCTCCTCCGTGCGGGCGAAGACGCTCTTCCAATCGATTACAATCCTGCCCCAACCCTGTTTCGTCGGAAGGCGTCCGAGCAGGATGTTTTCCGCCACTGAAAGCTCCGGAACGAGACTCAGCTCTTGATGGACGGCGATGATGCCGCGCTGCAGTGCATCCGCAGGGGATCGCAGCTGCACGTGCTCTCCGTTCAGCACAATCGAACCGCGGGTCGGCCGAATTGCACCGGCGAGGATCTTCACCAGCGTGCTCTTGCCGGCGCCGTTCTTCCCGATGAGGGCATGGACCTTTCCGCTCTCGAATGACAGGGAGGCGTCATTCAAAGCGAGGGTTCCAGGGTATTCTTTACGAAGGGAAACGGTCTCGAGTCTGTGGACCGGTGCGTCCATTCGGATGGAGTTGATGCTATTTGCTGAGTTCTTTGAGTTGTTCCTTGAACTGCCTCACTTCGTCCGGCTTCTCCCGAGTGAAGAGAGTGCCCGGCAGGGAAATCTTCTTCTCAACCTTCTCGCCGCTCAGGACCTTGACGGCGGCATCAACCGCCATCGAGCCGATCTCGAACGGACGCTGGCCCGTGACAGCTTGCAGCACGTTGTCGTTGTCGAGTAGGAAATTTGCAAGCTGGTCGCTCATGTCCGTCCCGAAGACCGCGACTTTTCCGGCCTTGCCGGCGTTCTTCACCGCCATCACTGCTCCGACGGTTCCTCCTTCGTTCGCGGCCCAGACGATGTTGACGTCCGGGTTGGCCGTCAGAATGTCCCCGACCTTCTTCACCGCTTGTTCGGCCAGCCACGCATCCTGCTCGGCAATGATCTTGACGCCGGGGAGCTTGGTGATCTCGCTCTTGAAGCCTCCGACCCTCATCATGCTCTGTTCCGGGACCTGTGACGCGACCGCGATGATAGCGACCTTCGCCTTTCCTCCCAGGCTCTTCTCGATGTAGGCGCGCGCAGCCCTGCCGGTTGACGCTCCCAGGTCAACCTGATCGCTCTCGATGTAGGACGAAGGCACATCGCTGTCGACCGCGGTATTGTACGTAACGATGACGATCCCGCTATTGTGTGCGCGCGTCAGCGCGCTGACGGAAGCCTTCGCGCTCAGCGGGGAGATGACGATGGCGTCAACCTTCGTCGCGATGTAGGTGTTGATAAGCTGGACCTCCTTGTCCGGCTTGCCCGCGCTGTTTGCTTCCAGGAGCTCCACGCTGTCCTTCTTCGCGGCGTCGCGCATGCCGAAAAGCACAAGGCGAAAGAACTGATCCTCCTGGAAAACGATCCCCGCGATCCGCTTCGTCTTTTGCTGTTGTTTTGTGCTGCAGCCGAACAGCAGGACAACGGCGGCGACGAGACAGACGAAAGTGAGAATTTTCCGAGGCATAGGGTTCTCCGGTTTTCTGATCTCAGAGCTCATCGCCATCTTCGATGACCTTCCAGCCGCCATCCTGTCTGGCAAGACCGGAAGGCTTCAAGCCGTACGGTTGAGGGAGCGCGCTGTCGGCAAAATTCATCAACTCGATCCGGCGCGGGATGACCTTGATGAGAACATAATCATCTGCGTCTGGGCCGCCGGGATACATATCCGTCCAGTACGCCCTCCAGTACTTTCGCTTGAGCTCGACGCTGCTATCGAGAGCGGCGGTTCCCACGATGGTAACGTATGCCGTGCTGCGCGGGTTGATGAAGGCGAGTGTTACCTTGTTCTGCTTGAGGACTTCGTGCACCTTGCGCGAGCTGGGGCTCGCACCGAGCCACATGTTGAACTCGCTGTCGGGCTCAAAAGGATGCATCAGCCGGGCATTGATTTCCCCTGACTCTCCATGGCTCATGAAGAAACAGTAATCCGCTTCCTTCATGATGGAACGGGCTGTCGCGAGGAGGTCTTCAGCTTTCTGTGCAGCCATGGTAGATGCCTTTCTCCAGAACGTGGTTGATGTCGGTTGGTATGTACATACTTATCTTTTCTGTCAATATCCAGATCGTACGCGCAGGCCCGTGGCTGCGGTTGCCGATGGGCTTCGCGCGCGTGCAGCCGAAACGTTGTGCCCAGCACGGCGCTTGGTCAACCATCATGGGACAATGATAGGCAATGATGGAATCAATGTCTTGACTGAAGCGAATCGAATGTACACTTTCTTGGCCAAGAGATGCAATGGATATTGTTGCGACGGCGTTGTGCGGGAGGGGAGTGCAGACCGATGGATCGTTAGAGCCCTTCAAGCTGGAGCTTGGCTATGGTGTTGGTCTCAAGGTCGACAACCCAGAAGTTGGCACCGTCCCACGCCAGACCCTCTGTCGAAAAGACGGGGTTTCGGTCTTCTTCCCAGAAGGTGAGGGTAGATGGGTCGAACTGGATGAGGCGGTCATCGTACCAGCTCATGTGCGAATACCAAAAATTGCTGCCATCGGACACAACAGTATACGGGTACGGAATTCTTGCTGGAGCCGACGGAAGAGTGTTCGCGAGCTGCCCATTTTGCCGGTCGACAAGTGTAAATTGCTGACGCCCTGAGGACTCCCAAAGAGCATAAAGGGAAGAGCCCTGGCAAACCATGTTGATCAGATTCCAGTCGGGATTCGAGATGTTCAGTGAAGAGTCTACCTGAAGAGTATTTAGATTCAATGAGACAATTCTGAAATGGTTCATGGAACCGTAAAACGTATACGCCGTGTCTCCGGCGACGGTCAAGCTGCGAAAAGTCTCGTTCAGGTGGGAGGTCGGAGGAGCGAAGTCGCTCTTCAGGAGCGTTGGTTGACCACTTGCAGTATCGACACGAACCAGTTTCTCGTTCCGAAGGATGAGGAGACTGGCGTTGTGGAATGCAAGGATGTCACCGGCCCCATAACTGTCATTCAGTATCTCTGGAGGCAGAGGTACTCGTTTCAACACTCTGCCGCGTTCCAGCGGCGTCGTGAATGGTAGTTCATTGAGATACCGAGAAATTCCCGTACGGTAGTGCACCACGAAACGCACAGTGTAATCTGTGCCGTACTCCAGAATTGGGCTGGACTGATATGTAGAGATGTAACCGGGGCCAAGATAAACGTAGGCTGCCGGTATCGCTGTTACCTTTAGTGTGTCGATGGACACATCCACGCCGGATCGGCTTTCTCTGATCTCAGCTGTGTAGAACAGGATATTCCTCAGGAGTTCTTTGCGGGGCGGTTGCTCGACGTACAGCGTGATTCTTTGGTAACCGTTTGAGGTGAGGGCGATGCTCGGCGCCCAGTCTGTGTCATCGGTATAGATGGGGTCCAGCGGCAGCTTCTCGGTGCATCCGTCGAGAAGGACTATGCAAACCAAACAGATCGATATGATCCGCGATGCCTTAGAAAACATACGATAATCCCATGGTTAGGCCAAATCCCGATAGATCAAGAGAAGCTGGTTGTGTCTTCCACCACGGTCCAGCGGCCGAGCTCCTCCAGAGTGTATGGAGGAGGTAATCGCTGACATACGGTTGGTCCTCTGTCGCAATGTGGAGACCAAAGTATCCGTCCGCTTCGCCGAGCTGTGCGTTGAAAGGGTGGGACTCTCCGTATGAAGAATACCCTCGATATTCGAATGAGTACGTGCCACCTCCCCGGAGGTGCTCGAACCTCAGCCATCGGTAATCAATAGCTGCGGACGCGCTCAGGGATTCGTCTACCCTCAATGACAGACCCACACCACACCGCAATCCGAATCTCGTCTCTCTTAAGTCCGCGGAGAACAGATCTCGTTGCCACGGCTGAACGTCCTGGTAGTGAAAACTAAACAAGCCATAATAGCGCTCGAAAGAAGCGCTCGCGAATAGCCGGAACGGCCCTGTCAAATGATGCGTATACCGAAATCCGACGCCAAGATACGGAGCGCTGAATCGGATATTCTGCTCGACCAATTGCTTCGCATCAGCTACGGGTTCTCCTCCTACGTAGACTGTGTACCCTGGATTGTAGGATAAGTAGCCGTCGCTGCTGGTTCTCAGATACCCGGCTGTGATCCCAAACGATAGACCGGAAATGATCCGATAACCCATTGTGAAATCAAAAGTGCCATCGCCGAGGACTTCTTCCAACTCCCCACGCGGATCAGGGTACGAAGGAGAGTACCGAATCGCGTCTTGCGCAACAAGAAGAGATTCATTGTACTTCTTCCAGGGAACGTAATGATAGGAAGCATTCGCCATCACCGACAGCCGTTTCAGGGAAAGCCACGGGACATCCGCTGCCTGCGCGTACGTCCGCGCGGAGACGATCACAAGAATGAGCAGAAGCGAGCAGAGGGCCCGAAGCATCGGTTCGTCCAGCGTTTTGTTGTCGAGGATACGGTGACGTGAGGGTGCCGGAGAGCTCTCACTGGGAAGTTATCAGAAGGACGATCGTGACCGCGAGAAGACCCCTCGACTTGACATCGCCAGAAAATTTGCCAATCTTCTCGCGCCACGCGCCAGAGCATCCCAAGCTGCAACGGTAGCTCTCTCGCCCTAGAATGTAACACCTGACAACAGGAGGTTCAAGCCCATGCGTTATCACATTCGAGAACTATTGATAGCCCTCGCGAGCATCGGACTGCTCGCCGTAACTGCAGGTTGTGCACGGAGTCAGCAGCCCGCTGATCTCGTTCTGCGCAACGGAAAGATCGTTACGGTCGATGACAAGAAGCCGGAAGCCGAGGCGCTCGCTGCCCGCGGTGATCTGATCGTCGCCGTCGGCACAAACAAGGAAATTCAATTCTACGTCGGCCCGAACACGAAGGTGATCGACCTGAAGGGAAGACTCGCGATCCCAGGCTTCATCGATGCACACGCTCATTTCATGAGCATCGGTCAGGCGAAGATGAACCTCGACCTGACAAAAGTGAAGAACTGGGACGAGATCGTGGCGATGGTGGCGGACGCGGTCAAGAAAGCGAAGCCGGGCCAGTGGATTTTGGGCCGGGGCTGGCATCAGGAGAAGTGGGAGAGGAGGCCGACGCCGAACGTTGAGGGGTTTCCAGTGCACACGTCGCTGAGCAAAGTATCCCCGAACAATCCTGTGATGCTGACGCACGCGAGCGGTCACGCCGGTTTCGTGAATGCTAAAGCGATGCAGCTTGCCGGCATTACTAAATCGACGCCAAACCCGCCCGGCGGGGAAATTCTGAGGGACAAGAACCGCAATCCGACAGGGCTCCTCCGGGAAACCGCGCAGGGGCTTGTCTCAAAGGTGATTGCTAAAGCGCGAGCAGCCATGAGCCCAGAGGAACTCGATGCCCAGGCTCGAAAACAGGCGATGCTCGCCGCTGAGGATTGTCTGAAGAAGGGCATCACGACCTTCGAGGATGCCGGTTCATCGTTCGCGACGATCGACCTGTTCAAGAAGATGATCGATGAGGGAAAGATGGGAGTGAGGCTCTGGGTGATGGTGAGGGCGAGCAACGACCAGCTGCGAAGCAAGCTTGCCGCGTACAAGATCATCGACTATGGGAACAAGCACCTGACGGTGCGAGCGATCAAGTGCTATATGGATGGTGCCCTCGGTTCACGCGGCGCCTGGCTGCTGGAGCCGTACAGCGATCTCCCAACAAGCACCGGCCTCAATGTAACGCCGCTCGACGAACTCAGGGAGGCGGCAGAGATCGCCATCCAGAATGGCTTCCAGCTCTGCGTGCACGCTATCGGTGATCGGGCGAATCGGGAAACACTGAATATTTACGAGTCAACATTCAAAGCCCATCCGGACAAAAAGGGACTCCGCTGGCGCATTGAGCATGCCCAGCATTTGAGTGCGTCGGATATCCCCCGCTTCGGCCAGCTCGGCGTCATTGCCGCGATGCAGGGAATTCACTGCACGTCGGATGGACCTTTCGTTCTTGCCCGGCTCGGAGCGAAACGGGCCGAGGAGGGAGCATACGTCTGGCAAAAGCTGATGAAGTCGGGTGCCATCGTGGCCAACGGTACCGATGCGCCGGTGGAGGATGTAAATCCCATTCCCTGCTTCTATGCCAGCGTCACACGCAAGCTCAAGGACGGCTCGCTCTTCTATCCTGACCAGTGTATGACCCGTGCCGAAGCGCTGAAATCATATACACTCAACGGGGCGTACGCAGCCTTTCAGGAGAACATCAAAGGCTCGCTCACGCCGGGCAAACTGGCCGACGTTACGGTACTTTCAAAAGACATTATGACCGTTCCAGACGATGAGATTCCGACTACAACGGTGCTTTACACAATCGTCGGTGGGAAGGTGATGTATGAGGGAAAGTAGGTGGGATAAAAAAAGCAGTAGGGAGTAAAGAGTAAGAAGTAAGGAGTGAGAAGAAGATAACTCGAAACTGAAAACTTGAAACTGAAAACTCAAAACTTGAAACTCAAGACTTGGAACTTAAGACTCGAACCTGAACCACCCCTGAACCTTCTGTCGTAGCTCGCCTCGATCGAGCTTGTGTGTGTACTCGTTGGTGTGAGGATCGTAGGTGTAGTCACGCTCCCACTGCTTCGCGTTTCGTCCGATCTCGCGCACAGCATCAAGAATGTAGTCGATCTCCTCATCCGTCGTCGTTGGATGAAGCGAGAGGCGCACCCATCCCGGCTTGATCGAAAGATCCCCCTCATCGATCTTATCCGTGATCCGTTTCGATGCGTACTTGTCGACATGAAGCAGGTAATGTCCATACGTCCCGGCACACGAGCACCCTCCGCGCGTCTGAATCCCGAACCGGTCGTTCAACAGCTTCACGACAAGATTGTAGTGAATGTTCTCGAGATAGAGCGAAATGGCGCCGAGCCGGTCTTCGATGTTGTCAGCGAGGACCGTGAGGCCGGGAATCTCGCGCAGCCCACGGAGAGTCTTCAAAACCGATCGGTGTTCCCGCTCCAGCATCTTCTGCGGATCCATCTCTTCTTTCAGCTCGACAGCCATCGCCGCCCGAATCGCTTGGAGAAACCCAGGTGTCCCGCCATCCTCGCGTACTTCGATGTCTGGGAAAAACCGATACTCGCCCCAGGGGTTCGTCCAGAGCACGGTGCCGCCTCCCGGCTGCTCCGGCGATTTGAGCGTATAGAGGCTCGAGTCAAACACGAGTACTCCCGATGCTCCGGGTCCGCCGAGAAACTTATGCGGCGAGAACGTGATGGCATCGAGGCGCTCGAGAGGATTGGCGGGATGCATGTCAATATCGACATAGGGGGCGGAGGCTGCGAAGTCGATGAAACAAATCCCCCCGTGCTCATGCATGATGCGCGCGAGCTGATGGTACGGTGTCTGAATGCCCGTTACATTGGAGCAGGCGATGAAGGACCCGATCTTCAACTTTCTGTCTTTGTACCGGCCGAGCAGGGCGTAGAGATCATCGATATCAATCAACCCATTGGCATCGGGCTTGATCACGTGAACGTCGGCGAGAGTCTCATACCACGTTGTCTGATTGGAGTGGTGCTCCATATGGGTCACGAAAACAACCGGCCGAAGCTCTTCAGGGAGCGTGAAGTAGTCCTTGAATTGTTCGGGAACTTTGAGGCCGAGCAGACGCTGTAGCTTCGTGACCGCAGCGGTCATTCCAAATCCGGCGAAGAGGAGCGCGTCCTGCGGACCTGCGTGGACGTGCCTCTTGATAATCTGGTGTGCGAGGTGGTAGGCGTGGGTCATTGCGGAGCCGGTACTGCTCGACTCGGAGTGCGTGTTCCCGACCAGCGGTCCGAACTCGCTGAGCAGCCGTTCCTCGATCGGGCGATACAAACGTCCGCTGGCAATCCAGTCGGCGTAGACTAACTCCTTCTCTCCATAAGGCGTTCGGACAGGATAATGGTGTCCGACAATATGCTGGCGGAACGGACCAAAATAGTCTTCAAGATCCTCGCGCTGAGGACGTTCCGGCGCTACTTTCGCGACTGACATATCAACTCCTTCTTCTATCGATCCCCGTTATTCTTCAATCATAAACCCCGCTCTCAGCGAACTTGTTCTCCCCTCCAATCTGCAATCAGCGGCCATTGCGAACGATGACGGCTGGTACGGCAGCGCTTTCAAATTGCCGAAGACGAAAAGGGTGAAGCTGGATGGAACAGCCTCTCGAAGCAGGCTGTCCGGGTCCGGGATCAACGAGTCCCGGCAGGAGGGAAGTTAAGACATCCTGAGCTTAATGGGAAGCGTTTTGTCGTTGAGGACTTCGCAGGCTGGCCCAAACGTCGAGATTCACCCATTCGTGCAAGACGATGGATTACCCAAGCGCAGACCGAGAATTTCCCCTGTGGAGGAGGTAGTGCTCATCTAGAGAGGATTACTTTCTGATCTCGGCTATTTCCTTCACCGCCTCAACGGCTTTGTCGATGTGTTCCTCGGTGTTGAAGGCGCCAATGCTGAGTCGCACCGTGCCGTGAATTTTGTCGGTGCCCAGCCCTACATGCACTTTCGGCGCGCAGTGCAGACCCGTGCGGCAGGCGATGTTATGATCGACGTCGAGCATGGTGCCGACGTCTCCGGCTTCGAAGTTCTTGATGTTGAAGCACAGTACCGCATTATGATTTTGCGTGCTTTCCGCACAATACGTCTTGACGTTCTCGATGGCCTGAAGGTGCTTCCGGAGTTTGTCCCACAACGCCATCTCCTTGGCGTGCAAACGATCTACCCCGTTCTCGAGCACCCACTTCACTCCTGCGTTCAAGCCTGCGACGCCGAGCAGGTTGAGCGTGCCGCACTCCAGGCGGTAGGGAAATTCTTCGAGATGGGTCTGTTGCGCAGAACGTACTCCCGTGCCGCCGAACCGGGTGTACTTCACCGGTACGTTCTCCATGACATACGAGCCGCCGATGCCGGTTGGTCCCATGAGGCATTTGTGCCCGGTGAAGGCAACCACATCGATCCCCATCGCTTGCATGTCGATCGGCACGGTCCCGGCGCTCTGAGTGGTATCGACGATGAAAAAGACGCCGGCCTGTTTACAGATCTTGCCGATCTCGGCAAGCGGCTGGATGGTACCAATGACATTGGAGCAATGGTTGACCACCACCATCTTGGTGTTCTTGCGGAGGGCATGCTTGATGTCGTCGGGGTGAACATATCCATGGTCGTCAAATGGAACATGGGTGACTTCGACGAGGCCGTTCAGCTGAAGGTGATGGAGCGGACGCAGGACCGAATTATGTTCCAGCATGGTCGTGACGACGTGATCGCCCTTCTCTGCCAGGCCCTGGATGATCATGTTCAGCGAATCGCTGGCGTTATAACTGAAGGTCAACCTGTTTGGGTCACCCTCGGCATGGAAGAAGTCTGCCAGCAGTTTCCGTGTGTTCATCACGATCTCTTCCGCTTCCAGTGCGGCATCAAATCCCGATCGACCCGGGTTAACACCGTGCTTGCGGTAGAAACTATTCATGAAGTCGTACACCGCCTCGGGCTTGGGAAACGTTGTCGCGGAGTTGTCAAGGTAGACTAATGCACTCATGGCTCGTATTCGCAGTGTGTCTGATGGGTTGACGATGAACTATTCTAGTACGATTGCATCGGCGACGACTTCAGCAAGCGTCTTGATGTTCACGCCGAGCTTGAATTTGTTATTGATCTGGATCAACTGGTCGACGCAGTTGTGGCAAGGCGTTACGACCGTCGAAGCGCCCGTCTTCCGGATCTGGTCTGCCTTGATCTCGGCGATCTTCATGCGTCGATCGCCGTATTCGCTCATCGAGAGCTGGCCGCCGCCCCCACCGCAGCAGAAGTTGTCGACTCCATGCGGCGTCATTTCAACGAACGTGGTCGCTGCGTGCTTCAAAACGTATCGTTGTTCGTCAACGATGCCCCCCTCTCTCACGAGGTTACAGGGATCGTGCAGCGTCATCACCTCCCGATTTCTTTCTTTGTCAAGCTTGATCCGGCCCTCGCGGATGTATTCAGCCAGGAGTTCGACGGAAGTCAGGGTTTCGAAAGAAAACCGCTTCTGAAGGTAGTTTGGCGCTTCCCAGCGAAAGGCTCTCGATCCGTGGCCGCATTCCGCAAGCACGCAGCGTTTCGCGCCGATTCTTTCGACCTCCTCGTACAACCGCTTGGCGATGGTGATCGCATCCTTGGGGTTGCAGGAGAAGTACGCATAGTTGGTGACATCATACATCGACGTCGAGAGCGTCCAGCTCTCGTTGGCGGCATAGAATATCTTCGCCATGGCGGAGATGGAAAGCGGGAAAAACTTGGGCTCCCGCGGATTCAATGTGTAGAGGACGTTTGCACCAACTTGGTTGAGCGGTATGGACGCCTGGGGATCGTTCACCTCATCCTTGAGCTCGTCCTCCAGCCACGACAGCGTGCTCGTAAACTCCTCGGTTGGGATGGCCATGTTGTTGCCCGTCTGAAGGGCGGCGTTGACGGTCGATTGCAGGCTCGCCGGAACGCGTCCCATGGCTGCAAGCATCTCCCTTCCTACTCGTACCAGGTACGTGATATCGACACCGATGGAGCAATGCGTCGTGCATCGCCCGCAGAGTGTGCAGGAGCCGAAGAAGAGATCCACCATTTCGCTCGTTGTGAAGTTATCGAGATCGCGTGCGTTCCCAAGGAGCGGAAAGTGCTTGCCCGCGAACGTGTAGTACCGCTGATAAATGGAAGAGAGAAGGTCGACTTTCAGCGCCGGGGCAAACCGTTCATCGTTCGTCGCAACGTAGTACATGCAGCTCTCTGCACACAATCCACAGTGAACACAGCTGTTGAGGTGCGATACCAGCCGGCTGTCCTTCACTTCCGCCAGGACTTGGAGCGCTCTGAGCTTTTCTGTGGAAAGACTGGCCATACCGTTCGTTCACGACTTTCTGAGAGGCCAGACCCCGCGCCAACCGTAGAACAGTCCAAGGTGATACCGCGCGGCGAAGAAATAGAGAGCATGTTTCAGCTTCCCGAACGGGAGATACAGCAACAGGAGGCTGACGCAGAGGAAATAGAATGGAGCAAATACTTCCTTCACCAACAAAGCAAGGGTAAGGAACTGGAAAAGTGTCACGAGGATGTTTGCTACATAGTCATCGAGGTTGGAGAGGTGCCGGAGCCTTCTCACCGCCGTTCTCTTCGCGAGGATCCCGATGCCGCAGGCTCCTGATACCGCCAGCAAACTGATAATGCCCCACCGTAACGATCTCTCAATGTGGAAATTGAAAAAGAACAGAAAGAAAAGGACGATCGAGGTGAAGGTCCCGGCGTGATAGAAAAGCCCCGCTGCATAGGTCGGGAGGTGCAAGTATGCAGATTCCTTCTTCCGCGGGTTCATCGCTCCCAGGAACGAATAGATGATCGCGGGTTTCAAGTTGCCTCTCCGTACGGAGAAATCCTTTGGCGGCCCCAACCTGAGAAGTCTGATGAAATGATACGACAGGCTTATCAGGCAGACAACGAGGGCAGCTGATGCCAGAGAGTGGTACCAGGTCATTCCGATCCGACTCCCTTAGACGCAACCATCGGGCTTGGGCAGGCCTGCGACACGGCACGCGCCGCGTGCAGGACCAAGGGGGAAAAGCTGATAAATCTCCTTGAGCTTCACTCCAGTCACCTGACAGATCGAACGGATCATCGGTGCCATCCCCTTTTCCTCCCAGTTCTTGCGGATGAACTTCACGATCGCCCAGTGTTTGTCACTCATCTCCGTAATGCCGTCGTGTCTTGCTATCAACCGGGCAACTTCCTCATTCCAAAGAGAAGGATCTGATAAGAAACCGTCGCCATCTACTTCAAATGTCCTTCCATCAATTTCCATTGTTGGCATGCTTACTTCCTCGCTGATCTACTGATCGCCATTCGAGAGGCGATCGAATTCGTCGATGATCTCAGAAGGTGAAAGGGGAGAATCGGGCAAAACAAAATCGGGACAAAAATTCAGGACGTTCTTCGCAATGTAGCGCTTGCACGCTTCCCAAGCATCGCTGCCCCGAAGGCAGTAACGGTCGAGGTAGAACTCCCTTCGTTGCGGATCGCAGAGGATATTTGGGGTCTGCACGAGCAGACAGACATCGTAGTTTGGACAGTGCGGTTTTTCCATATCCAACGCTGGGGGCACCCCGGCGGAGTCGCTTCAGTTCTCTCTCCACCGAGAGGATAACAAAAAGGCTCCGGATTTTCCCTGAAGAACCTCCCGCAGATTTTACTGAGCAGTGTAGCAAAGAGTTCCTTTTGTTGCAAACCCGCGTTGCCAAAACCAGGAAATCGATGACAGCATCTCGAAGTTTGATATTGTACCGTCAAATTGTCAACTTCCACGGAGAGATGCTCTTGCGAAAGGAGAATCAGCTATGAAGGTCATCGCCGATCTTTGTGTCATTCCGATAGGTGTTGGAGTGTCCGTCTCGCGTTACATCGCTGCGTGCGAGAAGATTTTTCAAGAGGCGGGTTTGAAATTCCACCTCCACGCGTACGGCACCAACATCGAAGGGGAATGGGATGAAGTCTTTGCCGCGGTCAAACGATGCCATGAGATCATCCACGGCATGGGGGCGCCGAGGATCTCGAGCACGCTGAAGTTCGGCACGAGAACAGATCGTGACCAGACGATGGAAGAAAAAATGAAGAGCGTGCAAGATAAGATGTGAGGCCCGCGGCCGGGTGATGCGGCCGCAGTCTCACCATCAAACACTCGGCGGGTTCTATTGTTTCGCGCTCGGTGTCCTGTGAACGAGAGAGGCGGAGGCCTGACTCGTCGGGAGAACGATCATTTCAGCCACCTCGACGTGCGCCGGTCTGGTGGCACAAAAGACAACCATCTCGGCGATATCTTCAGGTCGCAGAGGTGTGATATTCTGATAGACGGTTTTCGCTCGCTGCTCGTCCCCCCGGAACCGCACCATGCTGAACTCCGTCTCCACCAGGCCGGGGTCGACCGTGCAGACGCGGATCGGCGTGTCAACCAGATCCCAGCGCAACCCGCGCGTAATCGCATCGACGGCATGCTTCGTCGCGCAGTACACGTTGCCTCCCACGTAGACCTCGTGCCCGGCGATGGAGCCGATGTTGATGATCATCCCCCGGCCCCTTGCGACCATCCCTGGGAGGACCTGGTGGGTTGCGTAGAGTAATCCCTTGATATTCGTGTCAATCATTTCCTCCCAATCTTGGATCTTGCCCTCGTGGAGCTTGTTGAGACCCCGGCTCAGCCCGGCATTGTTCACGAGCACCTCGATCTCCTGCCATTCCGTGGGAAGGTTGTGAAGAGTGGTCTGGACCGCTGACTGGTTCCGCACATCAAGCTCGAAGACACACGATTCCGTGCCGTGCTCTTGCTTCAGCTCTTTTGCGAGAGCATCGAGTTTTTGCTTTCGGCGGGCTGTGAGAATGAGCCGGGCGCCTTGTTGGGCAAATGCATGTGCACACGCGAGGCCGATACCGCTGCTCGCGCCGGTGATGAGGACAATTTTCTTCTCGAGGGAGGTCATGGTTTTCTCTCTTGTTCTGGTTGCTCTTGCTGTGTGCTGGTGCCGACGGAGGCCGCTGTTACCCCGGGCCAAAGCCTGAGATTACTAGGACGGCGCTCATGATGATCAATAGGATCGACGTCGACCAGCCGATGATGTTTTGATACCGCTTGTTCGTGTACTCACCCATGATCTCCGTCTTGTTCACGATGATCATCATGCAAACGAGGACAATGGGCAGAAGGATCGCGTTCAACACTTGGGTCCAGATGGTAATGGCGATCAGCGGCGCGTTAGGAAGAAGAATAACCGTCACGCTGATGACGATGGTCAGGGTGAAGAGCGTGTAGAATTGCGGCGCCTCGGCGAATTTCTTGTCGATCCCCGCTTCAAATCCGAATGCTTCACAAATGTAAAAAGCCATTGCCAGCGGCAGGATCGCGGCGGAGAAGATGGAGGCGGCGAACAAGCCGAATGCGAAGACCTCGGATGCGAGGGCTCCGGCAAACGGCTTGAGCGCGAACGCAGCATCCTTGGCTTCCGTGATCGTGACATTGTTGGTGTGGAGCGTGGCCCCGCAGGCAACGATGATGAAGAAAGCGACAACGATCGTTGCGATGCAGCCGATCGCAACGTCCCACACCGTGAACTTGTAATCGCCAATCTTGATACCCTTCTCGATCACGGAAGATTGCATGTAGAACTGCATCCATGGAGCGACGGTCGTACCCACCAGCCCCAGAACGGTAATGAAATAGGTATGATCCCACTCGATGGTCGGCGAGATCAACGCGACACCGATGTCTCCCCAGTCGGGCTTTGCCAGGACAGCCGAGACAACGTAGGAAAGCAGAAAAACGCTCAAGAGGAGAAAGACTTTTTCTGCTATTTTGTAGTTTCCCTTGACGACGAGAATCCAGACGGCGATCGCAGCGAGCGGAACGGAAACGTACTTGCTGACACCGAGCACCATCATGCTGCCCGCGACGCCGGCAAACTCGGTCGCCGTGTTGCCGACATCCGCGATGAGCAGGCAAATGAAGATGTAGAACGTAATCCGGGCCCCAAAGTTCTCTCGAATCAGGTCCGCCAGCCCTTTGCCCGTGACAATCCCCATACGGGCGTTCATCTCCTGAACGGCCAGCAACACAACGAACGACGGGATCAGCGTCCACAGGAGTCTATAGCCGTAGAGTGCTCCTGCCACCGAATACGTCGTAATTCCGCCTGCGTCGTTGTCGACGCTCCCCGTGATGATGCCCGGACCGACGACGCTCAGGAAGATCAACAGATTCCGAAGAGCCGGATGTTCTTTCAGTCTTTGAAGCAACCTCATGCTATCCCTCGGATGCTTGCTTCATTTCGGGGAAGATCGATTCGAGGGCGTCCCGCATGGAGATGATCCCCCGAATCCGTTCCTCTTCGTCCACAACGGGCAGTGCTCGAAAATTGTATTTGAAGAACAACTGGGCCACGTGTTTGATGCCGGTGTCGACTCGAACGGAGATGAGGTTGCCGCGCATGATTGAGGCCATGGGGGTGGTCCCCTTCGTAATCAACAGTTGCCTCAGCGTGACCAGCCCCTTGAGGTGTTCCTCATCGTCGATGATGTACACGTAGTGGAGCAGCTCCGCCTTCTTGCTCTCGGCTTTGACCGCTTTGAGCACCTCCCGCACAGTCTGGGCGGCCTTCGCAGTGATGAAGTTTGTGTTCATAATGCTGCCGACGCTGTAGATGGAGAGCCTGGAAAGCTCCTTGATCTCTGAAACCTTCTCGGTCGTCATCACAGCGTAAACCGCCGTGCGCTTTTCGAGGGAGAGCTCGTCCAGCAAGTCGACCGCCTCGTCCATTTGCATCTCGTTGATGATGGCTGCCAGCTTTTCCGTTTCTAACGTCTCCGCGATCTGGACGCGGACATTCATCGGCATTTCCTGGAGGGTCGTGGCAGCGAGGCTCGGGTTGAACGATTCAAAGAGCGAGATGCGTTCGTCGGTCCCGAGGTCCTCGAGAATGTCTGCAAGGTCGGCCGGGTGAAACGTTGAGAGCTTCGACGTATCCGTCTTGAGGTGGACGGAGCCGTAGACGTTCGTCGTCGTCGTCGGTTGAACGTGCTTCCACGCTACAAACTTGTCGTTGATGTCTCGGGAAACGACCCACCGGAAGATGCCGTTGGCGACGTTGGCCCAACCGAGCCGTCTCAGCAGTCCCTTGAATCCGATATCGATATGGACCAGCCAGAGGTTCGGATTCTCCTTGGACGAATTATCGATGAGCAATTGAAGATCGTTCACGCGGACAAGCTTGTAGCCCGACGTCGAGATGATCTGCTTGTCCAGAAACGTTTCCTTGATGAGGATCTCGTTTTCGATCGAGTGGACGTCGCCGTAGTCGGACTCCGGCGGGTATTCAACGGAAACATGCCGCTTCAAAGCCGTAAGCCGGACGCTGTTCCACGGAATATAGACGGGAACCTTCTTGTCCCTCAGCTTGGTGATGAGGGCCGTGATCTTCGGATAGACGTGGCTGGTCCGCGCGGCGAGGTCGATGATACGACCGATTCTCTTGCCGCTGCTGAGGCTGAACACCGGCAGCCCGACGATCTCCGATAGGTAGATGAAGTTGAAATTCTCGTAACTCATTGTCCCATCAAGCACTTCGACGACCCCGAAAGATATTGTTAAAGATTCAAAAAATCTATCTTCTCCACCTGTCGAAAATTTGAATCAACCCGAAGGCGTGCAAGCACGTCAGTCAGGGCTCCGCCTCTTTAATGGGCGGGGATCTCCTTTTGGCCCCATGAGCAAGCGAACATTGCGTCAACATGATAGGGACATCCGGCGGACTACCGCGCTTACCGGTGACGCGTGCGAAGAGAACCTCTGGCGAGCAGAGGGTGAGAGAGCTGCTAAAAGTGCTCGCAGCCGTTGAACGGCAGACAAAGTACGAAGCTATTGTGGGAATGTCAAAGACGGGAACGTGTGAGCTCGATCGTTTCTCTTCTCCTCGGCGCAATGGTGACCCTCTTGGTCGTGGTGCCGCGCGTCATCCGAGACCGGATCAGGTTCTTCCCCGCAGAATTTTCCAGCGATCGATGACCTCTTCCCCCTTCACGACGTGGTATTGATCGAAGTTCGCGGCGGTGAGGCATGAGTGGTGTTCGAGGACCCGGATCCTGTCCCCGATCTTGAACTTCCCTTCGATAATCTGCGTATCCGCCGTTACAACCTTGCCGTGTTCCTGGGAGAGACTGCGGACATGGACGTGGGCGTGGAGCCGCTTCCGGTCGTAATCCTCGTAAATGCTTCCCATATCCATATCGTTTCGGATGTGGGTTGGTCCGACGTCTTTCGAGAGCGCAAGGGCGCCCGCGTCCGTGATAAAGTGGGAAGCGCCTTGCTGGTGGGAGATCACCGATGCAAGCACGCTCAGGGCGCAGTCGCCGATACCGCAGCTTCCCAGCATCACCTGTGTGTAATCGTTGAAAGCATAGTTGCCGGGCCGGATCTCGTCGATGCCCTTGAGACTCTCTGCAACCCACATGGTCGGTGTCGAGCCAATACTGATCGTCGGTATCTTGCAGCCCTGAGATCTCATTCTCTCTGCAAATTCCACCATGATGAAGCGTTCCTGCTCGGCATAGCCCACGATTTCCGCCCGGTTTCGCGCGAGGTAGGCCTGGCCCGAATGGCTGAGGATCCCGTCGAAAATAAGCGTCCCCGACTCGCTGAGCGACTGAAGCAGCGACTCGGCGAGCTCGGAACGAGGGTTCACGCCAGCGCGATGGTACCCGCAGTCAACTTTGAGCCAGACGTGGATGCGTTGCCCGGCCGTGGTCGCGATGTCGTCAAGGATTGCCTTCGCTTCCGGGCTGTCGATAACAACGCGGATTCGAGATTTCTCGTACAATTCCACGACCTTCGGGGCGTACACCGGCGGGAGAGGAAACGCCCAGGTGATGTCATTGAAGCCCTTTGCCGCGAACTGTTCGGCCTCGTAGAAAGTCGATACCGTAATTCCCCGCGCTCCGAGCTCGAGCTGGTGGTTGGCGATCTCGATGCACTTGTGCGTCTTGATATGCGGACGGAGGGAGACGCCGAGAGAATTTGCCCGATCCTGCATGCGCGTCAGGTTGCGCTCCAGGATATCCTGATCGATCAGCAGTGCTGGGGTCGGGAGATCATAGATACTGGTTGCCATGGCGTTAAAGAGAGGATACTCGATGGATGGTGGACTTCTGTGAAATGCCGTGTGCCCCCGCGATTGTGTCGGAAACTAGCCAGATGGTTATAATCTTGATACTAATTTCTGCAATTTCCAGTACAAACTGCTTGACCCGGTGCACAGAGTTCAGGGGGATCAAAAAAAGATCGCCGCGGGGGCGATCTCTGTAAAGCTCTGCTACGCAAGCCACGACGGTCTCAACTCCGATTATTCAAACCATGAGATGATCTCATAGTTGCCGGTTGTCGGGAAGAACGGGGGTGCGTCGTACATAAGCCGACTATCATAGAGATAATTCTTCAGATAACCGTTCTTCAGATATGGGTCGCCGTGTCTGTCGGTGTCGAAGGTTCCAACCGCGCCTCTTTTGTTCTGTTGGATTCCACCAAGGAGCTTGATTCGCCCCTCCACACCGCGGCTGCCGTAATCCTCCGCCGTGAAACCGCCTGAACGGGAGAAACACGATGCTTGAATCGTAACATCATTGTTGTTATTGGCGGAATTGTCCGAGATGAGGATATTGTTTTCCGCGACGAGCCCCAACAGATCGGTGGAAGACCCTGCGCCGGGGTCATGTGCATAGAAGATATCATCGTCGATGAAGATATTGCCGCGCTTGTTGTTGCCGGTCGTTCCTCCAGCACCGAGGGTCGCTCTCCCGCTTATCGTCCCGCTGACGTGGACGTTCGTCCCGTTGGCATAGATGACCCCGTTCGGGGCAAACGTTGAGAGGGGGTCGACACTCCACGGGGAGGCAGCTCCCTGCTTCCATTTCACGTTTCCGTTCGACTGAAACTCAATATAGACGGAGTCCGGACCGTTGAACACTTTTCCGCCATTGTTCGCCGCTGTCAGCAAAGGGGTGAGATCGGACGGCAGGCTCACATTTACTCCGGTTTCGTATCCTCCCAGGAACTTGGGATTGTCCCTTGGGGGAGGCCCGTGGTCGTAGATGATGCTCTTGAGCGAGGTGGTCCTTTGCATGAACACCGGCTCGCCTGAGACGCGGAGGTTGTCCTGCGTGTGCATGGGTCCCCACACCGTGTCCCCCGTGATCCACCAGATGTTTCCTTCGATATTGCTGTAGTAGCCGAAACGTGAGAAACTGCTGGGCTGGAGCAGCACGGAGATGGTTGCCGTCTCACCCTGGAATGTCGAGGTCGTTGTCAGCCGGATTTGGTTGACACCGGCGGTCGTCACGGTGGTGTTGAATGTGCCGCCGGCAAACTTCTTGTTGGAGAACCCGGCTTGCCAGGCGAAATTTTCCCAGAGCGCTCGAGCAGCCATGTTGGTGCCCGCTGCGGCGACGTTATGCGCCATGCTGGAATTGTAGTAGTGGACGTAATTGTCCATCGCCCGATTCGAGATCTTGGAGATATTGGACCCGATCATCAGCAGTGCCGTGCTGAATCCCATGACCATAATAAGCGCCGCTTTACCCATGGTATGCTCCTCTCCTTATCGGTTCCGCAAATTGCGTGAGGCGAGGCGAATCTGCCGCCAGTACACCCGGAAATCCGCCGAGTCCGCAGCCGCCGTTGTATATTCGATCCTCGTCAGGGGCGCGGGGCTTTCGAGTGAGATGTTGATTTCCATCGTGTAGATCAATCGGGGGTCGGGGATAGGAAATGGGATCGTGTCCCCCAGCGCATCATAGTACTTCAGGCTAAACTGTGTGACACCGAGGTTCCAGCCCTTCGCAGTGTTTCCATTGACGATCCGGTACAGATATCGGTCGTCTGGGTTGGGCGTGCTCGCAAGCTCGCTGGTCGGTCCGAGGTAGTAATAGACCGTGTCGACAACGCCATCACCCATATCACCCGGGCTGCTCGGAATATCGGTGAGGAACTTGATAGAGTTCGAATCGGCGCTGATGATGGCGCTGTTCGGCGGTTGAATTCTCGTGTAGTCTCGGCAGTAGCCGATCTTCCGGAAGTCCGATTCCACAACGTCGACTAACGCCACGATGTTCTGCTGAAGGTTCAGATTGTTCTGGTACACGGCATTCGTTTCGACGGCCTGTGCGTTGAGCCGCAGTGCCATCAGAAGAAGCAGCGAGCCGACGACAGTCGCACTGACGATATCAAAGATTGTGCTAGCACCCATGGCGTCACCTGAATGACCAGTAACTGAATATGTAGGAGAGCTTCATCGTGTCCTGGGAGCTGGTGCCTTTTACGAAGACATCCAGCCTCTTGCTCCACCTCCGTCCACTCGCTGTGCCGTCGAGATTGGTGGAGTCTACATAGACAACGGTGGCCCATCGTTTGAAGATGTCAACGCCCGGCACGGAGACGGAATCGCTCCAACTGTTATAATCATCGAAATCGTCGAAGCCGGTGTGGAGTGTTGTTTCACCGGATTCCCGGCCGAGCGCTGAGCTGAGCTGATTCGTAGTCTGGGCAAGGCTGTCGATCGTGTTCTCGTCGAACGCTCTACCCTGGGCCTCCTCGACGATCGACATGCCGAGCGAGATGCCGAAGATGCCGATCTCCGTTTGTTGGAGGATCACGCCGTGCTGCGCAAACGTCCTGTTGATGCTAACGACGTTCGAACCCAGAAGCACAATGGCGATAATGGTGAGGAGCGTTTGGCCGGTGTTCATAGGAGTGTGCCTCCCTCGAACTCAGTGATGAGTATGCCTTCGTTGGCGCGGAAGCGGATCGGTAGGGAGCGCGGGCGCGAGGCCCCCCGTCACGTTGCCATTATAATCGATTTTCGGAACAACGTCAAATGACCCCTCTCACACTCGCCAATTGCTGCAAGACACTTTGTCGTCAGCTCGCCGGGAAGAATCAAGCCCGGTGTCGCCGGCCGCGACGAGGCTCATCCGAAATTGCTCCTCCCACCAATAAATAGCCGCCCAACCCGCGAATACTTCTTCCTGAAAAGATTGGCGAATATGGCGGGCGAACATTCCTCAGAGCAGCTCATAACGTCTTGATCGTCGTACGCGTTCCTCTGCTCTGTGACGGGACGCACGCTCATGCGCACGTTTCCGCAAGACGCGAGTACAAAAAAAGATCGCCGCGAGGGCGATCTTTGGGGGAGGCGAGCCTGGTGAACGTTCTATACGAAACTACTCAAACCAAGAGACGATCTCGAAGTTTCCCGTGGTGGGGAAATAGGGTGGCGCATCGTACAGGAACCGGGTGTCGTACATATAGTTCTTCAGATATCCACTTACGAGTTTTGGCGGGTTGCCGCTGAAAGTCCCGACGGGGCCCCTTTGGCTTTGTATTATTCCTCCCAGAAGCTGGATCGTGCCGGACACAGCACGCTTGTCGTAGTTCTCCGCTTCAAAACTGCCGCTTCGGGAAAACACTGAAGCCTGGATTACCACGTCTTTCTTGTTGGCAACGTTGTCCGTAATGATCACATCGTTCTCAGCTACCAGTCCCAGCATGTCCGAAGACGAACCTTGTTGTGGATTGGAATTCAGCTTTACATCATCATCAATGTAGATATTGCCTTGTTTGCTGTTGCCATTTGTTCCACCGGCCCCGACGGTCACTCTGCCTGACAGCGTGCCGGAGACGTGCATATTTGCACCTTGCACGTAGATGACACCATTCGGCGCGAAACTCGAGAGTGGGTCGGTATTCCACCCATTGGTCGCGCCCTGTTTCCACTTCACGTTGCCGTTCGACTGAAACTGTATGCAGACGGAGTCGCCGCCGGTGAAGAGCTTCCCGCCATTGCCGGCAGCATTCACGAGTGGAGTCAGATTCGAAGGGAGCGAGACGTTGACCCCGCTCTCGTAGCCGCCCAGGAACTGCGGATGGTCGGATTTGTTGTTCTTCTGCAGACCCTTCAGCGATGTCACTCGCTGCATGAAAACAGGGTCGCCGGAGACATGAAAGTTGTCCTGCGTGTGCATCGGTCCCCACACCGTATCGCCGGTGATCCAGAAGATGTTGCCTTCCTGGACGCTGTAGTAGCCGAACCGGGAAAAACTGCTCGGTTGCAGAATCACGGAGATTACAGAGGTCTCATCCATGTACGTCGACGTAGTTACAACTTTGACCTGGTTCATGCCGAGGTCGGTGACCGTTGACTGGAAAGTTCCGCCCATGAACGACTTGCGTCCAAAGCCAGCTTTCCAAGCCATGTTCTCCCAGAGCGCTCGGGCGGCCATATTTGTCCCTGCGGCGGCAATGTCGTGTGCCATGCTGGATCTGTAGTAGGACAGATAATTGTCCATAGCGCTGTTGGAGACTTTGGAGATGTTCGAGCCGATCATCAACAGAGCAGTGCTGAACCCGATGACCATCAAAAGCGATGCTTTACCCATGACGAGCCTCCCTCCTTAACGGTTTCGAAGATTTCGTGATGCCAGGCGAATCTGCCGCCAGTACACTTTGTAGTCTGCCGAGTCCGCGGCCGCCGAGGTGTATTCTGATTTCAACAGCGGTGCCGGACTCTCCAGAGAGATATTGACTTCCATTGTGTAGATGAGCCTGGGATCCGGGACCGGGAAAGGAATCGTATCGCCAAGCGCATCGTAGTACCTCAAGCTGAACTGCGTCACACCCAGGTTCCAGCCTTTCCCCTTGTTTCCGTCGACGATGCGGTACAGATATCGATCATCCGGGTTGGGCGTGCTTGCAAGCTCACTGGTCGGTCCCAGGTAGTACTCGATTGTGTCCACCACGCCGTCGCCCATATCACCCGGGCTGCTCGGAACGTCCGTCATGAACTTGATGGCATTGGAATCAGCGGAAACGATGGCAATGTTCGGGGGCTGAATCTTGTGGAAATCCTTGCAGTAGCCGATTTTGCGAAAATCGGATTCGACCACATCCACCAAAGCAACGATGCTTTGCTGAAGGTTGAGGTTGTTCTGGTAGACGGCGTTCGTCTCCACCGCCTGCGCATTGAGCCGCAGGGCCATCAGCAGGAGAAGAGAGCCCACGACCGTTGAGCTCACAATGTCGAATATTGTGCTAGCACCCATGATGTCACCTCACCGGAATGACCAGTAGCTGAAAATGTAGGACATCTTGACCGTATCTTGCGAGTTGTCGGCTTTCACGTAGACCGTAAGCTTCTTATGCCACGTTCGGTTGGCGGAGGAGCCGTCCAGGTTCGATGTGTCGACGTAGCATACGGTAGCCCATCGCCTGAACCGATCCACACCCTGCACGTACATCGTGTCACGCCAGCCGTTGTAGTCATCGAAGTCGTTGAAGTCGGTCCGCGCTATCTCGCCGGACTCTCGCCCCAGGGTCGTGCTCAAATCGTTGACCGTCGCCGCTACGCTGTCCACGGTCGCCTGATCGAATGCTTTGCCCTGAGATTCTTCGATGATGGACATCCCGAGAGAGATCCCGAAAATTCCGATCTCCGTCTGCTGAAGGATGACGCCATGTTGCGCGAACGTTCTGTTGACGCTGACGACGTTCGATCCCAGCAACACGATCGCCACGATGGTAAGAAGCGTCTGACCGGTGTTCATAGAGCTACCCTCTCTCCTTTCACTCGTTCATCTTTGACGAGGTGAGACCGCAAGAAAATGGAAGAGAACTACCGGGGGTAGTTCAAAGGACGTACCACCTCAGAGTTTCATTGATTTCAGGCCGCAAATACTCGCTTTCTCAGAATTGGCAAGCCAGATCACCGGCCTGTATCTGAAACAAACTGAGACGATGTTTCAATTTGCGACAGGCGCCTGGAACACACCGAATCGTTTGGCCGGACTGCGGGGATATGCCCTTCAGCGAAGGCGAGCCCTTCGGCTGATCATTCTGAGAATCGGCGATGCCGGACGGGAAAGGGGTGGAAAAGCGATCTTGCTGGCGGGGTGATACTTCTCCCTGAGACCCCCCTGTTCAGTGGCGGTAGAAATCGTGGCTGCGTCTCACCGCAGCAAAACGAACGATACGAGCGATCACATATAGGGCGACGCTTCTGTGTTGCAGAACTTTCTGACGCTTGGTTACTTCATCATCTCTGAGCGCGGATAGCGTTGGAGCAAGCCAGGCTCGCGCATGAGTTTCTCGATGCTATCGACGTCCAGGGGCACAAAATCGGAGAGGATCTCGGCGCGTCTCTCTCCAATCACGATGAGGTCCTCGAATCGGATGTTGATTTGCTCCTCCGGAATGCTGAACGCGGGTTCTATGGTGAAGACCATGCCGGCCCGAAGTGGTCCGCTGTCCTCCCCGTCATCGTGGGTGGCCATGCCGACCCAATGGCCTAACCTGGCCCGCGGGTTTCTCGCCGATGCTCGAAAACCGCTGACGAAGGAGTTCGCGGCTTTCTCGTAAGACGGCTTGGAGAACTTCGTTCCGGTCAGAATTCCATCCATTTCTTTCACCGCATCCTGCAGAATGGCCTGAGCGGTCGCACCGGGCCGGATTGCCTTGAGGATCGCGCGGTAGCAGCTGGTGTAGAACACGAACAGTTCACGCTGTGAAGCGCTGAACTTCCCGTTTACGGGCCACGTGCGCGTTAGGTCGCTCATATAGTAGCCGAAGTCGGGAGCGAAATCCATCAGCACAAGGTCCCCGTCCTCCATCCGTCGCTTGCCTGCGTGGTAGTGCCCGAGGAGAGCGTTCGGGCCGCTTGCGACGATGGAGAAATAGGCTTCTCCCTGTGCGCCGTGTCGATAGTAGATGTATTTTGCCGCTGCGTCGAGCTCGTACTCCATGATACCCGGCTTCGTCGAGCGCATACATTCCATCAATGCCAGGCCGGAGAGGATCGTCGCCTTCTTGATCAACGCGATCTCGCGCGGGCTCTTGATCAACCGCAGGTTGTCCAGTATCGGAGAGAGGTCACGTACTTCAAACTGCGGAAATCGCAAGTGAAGAAGCTGTACAAGCCGATCTTCCCGGGAGGCCTGCCCGTCGAAGGGATCGGCCATCACGTCATTGTTGGAGCGCACGGCGAGGTCTCGGCTGGTCGCGAAGCCCTCGGCCGGACTGAACGGCGTATACAGGCTTTTCACGGAGCTGTTTCTTGCGAGGCGGCCGAGGTGTTCAGCGAGAAGATCAAGGCCGTAAACCGCGTCGATGCCGGAAAGCTGATTGATGAGCGCCTCATCCTCAGCGGAGAGTAGCTTGCCCTCGCTTCGCTCTCGACCTTGGTTTCGATGGGGGAGGTACAGGGCGGCGCGCCTCTGGGTACCGTCGAGGAGAAGGTACGCGTGGGGGACCTCGATGCCGCAGAGATAATAGAATTCATTGGATTGTCGGAACCGGACGTAGGCGGTGGGGCTCGGCGCGCCCTGCACGAGTGCGACGGCGCCGATCCCGATGGCATCATAAACCCCGCCGCGCCGCTGAGCGAACTCTTCCGGGGGAAAGTCGTTGGTGAACGGCGGGAACCCAACCTGGGAAAGCGCCGCGAGGGGGAAAAGGAAGAGGAAAATGAATAGAGTGCGTGCGTTCGTCATTGTGAAATCCTCCCTTGTCAGGCAGAATGCCGTAAAAGTGGCGTCAGTAGAGACGCGAGAAATCGATGTCTTCAAGAGGTAAAATGGGCATCGGTTGACCGTTGTGTGCCAAGACGAATTGCAGATGTGCCAGAACCGCATCCTTTTCCTTGATTTCGAGCCCGAAGAACCGGGGGATAAACCGGCTGAAATCGATCAATCCCGTTTTCGGGAGCTCGAGGATCGTTACCTCCTGCATTCGAGGGATACCGGCCTTCTCTTTGGCGATGTCGACTGCTGTCTCGAGACCGCCGAGGACATCCACCAGGCCGTTCTTCAACCCGTCGTACCCCGACCAAACCCGGCCCTGGGCAATGGCCTCAATTTGATCCGGGTTTTTTTTCCGTCCATCGGCCACCTTGCGAACGAACTCATTATACATCGTCTTGATGGTGTATTCCATTCTTGACCGCTCGGGCTCGGTCAGGTCACGGTCGGGTAAGCCCAGGCCGATGAAAGGCAGAGTGAAGCCGAATCCCAGATCGGCGTGCTCGCCTATCTTGACATAGTCGGTGGACATCCCCAACTTTTCCTTTATTCCCTTGTTGTAGACCCACCCGCCGATGACGCCAATGGAGCCGGTGATCGTCGTGGGTGCGGCGACGATCGTATCGCCGTACATCGAGAGCCAGTACCCGCCTGAGCCTGCAACGGCCCCCTGCGAAACAATGACCGGTTTCTTTCCTTTGGCTTTCTTCAACGCTTCCGCTATGTAATCGGACGCCATCGCATCTCCGCCGGGGGAGTCGACGCGCAGCACGATGGCTTTCACATTCGGATCGTCGACGACGGCCTGGACGTCGCGAACCAGTTTCCGGGCTGTAGTGCCCTGATCCATGGCGCAGGCACCCAGCGCGTAGACAACGGCGATCTTCGGAGGCTCGCTCCAGCGGTTATCGGTCGGCTGGATAAATTTCTCCAGCGATCCGGCGCCGACGAATCTCTTTTCCCCACCCTCTAGGTTCCCGATGATATCTTTGACGGTCTCCCACCTCCCCAGAGTGTCGACCAAGCCCTTCGCGAGAGCGTCCTGCGGGAGATAGACAACCTCGTCGTTGATCATGTTGTCAAACTGCTGCGGAGTAAAGCCTCGACCCGTGCAGATATCCGCTTTGGCGAGCCTGTAGGAATCGTCGACAAGCTTCTGCCGCTGTTCCCGGTCGGCGTCGGACATGTTGTCGCGGGAGAGATTCTCGTAAGCGGATTTGTACTTCAGGAAGCGCCACTCATCGTACCCGATCCCAACCTTCTCGAGCGTCCCTTTGAGGTACGTGCGACCCATGACAAACCCGCCGATTTGGATCATCCCCTGCGTGTCCATCACGATCCTGTCCGCGACAGAGGCGAAGTGATATTCATTCATCCCGACGCGGTCGATGAATATCACTACATGCTTCCCGGTCGATTTGAAGTCCCTCAGCTTTTCCCGTATCTCCCAGAGAAGCTCTTTGTCCGCGGTCATGCCGGAGGTGTTGATGGAAATCCCGGCAACGGCCGGATCCTCTTTGGCTGCGTCGATGGTTTCGAGGAGCCCTTCGAGCGTGTTCGACCTGTCGAAAAGCTGATATCGCTGGTACTTGAGGGGCCCGAGCAAGCTCAGATCGAGATAACTGGTCCCGTGCCCTTTCAACAGCGTCCGGTCGAACGCACCGAGCCGGATTCCGTAGGTATTGTAGCCATACTGTCGATTCTCGTCATAATGAGCCTGTGTTGTCAGGCCGACGCGGCCCAGGCTGAACTGGACGCCGAGGGCGAACCCTTTCGAATCGAAATAGCGCCCTGTGATCCGGATTCCGGGCAGAGCCTCGAGTGCGGCCCCGGCGCTCCAATGGCCATCGGCAAGGCTTTGTCGGCTCTGCAAAGCGTAGTCGCTGAAGAGCGTGAGCAGCTCGCTCCTGAAGGGTCGAATGGCAAGGTCGACCATGCCCTCGTTGGTGGTGGTGCTCTGCATGCCGAACGTGCCGACAAGCCCCAATGAGAGAAAGAAACCCGGTCGAAACAAACTTCCGACTGTAACGAGGCTCGACCGATTGAACGTGCGCGTGTACCCGGTTGACCAGCCATAGCCAATGCCGAAGCTCACGGTCCTGTTACCCGACGCGAGCGAAAGGCGATAGTCGGTGACGTAGAGGGAGCCGATTTTCTGATGGATGAGGCCGAATCCGACATGCGGTGCTGCAGCGAAAAATCCCCAGTGGTTGAAATCATTCCATCTGCCGGTTTGATCCGTCCAGAGGAACGCGAAGTCGGGTTCACGGAGCAGCGAAGGGAGCGCCGGGTTGTCGAAGCCGTAAAGGCCGAACGTCATCGCCCCAGGTGACGTTAGAAGAAAATCGCTCTGCTGATAATATGACGGATATTTCCCCTGGCCCAGGACCAGCGAGGGGATGAGGAGACTGAAGAAGATAGCCGATAACGGTCGCATGAGTACCTCCCCGGGATCATTCGCTTCCCGATGTGCTTCAGAGAAATTAGTGGACGAGGCGGAGCATTTCTCGTACCGCCTGATCCAAGCCGACGAACATCGCGCGCGCAACGATGGCGTAACCGATGCTCAATTCGTCGATCTCCTGGATTGCGGCGATCGGAGTGACGTTCCCATAGTTGAGCCCGTGACCGGCGTGGACGTCCAGGCCGAGCGACTTGGCGCTTCGGGCCGCGTGCTGAACGCGCGCGAGTTGGTTCTGACGTTCCTGTTCGTCGCGCGCCTCGGCATACTCCCCGGTGTGAATCTCAATCATATCGGAGCCGATCGATTTCGAGAGCTCGATCTGTTCCTGAACCGGATTAATGAAGAGACTGACCTTGATGCCGTGCCGATGAAACGTCCCAATCGTCTCCTCAAGGTGAGCTTTGTTTGCCTTCACATCCAGTCCGTCCTCCGTCGTCAGCTCCCGGCGCCGCTCGGGAACCAGTGTGACGAAGGCCGGTTTCACCTCGATCGCGATCTTGATGATTTCGTCGGTTGCGGCCATCTCGAGATCGAGCTTCGTCTTGATCGTCTTTCGCAGGAGGTGCACATCGGCATCGCGGATGTGGCGGCGATCCTCCCGCAAATGACAGACGATACCGAGTGCACCCGCGGCTTCGCAAACCCCAGCTGCCTCGACAGGATCCGGCTCCGATCCGCCGCGGGCGTTTCGGAGTGTGGCAATGTGATCGATGTTGATTGCTAAGCGCATAGATACCCTCAGGATTTCAAGCTCGAGGCCAATATAAGAAAATTCTCAATGTTTGGAAATTATAGGATGTCAATCCCACCGACAGGCTGAAAATGACCATATTGAGGCCGAAACTTTCTCCCCGGAATCAGCGTAGTTTTGAGAGGCAAAGTCTATACCAAAGGTGGCCTTATGAAATCAATCATGAACACGATCTTCCTGGTATCGAGCATCCTCTTCTTTACCTCGACCGTCGGCGCGCAATCGAAGCAGCAGGGAAACTCAGACCGGGACAACCGTGAGGAGCTCGGCGAACGGATCAGCACGGCTGTCGAGAATTTCATCGAGAGCATTACGAAGGGGTTGAGGGGTGCTCGGAACGACGAGTACATTCTCGTCGGCGATACCATCCCTCCCAAGCGGACAAAGAAAGTCCGCTCGGCGGCGCCGGTTCGTGAAGATGACAACCTGACCTATGAAGGAAGCACCGTCATCGACGAGCAAGATACGATTCGCTCGAACGTCGTGGTCAAAGCGGGGGATCTGACGGTGTACGGCGAGGTCGACGGTGACGTTCTGGTTGTCGGCGGGGACCTCTACTTGAAAGATGACGGTCATATCACCGGAAACGCAAAGGTCATCAACGGCGAGGTCATGAAGGATGAATCGGCGAGAATCGACGGGTACATTGACAAGACGAGCTCGACCGAGAAAGCCTACCGCGAGACCGAGAGAAAATTCACCAGGTCGTCGACGAGGTTGAACGCGAGCTGGGTGCGTGAGACGACCGATCTCGACAATTTTATCTTCCGCTACAACAGGGTAGAAGGCCTGTTCCTCGGCGTGGGATCCGACAAAAAGTACTATTGGGACGCGAGGAGATCATACGCCGCCTACGGATCGTTCGGGTACGGATTCAAGTCGCGCGGTTGGAGGGGGAATCTCGGCATCAGCCGTCAGTTTGCCTTCGACGAAGGTCAGTTGTTTGAAATCGGGGTGGAAGGCCACAATCTGACGGACAGCAAGGATCGCTGGATCATCGGCGTGGGGGAAAACACGGCTGCCGCCATCTTGATTCACGAGGACTACCGTGACTACTTCCGCCGGATGGGATACGGTATCAGCGCGGACTACGCGGTACAGCAGGATTTTCTCACAGGTCAGGTAAAAGTAGAGTACCTGGCTGACCGGTATCGGTCTATGGAGAACCGGACCGAATGGTCGATCTTCGGCGGCGACAAGAGGTTCCGGGCCAATCCTGAAATCGATGAGGGGGAAATGCGGAGCATCCTGGCTTCGGCCGGGCTGAGCACCGTAACGAAAACCATCTATGGCCCGGAGGGGTGGAGCATCTTTGTGACGGGTGAGTTTGCGGACAGAAATTTCGGCAGTGATTTCGGATTCAACCAGTACGTTGCCGATATTCGCCGGTACCAGCCCCTGGCGCGTTACGACAACGTCAACCTGCGTCTTCGTGTCGGGACCACAGAGGGAACCGTCCCACTCCAGAAGACATTCGAAATTGGCGGCCTCAGCACGCTCAATGGCTATCCATTCAAGTCTGAGGTTGGAACCAGGATGATTCTGCTCAATGCAGAGTATATCATCAGTAGTGATTTTCTGGGTGATCTCGACTTCTGGCCAAGCGGGCTCTTGCGTGATATTAACTTCTTGGTTCTCACCGACGCAGGCCTCATGCGAACGGCCGCGCCGAGCGATACGTGGAGTCAGGGATTCAGCGACGTCAAGTTTTCCGAATTCAAACACGATGTCGGTGTGGGTGTGGCGACGCGGAGCGGCTCATTCAGGCTGGCGTTCGTGTGGCGGACCGATCGAAGCGAGCCGGCTCGCTTCATCTTCCGATTCGCGAGACCGTTCTGAGGTATACAAGACGCTCCTTGCAGGGCGCACGACGAGCAGACGATCAAACTATGGGAGGTCGGACGAAACGTCCGACCTCCTTGCTTTCTATGGGCACCCGGCGCCCCATGCGAGTAAGTGAAAATTCCCTTATCTTGGCAGAGTTTCTAGCAAGCCGGATGGCTGCAGCAGGGCCATCATGGAACAACGACAACTCCAAGCGCGCGTGCGTCCCTCAACACTCCTGGGTAGGTTTCCTTCATGAGCACTGGCTCTGTCACGAGCGCGCAAGGACAGGCGAAGATTGCGCGCGAATTGTCCGATACATATACCACGTATCGGCTCGCAGAAATTTCGTCGCGGCGCTTCACGCAGGCAACTATGTTGCGGTGGCTCGAGCCGCTCCGCGCGTCGAACGTCTTTGAGATAACGCCGATCGGACAGTCGGCAGAGGGACGACCGATCTCATTGTTGAAGCTCGGTCGCGGGAAGACGAAGGTGTTGCTCTGGTCTCAGATGCATGGCGATGAGTCGACAGCCACGATGGCGCTGCTCGATATGCTGAGCTTTTTCGTGAAGACCGCTGATCATCCCGTCGCGACGGCAATCTCGGATCAATTAACGCTCTTGATGGTCCCTATGCTGAATCCCGATGGCGCCGAGAGGTTCCAGCGCCGGACGGCGCAGCTGGTCGATATGAACCGCGATGCCTTGGCATTGAGGACGCCGGAGGCGCGCGTTTTGAAGGAAGTGTGCGACCGATATCGGCCGGAGTTTGGGTTCAATCTTCACGACCAGGATCCGCGCACGACAGTGGGGAACACGAAACAGGTGAGCGGCATCGCACTGCTTGCGCCGGCATTCGATGAATCGAGGTCCTTGAATCGTGTTCGATCGGAAGCGATGAAGGTTGCGGCGACGTTTGCCGCGGTCTTGCGGAAGTTCATTCCAAAGAATGTCTCGAAATACGATGATACCTTTGAGCCGCGCGCCTTTGGAGACAATGTGCAGAAGTGGGGGACGAGCACCGTGCTGGTGGAGTCAGGAGGGTGGCCCGGAGATCCAGAGAAGATGTTTCTCCGGAAGCTGAACTACGTCGGTCTGCTGACGACGCTCCATGCTCTTGCGACAGGAGAATATCAACACGCAAACGTGAGCGTGTACGAGGAACTTCCGTTCAATACAAAGTACATGTACGACCTCATCTTTCGAAACACCATGTTGAAGACCGATGATCGTGCACCGGCCGTCACCGTCGACATCGGCATCAATGTCGACGAAGAGGTGGATCCGAAGACAGGCGTGAGGAAGCTAATGGGAAAGGTGGTCGATATCGGGGATCTCAGCACGTTTGTGTCGTTTGAAGAATTCGATCTGCGTCATGCTCAGGTCAGCGATCTGATCAGAGAAATCGACCAGCAGGTTTCGACGGAGGAGATCGATCTTCTGAAATCGAGGAAGTAGGAATGGTTCCCAAGATTCGCCCCGCTTGCTAAGATTGCAGGATTTTGTTAAATTTCAACGAATGATTTTTTCCTCCGACTTACACCTCACGGCCTTTGAGAAAGTAACCTCCCGGAACCCTTCCTGCTCGGAACTCGAACCGAATGATTGGTGTTCAGACAGCAGGTTGCCATGGTTTCCCCGGCAGTTGTTGGAGGCTCGTGTGACTGGGAACTTTGAAGGCAACCCATGGTTCTACCTTTGGTAGCAGTCGTATCCCGCGGTACGCGGAAAAAGCAAGCGGAGTTTGAGGCAGAAGCCCTGCCTCATATGGATGTGCTCTACAACTTTGCTCTCCGCACCACGGGAAACGAAAATGATGCGCAAGATTTGCTGCAGGAGACTTATCTCAAAGCCTATCGGTTTTGGGATAAATACGAGAAGGGGACGAACATACGCGCATGGCTCTTTCGCATCATGAAGAATTCGTATATCAATCGGTACCGGAAGGAAACGAAAGAGCCGGACAAGGTTGACTACGATGAGATCGAAAACTTCTACAATACCATCCGGGCTGAGTCAACAGACCCGAACGATCTTCAGCAAAAACTCTTCGGTAATTTGCTCGGTGATGAGGTTACGAGGGCGTTGGAGAGCCTGCCAGATGATTTCCGCACCGTGGTTATTCTCTGCGACATTGAAGGACTGACGTATGAGGAGATCGCAGAGTTCGTCGAGTGCCCGATCGGCACGGTACGGTCCCGGTTGCACCGGGGGAGGAAGTTGCTGCAGGCGAAGCTGTATGAGTATGCTAAGAAACAGGGGGTTATTAAGTCTGACTGAGGAATATGATGGATCATCCTTGTTACACGGTTGAGTGAGGTTGTGCTGTGGAATGCAGTCTTGTTGAAGAGTATTTTGGCGATGCCATTGATAGGGTTCTGCCGGCGGACGTTGAGCAGGAGTTTCGGATGCACCTGGAGGGTTGCCGCAGATGCCGCAACGCTTACGAGTTGGAGAAGCTTTCGAAGCAAGTCGTCCAGCAACACATCGCATATGCCGTCACGCCGGACTCAGTCCGGGCATCTGTTGGCAAATCCCTCAAACAGGCTTATCGCGAGTCCCTTGGACGAGCGGGAGGATGGATTGAGAGGCTCCTCTCACCCGGGGTCCTTATTCCGACTTTGGCCGGCGGGGTGGTCTTTGCCGCGTTCATCGTGCTTCTGACGCTTCCGAACGAGTCCACCTATGACATGAGCGCGCATAACGCGCCGAATGATGTCATCAATCTCACGTTCAAGAACTTTGCTCTCATTCGTTCCGGCCAGTTTCAGCCCGCCCTCGTAGCCTGCTCTCCGGAAAGCATTGCGGACTTCTTCGAGAGAAACAATGTGGACTTTACGGTAAACGTCTTAAAGGTTCCCTGCGATTCGTACAGCGCGATCTGGTCCGAGTATGAAGGAGTGAAAGTCGCTCACGTGCTCTACAAGATCGGGGGCGAGATGTTGTACGTCTATCAGGTCAGCCAGGACGAAGCGCTCAAAGGTCCGAAGCTCTCGCTTCCGCCGGCAGCGAAAACTGCGCTCGCGAAATCCGGTTGGTACACCGACCCAAATCACCCGAACTGCAACGTAGTCGTCTGGACGGTGAACGGAACCCTCTGTGTTGCCTCCTCGACGATGAAGAAGGAAAAGCTGTTGGCGGTGTTGACGACTCAGTAGGACGTCGCGCCCTCCCTCCCTGGCTCAAGCCCCCCTAAACTCCAAACATCAAGCGATCGGCAAGTGCACGCGGAAGTCCGGCTTTCCTGATCTTCTGCGCTGCCGCGGGAATATCGTACTCGGCGCGGATGTTCTCATATGTCCACGAGCTCGTGTCGAAAATCCCGAAGCTGAGTTGGGGGTTCCCATCGCGAGGCTGCCCGATGCTGCCCACATTGATGATGAACCGGTCCCCCCGTGCGACGAGGGCGGTCGTTCCTTTCTCTGAGAAGATCACCGGTATGTGGGAGTGCCCCACAAAGCAGAGCTGTTCGGCGAAGGCCTGGAACGCCTCCTTGGCTTCATACTCTGATATGATGTAATGCCATTCCTCAGGCTCGTACGGCGATCCGTGCGCAAGGAGGATGTCGCCGCGGGACTTTGTGAGAGGAAGGGTCTCCAGGAGTTCTTTATTCTCCTTGAGCAGAACGTTGTTCGTCCAAATGGCGGCAAGGCGGGCGTTGATGGTGAACTGGTCCGCGACCGATAGATCGACAGCGGCCGCGTCGTGATTGCCGCGGAGGATCACGCTGCACCGTTCGCGAACAATGGTGAGGCATTCATTTGGATTCGCGCCGTAGCCGACGACATCGCCGAGGCAGACGATTTCATCGGCAGCATGCTTCTTGATGAGCTCGAGTGCGGTCGTCAGCGCTTCGAGGTTCCCATGGATGTCGGAGATGATTGCGAGACGCACGGCGGATCAGGGGGTGTGGAGGATGAGCGCGATGGACTGTCGATGATCCCGTCGGTATGCGCTGAGCGAGACGGCCTCGTTACGAAAATATCTGGTCAAGGTGATGTTTCACGTGTCTCACGTAGTCGGTCACCAGAAATTCGAGCGTTACCGGTTCGTTCTCTCCGATGAAACACCGGCTCTTCAGCCGGTCGTCTGGAATCGCTTCGGCGACGTGCAGCAAATGGAGATTGTACAACCTCCAGAGGTGAACAAGGTTCTCCCACGATTCGCCCTGATATCCCTGCGTTCTCACCCACGTTTCCTGTTCGTACTCCGGCAGCTTGATTTCACTGCTCAGCTGCGCTCTCACAAAGCGTTGGTGGTTGTTGCTGGCGGAATCGATGAGGTGGCCCAGGATCTCCTTCTTCGACCATTTCTCCGGTGAGGGGTGGACGTCGCTCTCGGCATCCGAGATTCTCAAGAGTCGCGGCAACGCTTGCGCAACAACCGTCTTGTAGTCGCCGAGCGTGTCGAGCATCCTTGCTTTTCCTTTCCAGATTTTCTCAGCAAGCCACTTGGAGGCCACCGTAAGAACCCACAAGGTTACCATGATCGCGATCAGCCAGGCGAGCATCTTCATCGCATCGCCACCTGGCGGACCGAGAATAGAGAAAATCATGGCCTTCAGCCGCTCCCAGAGGATAAGCTTGTCCGGAACAATTGAAAGGTAGCCATTTTTGAAGGTGCAGTCAACGAAGGGCACCGAAACGCGCGACCCAAGAGTCGCGAGATATCATCACGTTCCATGTCTCATCCGGGTGACGGTCCCAAAGTCACGGACTGGCGCTTGGCTGCGGGGACTTCGGGAATCTTCCTAGGTACGCTTGAAGACGAGAACGTTCCAAACAAGCGTCGAATTTTCGTAGATCAAATGAAATCCCTTCGAGCAAATGAGCGATTTCATCCGTTCCCAGTCGTGCCAGAAAGGGTGAAAGCTCCAGCGAAAGAGCTTCCCAAGGAAGATCTGCGTCTTGAACGCCGCCTGGATAGGGAAACTGTCGCGCGGATGTGTCAGTGCGTAAATCCTGTTTGTCCTGACGGTGGATTTTTCGATCAGAGGATCGAGTTGCTCATAGCAGCAGACGACCTTGTCGAGCAGCGTGATGTCGCTTTCCGGGAGCAGGTCCGCCAGTGTGACAAAATCTCCAAGGAGGTAGCTCGTTTTTTCTCGGATGCCGAGTTCGGCGGCCAGTTGTTGAGCCTGCCGAATCATCCCTTCCGACATGTCCACACCGATCGATCGTCCCGCCCCCTCTTTCAGCAACGAGAGATGGAGGGCGCCGACGCCGCAGCCGATGTCGAGCACCTCCCGCGCCTGGAGCGGCTCACATCGTACACCCTCGAGCAGCCGCTTCTGTGCTTTCTCGAGACCCTTGCGTCGGAACCGTTTGCCGTAGGAATTCGACCACCGGGAGAAAAACAAGTTGTTGCCGCTGCAAGCTGCGGACGAGGTACAGCAGGAAGTCATGAATTCAATCCCTTCTCTTTAAGAAAAGCGCGCTGGCTCTTTCAGGACAAAATCGATCTCGTACAACTCGTAACGAGCTTCCTTCATCCCAAGTTGCTCGTAGGTGTTTTTGGCGCGCTTGTTTTGGCTGTCGACGTACAAGCGAAAGCCGCACACATCTTCGCGCTGGGAAGCGAGATCATAGACATGCTGGTAGAGTGACCGGAAAACCCCTTTGCCCCGGTGGGGCCTGTCGACATAGACGCTCTGGATCCACCAAAAGTTTCCGTTCCGCCAGTCGCTCCATTCATAGGTGATCATGAGTTGGCCGACGACGTTGCCGTCGAGCTCTGCAAGAAAATAAACTCCTTTGGAGGAATCACTCAGGATTGCTTCCACTCCCTTGCCGAGCCGGTCGCGATCGAGTTGAAAGTGTTCGGTTTCTTCGGCTATGAACATGTTGAACCGTACGATGGCCGAAGCGTCATTGCCGGTTGCCTGGCGGATTGTTGTCTTCATACGAGGGTCGGGACGGAGCCCAGGTTGTGCGATGTGACTTGAGGCGTGCGAAACGGATGATGATCAAAGCCACAAGCTATTTCCAGACCATCCGCTCCCGCAGCGATGTGATATGCGCGACGTGGTGGCGGCCGTGCCACGCGTACAGCTGAAGAAGCCGGTCAAGATTTGACACGCCGCTTTCCGGGTGATTGTATGTCCTGGAGAAATCAGACGGCTTGAGCGATTTGAGGAACAGGACCCATCGTTGGTGGAGTGCGTCGAACAGCGCCAGGGACAATTCGACCGGAGCACTCTTCGCATCGGCGAGCTGCGCCCAAAGCTGCTGCTCGTACGGCTTCACGGTCGGCTCTTGCTCGGTGACCGCCAGCTTGAATCGGATGTACGCATTCATGTGGCTGTCGGGGAGATGATGCACCACCTGCCGGACGGTCCAGCCCTCCGGACGATACGGGGTCTCGAGCTGTTCTTCCGTAAGGCCTTGCACGGCCTCCCGAAGCCTCGCGGGGGCATCAGCGATCTGATGGATGAGCGCGCGGCGCTCAGCGTCGTTGATCTGACCGGCGGGTTGAAACGTGCCCACAGGATACCGTAGATCCGCCATACGAATGTCTCCTCGAAATACTTTATTCCCGAAGAACGAGCCGTTATTTAAGGATTAACGCTTGACGTAGGAGGATTCGTTCCGCCGGAAGACCGCCTAGGTGAAAACAGGTCACTTGTTCATCTTCGCATAGACAAATCCGGCGCAGAGCAGCTGTACAAGTGAGCTTAGAAGCCATGAGAGCGCCACGGCGAGCGAAATCGGGAATGTACTATAGGTCATCAGGATACCCGGCAGTGCGGACACGAGCCAGAATGCGCGGGCAAACCTGCTCCCCTGCACCCAGAGGCTGCCCTCCCCGATGATCCCCTTCGTTTTGCCCCAGACCCAAGCGAGAGCGATGCCGAGGAAGAATGGGTAGAGAAAATAGACGTACACGATTGGATCCGACCAGGTTCGAAAAAGGTTCGTGTTCTCATACTCTTGTGCGATGGATGGCAGGGCGAGCGTCGTCAGTCGGCCGACGACCATTGCAACAATGAGCATGACAAGACCGGCGACGAGGCCGGGAGTCAAGATCCGCTTCATGGCTTCACCTTCCTTTCTGGATGAGAGATGGTTTTCGGTGCCCCCGTCGAAGAAGAGAGTGACGATAGGCGCTTTTGACGCTTACAAGAAATCGGATGTTGCGTGCGCATTCTCTCAATGCTTCCATCCAATCGGCGAGTCACTTGTGATCGGGGATGATGGCGTCGACCTCGATTTCGACGAGCATCTCGGGGTCGACGAGTCCGGTCGTGCCGACCATCGTTGCCGCCGGCCTGACATCGCGGAAGAATTCGCCGTGCGCTTGCCCGACCTTCTCCCAATCGGCAATGTTCGTGAGAAACGTGCGGGTCCGGACGACATCGTTCATGCTCGCGCCCGCCTTCTGAAGCGCGGCCTCGATAATCTTGAACGCCTGGACCGCTTGAGCGTAAACATCGCCTTTGGCCACGACCTTTCCATCAGGCCCTACTCCTGTTGTGCCAGCCACGTGAACAGAGGGTCCGACCCGCACGGCTCGGGAGTACCCGACGATCGGTTCCCACGGAGCACCGCTGGAAATGTTTTGTCGCCGCATTGCCTGTCTCCTCTTTATGGTTGTGGCGGGCGAGGTTCCTCCGACGAGGCTGTTTTGGACTTTCGTCGTTGAATCTGAATCCGGATGAACTCCACTAAGCTCGGAATTCCAGGGATCAGCACGAGAAAAATGATGACGAGGCTGAAGTTGTTCTTGATGACAGGAATGCTCCCGAAGAAATGACCCGCGAGAACGAAAAGGCAAACCCAGAGGATGCCTCCCGTGACGTTGAAGAGAAGAAACCGCCGGTAGGTCATCGTTCCGATGCCGGCGACGAACGGTGCAAAGGTGCGAATGATCGGCAGGAACCGCGCGATCACGATCGTCTTCCCGCCGTGCCGCTCGTAAAACCTGTGCGTGCGGAGAAGATACTCCCTGTTCAGGAGCCGCCCGTGTTCCTGATGAAACACCTTCGGCCCGACGTAATCTCCAATCCAGTAATTCACGGTATCGCCAAGGATAGCGGCGAGGGCGAGCACGATCATTGAAGTCCCCAGGTCGAGCGCGCCGATGGCTGTCAGGGATCCCACGGCAAAGAGGAGGGAGTCTCCCGGGAGGATAGGTGTTACCACCAGTCCTGTCTCGCAGAAGATGACAACGAATATGATCGCGTACACCCATGTTCCGTACGCGGTGCAGAGCTCGAGCAGATGCCGGTCAAGGTGGAGAACGAACTCGATAACGTCTCGGAGGAATTCCATTCAGGTTTTTGATCTGGTGTTTGTTTCTGGTAGATGTCCGACTTCTGTCGCTGTAGAAGGTTGACTTCTTCTGTGGTGTAGCCCTCGTGAACCTTCTTCTTAGCGATACGCCGCCCTCTCGAGATCGTCGACCGACTTGATCGGGTGGGGCGGGTTGAGATAGCGTGCCAGGAACGTGTAGATCTTGACCCGAATCTCTTTGGCTTTCTTTGTGTCGATCCGGTCAAAGCTGTGGCCGCCCGGTATATCTTGAAAGATCTCGTACTCGAACTTCTTACCAGCCGCCTTCAACGCTTCGATCAGATGTTCCACTTCCAGCACGTTCACGTCATCATCACTCGTGTTGGTATGAATGAGGAGCGGGGTCTTGAGCTGCTGGACGTGGTTGACGGGCGACCGGCGGCGGTACTCCTGCACATCCTGGTTTGCCGTCTTGCCGATGTGATAGGGAGCGGAGTAAAGGGCTCGGTATTCGTCATCATAGTACCCCATCCGCTGGATAAGATCGCTCACCGGGACGCCGGCGAAGGCGACCTTGTAGCCGTCGGGGTGCTCAAAAATGTCCATCAGCGTGATGAGACCACCGTGACTCCAACCGATTGCGCCCACACGGGAGCCGTCGACGATGTCGAAATTCTCGGTCATATAGTCCCGCGCTGCATGATTATCCTCAACCTCCAGCCCGCCGTAGTCGATCCGCTCGTAGAACCCCTTGCCGTAGCCGGTGCTTCCGCGGTATTCGGGTGCGACAACGATATAGCCCTGCGCCATCATCTCTCGGATGATGTGCGTATAGTACGTCGTGAAATCCCCGTGAACGCCGCCATGGGGAAAAACCAGCAGTGGATACTTCTTGCTCCGGTCGATCTTCTGCGGGATGAAAATGTAGGACCAGAATTTGACGGGATTCTTCGCGCCCATCGCCGTTGGGTTTTTGACCTTCGCCGGCGGCGGACCGACGATGTAGACCTTGTCGATATTCGCCACGTCGCCGACTTTGTTGTACCAAAGGACATCGTCGATCGCCTTCGCCAGCTGGTCCAGGCGATGATCGAGGGCCTCGAATTTCTTGTCGATGAGTTGCTTTTCGTCGGGCAGCTTCTCCTGTATTGGGGCTTGCCCGAAGACGTATGCGATCGAGAGAACGGTCAAAGTGAGTGTGGCAAGGTTCCTGTTCATAGCGATTTCCTCCACAACATAATGATGTGCAGTTTGCGCTTCTGTCAGCGCTGAAGACCCATCTCTGCCAGAAGGTAGCTTACGCCTCCGACTTTCTCCGTCACCCAGAGAACATAGCGGATATCCACGGCGATCGATCGGCTGTACGACTCGCTCCATGCGTAGTCGTTGATCGTGGCTTCGAATGCGCGATCGAAATTTACCCCCACAAGTTCGCCGCGCGCGTTCAGCACGGGGCTTCCGGAATTCCCGCCGGTCGTGTCCATGTCGTACAGAATTGCAACGGGGACATCGTTCAGCTTGGCGTTGCGGTAGCGCCCGAAGTCCTTTGCGTTGTAAAGATCGCGGACCTTCTGAGGCGTGCCGTACGGATATTCGCCCGTCGTCTTCTCTATGACGCCGGTGAGTGTCGTGATCGGCTTGTAGTAGGTTGCATCGCGAGGCGAGTAGCCTTTGATATGCCCGAACGTCAGGCGCAGTGTGCTGTTCGCGTCGGGAATGAAGCTTGTCCTCTGGAATTGCTGCTTGACATCCACCAGGAGCGCCGACAGCTTTGACAGAGCGCCGTTGCGCTGCTGGCGGATCTCACGCAACTTCTGATAGGTTGGATACAGTGCCCTGGCGAGCTGAACGAACGGGTCATCCATTTGCTCGACTTCGGCTGGCTTCTTCCCGAAGGAATCCATCAGGAATCGTTCGTCGTTCAGTTTCGATTGAGCGAATGCGTCTTGAATGAACCGATCGATCGCCTCCTCGGCGTTTCCTCCCTGAATGATTTCATCAATTGCAGGTATGCGTTGAGCCTGTGGCAGGTTGGCGGCCTGCATCAACATGTGTTTGAGAATTGCCTTATCAGTGGGCTCATAATAGTTTTGGAGGGCCCGGGGCAGGTACTTCTTCGTATTGGGGAGATTCCGCTCCGTGTAGGGGGAGAGCCGCTCCAGGTCCGGCTTCTGGAGCTCCAGAGTGGATTCGTACACCGCGAAGCCGTACCCCAGCATCGTCGAACTCCTGCGAAGGTAGTCAAGAACGAGCTCGGAAGCCGCTTGATCGGACATTTCCTGATAAATCTTGCCGATCTCATCGAGAACTGCACCGTAAAGTGCCTTTCGAGCGGGGTCGGATTCGATGAACCGCTGCAGAGCTTCTTCCTCTTCAAACTTACGGTCCACGAGAGAGAGCCGCTTCATACCGAGCAGTTTACCACGGTAGTTCTTCATGGTGTTCGCCAGTCCTTTGATACGCGCATCGTGCTTCAGCGCAATCTCCCGGTCGTTCTTCCCCATTTGCTCCATCGTGGCGATCTCCCACTCGTAGAGGTCCGCGACGTACGGCATCCGGTACTTCTCCTCGTACGCGAGGTAGTGGGATGTTCTGTGTCGGTACGTCCGCCCGGGGTAACCCAGGATGAAGGCGAAGTCTCCCTCATCGACGCCGGAGGGATTTACCTTGAGGAACTTCTTCGGGTGATACGGAACGTTGTCAGCGGAATAATCCGCCGGGGAGCCGTCCGGAGCGACGTACGCGCGGAAAAACGAGAAGTCTCCTGTATGCCGCGGCCAAACCCAATTGTCGTTCTCGCCCCCGAATTCTCCGATTGACCGCGGGGGGACATACACGAGGCGGACATCCCTCAGATAGGTGTACACAAAGAGTACGTACGTCTTGCCGGCGAACATCTCCGCCACCTCGGCGCGCTTGCCGGGGTTCCGCTTCTCCGTCTCGACGACGATCGCACGCATTGCTCGATCGATGGCCTTGGACCGTTCAGCCAACTCCATTCTGTCACTGACGGCGCTGAGAACCTGTTTGGAGACATCGCGATAGGACTCCGTAATGCGGACCGTCTGGCCCTTTGCGGGGATCTCCTCGGATCGATTCCAGGCGATGAAACCGTCCGTCACATAATCCTTCTCCGCCGTGCTGGCGGCCTGGACAAATCCGAACGCGCAGTGATGATTGGTGAGAATGAGGCCATCCTTCGAGACGAACGATCCGGTGCAGCCGCTGAGCTGAACGATCGCATCAATGAGACTTACGCCGTTCGGGTTGTAAAGCTCCTTCGGATCGATCTTTAGGCCCCTTGCCCGCAGGTTGAGCTTGTGGATCTCGCTGATCGGGTACATCCCCTCATCAGCAAGACCGACCGCGAGAAAGACAACAAGGGTGAACGAAAGGAACAGAGAACGTTTCGTCATGGTGAACCTCCCGGTGTGAAGAGAAGACTCCGAAAGTTTATTCAATTTTTATCGAAAAGCCAATTTGACAGCGGATGAATGGAAAGATGGACGTAGAGCAAAGTGTTAATGGGGGGATCAAGAGAGTTGGTGGATCCCGACGCAGCCAATGTACGGCAGATGTTGTCCCAGGAGTCAGGCAACGGATCTAAGCCCGTCACATCGGTTTGTGACCGTCAGAGCAGCCGATGCGCTACTGCCTGGGTATGTCGGGCCTCGCGTCACCCGGCATGATCCGTCCGGCACGATTCGTCGGTGTCAGCGAGTTTTTTCAAACAGTATCAAATCCGCGATGCTTCTCGCGATCTTGATCGGCTCGCCTTCGTTGCGGTTGGTGAGGATGATGATTGTCAAGCGTTGACCGGGGAAACGAAGGATCGCGTTCCGAAACCCGCGTGTCGATCCGGTATGATAAACGGTCGGGACTCCTCGATACGGCTCGATGAACCAACCGAATCCGTACGTTGTCGAGCTACCGTCGTTGAGCGTTGCCGGCGTGAGCGCCTGCTGAAGTGTGGATGCACGGACCAGGTCTTCCGTGTAGAGCGCTTGATCCCATTTGAAGAAGTCATCGACCGATGAGTAGACCCCGCCATCTCCGAGCACAGCGCTTGTGACGCTCTGGTCCGTGCAGACAAACCCGCTGTCGGTGAGCGAGTAACCGTACGCTCGATTTGGAACCGTCGAGATTCCCTGCTGATAGGCAAGCGTGTGCGCCATCCCGAGCGGGTCGAAGATATTCTCCTTCAGGAATTCGGCAAACGACTGGTGAGAGAGAGCCTCGACAACAAGTGAGAGGAGAGCGTAGCCGGAATTGCTGTACTGGAACTTCGAGCCGGCGGGGAAGTACGTCGTATCGATTGTGCTCAGGAGTGCGAGCACGTCGCGGTCAAGCACCTGGACAGTCTGGGAGTCGGGAATCAGCGACTCGTAGTCAACGATGCCTGAGGTATGATTGAGCAGATGTCGGATCCTGATGCCTTGCAAGTATGCTGGAGTTCCAGGCAAGACTCTCGCCAGCGAATCATCGAACGAGAGCTTACCGCGATCAGCCAGCATCATGATTGCCATCGCAGTGAATTGTTTCGTCACGGAGGCGAGCCGGAAGTTTGTCGCTGTCGTCACGGGGATGCGCTCTTCGAGGTTCGCCAAGCCGTATCCCTTGCTGTAGAGTACCTGGCCGTCTTTGATGACCGATACGCAGGCGCCGGGGGCGCCACTCTGGCTATAAGCCTGGAAAAGTGCGTCGATCTCGCCGGACAACTCGGGCTTCCTGGCATACGGCGCGCAAGAAACCAGGGACAAAGCCATGGTTGCGATGAGGAGTTCGGTCTTCATCATGACGGTGCTGAGGAGAAGTCCGACTTCTTGGATGAAGGTTGACTTCTTCCGTCGTGGAGCCGCTGCGAAGTCAATCTTCTTCAACGACAGAAGTCGGACTTCGGCTTACAAGCCTTCCTGCGCGATTATGTAGGAGAAGATCGCGAGAGCAGCGGCGCCGAGCGCAAGCTCGCGCTCATTGACGCCTTCAATTGTATCATTGTCGGAGTGGTGATAGTCGAAGTAGCGCTGGACCTCGGGTATCAAATCCATGAGCGGCACTCCCTGGCGCGCGAGGGGGCTGATATCGGCACCGCCCCCGCCGAGCTGGAAATGGTCGGCATTGAGGAATCTGAACACGGGAGCCCAAGGAAGGAGCTTCTCATAAGCGGCAGAATCGCCGATCCCAAAACCCACCGGCTGGAAGCTTCCCATATCCGACTCAATCGCCGCGACGGCCTTTTCGCCGGGCCGTTGCTTCTCGGCGTAAGCGATGCCGCCGCGCAATCCGTTCTCCTCGTTCATAAACATCACTGCGCGAATGGTGCGCTTCGGTTTCAGCCCGAGCGTCTTGAGCAAACGCAAAGCCTCGATCGACTGAACGCACCCGGCGCCATCATCGTTTGCTCCCTGACCTTTGTCCCAACTATCCAGATGTCCACCGATGACGATGACCTCCTCCGGCTTCTCCGTTCCTCTCAGCTCGCCAATGACGTTGGCTGATTCGACATCGGGCAGGGTTTGGGCAGAGAATTCCATATGGACGCGCACGGGCGTTCCCGAGGCAACCAGCGCGCTTAACCGTTCCGCGCCGATGATGCTCACTGCCGCGGCCGGCACTTTCTTTACCGAGTCATCGTAATGCATCGCTCCGGTGTGGGGCACGTTGTCGCGTCGCGTTGTCATCGACCGCACCAAGGCTGCAACGCCGCCGACCTTGGCGGCCTCGACTGCGCCGGCCCCGCGCTGATCCACGGCTCTTCCGTAGGCTTCAAACGTATTGACGAGCGTGCGATCCATCGGACGGCTGAAGAAGACAATCTTGCCTTTCGCTTTCTCACCGAGCTTGTGCAACTCTTCAAATGACTTGACCTCGAGGACTTCTGCCGTGATGCCTCCTTTCGGTGTGCCGATGGTACCTCCGAGCGCAGCGATCGCGAGATTTTCGCGTTTTCCCGATGGATTAAGAACATACGCGCGCTCGAAAGGCCCGCGTACCCAGTGAGGGACCATCACGGGCTCCAGATGCACGTTATCGAATCCGAGTTCCTGCATTTTCTTCTCTGCCCACTGTACCGCTTTCGCCGCCGCAGGCGAACCGCTCAGCCTGTGGCCGACGTTCGTGCAGAGATCGGAGAGCATCTCGTACGCTTTGTTGGACCCCAGCGCCTCCTTCACAGTCTGGTGTGCGAGGGAGTCGTACGGCTCAGAACCCTGTGTCTGTGCGACGAGGGCTGCCGAAAGAATGATGTGCGAAAGAAGGATGAGGAGAAATGGTCGACTGCGCATTGTTATTCTGGCCCTATGGTCTGTGAGAAAGTGTGAAATTGAGTTTAGTGCGACGATCCCAGGATCTGAATTTGATCCGATTCGAAAATGTTGACGCCCTGCTTGTTCATTCCCGCCACCCGAACCATCGCTGCTGCGACCGTCCTTGCGTGAATCGGCCGGAGCCTTTTCCAGCCGGCGATCATCAGCGGCTGGAGCAGTTTCACGAGCATAATTGCGACCCTCTCGCCCCGGCGCCTTTCTTCCCGTTCGCCGAGCAGGAACGACGGACGGAAAATATGCACGCCACGAAACGGAAGTTTTGAAACGGCCTCTTCGACTTCACCCTTCACGCGGCTGTAAAAGGCTCTGGATCGGGGGTTTGCCCCGAGCGACGAAACGAGAAGAAACTGCTTCACCCCATTCTTTGACGCCAGGGCCGCAGCTTGCACGACATAGGTAAAATCGACCTTTCGAAAGGCCTCCTGCGAGCCCGCGGTCCTGATCGTGGTGCCGAGGCAGCAAAACACATCGTCCGCACGGAAGAGCTCTGCGTTCCGGTCGAGGTGGTCAAAATCAATGATGTGCTCGTTCAATTGAGGATCACGAATCGACAGACTTCTGCGCACAAGGACCTCGACCGGCTTGTACCGCTGTTCATGCAGCAGGAGCTGCAGAAGGTGCCCGCCGACAAGCCCGCTTGCACCGACCAGAAGCGCTGCCTTTGTGGTGTCCATGCGCGGAGGTCCTTGAGGGGGTCAAAACGTTGCCCGAGAAGCTACTGAATTTTGTCACGACCTTCAACGTTCTGGCGGAGAAAACTTGCGAGGGAGCGCGATATGTGGTACATTTGTATGGATCACGCACAAGGAGCGCCGTCTCTCTTCCAACAGGTTTCCGTCATGGCGAGAACCCTCGCTCTCCATCTGTTGAACGACACCTTCACCATCAACAAGCTTCCCCAGTTTGGTGAGATCCCGGCAATCCTCGCGAAATGCGAGATGTGCTTCATTCTCCGGACCGACGAGGAGCTCTGCATCGTTTGCCCCGATTTTATGGCGCCGAACAATGTGCAGCAGGAGCTTGGCTGGCGGTGTCTCAAGGTTGAGGGAGAAATGAAACTGCAGGAGGTGGGTGTCCTGGCGTCGATTACACAACCCCTCGCGGAGGCGAACATCTCTGTCTTCGCCATCAGCACGTTCACCACGGACTACGTCTTTGTCATGGAGGAGCAACTCGTCAATGCCGTACAGGCGCTTCAGAAAGCCGGCCACGAGTTCGTCCACAAAGAGTGAGAACACCGTCCGCTCACTCTTGATTCTCAGCTCCCTTCCTGTTTCAAACTCTTGCCCCGGCGACCTCAGCCTGAATTCTTCACCACCGGGCAGAAACATCAGATGCGCGGGAGCACCTGCCGAAAGTCATCACCACCTACACTGTAGTTTGCACGAAGCGGAGGAAGTCTTCTGCCGTCGGTATAGAGCGGTCTCACCGCAACGGTGGAATGATTTGCCGTTCCCGATCGGTCTTTCTCCGAAACGCGTGAACGATCAAAAGAGGCGAAAAGAAGGGGTGCAACGACTGTTCGATGTAAGGGGCGTGCGTGGTAGTCACATGCACGGGCGTGGGGTGTTTTTCAAAGCTCCCCTTCCATCGCATGGTCCAACGAAGGGGAGGTCAAACGACGTGCGTCCGGCGACTCACTACGCCGTTTGCATTCGAGGATTGCTATCGGGGTTACATCAAGAGAGATTCAACGTGCGGAGACATCGATCACGGAGGTTCGGTCCTTCGGAGCATCATCGTGAAGCCACCCTTGCCTTGTTTGAGCCACTTGTGCACGCGGGCGATGGTGCGGGAGCTCATTCCTGTCTCGCGTGCGATCGTCGTGTAGGGAACGCCGCGCGAGAGCATTTGCGCGGCCTTCCATCGTCCTGCGAGCTCGCGGATCTCCGTCTCGGTCAAGAGATCGCGGAAGAATCTACGGCATTCGTCCACACTCTCGAGGCGGACAATCGCCCAATAGAGCTCGTCGATATCTTTCTGCCGGATAGGTTTCATGCTTTAGTTGGAGAAACTTTACGCAACGATGGCTGAAGAAGCAAGAACTTTCGCGGAGAGATTTCTCTTGTCAATCAGCCTCATTTTTTCTACATTTTTTCAGGAATGATCAGCTTTCAGGACATCGAACGCGCGTCCGAGGTGCTCACCGGCGTGGTTCATAAGACGCCGCTGCTCACATCGCGAACCCTCGACCAAACAACAAGCAACGAAGTTCTCTTCAAAGCGGAAAATCTGCAGCGAATCGGCGCGTTTAAGATTCGGGGCGCGTATAACAAAATCCACTCCTTGACAGCTGACGAACGGAAGCGTGGCGTTGTGGCCCACTCATCAGGCAATCACGCACAGGGGGTTGCGCTGGCCGCAAGACTTCTGGGCACGAAAGCGACGGTGGTGATGCCGAAGGGCTCCCCGCCCAACAAGGTAGCGGGCACGAAGGGGTACGGGGCTGAGGTGGTGTTCTGCGAGGACTCCTCCGATGACCGTGAACGTGTGGCAAAGGTCCTGGAGGAGCAACACGGGTACATCCTGGTACCCCCGTTTGACGATGAGAAAATCATCGCAGGCCAGGGGACAGTGACGATCGAGATCGCACAGGAGGTGAAGGATCTCGACTACCTCTTTGTCCCCGTCGGCGGTGGCGGCTTGATTGCCGGCAATGCTCTTGCTGCAAAACACCTGTTTCCAAAGGCGAAAGTGATCGGCGTTGAGACAGAACCTGCCAACGACTGCTATCAATCCTTCCGGAAGAAAGAAATCGTCCGCATCAGTCCGCCAAAGACGATCGCCGATGGGATGAGAACACAGGCCGTCGGCAGGAGGAATTTCGAAATCATCCTCAAGTACGTCGATGATGTCATCACCGTTTCCGACGAGCAAGTGATCGACATGATGCGGTTTTTCCTGGAGCGGATGAAGATCGTTGTCGAGCCGACGGGAGCGGTGGCGCCCGCAGCGGTGTTCCATAATGCTCTCAATCTCTCCGGCAAGAAGATCTGTGCGATCATTAGCGGAGGGAACGTCGATCCGGCGGTCTTGAAAAAAATCCTGTGAGGCTGGTCAACTGGCAGCATGATGAATCAGAGGTACGAGACCAATTTCTGCTTGATGCTCTCGAATTTCTTTTATACTATTCACCGCAGTTGTTTCAGTCTTTCGATAAGCCCTTGAATTCGCACTCACATATCCGGAATCTGAACACACTATGAAACTGGCTGCCTGCATCAACCATGTGCCGGACACTGCAACGAAGGTGAACGTCGGCCCCGATGGAAAGACCATCGACAAAGCGGGGGTGACCTATGTGATCAACCCGTACGATGAGTTTGCCATCGAAGAGTGCCTCCGGCTGAAGGAAAAGAACGGTGGAGAAGTGACCGTCATCTCGCTGGGGAGCGACGTGCACAAGGAGAGCCTCCGAAAAGCGTTCGCGATGGGCGTTGACAAAGGGGTGTTGCTCAAGGATGACTCGGTCCGGGATTCGTTTGCGGTCGCACGCGGCCTGGCCGACTATCTGAAAGAGCTTTCGCCGGATGTGATCTTTTTCGGGAAGCAAACCGTCGACTACGATGGTTCTGCCGTGGGAGTGATGGTTGCCGAGATGCTGGGCCTTCCTTCGGTTTCCGTTGTGGTGAAGCTTGAACTTGCGGAGGGCAAGGCCATTGCGGAGCGCGAGATCGAGGGAGGACATGAGGTTGCAGAGACGAAGCTTCCAGCAGTTTTCACTGCGCAGAAGGGGTTGAACGAACCGCGGTATCCTTCGCTCAAAGGCATTATGGCGGCAAAGAGTAAGCCGATCGAGGAGCGCCCGGCATCCGCTGTTCAGCCGAAGGTGGAGACGGTCGCAATGCGAAAGCCGCCTGCGAAGCCGGCCGGTAGGATTGTCGGAACCGACGCGAGCGCGGTGCCCGAATTGGTCCGACTGCTGCATGAAGAAGCGAAGGTGATCTAAGGAGGTATCCCGGCCCAGTCGTCGGGGCCCCGCCGTGCTTGGAAATACTCAATTGTCAATCTCTCATTTTCATCGTTCTTGGCCATGAAGATCCTCATATTTGCAGAGCAACGCGACAACAAGTTCAAGAAGCCGGCGTTTGAAGCGGTCAAGACTGCACAAACACTGGCCGGTGACGCGGGCGGAGAGGTCGTGGCGTTGGTGGTCGGCTCGGCCGTTCAATCCGTTGCGCCCTCCTTGGGTGGATACGGCGCCCGGAAGGTGCTCGTTGCGGAAGATCCCCGGCTCCAGTTCTACTCCCCTACCGCCTACGCAAAGATCGTGGCCGAGGTCGCCCGATCGCAGCAAGCGACACTGGTTGTCATCCCCGCTACTGCTATGGGCAAGGACCTGGCGCCGCGCGTCGCGGTGAAACTTGATGCGGGCCTCGCCGTCGACTGCACGGAAATCAAGATGGAGGGAGGGGCACTCATCGCAACACGGCCTGTGTATGCCGGCAAGGCGCTCATCGATGTGAAATTGAACGCGGCGGTGAACGTGCTGACCCTTCGACCGAACGTCTTCAGCTCGGGCACGAGCGACGGGACGGCAGCGCCGACAGAGAAAATCGCGCTCGCGCTTGAGGAAGCAGACTTTGCCTCTCACGTGAAGGAGATCAAGCAATCGTCCGGCAAGCTCGACGTTGCCGAAGCGGATATCATTGTGAGCGGCGGCAGGGGCTTGAAGGGACCGGAGAATTTCGCGATGATCGAACAACTGGCGGAAGTGCTCGGCGGTGCTGTCGGTGCTTCACGAGCCGTCGTGGATGCCGGATGGCGTCCTCATGAGGAACAAGTGGGACAAACGGGTAAGACGGTCTCTCCATCTCTTTACATCGCGGTGGCTGTGTCCGGCGCCATCCAACACCTTGCGGGAATGTCTTCTTCGAAGTATATTGTAGCTGTCAACAAAGACAAGGACGCGCCGATCTTTCAGGTGGCAACGTACGGTATCGTGGGGGACGCGTTCGAGGTTGTTCCGGTGCTGACGGCAGAGGTCAAGAAACTGCTTGGCAAAAGCTAACGTCGTGTAAGTAGTACGAAAGAGGTTCTGTGGAGAGGATTCAAGTCGATATTCTCGGATTGTCCACCAGCCCGTCGAGCGGCGGCGCGTATGCGCTGATCCTGAAGGAGATTAACGGACCCCGCCGGCTGCCGATCATCATTGGGGCATTCGAGGCGCAATCGATCGCCCTCGAGATGGAAGGAATCAAACCTCCCCGGCCTTTAACGCATGACCTCCTCAAGAACGTGATGGACACGCTCGGGGTGAGCCTCAACGACGTGTTCATCAACGAGCTGCGCGACGGGACGTTCTACGCGAAGCTGAGCATGGACTCTCAGGAGATCGATTCGAGACCGAGCGATGCGATCGCGCTTGCCGTTCGCTACGGGGTGCCGATCTTTGTGGCGGACAAGGTCATGGATGAGGCAGCGTTCATGCCGGAGAACGAAGAGGCGGACAAGATTCCGTCGCCGGGTCCCTCCGAACCGGAGACCGATCAGCCGAAGCCCAAGGCGTCGCGACTCGAACAGCTCCAGCAACAACTTCTGGAAGCCATTACGAAAGAGGATTACGAGAAAGCGGCAAAGATCCGCGATGAGATTCAGAAGCTCCGTTCGCACACATCCTAGAGCCACCTCGAGAAAGTCCCGCTGAACGGTTCCGCTGTTCAGAATCCCGCCTTGGGAGCGGAATCCAGAAAGCGGGAGATCCCGCTGTTTTTAGTTCTTTATGGTTGCGGGAAAATCTTGTGTTTCTTGTCTGAGCCCTTTCCCAAAAGGCAGTAGTGCTCGTTTCCATTTGCAGTCGCGTTATCGACAAACACAGAATCACTCTATGGAAGCGGCACGAGTATGCAGTTCGCATTTCGACCATACGCAGTGTCCCACAGTCGCTTTGCCCAGCTGGGCACCTCACCATTTTCCCACAACACGGGAGAGCACCACAGTGAAAACTACCCTTCGATCGGGATTGGCGTTCATCCTCTCTTCCTGTTTCTTTGCTATTTTTTCGGTCCCACGCGCTTTCGCGGCTTCCCCCGACTCATCTCGTGTCCAACAGCTTCTCGCTCAGGGGGACGTGTACGCCGAGCAGACCTTCGACAACCGAAAAGCTCTCGAGACCTACCAGGCAGCACTCGCGCTGGATACGACCAACTATGAGGCCCTCTGGCGAATCAGCCGGGCGTACATCGACATCGGGGAGCACCAACCTGCGAAGAACGATCAGGAAAAGAGCCAGCAGCTTCAAACGTATGAGAAGGCCCTTGAGTTTGCCATCAAGGCTGTTGCCGCGAATCCGAATGGTTCGATGGGCTTTGCAAGGAGAGCGATCGCTAATGGCCGCATCGCGCTCTTCAAAGGAGTGTGGGAGTCGCTCGATCTGGTCAAACAGACGAGGGCCGACTGCGAGAAAGCAATCGTTCTGGATTCGACGAACGCAAGCGCGTACTACGTTCTCGGTCGGACGCATATGAAGGTGAGCGAAAAGCCGAGGATCATCCGCTGGCCGTTAGGGCTCGGCTGGGCAAACCTGGACGATGCGGTGAAGAATTATGAGAAGGCGATCGCGCTGAGGCCGGATTTCATCATGTACCGCATTGACTGCGCCCGCGCCTACATTGAGCTTGAGGAATACGACAAGGCCCGCGCGCACCTTGACGCCATTAAAACGCTGCCCACGCTCGACGAAGATGACGCTCAATTCCGAACGGAAGCGCAAGAGCTTCTCGATGAGATCAAAGGGGAATGAGCATCCTGTTGCGAGGCAGAAGCCCGAATCCTACAGAGAGGGTTCGGGCTTTTCTGTTTTTGGAGGACCCCGCTGATCCAGCCCTGCATCAAGCCTGAGCCTCGGAAGAACGATGGGCGGGGGGACGTCGAAACCTTAGAGCGATTGTGAGTGAGAGCGCCATGACCGCCGTTGCGCCAAGGTAAGGAAGGCTGTCGTGCAACTCGAACAGGGCCCCGGAGAGAATCGGCCCGATGATCATGCAGGCAGACATCAGGGAGGAAAGGATGCCGATGGCCTCGCCCTTCATCAATGGATCGGCCCTCCCCGCGACCTGGCTCGTCACGACGACCCGGAGGACGGACTGGCTGGTGGCGAAGAACGGAAGCGCGAGGATGAACAGAGACATCACGCGCAAACCCATGACCAGGAAACTCATTCCGAGCATCGCGATCATCAGAGCCTCCAGTCGCTTTGCGGTGAAATGAGGAAGCCAGAGACGCTTCAAGAGCACCGCTTGGTTTAGCACGGCAAAGATTCCTGTTAAAGCAAAGACCAGACCCGTTGTCAGGGCATCAAACCCAAAGGCATGCTGACCGTACAACGCGAAGATTGACTGCGATGCGGCGATCGAGAGTGCAAAGAGGATCCAGCTGATGAGCAGGCCGCGGAGATTCACGTTCAAAGCCGCGCGCGCCAGAGGGGTCAGCGGATTGAAGGAAAGCTTCGCTTGCGAATCGCGCCGCTTGTGCGTCTCAGGCAGAAAAAAATACGCCAGGATGGCGTTTGTCGTTGCGAGGATGCCGACGAACCAGAACGGGAACGCATGCGATACCGTGCTCAGAACCCCGCCGAGGAACGGTCCAAGCATCAACCCGATCCCAAAGGTCGCGCCGATAAGTCCCAGATTGGCGGAACGCTCCTTGTCGTTTCGGGCAAGATCGACGAGAGAGCTTTGAGCTACGGTGAAGTTTCCGGCGGCCGAGCCATCGATGATGCGTCCGAGGAAGAGGAGCGGGATGCTCGACGCGCCTGCAAAGACGAACCATCCCAGCGCGGTGCTGGAGATACTCACGATCAGAAGGGGCCGCCGGCCCACCTTGTCCGAGAGAGCCCCAAACAGAGGGCTGCTGAGGAAGGAACAGAAAGCGTACGTGGCGAACAGGAGCGTTATGACGAACGGGGAGGCGCCGAACGAGCCGACGTAGAACGGCAGGATCGGTATGACGATGCCAATGCCGATCACGTCGACGAACACCGTGAACATCACGACAAGCTTTTCCCTCTGAACGCCCATTGGAATGTCCCGCTTACCTCCCGTCAAAGGCAGATCTTGCCGAGAACGACTGGCCGCGCAGCTCCTGTAACGCCCGGAAGATTTCCCGGTCGTTCAGAGATCGTTTCGTTTGCAAGGACCGCGAAGCACACTGCCTCTTTCGCATCGGATGAAAAGCCCGTCGATTCAATCCGTCGCACGTTGGCCGGCCGGAAATAGTCCTTGAGAGCTTCCATAATGGCGCGGTTGTGCACGCCCCCACCGCTGACGAGGACTTCGTCCACATTCATCCGATCTGCTACGAAGCGTTTGTATTGATCGAAGACCGAAAACGCTGTCAGTTCCGTCACGCTGGCAATCAAGTCCTCTCGACGCAACCCGGCTTTGTACTTTACTATTCTCGGGAGCAGCATCGGCCCAAAGACCTCTCTCCCAGTCGACTTTGGCGGCCGCTGCTTGAAGTAGGGAAGAGACATGAGATCGAAGAGCAGCCCCGGGATGATCGAGCCTCTCAACGCGATCCGTCCGCCGGTGTCCTCTTTCTTTCCGTAGAGTTTCATCATCAGCGCATCGATCAGCATATTCGCGGGACCGGTATCGAATGCCAGCACCTGCGTGATCGAGCAGTTCTTTGGAAGGACCGTGAAATTAGCGATCCCGCCGAGATTCAGAAGGATACGGTTCTTGGTCTTCGAGCGAAACATCAGGAAATCGAAAAATGGAACGAGCGGCGCTCCCTCACCGCCGACAGCCATATCAGCGAGTCGGAAATCACCGACGGTGGGAATGCCGGTGAGCTTGGCGATCGTCGAAGGATCGCCGATTTGAAGAGTTGAGCGGAGGGCTTTGCCGAACATCCTCCTCGGCTCGGGACGATGGTGAACCGTCTGTCCGTGCGATCCGATGAGATCGATTTCTGGGAGCCCTACGCGGCCTTTTCGGGAGATCTTCCTGACCGCACCAGCGAAGAAATGAGCGATGAGAATGTTAAGATCGCACAGCACGTCTACGCTGCCTTTGCCGGGAAGCGAATTCTGAAGAATGAGCTTGCGAAGGCGCGCCGGATACGGATACGTGTCAGACGCAAGCTGGGCGATGTGCGTTGAGGTGCCCTTGCCGGAGATGCGGACGAGCGCGGCGTCGATGCCGTCGGCAGACGTCCCGGACATCAGGCCGACGACAAGTCTGGATTTCTTTTTTTGGAGGGCTGAGAGAATCGACATACAGGGGTCGAAAAGCAGAGACCAGAACAGTGCATCAGAGGACAGGATCGCGAACGTTGAACGGCGGCGCAATTCCAGAGACTGTTCTCACATTGATTTTGGGTCCGTAATTTTGCTATTTGATTCTCGATCATTTACATCATCCCATGTCCCGATCATCCGATCGCACCATCCTTCTCGGCGCTCACATGTCCATTGCGGGCGGCGTACCCACCGCTGTCGAACGAGCGATGAAAATTGGCTGCACCACGATGCAGATGTTTGTGAAGAACAACACACAATGGAAGGGCAAGCCGCTGTCAGAAGATGACATTTCAACCTACAAAAAGCTCTTGTCGGAATCAAGCATCGATCCCGTGGTGGTCCACGACACCTACCTCATCAATCTCGCTGCGACGGACAAAAGGATCTTGCAGAAGTCGCGCGCCGCGCTTAAAGATGAGCTCGACCGCGCGGAAGCGCTTGGTGTCGCATACTTGAATTTTCATCCTGGATCCCATATAGGTGCGGGGGAACGGGAAGGGATCAAGCGCATCGCAGAGTCGCTCAACATCATCCACGAGCAGACACAGGGCTATAACGTAAAGAGTGTCCTCGAGACGACCGCTGGCCAGGGCACGGCGATCGGTTATCGGTTCGAACAGCTGCGGGCAATTATTGACGGTGTTGATGAGAAGGAACGGATGGCGGTGTGTGTCGACACGTGCCATGTCTTTGCGGCGGGGTACGACATCTCAACTGTGGAAGGGTATGAAGCGACGTTCAGAGAGTTTGATGAAGTAATCGGGCTGGACCGCTTGGTCGCGTTCCATGTGAACGATTCAAAGCGAGAGCTGGGTTCTCACGTCGATCGGCACGAACATATCGGAAAGGGAAAAATCGGCAAGGCGGGGTTTCGTTATCTGATGAACGACGAGCGATTCAGGAATATTCCGAAGATCCTGGAAACACCGAAGGGTCCGGAGATGAAGGAGGATGTGAGAAATATGAGAGTGTTGCGCGGGTTGGTGAAACGCGAGGAGGTAGCAAGCACAAAGTGAAACGTAAGATGGAAGACGTGAGACGGGAAATGCACTACGAAGGATGGATACGGAAACCAGCACGTCGATGCGGCTGGCCAACCCCCGTCAGCCGATGCATTGCCCCCATCATTCCATTACTCCACTCTTCCGTCTTCTTCTCAGTCCCCTACCCCCACTTCACACTCGCAGATGATCTTCCCGCAGCAGGGGCAGGACTCAAGGTTCTCCTTCTCTCGCAGGCACTTGCAGCAGTATTCGTCCTCCGGCTCGATCTCCTCGCCACAGATTGCACAATGGTTGATGACGAGTGCATCCATCTTTTGGACCCTCCCTTGGCGAAAAGGTATCGCACCAATACGAAACATGCAAGGATCTCTCACGTCCATTCAAGTGAGTCATTCCAAATGTTGAGAAGCAGAAAACTTGTTTCGCATTTGTACCGGACCTGCTCGAGCCGTCTGGTCCAAACTCTTCGTTTTGTCTCGTTATTCCGTCGTCACTTTTATCATCGGTGGCAATTGCTTGACATCGGCAAGCGGCAATCGTACATTTGAGCAGGTGAATCTATGGCAGAAGTGACAACACTGAAGGAGCTTCTTTCGCAGCACACGAAGGAAGGGGACATCTACGAGAAGATGCCCGACAACTGGGTCCGTTGTTTTACGTGCGGGCATCGCTGCAAGATTCCGCCCGGACGGGACGGCATCTGCCGTGTGCGATTCAATCGGGACGGGAAGCTCTACGTACCGTGGGGCTACACTGCCGGCGTCGCGCTCGATCCGATCGAGAAAAAGCCGTTTTTCCATGCGTATCCGGGCGCGAAGGCGCTCAGCTTCGGCATGCTCGGCTGCGACTACCGTTGTGGGTATTGTCAAAACTGGATCACATCGCAGGCGCTGCGAGATCCCGCCGCAGTCTCCGGTATCGACTACCTGACGCCTGAGGCGTTTGTTGATGCCGCAGTGCGGTCGAAAGCGAAAGTGGTGACGAGCACCTACAACGAGCCGCTGATCACGAGCGAGTGGGCGGTGGAGATTTTCAAGCTGGCGAAGCGGGTTGGCCTTGCGACCTCCTACGTTTCAAACGGAAACGGTACGCCGCAGGTGTTGGAGTATCTCCGGCCGTGGGTTGATCTTTACAAGGTCGATCTCAAGGGTTTCCGGCAAAAATCGTACGCACAGCTCGGCGGGATCCTCCAGAACGTGCTCGATACTATCAAGACCCTCCATAAAAAGGACTTCTGGGTTGAGGTCGTTACGCTCATCGTGCCGCGGTTCAACGACTCCGCTGAAGAGCTCGCCGATATCGCGAAATTCCTCGTGTCCGTCTCGCCCGACATTCCGTGGCACGTCACGGCCTTCCACAGAGACTATCGAATGACCGAACCGGGCGACACGCCGCCGAACACTCTGCTTCGGGCTCGAGAGATCGGGCTGAAGGCAGGGCTTCATCATGTTTACGCAGGCAATCGTCCCGGTGAGGTCGGTGAGACGGAGAACACGTTCTGCCCGTCGTGCGGGACGACGCTGGTCGAGCGCTGGGGGTTCCGTGTGATGAGTAACAGGATCAAGAACGGAAGTTGCTTTAAGTGTGGGGCGAAGATCGCGGGAAGGTGGGAGTAGGAGACGACGATCTCCGTGCCATGAGAGCACAGGGAATGCCGCTGGACGAGTCATTCTCTGTGCTTCGTTGTTTCTGTGCTCACGAGCCAGAGAGATCGAACTCCAACAGCTTCAGCGTTGCGGTCCCTGTAAGGTCGTGTTGCGGGAAAGTAAAGGAGGAGCGGTTAACCAGATGAAAGCGATGGTGCTGAAGAAGACCTCTGATTTCAGAGACGAGAAATCTCCTCTGGAAGTGGCAGAGCTTCCGAACCCGACGCCGAAGGAGAAGGAAATTCTTGTAAGAATCTCGGCCTGCGGTGTCTGTCACACGGAGCTGGATGAGATCGAGGGCCGCACTCCTCCGCCTCGCTTTCCGATAGTTCTTGGCCACCAGGTGGTCGGCAGGGTTGAGTCGGTCGGTCCTGGGGCAACCCGATTTCGGTCGGGTGATCGCGTCGGCATCGCGTGGATCTTCTCCGCGTGTGGAACGTGCAAGTTCTGCCGCGCAGGGGAAGAGAATCTCTGTCCCGACTTCCGAGCGACGGGAAGAGACGCCAACGGCGGATACGCGGAGCTCATGGCTGTCCATGAGGACTTTGCCTACATCATCCCGAAGGTCTTCTCCGACGCGGAAGCAGCTCCCCTTCTGTGTGCTGGCGCTATCGGCTATCGGTCGCTGCGGCTGACGGGGTTGAAAGACGGAGCGAATCTCGGGCTCACCGGCTTCGGCGCGTCGGCACATCTTGTACTCAAGATGGCCCGTCATCGTTTTCCCGGCTCGAAGATCTTTGTCTTCGCCCGAAACGAGCAGGAGCGAGCGTTTGCCCGGGAGCTTGGGGCGGTCTGGGCGGGTGAAACTTCGGAGCCGTCACCGGAAAAGCTCGACTCCATCATCGACACAACGCCCGCGTGGACACCGGTTGTCGAAGCCCTCAAGAATCTGGAGCCCGGCGGAAGACTCGTGATCAACGCGATTCGGAAGGAGGAGGTCGATAAGGACGCTCTGCAGCGACTCGACTATCCGGCTCACCTCTGGATGGAGAAGGAGATCAAGAGCGTCGCCAACGTCGCTCGAAGAGACGTCAGCGGGTTCCTCCAACTTGCTGCCGAGATGCGCATCAGGCCCGAAGTTCAGGAATTCAAGCTCGAGGAAGCAAATGAGGCTTTAACCGAGCTGAAGGCCGGACGAGTCCGGGGCGCGAAGGTCCTGAGGGTTCCGTAAGCGATCCTACGTGTGGGCCATCGGCATGAGCTGCTGCTGCGCCCAGGATCAAGCGACGCTTTCGTCTTGGGCAAATGGTTTCTCTCATACAATTCTCCTCCACTTTCCGCCGAAAGCAAGAACCAACCCTGACGTTCATGGTGATTTTTTGGAGAGAAAAGGGTATTTTTGCCCGACATTCGAAGCTCGAGCAGTGAAATCAACCCTTCTTCCCTTCTAGAACCATCGGTGTGAGGCTCGCCATGTGGAACGTCACTGGAACGGTCGCGGAAATTGTCCTCCGCACAGCTATCATCTACGGGATCGTCTTGCTCGGCATTCGTCTGACCGGCAAGAGGGATATCGGGCAGATGACGCCGTTCGATCTGGTGTTGCTGCTTCTGATTGCCAACGCCGTCCAAAACGCTATGACCGGCCCGGATACATCCGTGACGGGAGGAGTCGCAGCTGCTGCGACGCTTCTGGCGTTGAACGCCGGTGTTACTTCGGTTGTCTGGCGCAGCAGGCGTGCCAGGAGGGTGTTTGAGGGGTCGCCGAGACTCCTCATTCATCACGGTAAGGTGCTGAAAGAGAACCTGGCAAAGGAAAAGGTGACCGTCGAGGCGCTCTCCCAGGCGCTGCGGGAGCACGGCATCGTGGACATGGCGAACGTGAACCTCGCGGTGCTTGAGATTGACGGGTCGATCAGCGTCCTGAAGAACGACGAGATGCCGACCGCCGCGCGTCCGCACCATCATATCAGGTTTCTTTCGAAAAAGAGTTCTTGATGGTGCTTCAACTTCGAAGGGAGAAATGAACGATGAACCGAGCGCTCTTCATTACTGCGCTGCTCGCCTGTTGCATCGTGGCGTGCTCGTGCACGACAGCAAGCTACGACACGACAAAGTCCACTGGAACCGTGATCTTTCTTCCCATCGAAGGAGGTTTCTACGGGATCAAGGGGGATGATGGCAGGAACTACGATCCCGTCAATCTTCCGGACGAATTTCGAAAGGACGGCCTGCGGGTACGGTACGATGTGAGGGAACTGAGGGATCGAGCCAGCGTTCACATGTGGGGGACAATCGCCGAAATCGTTCGTATAGAAAAATTGTGAGAAGGCCGGCACGAGAGCGGCCTTCGTGCACTCCGATTTTCCCAACGAGGCCCAGCAAAAAAGCCACAAGAGTGGCTGGCTCGAGTTTGT
>CAYZRX010000007.1:62586-89318 GCA_964480945.1 uncultured Ignavibacteriaceae bacterium | reverse complement strand
AGACTGTCGGCCTTCTTGACATTCCGATAACGAGTGAATATCTTGGACTTTACGGTTGAAGCTGCGGGCCCATTACACGCCAAGAGGAAAACCGCAAAGCGTGTGCGAGAAAGACCCTGATATCCTAACTCCTGTTCATCGACTCCTCCCTCTCTATTTTTTCAGATTCTCACTAACATAACGCGCTGGAAATGGCTTCAAACGAGGACATCGGAACCCGGAAACTTGCTGCGATCATGTTCACCGACATCAGGGATTTCTCCAAGAAGATGGGGGAGAACGAGCTCGCAGCAATGGACCTTCTGAAGGTTCACGACTCGATGATTCGAGATGTCGTCGAGAAGTACGGGGGAACGATCATCAAGTCCCTCGGCGATTCCTTCATGGTCGATTTCTCCAGCGCCGTCAACGCCGTGAAGTGTGCGATCGAGGCGCAGGAGAAGTTCTGGGAGTACAACAAAGACAAGAGCAGCTTCGAGAGGATCGAAATCCGAATCGGAATCCACCTTGGGGATGTGATCACGGTGGGCAACGATATCTTCGGCGACGGCGTGAACATCGCGGCCCGGATCGAGGCGATCACCGAACCGACCCGCATCTGCGTCTCGGCGGATATCTTCAATCAGGTGAAGAACAAGATGCAGATTCGTGCATTCAGCATCGGTTCGATCGAACTGAAGAATATCGCGGACCCGGTTGAAGTTTTCGAGCTTCTGATCGAATCCATCCCTGAGCTTGCCCAGCCCTCCAAGTCTGCCAAAGAGGTCCCGACACGCCGGAAGGCAGAAGCGATCACCAAGCAGGAAGAGGAGGAGGCAAAGCAGGTCGAAGCGACGCGGCAGAGAGTCGACGAAGACCGACGGCGGGAGGAACAGGAGAAACAGGAACGGGCCAACGTTCACTTTGTGAGAGCTCAGGAGTTTTTCCATTCGGGCGATTTTGAGAAGGCCGAGGAGGAGGTCAAAGAAATCTACAGGATTGTCCAGATCCACTACGACGCTCAGATGCTCCTTCTTCAACTCGAGGAGGAACGAACCAGGCGGGAGGAGGAGCAGCGGCGACAGCGCGTGAAGGAAGAGAAAAAGCGAAAGGAAGAGGAGCGGAAGCAGCGGGTTCAGGACAGCGTTCAGCGGGCGATCCAGCACGTGGAGCAAGATCAGTTTGCGGAAGCACTCGCTGCCATTCGAGAAGTCTATACGATCGAGCCGAACAACCCCGAAGCAAAGCAGCTCGAAGAACAAATCCGCCAGGCCGAGCAAGCCAAGGAGGAGCTTCAGAGGCTCCAGGAGCGTGAGGAGGAGGAACGGGCACGGCAGGAGCAACTGCGCGCCGAGCGGGAGGCCGCCGAGGCCCTCGCGAAAGAGCAGGCTGAGGCTGCGGCGGCTCGAATCGAGTTCGAAGGAGAGCCGAAATCGAAGCGGAAGCTCTACATCATTCTCGGCTCTGTCGCAGCTGTTGCCACTATCGCAGCCATACTGCTTCTTTCGGGCCACCTCTCCAAGCCGGCCACCATCGCCGTCCTGAACTTCACCACTCCCTCGGCTCAGAGCAGCTACTTCGGAGAGGCAATTTCCGCTTTCGTTGCTGAAAACCTCAACCGCGTCGAGCAGCTGTCTGTCATCGCCTCCAACAGTACAAAGCTGATCGACCCGCAGAGGGCTGGAATCCCGGAGGTTGCACAAACCTTCGGGGTGTCATACGTCATCACAGGGACGATTGCGGCAGATAGCCAGAAAGTCTACGTCACAGCGAACCTCATCGAAGCTGGAACCCAGAATGTGGTGTGGGAGGCTTCCGTCCAGGGCGATCTGATCGGGATGAACGATATTGCTGCAGACATCAGCGCGCGGGTAGTGAAAGCGCTGGAGATCGAGGCGCCTGCTCCGCAACCCCGCCGCTGGACTTCGAACGCACAAGCGTACCGCTTATACCTTGAGGGACGTCAGCTGATCTACGAACCCTCGCTCGCTTCCATTGATCAGGGGATCGGTCTGCTGCGACAGGCAATCGAGATGGATTCACTCTTCGCATTCGCCAGAGTTACCCTGGCAGAGGCCGACCTGCTCCACTTCGAGCGGCAGGGCGAGCAGGACGACGCAAGACTCGCTGAGGCTGGACAGCTGACAAGGACCGCTCTTGCAATGGACTCCAGCATTCCGCTCGCCTATGAGATCATGGGTGAGGTCTATCGATACACGCAACAGTACAGGAGCGCCTGGGAGTCAATATCCAAGAGCCTCTCGCTGCAACCGACAAATGCGGAATGCTACCGGCAGCTCGCTCTCCTCTCATTGATTGCGGGTGACCAGGAAAAGGCCATGGAGTATGCAACGACAGCACTCTCCAATGATCCGAGGTATTATGAGTCCAGTATTGTGATGGGTCTCGTTCATCTGTACAAAGAGGAGTACGAGGCCGCGGCCCGGCTGTTCGATACGGCGACAAGCCTCGGCGCGAACGATTCATTGCTGACCGTTGACTACAAATTCAAAGTATGGAGCGGTCTGGATCAGGATGACAAAGTTGTGGCCTACTGCCAAGCCCTCATGGGTCGGGCAAACGATGATGCGAAGGTGATCCTGTATTATCGGATGGGGCAAACGTATCAACTCTCGGGTAAGTATGAATCGTTGACGGCTCTCGATGATGGGCTCGCGCTCGCCGAGAAGATGGTGACCAACGATCCGAGCGACGTCACGGCGCTCGCGTACCTCGGCTTGCTCAACGCCCGGCGGGCGAAGAACCCTGAGCTTGCAAGGAAAGCCATCGCGAACATCGATTCCCTGGCGCCGGGATCAGCCCAGGCGTACTACTGGAAGGCGCGCGTGTACGCTATTCAGAAGGACAAGGTGAAGGCTCTCGCTAATCTCGCAAAGGCTGTTGCGATCGATTACAGGTTCGCGGAGGTGCTCGATCCCGATTTCATCTCCATCTGGCGGGAGCCTGCGTTCGCCTCCACAATCTCGCTGAAGCTGGAAAACCACCCCCGCCCGAGCCGGCAAATCCCCCTCAAGGATTAAACCAGTACGTGATCTTGATCGAAAAGACGTTGTCCGGTCTCTCCCGGAAGAGCGAACGGACATCCCGACCGAACTCAAACTCCCCCGGGTTGTCAAAATTCAGTTTCTCGTGTGTCCAGACGAGATAGATCGTCGATCCCGGAAGGTATTCCCACCGAAGCACGGCGTTCGCTCGAAGGGATTTGTAATTGAAATTGGGATTCCAGATGCTGTAGCTCGGCGCCGGACCCGCGAGCCCATCCGGATCGATGGTGTAGATGTTGTCTGCAAGAGCGATGGTCGATCCCTCCCGGCCGTACTGAAGGAACGCGAACGTCCCGGGGCGGGCAAGCTCCTTGATATCGCTGTAACTGCCGATGGACAGCAGCGGCTGGAGGTAGAGATCGAAAGTGAGTTTGGGCGTGAAAGCCCACTTGACTCGGAGGGTTGCGGACAATTGCTGCTGGTCGAGCGTCCCAAAGACGTAGCGGCGCCCGAAAGTTTCATCAGCATATGAATCACTGAGAGTCGCGACGTACTGGGCAGTGTTGTGGTTTTTGTAGAACTCCGGTCCAGCCGTGATATTGAGCGAATTCGAAGCCTTCCAGCTAAGCGAAGCGTCGACAATGTAGTACCAGCCTCCCGAGACCCCGCTTGCGCTGGTGAGGCTCAGGGATCCATAGAGCGACTTGCGTGAATCGCTCGAGACTCCGGCCTGCAGCGTACTGCTTCGCAGGGATTTCATGACGGGCCCGCCCCGTGTCCGCTGGTCATCATAACATTCAGCGTTATAGCCAAGGCTCAGGTAACCGCTCCAGTAGTTCAGAAGCTGCGCATTCAGGAACAGGCGGTACGTTTCTCCTATTTTGTACCCACTGAAATCATATTCTCGATAGGCTGCGGCAGAAATCGATTTTGTACGAAGAATTTTGCCCGGCTCCCACCACTGGTAGCCGGCGTATATGTGTGCATTGATGAAATCGGCGTTCGTCAAGAACCCTGCATCGTTCGTCTCAAACTTCGGGTGGATCGCGCCGATCGCTGCGTCGAAGATCCAGTTCCCGCTCACCTTGTCCAGCCAGACCCGTGAAGACCAACCCGCCAGCGACGTTGCATTCGAATCAATCTTCAGGTACGAGGCATCCGGCCGCTGAAAGTAATGCTGGGGGGAACGCTGAAGGCTGAGGAGGCGATCGCTTGCGCCGGCAACGTAGGAAGCTCCAGCCCACCCGGTGATCACCCACACCTTCTCCTTGTCAAGAAACGTCCAGCCGTCAACGCCGAGCGAAAGTGCACGGCTGTTCAGAAGGCTTCTCAACCGCGGGTCGCGCAGATCGCGCGTGACCATCGTGCCGATCACACCGATGGCCTGACGTGCTTCATTGAACTCCTTGAGTGTGCGCGCGATGCCATAGAACGTCAGCGGCTCTATCTCATCCTTGAACTCGACCCCGGCAGAATCGACGAGCCCGTATTCGCGATTTGTGAGGGCCGTCAAAGCGGCAAAGGACCAAGTGTTCGTGATCTTCCCGCTCACCTTCGCGGCACCGAGGATGGTGGTCCGGTCGGGCACATCCTCATAGCCTTGATGCGTCACGGAAGCCTGAGGCGCACGGCCGATGCGGCGGCTGTAGAAGAAATCCGGATCGTGCCAGTCGAAATCGTTCAGATACGCTGCGCCTCCCCTCCCAAACTTCAGGATACTGGAACCCTCGATGAAGAACGGTCGCTTTTCCTGGTACTGGACCTCATAGGCGGTCAGGTTCACCACGGCAGGATCAACCTCGACCTGAGCGAAGTCCGGATTCAGCGACGCGTCGAGGGTCACATCACCCGAGAGGCCGATCTTCGCATCAGCCCCGAGATTCAACGGATAGCGACGCCGGTTCTTATAGGGGTCTTCCCTCCCGCTGTTGAAATCATCCACCGGAGGCTGTTGGAGGAACTTGGCGGTCGATGTGAAATACGGAAGAAGCTCAACCCTTGCCGGCGGCTCGATCCCCTCGATACCGACAAGGTTGACAAACCGTGAAACTCGAACGCGATCCGTACGAGGGTGAAGGACAAGGTAGGAATCTTCGTTCCGCCGCTTGATCCGGCGGTAGACCTCGACTCCCCAGACGTACCGATCTCGCTTTGGAAATCGGAGCTGGGAGTAGGGTATGCGGAACTCGGCGCACCAACCCAGGCTGTCTGTGCGCACTCCCACGTCCCAGATCCCGTCCCACGTATCGTCCATCTCCGTGTCGTTGGAGTAGGTTCCGTCGGTGATGGCTCCAACCGGATTGACAACGAAGTAGTAGGCGGTGCGGTCGTCGTTCGCCGCATCGATGGCAACGCCGACCTCGTCGGACTCTGAGTCCTGATCCCGCCGGGCAACCCTGCCGATGATGGAATCCGGGTGCGAATCGTAGAGCCGTACGGCCACGTAGAGCGCATCGTCGTCGTAGGCAAACCACACCTCGGTCCGCTGTGACGGCTCTGCCCCCTCGAAGGGCTCACGCTGGACGAACCCCTCCTCGCCCCTACGCTGCCAGACCGTCTCCGTCAGTTGGCCATCGACCCGGATCGGCTCGGCCGTCCGGACGGCGACAATCGTTCGGGGAGCCCCTGGGTGCGCTTGGCCAAAAAGAAGGCTCTGCAGAGAGGAGAGGAGAATGAGAGCCAACGGTGCGGTGCGCAAATGAACTTCGAGCGCAGCGATAGCAACCTCCTCCTTGAGGTATAAATATTCGCAAGAATATCATGAATCTGGTAGAGAAATGCAAGAGCAAACTCGTGATGGGCGATACACAGCTCACAAGTCATTGCGCGAAAAAACGGTTTTGCGCTCCAAATTGAGACATGGGCCGCGGGGGATAGAGGCAGGTCGGGGCATTGCCCGATTCAGACAGCCTGAAGGATTTGCGGTATGATGTCGTACCTCTTGAAGGGAGGCATCAAGTATGCACCCGCCACCATTGCTTTTGCCTCGCGCAGGAATTGGGTCGCGAGCTGAATGCCGATCTCGGCTGCCTTTCCGTTTGCAGCGCGCAGCTTCTCCCGAACGGCGGCGGGAACGACCATCCCGGGGATCTCATTATGCAGGAATTCGGCGTGCTTGTAGCTCCGGAGCGGCAGGATCCCGAGCATGACCGGAATGTGCCATTGCTCCGTCCGGCGGGCGAAGTCCTCCAGCGTGCTCATCTCGTACATCGGCTGCGTAAAAATGATCTGCGCGCCCTCCTCCACTTTCTTCGCCAGTCGCTTGAGCTCACGATCCATATCGTCGGCCCTCGGGTTCGCTGCACACGCGATCAAGAAAGAGGTATTCTGCTCGAGCCTGTTACCCATGAGATCGCGACCCTGGTTCATTGATCTGACGGCACGGATGAGACCGATGGAGTCTACATCGAACACCGATGTAGCGTGCGGATAGTCTCCGACGCTTGTCGGGTCCCCGGTGATGCAGAGGATGTTGCGAAGGCCGAACGCGTGAGCACCCAGCAGGTCCGCCTGAAGGCCGATCAAGTTCCGGTCCCGCGTGGTCAGGTGAGTGATCGTTTCGATCCCGACCTCGTGTTGCAGGAGGTACGAGAGTGCAATTGAACTCATGCGGAGGCGTGCCCGCGCACCGTCGGTAACGTTGATGGCATCGACGCCGCACCGGTGCAAGTACTTTGCCCCCTCGATCAATGAAGACATATCGAGTCCGCGAGGGACATCGAGTTCGACCGTCGTCAGGAACTTCTTACCGATGTTTCGGGCAAAGCGGGATCGATCATCGCTCTGCAAGGGTGCCTCACCAACACTGCCTCCGACCGCCATCGTTTCCCTTGGCCTGGCCTCGATCGCTGGAGCGACCTTTTGCGAAGGGCCGCGCAGGTCATTGATCGCATCACGGATTGCCCGGATGTGGGCAGGGGTCGAGCCGCAGCACGCGCCGATGAGCGTGACGCCCGCCTGGACGAGTTCCCTTGCGTACGTGGCGAGGTACTCCGGTGTCGTATGGTACACGGACCGGCCGTCCTGGAGCGTCGGAATCCCGGCTGCCGGCTGCGCTGAGAGGCAGACGCCGTCCTTGTACATCGTCCGAATGATGCTGAACATCCTCTGCGGGCCGACGGTGCAGTTCGCCCCGACGACATCGACGCCGCGACTCAGAAGATGCTCCACCACCTCCAGAGGGAAGGAACCCGAGAGAATGGACCCGTCTTCGGGAAACGTTTTCTGGGCGACGATCGGAAGGCTCGTCACCTCCTTCGCGGCGGTGATAGCTTCATCGAGCTCGTTGAGACTCACGAACGTTTCCAGGATGAGGAGATCGACGCCCGCCTTGACGAGTATCTCGATCTGTTCTTTGAAGGCTCCCCGGGCTTGAGCAAGCTTGATCTTTCCGATTGGCTCGAGAAGCTTACCCGTCGGTCCGACCGATCCGGCGACGTAGGCCCTGTCCCCTGCGGCCCGCCGTGCCAGCTCCACCGCGGTTCGATTGACCTCCTCGATCCTATCCTCGAGATGAAATTGCGTCAGCCGAAATCGGTTGCCGGAGAAGGTATTGGTCTCAATGATCTCCGCTCCTGCTTCGATATACTCCCGGTGAATCCGATCAACAATATCGGGGTTCCGAAGGTTTTGAATCTCATGGGGACGTTCATCGTACTCATAGAGATCCAGCAGCGTTCCCATCGCTCCATCACACAAGATGGGCCCTCGTTTCAGTCTTTCACGAAAATCGAGCTTCACGCTATCCTCTGGCGGCCGCTGAGACTGCACGATCTCTCCGCCGAACGATGAGCAATCCCGTTAACGATGCACGATGAGTTAAGAGAAAAGTCTACGGATACCAACCCTGCGAATTATTTCCCGGCGGCCAACGCTTCCGCGATCTGGACGGCGTTCGTCGCAGCGCCTTTTCGGATATTATCCGCAACGATCCAAAGGTTGATCCCATGCGCAACGGTCCCATCCCGGCGGATGCGCCCCACGAAAACATCATCCCTGCCGCACGCCGTGATGGGCATGGGATACACGTTGTTCTTCGGATCATCCTGGACGACGATGCCCGGCGAGTTGCCAAGGATCTCGCGGACCTCCTCCGGCGGACATTCATTCTCGAACTCAATGTTCACCGATTCACTGTGCCCGCCCATCACCGGCACGCGCACGGTCGTCGCCGTGACGCTCAAGTCTTCCCCCATGATCTTCTTCGTCTCCTTGATCATCTTCACTTCCTCTTTCGTGTAGCCGTCATCGAAGAAAACGTCGATGTGGGGCAGACAGTTGAACGCGATCGGATGCGGGAACTTCTTCTCCCGCGGCTGCCGACCCGCCAGCTCATCCTGAAGCTGGATCACAGCATTTTGGCCAGCTCCGGTCACGGACTGGTAGGTCGAGACCACGACGCGCCTGATCCTGAACCGCTCGTGGAGCGGCTTGAGAACGACCACCATCTGAATCGTCGAACAATTGGGGTTCGCAATGATCCCCTTGTGCTTGAAGATCTCCGCGCGGTTCACCTCGGGGACGACGAGCGGGACACCGTCGTCCATCCGGAACGCGCTGCTGTTGTCGATGACCACCGTGCCGTACTGCACAGCGTGCGGTGCGAACTCCTTGCTGACGGACGCCCCGGCAGAGAAGAGAGCAAAGTCCACATGCTCGAATCGTTCCCTCTCCAGCTTCTGAACAACCACCTGCTTTCCATTGAACGAAAGCTCTTTTCCCGCCGACCGCTCCGATGCCAGCAGCACCAGGCGGTTCACCGGGAACTTTCGTTCCTCGAGCACCTTCACCATCGCGCGTCCGACCAAGCCGGTCGCGCCCACGACGGCAACGTCATGCAACTTCATTGCTTCCATCCCACGGTCAGGCCCATCATCCGAGCTGCTCAATGGATTCCCGTTTACGAATCACGCGGACTTTTTCTCCGTTGACTATGATCTCCGCAGGCCTCGGGCGCCCGTTATAGTTGGAGGCACCCGCATACCCGTACGCCCCCGCCGTCATGACGGAAAGGTATTCGTTCCGCCTAGCCTTCGCGAGGAGACGGTCCTTCGCGAGGAAATCACCCGTCTCGCAGATCGGTCCGACAACATCGACCCTCTCGTGCTCATACGTTTCAATCTTCAACGGCACGATCTGGTGATATGCATTGTAAAGGCTCGGGCGCAGCAGATCGTTCATCCCTGCATCCACAACAACGAATTTCTTCGCGCCGTTCTCCTTTGTGTAGAGGACCTTCGTAAGCAGAACGCCGGCATCCGCGACAACGGAGCGACCCGGCTCGAACCAGATCGAGCAACCCGTCTCCCTGAGGATCGGCAAGACCGCTTCGACAAACTGTCCGAGGGGCGGCGGAACCGCATTCTCGGATTCAGTTGGAAGGCCTTCATGCCTGATCGCGTTCGTATACTGGACGCCAAACCCGCCCCCGAAATCGATGTGCCGGATCGGTATGTTGACCTCCCGGAGCTTCGTTACGAGACCAGCGATAAACGTTGCCGTATCGACATAGGGCTCCAGCCTTGTAATCTGGGACCCGATGTGCGTGTGAACACCGATGACATCCAGGGCGGAAAGCGAAGCTGCCAGCTGACACATGTTGACCGCCTCCTCGGCGCTGATGCCGAACTTGTTCTGTTTCAAACCCGTCGTGATATACGGATGACTCTGCGCGTCGATATCCGGATTGATGCGCAGCGCGACCCGGGCTTTCACCTGCTGACGCAGAGCCGCAAGAGAGATCTGGTGAAGCTCCTGTGCCGACTCGGCGCTCAGCGAGAAGATTTCGCTCTTCAGAGCGTACTCGATCTCGTCGTCCCGCTTTCCGACACCGGCAAACGTGATCTTCTCACGCGGAAAGCCCGCCTTCAGCGCCAGGTAGAGCTCGCCGGCCGAGACCACATCCGCGCCGGCACCCTCCCCCGCGAGAAGCTTCAGAAGGGACAGGTTGCCGTTCGCTTTCAGCGCATAGCACATCACGTAGTCCGTGTTTGCCAGCGGCGCCTTGAGAGCGCGGAAATTCTCGACGACCTGATTCTTGCTGTACACGTACAGCGGCGTGCCGAACTCCTCTGCCAGCTCGCTGAGCAAGACATCCTCGCAATAAAGTTCGTTGTCCTTGTATCGAAAGTACTGCACGTCCACCTCCTTTAGAACAGCTTATGATCGACCAAAGTACTTCAGGACCGCGTCGGTGATCTTCTGCGGGCCAAAACGGAACGCATCGATCGCCGGAAGACCTGTCTCCTTCGTGATCTTCTCCGCAGCCTGCATCGATTCTTCCTCCGTGAGACCGGTCGAGTTGAGTCCGATCGCGACGACCTTCGTCTCTCGAAAGAACTTGACAACTTCCTCATGGAACCTGATGCATCGGTTCAACTCTGGCAGCGGGAATCCATAGTCGTCCTTCAATCGGGTCGGTTGATGGCAGAGAATCATGGCCTCCGGCATCGTTCCATGCATCAGGCCGTACGTGACGCCCGAGTATCCGATGTGGGTGAGCGAACCTTGCCCCTCGACGAGGATGAACTCGTGCCCTTCCGCTGCAGAACGATCGACCTCGAGCTCGATGCTCCCGGAGATATAATCTCCGATGATCGAATCGACAGCGATCCCCCTGCCGCGAATCAGCATGCCGGTCTGTCCGGTGGCGACGAAATCCGACCTGAAGCCACGCTGGACGAGGTCCTTGTGTACTTCGAGCAGCGTCGTCATCTTGCCGATATTGCACTCGGTCCCGACCGTCAGGATCACCTTGGCCTTGCGCTGACGCCATGTGCCTTTGGCCAGAACCTCGTACTCCGGCGGGATTCTTCTGTAGTCGGTAATCGTGACGCCGAATTGCCGAGCAAGCGTGCAGAACTCCTGGTCGTCGGAGAGGATCGTATGCAGGCCGCTCAAGATGTGAAGCCGATTGCTGATCACGGTCTTGATCATCTCGCGCCACGAATCGGGAAGCCGACCGCCCGAAGGAGCAATGCCGATCAACAAATGCGTCGGGTTGAAACGCATCCCCTCTTCCAGGCTCTTGACCACCGGGAGATCCCCACCATAGCCAAGAACCTCCTGCGCCGTCAAGCCGGCTTTGGTGCTGTCGATGATCGCTACGACCTCATCCCGGATGTAGACGATCGCCCCGTTCGCCGTTTTTGACTTGAGGGGGCTGAACTTGCTTTCGGCCAGGATAAGGATTCGACGCTGGTTCATGTCTTCCCACGCAGATAAGAATCTCCCGGAGGCTTGCGTACGGCAGGATGGGGAGTTCCCTCAGCCATCCACGCGGATCCAGTCCGCTCGACGCGGACGGTCTAGACCTACGGGAGCGACTGCCGATTATTTACCAAGAAATGACCAGAAACTCAAGGATTGGATGGCACACGTTTTGTGGGGAGGATCACAGCTCTGATCGAACTGCTACGGTGGGAGAAACGGTTGAAAGCGGCTCTAGAGGACTCGCCTCAGTTATCCTCTCGGGTGAAACGTACGGTGGACTTCTTTGAGATACTCGCGGTCGATGTGAGTGTAGATTTGCGTCGTCGAAATATCCGCGTGCCCAAGCATTTCCTGAACCGCGCGGAGGTTCGCTCCCCCCTCCAGCAGATGTGTGGCAAAGGAATGCCGGAAGGTATGCGGATGCACCTCCTTCTTGATGCCCGCGGCCCTGGCATACTTCGCGACCATGTCCCGAATTGCAGCGCGCGAAAGCTTTCCACCCCGAAAGTTGAGAAACACGACGTCGTGCGACCTCCCAGCCTTCGCAAGATGGATACGCGTCTCTGTCTGATACCTCTTCACCCACTCAACGGCTGATCTGCCGATCGGCACGAGACGTTCCTTCTGACCTTTTCCGAAGACGAGTATCAACTCATCGTCGAATAAAAGGTTGGATTGCTTCAGGTCGGTAAGCTCTGAGACTCGTATGCCGGTTGCGTACAGCGTCTCAAGGATCGCCCGGTCGCGCACCCCAAGGCGCTGCCCGGTATTCGGCTGCTTCAGGATTGATTCGATCTCAGCGACGCTCAGGACTTCCGGAAGGAACCTCGCACGCTTCGGCGCGCCGATATCTTCGGTCGGGTCGTCGGGATGAATCCCCTCACCGACCAGAAAACGATGGAAGCCGCGGACCGCAGAGAGGATCCGGGCGATGCTGCTCGGCGAGAGGTTTCGGCGGGCCACGTCTCTCAAGAACTCGCTCACATCCTCCTGCGTAATCAGGATCGGTGTCGTGATCTCGTGCTTGATGAGAAAGGCGCGATACTTGGCGAGATCGAACCGGTACGAATGGACGGTGTGCTGCGTTACCCCTTTTTCGAGACGGAGGAAATCAAAGTATTGTCCAATCCGACGATCCAGTTCCAGGTTTTTCCGACCGGCCGGCGGTCTCGCTCTGACGCGCGTGTTCTTCATAGCACCGATGTTAGTCTGCCGGGCCCCTCTGATCCTTACGACGCTGCAGCCCGCTTGCTCAACATACTCAACGTGTTTCCCACAATCAACGTGGCGGCGACGCCGACGACCGTGAACCAGGTCCAGGCAACAAGGTTCAGCGAGATCACCGCAATCATAATGAAGATGCCGGCCACGAATCCTGCCAGCGCATCCTCCTGCGTGGGCTTCTTGAAGAGCACACCGAGCAGAAACGTTCCGAGCAAGCCGCCGTAGGTGAACGATGCGATGCTCAGAGCCAGCTCGACCACCGTCTGCGGAGTGTTCATAAAGAACAAGGCGGACAAAACCAGAAGCGCTGCCCACACGACGGTGACAATGCGCGAGATCGTGAGCTCTCGCTCGGGAGTGACGTTTCTGCCGAAGTACGGCTTGTACAGGTCAAGCACGGTCGACGAAGCCATCGAGCTGATGGAGCCAGCCAGGGTCGAAACCGCCGCGGCCAGCAAGCCGGCAATGATAAGCCCGGAAACACCCGGGGGAAGACCTTGGGTAATGTACCGGGGAAAGATTTCATCAGCTCGGGTCAATCCCATCGCAGCCACCGACGCACCGTTGTAGTGCCCGTAGAGCAACAGGCCGACGACCATGAAAAGCGCGAATTGCATGACAATAATCACTCCGCTTCCGATCAGAGCTTTCCGGCTTGCGGCGAGTGATTTCGTGGTCAGCACTCGCTGAATAATAAGTTGATCGACCCCATGCGACGCCATGGAGAGAAACGCGCCGCCGATCAGCCCGCCGAGGAGCGTGTACGGCGTCCGCCAGAAGTTATCGAAGCTCAGGTTGAAGACCTGAAATTTTCCTGCCTCCCACGCTTTGTGGGTTATCGCGAGCCATCCCCCGTCTGCAGAACTTACAAGGAGGATTGCAGCCACGAGTGCGCCGCCGATGTAGATCAACATCTGCACCGCGTCGACCCAGATGACACCCCGGACGCCGCCGGCGTACGTGTAGCCCAGCGCAACGACCGCTAGAATGAGAACGGCGAGGGGGTAGTCGATATGAAGGATGAACCTCAGCGGTATGGCCGTCGCGAAGAGTCGTACCCCGTCCGCCGCCATGCGTGTGAAGATGAAAACCACGGAGGCAAAGCTGCGCGTTTTCGACCCAAACCGTGATTGCAGGAAAGCATACGCTGTTGAAAGCTCACCCTTGTAGTAGGCAGGCAGAAACAGAAAGCCGACGAGGATGCGGCCAATGAGGTAGCCGAAGGTGAGTTGCAGGAAGTTGAGATTGGTGAGGTACGCGAGGCCCGGAATGCTGATAAACGTGAGTGTGCTTGTCTCCGCCGCGACGATCGAGAAGCAGACGATCCACCACGGGATCGCGCCTTTGCCGAGAAAATACTCGCGGGCCGACTTCTGTGTTCCGCCCCGCACGATCCCGAAAACAGCGATGCCGACGAGATACAGGATCAGGACGACATAATCGAGCGTGCCAAAGCCCAAGAAGTTCTCCTTGCTCGTCGAACGTAGGTGTGGCGGTGGTCCACCGTTACGACCCGACCACAGTACCGCATAGTCAGGCTGCTATGATCGGAGTGCCTTGGCAACGGTGTCGTGAATGCGGAAGGCGCGATCGAGGCGGGAGATGCGGATGAGTGAGAGAACCTTCTTCTGGAGTCCTGCAAGCTTCACAATGCCGCCGTTCTCTCTCATTTTTCGTTCTGCGATCAGGAGCGCGCTGAGGCCGCTGCTGTCGCAGAACTCCACATCGCTGAGGTCGATGACAAGGTTCTTCAAGCTGCGGTTGCACAGAACGAGGAATTCTCCTTTCAGCTCCGGAGAGACGCTTGCGTCGAGCTTGCGTTCTTTGATCTTCAGAACGGTCGCATCACCGTTTTTCTTGATCTCAAATTGCATAGCATCCTCCTCTTACCCTCTTTCCTTGCAAGACCTCCTGAAACAGGACGGAAGAAACGGTTCAGAACATTTCGATGCACTTCAAGAGTGTTGCATACGCCTGCGAAGGATCTCTGGCTTGACCGGTCTGGACCTGAAAGTTGTAAAAGTCGTCCGCGTACGGCTTGACGAAACCGATCCGCAACGGCGCCTGCGATGCACGGCAGAGGAACGAGCTCGGCAGCGCGAACCCCTGATTCAGGTCGAGCGCCAGATCGAATGTACTCTTTTTCACCTTTCGAAGCAACTCAGCGCGGGGAACGAACCACGTGTTGAGTTCCTCCGGACCGTAGGTAAACAGGTTGAACCCTCGATGTTCGGGCATGCGCGGGACAAGCTCCTTCTTCACCACGAGAACAACCTTGCTCGTATGAAATCGATCCCCGAGAAATCTCAGGACGGAGCCGGTCGAAGAGAGATCGCTCGCCGATTCCGGCAACAAAACGATGGCACGGCGTGATTGCGAGATGGCCTGAGTGAAATGAACAACCGGCTCCTTCGCACGCCGAAAATGGAACCGTGCATACCACGTTCCGAGGCGCAACCTCAGGGAGTCAAGCATAGCGCGATGTCGGCGTGACGCCGTTTCTACTCCCCACGTTGCTCAAAAGCATCGATCATCTTCTTTACGAATTTCTGATCGAAAAAGTGGTAGCGCAGGCCAAGCGAGACACGCCCGTACGAGTCGTTTGTGTTTCCCTTCGTCCCATCAAGCCAGCTGTTGAATCCAGTGACCCCTTCCGCGCTCAGCGACATCGCCCAGAACTCGTTGAAGAAAACGTCGAATCCGATCCCCCCAAGAACGTTCGTGTCGAAGCGGGGCACGCCGGAGCCGGAGAGCTGAGCACCATTCTTGTCCCGCGGATCAAACCACAGGAGACCTCCGCCGACGTAGATGAACGGATTGAATCGACCGTTGGGCACGAAATCGTATGCGAGAGAAAGGTTCCAGTGATAGATGTTCGTCTCAATCGATCGACCGCTCGGATACAACACTGAGGCAGCTTGGGTTCCCGCCAAATACCCTACACCCAACAGGGACCGCAGGCTCACGTGATTCGCTACGGAATAGGTCAGGGTGACCGCGCCTCCCCCGGACGGATCGGGCGTTTTGAGGTTCGACTGAAGGAAGTAGTATCCGGTGCCGGCAAGCCCGACTCCAAACTTCCCCACCCTCATTTGCCCAAACCCGACGCTTACGAAGGCGAGAAGCAGCACTGCAACAGAAACGAGGCGGAAATCACTTTTCTTCATAAAGCCCTCTCTGATTAGTGAACGGTTCCAGTGACTATGTCTTCTTGATCAACCTGAGAAACGCTGCTTCGTCGAGCGTTCGGATTCCAAGCTTCTTTGCCTTGGCGAGCTTGGAGCCTGCCTCCTCACCCACAACGACGTAGTCGGTGGCGCCGCTGACGCTGGAAGCGACTTTCCCCCCCAACTCTTCGATCTTCCCTTTGGCCTGTTCACGGGTGAAGGAAGAGAGCGTCCCTGTCAGGACGAACGTCTTGCCCGACAACGGCGCTCCGGCGGTCGACCGCTTTTGCTTTTCCTCAAACTGAAGGCCCGCCTTGCGAAGCCGTTCGATGATTCTCTGATTATGCTTGTCCTCAAAAAATCGGCAGACGCTTTCCGCTATGCGCGGGCCGACCCCCTGAATGCCCTGCAGCTCCTCATACGACGCTTCCATGAGCTTATCCATCGAGCGGACGTGATTCACGATCAGCTGCGCGACACCGGCGCCGACGTGCCGGATACCGAGCGCGAATGCGACCCGCCAGAAGGGGCGTTTCTTGCTCTCCTCGATCGCCTCGAGCAGGTTGTCAACGCTTTTTTTCCCCCAGCGCTCGAGCTGCACCAACCGCTCGCGCTTCTTATGCAACTCATAGACGTCGGCATAGCTCTCGATGAACCCGAGGCTGACAAGCTGATCGACCAGGGCTTCACCCAGTCCTTCGATATCCATCGCGCCGCGATGGGCAAAATGCTCGATTCGGGCCCTCACCTGCGCGGGGCATGCGCTGTTCTCGCAGTAGTAGTTCGCCTCACCCTCCGGCCGGGAGATCTTCGAGCCGCATTCGGGGCACTTGGTGGGCATCGCAAACGGCTTCGATCCCGGCGGGCGTTTCTCTTTGATAACTGCACTGACCCTGGGGATCACATCCCCCCCTTTTTCGACAACGACCGTGTCCCCGGGTCGAATATCCAGCTCCTTGATGTAATCTTCGTTGTGCAGCGTTGCGCGTGACACCGTCGTGCCACCGACGAAGACCGGCTCCAAATCGGCTACCGGCGTCATCGTCCCGATTCTACCTACCTGCAGTCTGATGTCTTTGAGGACTGTCCTTGCCTGACGCGCAGCAAATTTGAAGGCAATGGCCCACCGGGGGCTCTTTGCGATCATCCCGAGCTGCGCCTGCTGTGCCAGCGAGTCCACCTTCACAACAATTCCGTCGATATCATAGGGTAATTTGTCGCGGCGTGCTTCCCACTCCTTCCAATACTTCATAACATCGTCGACGGTTCTCGTCAGGCGCGCATGGTCGCTCACAAGGAATCCAAGCTCTTGGAGTGTTTTGAGATTCTCATGGTGGCTCGAGAGCTTCGCCTTCTCCGATCGGAGGTAGTACGCAACAAAGTTCAACGGCCGCGCCGCGACGACCCTGGGGTCCTGCAGTTTGAGCGTTCCCGCTGCAGAGTTCCGGGGGTTGATGAACACCTTCTCTCCGGCCAGCTCCCGCTCCTCATTCATTTTGCGGAAGTCTTCCCTTTTCATAAACACTTCGCCCCGCACCTCGAAATCCTCCAGATCCTTCCTTGCCGTCATCAGCCTCAATGGGACCGAGCGGATCGTCTTGAGATTCTGCGTGATTTCATCACCCTGGAAGCCGTCACCCCGTGTTGCGCCGCGGACGAAGGACTCGCCTTCGTAGATGAGACTGACCGCAACTCCGTCGAACTTGAGCTCGCACACATAGTGGTAGCCGTCGTTGCCAAGCGTCGACCGCACCCGGCGGTCGAAATCCCGCACCTCCTCCTCGTTGTACGTATTGGAGAGGCTCAACATCGGAACAGCGTGGGTGACCGTGGGAAACTCTTTGGTCGGCTCACCCCCCACGCGCTGCGTCGGCGAGTCCGGAGTCACGAGCTCGGGATGTTCTCGCTCCAGCCCGATCAGCTCCTCCATGCGGCGATCGTATTCCTGATCGGAGATCGTCGGCTGGGCCAAAACGTAGTAGCGATAATCGTGTTCCCGCAGGAGCCTCCGGAGCTCTTCAATCCTTTTGAGCGTCGACGAACTGACGGCTGCCGATGCCATGACGGTGCGTCGCTCTCTTATTCCGGCTTGCGGATTCCAGACCGCGTGATGACAATATTCCTGAGCACAGCACCCCGCTTGCCCAGTTCACCCAATTCGACATCATTCAGCCTGAACGTCGCCCCGCCGGCGTTCCCGATCGATACTTCGAACTGGTCCTTTCCCATCCACGTCCGTTTCCGCTGGGGTGGGAACAGATATTCCCCTTTGCGGGAGTTGTCGATCGTGATGGCCATCCAAACAGAGTCCAGCGTTGTGATCTCAAGCTTCAAGCTGTCGCTTGCAGGAGCAAGGGATGAAACTGTCGACGTCGCTCCGGGTTTGACAGTCGCTGCCTCCGACTCCCGCACGACCTTGTCGAAGGCCACTTCGGAGGCGGGGCCCTGGTGAGAAGCATTCGAACCGGTATTGGTGAAATACACGACGGCAATGGCGGCCACGACGAGGAGAGCGAACGCCATCATTGCTTTCTGCGAGGGCATAGACCAGGGAGCTTGGTCCTTGGCCCGCTCCTGATTCGGGAGCATCGTCTTGCTTCTGGAGCGCGCGATCCACTCCTCGGCCACCGATTGGATCTCTTCGTTCGCAGCGTCATACTGGCGCACAAGTTCCTCCTGGTCCAGATCGATCGCTCGCGCGTACTCCCGTATGAACGCTCGAATGTAGGCCTGCGGGAGAATGGAGAATTTCCCCGCCTCCATCGCCTCAAGAAACTTGACACTGATGCGCGTCGCTTCAGAGATATTCACCAGCGAGATCTGCTTGCGCTCCCGCGCCTTCCGCAACTGTTCTCCGAATGACTCCAGGCTCATCGCTCTCGCAAGGACTGAGGTGTCAGTGTTGTTCTGGTGAGGAAAAAAAAGAAATAAATCAAGAAAATGTTAGCAATTATTTGAGCGACTTGCAAGCGAGCGTCGCACGCCGCGCACTACGTCCCGTTTCCCTTTCGATCAATTGCTTCGCGCATGCTCTTCGACAATTCCTCCAGCTGATACGGCTTCTGTAAGAAACCATGCACCGCGTTTCTCAAAGGGGACTTATCCAAACTCGCATTGCTGTACCCTGTCGACACGACGACGCAAATATCCGGTTTCAGTTCTTTGATCTTCGAGAACGTCTCGCCGCCCCCCATGGTAGGCATGTTCATGTCGAGAACCACCACATCGAAGTTCTTCTCCTTCTTCATGAGGCTGAGCGCCTGCGGACCGCTCTTTGCGATCGTTACCCGATAGCCGAGATCCGTGAGCATGCCGCCGATCACTTCCCCGACGTGCTCCTCGTCATCGACGACCAGCACGTGTTCGTCGCCCCGCTGAAGTCTCGGCTGCTTCGATGTTCGCTTCAACTTCTCCGTGTCGGTCAGGAGAGGGAAGAAGAGGCTGAACTGCGAGCCAAGCTTCGGCTGACTTCGAACAGTGATGAAACCGCTGTGGGCGTTCATGACGCCGTAGACGACCGAGAGACCCAAACCCGTTCCTTTCCCCTGGTCTTTGGTCGTAAAAAACGGCTCAAAGATATGCTGTTGAACGGTCTGGTCCATACCGATGCCGGTATCGATGATCGAGATGCAGGCAAATTCGCCGGACTTCACCTCTCCGAACACGCCCCCCTGCTGCTCGTCGAACTTGATTGTTTCCCCCCGCACAGTGATCACGCCTCCGTCGGGCATGGCGTCCCGTGCGTTGATGAGCAGATTGAGGATCGCCTGCTGGATCTGACCGTCATCACCGTGGATGACGCTCATTTCGCCGGCGAGATCTTTTCGGATCTCAATGCGCTTGTCGATGCTGCGCTCGAAGAGGTGCAGCGTCTCCTCGATAATGTTGTTCACGATGATGGGGCGGAACTGCACCGTGCTCTTCCTCGCAAAGGTCAGCAATTGACGGGTGAGCCCCGCGCCCCTCTTCGCAGCGGTCTCGATGATGTCAACGAAATGGTACCAGGGGCTCGCCTTTTTCATCCTCCGCTTCATGATGGCGGTCGAGCCGAGGATGGAGGTCAGGATATTGTTGAAGTCGTGCGCGACGCCCCCCGCCAGGTTCCCGATGCTGTCGATCCTCTGGGCGTGGATGATCTTGGACTCCATTTTTTTCTTCTCGGTGATGTCACGCGCAGACACCCTGATGAAGATCGGCTCGCGAGCTTCATCATAGATGATCGACGTGTTGACGCTGACATCGATCAGCTCGCCTGCCTTGGTCAGCATTTGCTCTTCAACACCGGAGATTTCGTGATGGCTTTCAAAGACGTCGCGCAGCATCTTCGTTGCGGTCTGGCGGTAGGTCGCCGGGTAGAGGTTCAAGACCGGGTGGCCGACGATCTCATTCTTCCGGCACCCAAGCCGGTCCGCCTCAGTCTGATTGCAGCTGATGATGATGCCGTCGCGATTCACGATATGGTACATGTCCGGCGAGTGCTCAAAGAGATCCACGTAGCGCTCTTCCGAATTCCGGAGCTGCTCGAAGAGCGTGGCGTTCTCAAGGGCGACACCGATCTGGTTGGCGAACGCGCTCATCAGATCCAGCTCTTTCCGCGAGAATGCATTAGTGGTCCTGTTAGCCACAATCACGATGCCCTCAAATCGATCTTTCGTCTTGATGGGCACCGATGCCCACGCCCCGATCTCGCCGTATTTCCACAATTCGGCGCTGGACCTCCTTGGCTTCCGCTGAATGCGCGGGATCCGCATCCAGAGGACCTCCTTTTCGTCGACGTCCATCTGGGGCTCAAGGATGAAGTCGTGGACCTCCTCAGTTCCCTCCGAAGCCTTCAGGACAAGCCGCCGGCCTTCAACGTGGTAGATCCATCCAAGGTCCGCATCGAGGAGCCGGCGAATCTCGTGCAGGGCGTTTTGGAGCAGGTAGTTGATTTCGACCGAGCGATTGACGGCATCGGCGATGGTGTTCAGCGCGAGGAGCTCTCGCTTCTGTTCCTCCAGCTGCTGTCCATACTTCAGCGTGAAGAAAACGATGATGAAACCGAAGACACCGACGGTGACGACACTCCCGAAGAGCAGCCAGTCGATGTAGTGTCCACTGAAGACCCGTATGCTCACGATCGTGGCCATCGCCACCACGACGGCCGTCGAAGCGACTACCTGCGCCTGTTCAACGGGCCCTAGCGATGCACGAAACTTCTTGATCTTGGCAAGAGTGGTTTTCACGCGCGAGCCATTCTTTTTCGCTAGAAAAAGTAGCAACACCGTCCGTTAATATCAAGTGCCCCGCGGCACAGTGCTGGAACGACGGAGAATATTGAGGGAAGTGAGACTAGCGAGGGAGGTATTGCTTCAAGATAGAGATGACATCCCGCTGATCGTAGGGCTTCGGCAGACAAGCGGTGGCCCCAAGTTCGTTCGCGACCTTCTTGGCATGAAAGTCGTCAATTGCAGAAAAGAATACAACCGGTGTCGCCGAGATCTTCGGCAACTTCTTTATCTTATCCAGAAGATCGAACCCGTTCATGTCCGGCATGCGCAGGTCGCTGACGATCAGGTCGGGTCTGAACCTCACGAGGACGGCGAGCGCTTCGGCGCCGCTCTTCGCTTCCTTGACTTGATACCCCTCGCTGCGCAGAACGCGCGCAGTGCTCTTCAGCCACGCGGGCTCGTCGTCAACGACAAGGATATATTGTTTTCTCCTCGGTGTCACGCGATTGATCTCGTCACCTGCTTCTGGCTTAAGATACAAAGTGAACTTGTCGGAAGCAACCCCGGCGCCGCTCGATGTTGACCACAATCACCAGCCGACAACGGGCAGTTCCATTGAAGTTTGTCCGTCTTTTCTCTAACTTTTGACCACGGGCTTACAGAATCGACAAAGGATCTGACATGAACCAATACCGCCGTAATTTTCTCAAGACCGCGTCGCTTCTCGCCGGAGCCTCACTCATTGCCGAAGGTAGTGTCCCATCGCTGAATCGTTCCTACTCTCAGAAGAACAAGTCCTCACGTATGAAGTTCAGCTTTCGCCCTTATACGCTGGAGCTTAAACATGTCTTCACCATTGCCACGAGTTCCCGTACGACGACACCAGTGATGCTGACGCAGATCGAGTATGAGGACTTCACAGGATACGGCGAGGCCTCTATGCCTCCGTACCTGGGCGAGTCGCACCAGACTGCAAAGGAGTTTCTCTCGAGGGTAGATCTGAGCAAGTACGAGAATCCCTTCGAGCTGGAGACAATTCTCAGCGACATTGATTCGATCGCCCCGGGCAATCCCGCCGCGAAAGCCTCCGTCGACATCGCGCTGCACGATCTCGTGGGCAAGCTGATGAATCAGCCGTGGCACAACATCTGGGGCTTCAACAAGAACAAGACCCCCTATACATCGTTCACGATCGGTATCGACACCGCCGACGTGGTCCGTCAGAAGACAAAGGAAGCTGAAGAATTCAAGATCCTCAAGGTGAAACTAGGACGTGACACCGACAAGATGATGATCGAAACCATCCGTTCAGTCACAGACAAGCCGATCTGCGTCGATGTCAACCAGGGCTGGACGGATCGTTCCGCCGCGTTGGAGATGATCCACTGGCTCAAGGAGAGGGGTGTTGTCTTCGTCGAACAACCGCTGCCGAAGGAGCACGTCGACGATATGGCCTGGCTGACGGAACGAAGTCCGCTGCCCACCTTCGGCGATGAGGGCGTGCAACGCCTCCCCGATGTCAAGAAGGCGCTTGGTGTCTACTCTGGAATCAATATCAAGTTGATGAAGTCCACGGGCATGAGAGAGGCACACAAGATGCTCCTGCTGGCGCGAGCTCTCGGGATGAAGGTCATGCTCGGGTGCATGACCGAGACCTCCTGTGCAATCTCAGCCGCATCCCACCTCTCACCCATGGTCGATTTCGCGGATCTCGATGGCGCCCTCTTGATCAGCAACGATGTGTTTGACGGGACGAGGATTGTGGACGGCAGGGTAACGTTAACTGATCGTCCAGGAATCGGCGTTACGAAGCTCTGACGAGGCAAGGAGCCGGCTGCGGGAGCGGTCCAAGTCTACCTTCCCGATCACTTCTTTGACACTTCGGGTACCTGCTTCACTCCGATCAACCGCCGTGCTCGGACGAAGCTCTTACCGTAAGACTCACTGTAGTCGGGCGCTGAGGTGTCAAGACTGTTCACCCTGACCCCCGACCCGCCAGGGCTGTGAATGAACCTCCGCTTCCCGAGACAGATACCGACGTGAGTGATCCGCTCCGGTTTGTCCGCTGTGGCTCTCCTGCCAAAGAAGAGCAGATCCCCCTTCCTCAAGTTATCGAAATCCTTGCCTGGCTCAACATCTTCGCCCATAAGGGCCTGTTGGTCCGCGTCCCGGCTCAGCTCCAGACCGTTCAGCCGAAACACGATTTTGGCAAAGCCAGAACAATCCATACCCTTCGGTGATGTCCCTCCCCAGAGATATGGGACACCCATGAACATTTTCGCCGTTTTCTCAATGTTGTCGGCTGTCAGCTTGCGTGTCTGTTTCCACTTCTCAAGTCTTTCTACGTTCGTTGCTTCAATGTAGCCGCGGCGGCCATCCGGGAGCTCAACCTCGACCCACGCTCCTCTGCGCGCGAGGAGCTTGAGGAGCACACCCGCAACCGCATCGCTGACAGGCACAGCTGCCTGAGTGGGACGTTCACGCACGAGTGCAAAATGGCTCGTCACGATCATCTTCGCAGCGGATCTCCAGGCGTCGACTCCTTCCGGGGTCGTGATCTTCATCGCGCTTTCTTCCAGCCATCCCAGATAGTTATCCGGCAACTGCACGTAATACCATCCCCCCCGCTTTTTCAGAAGCTTCGTCACCGTACCCATCATCGCTTGCGTGCAGAGCTCACGAGCGTGACCGGGCTTGGTCCGGACATTCCCGACACTGACAGCAACAATGCCGAACCTTTTCGCACCTAATTGAGGATCCGGCAAAACCCTCACGCTGTCGAGGATTGTGCCTCCACTCGCCTTCGCAAGGGTCGTGAGAGACTCATCCTTTGCCTTCGGATTGTCGACGTCTCCCTTTACCACAATTGCATCGCCTTGCTGCTCCAGCGTCAGGTCGAAGACGGCAGTCCGATCATCGGGAGCATAGCGTTGTCGTAAGGAATCAAGGGCAGTTTTGAGCACGGCACTGTCTTTATCGACCCGCGCGCAGGAGAAGAGAAGGATTGAACAAAGGGCGAAGAGAAGCGATGCAAGAGTACGGGTTTTCATACGATTACTCGTCGGGTAGCTTGAGAGATCAGACGGAATACGATGCTGGTATCGTTCGGCAGGAGAATATACGTGATCTCCGTCCGGCATGCAATCGGAGAGAGCTCAAGCAGGCCGTGGAGACGCTTTCATTTCTCTTTGGATTCGTTGTTCCGCGAGCTTTGTATAGGAGTCGCTCTTTTCGTAACCGACAAAGCCTCGGCGCGTTTGAAGCGCCGCAATGCATGTGGATCCGCTGCCGCAAAACGGATCGAGGATGATATCTCCCTCGAAACTATAGAGCTGAATGAGCCGCCGAGGGAGCTCGACCGGAAACGGCGCAGGATGGCCGACACGCTTTGCAGACTCTGAACCAAACGTCCACACGCTTTTCGTTAATTCGAGAAACTCCTCGCGACTCACCGTGCTCTTCCTCCCGTCCGCTCGTCTTGCAAAGTCCCCCTTTGAGAAAACCAGGATGTATTCGTGCACGTCTCTGAGCGTCGGATTCGTCGCCGACTTCCAGCTCCCCCACGCCGTCGACGGACCTGCGCTACTCCCTTTGTTCCAGATGACTTCTCCCCGCATCGCGAATCCGAGGTCGAGCAAGTCCTGCGCGATGAACGCGTGAAAAGGGATGTACGGCTTCCGCCCGACGTTGGCAACGTTGACGCATGCTCGCCCTCCCTCGACAAGAACACGATGCGTCTCCCGAAACACGCGCCGGAGGAGATCCCGATATTCCACGAGCGTCAGGTTTTCATCGTACTCCTTGGTGACGTTGTACGGTGGGGAGGTGATCATCAGATGAACGGAACGATCCGGGAGCTCCTCCATTGACTCGCTGCTCTTGCAGAGGATCCGGTTCAAGACGTCGGCGGGAACTGGATTCTCCCCTGCTGCAACTCTGGACGCCGGAGCGGGCTGCTCGTACAGGCGGCTGCGGTAGAACCGAGAGGAGTCGTGGCTTACACGACCCGAGGTGCCAAAGCTGGAGGTCGCAGTTTTCTTGGCTTTCTTCACGAGCGGTACCGTCAGGGAAGGGAAGGGCTTCAGATGCTGTTCCGAAAATCTACTTCATATCTCCTGGAACGTCAAGTCTTATTCGAAGCCACGCAGAGAAATCAGAGAGACTTTCCTCGCTGATCGTGTGCCCGATGGGGTACTCCCGGTAGGTAAAATCGGCCCGGGTCTTCGAAAGAAGTTCGCGGGCTCGCCGCCCGAATTCGATCGGTATGACAGGGTCCTCGGTCCCGTGGGCAACGAACAGGCCGAGACCGGCAAGCTCATCCCAACGGAAGCGTAATGACGTGTTCTCCGGGATGTAGCCGCTGTGCGCTACGACCCCCTTAAACGCATTAGGCTTCGTCAGCGAAAGGGCAAGTGACATGATGCTCCCCATGCTGAAGCCCAGGAGAAAGACCCTGCCTGGGTCGACTGGATACTTCGCTTTCACATCCTCCACGAACTGGCTCAACTGCTGGTAACTCTCATCAAATTGCCGCGGATCGGGCGTCCCAACCTCGAGGATCTGATACCACGCGAAGCCGCCGTACGGAAATGGAAAGGGGGCCCGGGCACTTACGATGAAGAAGCGCGGATCGAGATACTCGGCTAAGCCGAGCAGGTCGTCTTCGTTCGTTCCGCGGCCGTGCAGAAGAATCAGGGCAGGTTGTCGTTCTTCCCGGAGAGCGCTGGAGGGAAGAACTTTGTGAACGAGGGTTGTCTTGATCGGCTCAAGTACCATCGGCTGAGAACGCAGCAATGAGATCTGAAAGCACGGACAACTCCAATATGGAGACCGGAACCTTCGGAAACAACTCTTTCCTAGTTGTCCTTCGCCCCCTGGTCGATCCAGAGGCGGAAAATTTCGACTTGCTCAGGGGAGAGCTTTAACTTCTTCGGTGGCGGCATCCACCGCCCGAAAGGAGGATTCGGCTGTATCTTCTGATAGAGGATACTCTCTTTCGAATTGCCCGGGATGATGCACTTCCCGTGCCGACCCCCTTTCATCAGCGCGTCGTAGGAATCCATGTAGAGTTCGCTTGGACGATCTTCATCGGATGAATGACAACTGATGCAGTGTTTCTGGATGATCGGTACGATCTCCTTCGCGTACGAAACCTCCGGGTCTTTTTTCTGATCTTTGTCCTGTTTAAGATCGAAGCTCATGAATGTGAGCACGGAGCCCAGGGCGAGGAGAATGAACGAGAGTAAGAATTTGCGCGAGTGTGTTTTCTTTCCCGGTCCCATCAATTGTCCTTTGCACCCTCATTGATCCATGTTTTGATAAGCTGAATGGTGCTGTCCGGCAAGTAAGGGCCGCCGAACGGCATGCGGTCACCGAATGGCGGGTTGGGGCTGAGTTTCCTAATAATGTTGCTGGCATCCGCGTTGCCGGGCACGATGGCAGGGCCATGGTTGCCTCCTTGAAGCAGCTGGGCCACGGAGCCAACGAAGAGACCACCGTTGCCGCCGTGGCACGAGGCACAGCCATGCGTTTGGAAGATTGGCTTGATGTCTGTTTGAAACGATACTCCTGAACTTGTCACAGGCGGTGGCTGGACTGGTTGCTGGTCGGCAGTCATTGGGTTACTCGCTTTATCCGAGCATCCATCGGCCAACAGGCTTGCCAGCACGAGCACGGCCGATGACACAGAGAGCTTTGTCTTCATTCCTTCATCCAGATTGTGGTCTGATTTCGGCTGCCCTCCAGACTTTCTTGGGAGGCCGATACGGCAATGCCCACACGAATACTACCATATGGGCATCTACGATCACATCAGTCAGCGTGTCAGACGGCTTGTTTCTTTTCTGAAACACAGTGTTGGTCGAACGTCTGCACGAGAGTCGCCGCAACCTGATCCGGTGTTCGGCCTTCAATCTGGTAGCGGTGAATCATCTGAA
>CAYZRX010000007.1:54035-62486 GCA_964480945.1 uncultured Ignavibacteriaceae bacterium | reverse complement strand
GCCGCAACCTGATCCGGTGTTCGGCCTTCAATCTGGTAGCGGTGAATCATCTGAATCAGTTTCCCGTCCCGCATCAGAGCGAACGAAGGGGATGAAGGGGGCTGATCCGTGAAGTACTGCCGTGCGCGCGCCGTCGCTTCCCGATCGATCCCTGCAAACACCGTTGCCAGCTTATCGGGCGTGACACTATGCTGCATTGCCTTCGCCAATGCCGGACGCGCGGCCCCGGCAGCACATCCGCACGTCGAATTCACGACGACAAGCATCGTTCCTTTCGCGTTCGGCAGGGTGGCGTCGACGTCCTCCGGATTTCGCAGCTCTTGTGCGCCGAGTGCCGTCACTTCCTCCCGCATCCGCTGAATCAAGATATCGTACATACGCGCTCTCCTCCTTACAGAATTCCTACCAGAGTTACGAAATGGTGTAGGATTAATAACAACAGTGTTGGAAAAACGTTCCCAATCCAGCGACCCTTCCGAAGGTCACCCCCGCCGCCTCAATAACCTTTCGGAAGGTTCTCAAACCACATGCTCTCATGCGATTGGGAATCTCTGCACGAACTTCCCCTCATGCTGCATCTGAGCAGCTCAAGCGTGGGGCGACCTATTCAGAGTTTGGTAGTTTGCGTGTAAGGTGGGGCGGTTTGAACCCGCGGTAGGTGTCGTATCGCGAATCGTAGAAGAGAAGCTGGAAATTCGCGTCGCGCAGCGTACCGCCTGAAGGGTAGAGATAGAATTTCTCGATGATCGCGGTTGACCGCGAAGAGGGCTTGTTATCCTCGGAATAGAACTCAAGAACGTAGTAGCCGTTGCGGTACTCTGCCGTCTTGATCTGTTCGAGGACGTTTTCGTGACTGAAAATCCGCAGGTCCTTCTCCACAATCCCGTCCTACGCCTCCAGCCCCTCTACGAACTCACTTCTGCGGATGAGCATGAGGATGGAAGAGTGAGACACGATGAGGTACTTGCGTTCTTCGTATTCGATCTCGATGGCAGAATCTCGCAAGAACAACGCGTAATCTCCCTCCTCAGCTTGAAGCGGAAGGTATTTCACGGGGTCTTTGGGGGTCGTTGACCATTGCTCCTGGTCAAGATAGTGGGGGTTGGGAACAGCATAACCAGGTCCGACCTGCACCACGAGGCCGCTGTGGATCTTTTCTTTCTCCTTCACCCCTGGAGGGAGGTACAGGCCGTGTGCTGTACGATCCGCGTCCGCGTCCGGTGCGATGAGCACTTTGTCCCCGACGAGGATGATTTTCTTCCGGGCTTTGATCTCCATGGCAGTCTCCACTACAAGCAGATCGAACTGACTCTATATTATGACGGAAGATAGCGATTTCCCAGCCGTCGCGCAATCTCATTGCTGCCCTGGATTTCCTGCGTTCGAGGAGAGATGCACGACGTGACCCTCATCAACGCAATTTGGCAGCCAGAGGGCAGCTATTGCATTTGTAAGCATTGCTCATCACCTTCCCACAGCGGCCATTGTCGCCGCATCAACTTCCTATACAGCATGGAGGTAGCATTATGAAAACAAGATTTCTGCGATGGATCTCCGTGTTCATGCTCGCCGTCTTGATGGCATCTGCGGGGGGGTGCTATGGGTCGTTCAACCTTGTCAAGAAGGTCTACAAGTTCAACGGCACACTGGGCAGCAAGTTTGTGAATGAACTTGGATTTCTTGTCATGAATATTGTTCCCGTGTACGGCGTTTCAGCTTTCGTTGACGCCATTGTACTCAACTCGATCGAGTTTTGGACAGGCAAAAACCCCTTAGCAGCATCCAACGATAGAGTTGTGCCGCTTGATGGGACGACATCGTTGACGCTGCGAGGATCCGACGGAACGATAGTGTTGACGTCAAGGACAGAGGCGGGAACCGTGCAGTACGCCTTCGAGAAAGGAAACGATGGAACGGTGGTCAAGGACTCGAATGGGAAGGTGCTCGCCCGATGCGCGATGACGTCAGAGGGCGGTATGCGTATCTACGATGGCAACGATAAGCTCATCGCCGAGTGTTCAGCCGCTCAAGTCCAATTCTTGGCTAACGCCAACTCTGCGAAGTAATCCTCACTGCCGCAACCTGTTGGTTAGAAAACAGAAGGGCACGCGTCAATGGCGCGTGCCCTTCCTCGTGTTGAAGCTACAAAGACACGGTGGGAAACGGAGACTCCTGAATAGGTGATGTCAGGACTTTGGTCCTGAAATTTCACGGCTCGATACAACGGTCCAGCTGCCGTTGCACCGCTGCAGAATTCTGTGCAATCGTCGGAACGGCCCCGACAAGAATCGTCGGGGGGCGGTCCCGCTTCCGCTTCGCTCCAGCGGGATGCACACAACGCAGATTTGTTCGAATTTGTCCCACGAGCCGCTGTCTGGCGAGTGGATGACAAATTCAGAATCCCGCACGTTGTCCGTGCGGGAAACGCCACTTGTGTCTCTCCGCCTCGTCGGAACGGCGGGATTTTCCCGAAGGTCCGAAGGACTCCTTCGGAGGATCCCTCAAGAAACCCTTACCGGTTTCTTGAGGGAGAACCCGCTCCCCGCACACAATGATCTATTGATACTAGTCGGAACGGCGGGATTTGAACCCGCGACCCCTTGCACCCCAAGCAAGTGCGCTACCGGGCTGCGCTACGTTCCGATGTTGCTTGTATTAAGGTAGCCACTTTTTCGGACGCTTGCAACACACAACGATCCCCCACCGCATGCGCCTGCAGGAATCCTCTTTCTCTTTCATTGGAGAAATGTGATACCCTCAGAATGAAATGACGTTTGCGCCGTGAACAGTTGGCCATCAAGCGTTTCAGCGACTGACGGCCCCAAGGACATAGAATGCAATGATGTGCAAGATGGCGCGTTCATGCTCGTCGGCAACATTCCAGTCAAACTCCGGACTTGCCGTCGAGACGACGATCATATCGAGATCGGGAACATTGAGAACAACTTGCCCTCCGTGACCGAGGGCAAAGTACACTCGAAAACCGCTCAATTCCCCCATCCACCATAAGTATCCGTAGTTGTAGTTGTTCAGATCACCCCAGATCTGATTCTGGAAATTGGTGAAATTGCTGAGCGACTCGTCGATCCACTGTTTCGGTATGATTTGTCTGCCATTCATGTATCCGCCCGCCAAATAGAGAGAGCCGAACTTGGCGAGATCCCGCGGTGTGAAACCCATACTATTCCCGCCAAAATAGAAGCCCTGGGGATCTTGTTCCCAGAAATGGAGCGTGATTCCCAGAGGCTCGCAGAGATACCGGTTGGCAAACGCGTACGTGCTCATGCCACTGGCCTTCGTCAGAATCCCCGACACCAGGTGCGTTTCGAATGTATTATACACCATCCTTTCGCCGGGGCTTGAGAGGAGAGGCAGATCAATCGTTGTCTGTATCCAATTCGAGCTGTTGTAAACCTGGAAATAGACATCCTCGTCGCGCCCGAAGCCGGCACGCATCATCAGCAGATGCCGGATGCTGATATCGTATTTTCTTGGATCGAGAGATGGCATGACGTATTCGGGGAAGGAACTCAATATTCTTTGGTTGAGGCTATCAAGATACCGTTGATCCAAAGCTATTCCCACCAAACCAGAGAGCACGCTCTTGGAAACGGACTTCACATCATTGGCGACCTCGCGGCTGTCGCCATTGAAGTATTGCTCGCTGATCAAGTATCCATTTCTTACGACAAGCAAGCTGTAGCTGTAAGGAAGTCTTGCCGCGGCCTCATAACCACTTGCCAGGATCTGTCGATCCAGACCTTGTGCCTCCGGCGTCGATACAGCCCATCCATCGTTCAACGCATCAGGATTGAATGCACGAACCTCGGTGGGACTCTCTTTGCAGGATGAAAGGCACAAGCAGAGCACCACTCCGGAAAGCAAGATCAGATGCCTGCGCTTGTGTGCCACGAGTTGTTTTCCTTGCGGTGAGTTGACGCCGGGAACTCGAGAAGATCGCGGCCTCGGTCACAAAGTTCGCGAACATGCAGAACCGAGAATGACGGGCGCGGCAAGCGCCAACGCCGCTGTGCCACCTCCGATGGAGAAGCATTGCCGCCGTTCAGCTCCGTTTACCGCGAGAAAAGGCTGCTGATTACCCCCACGCTCGGCTGTAGTGTTTTGGCCGATCAGAGGCGTTTGTACGTGGAGGAAATCCTAGCTGTCTATCCTCTGCATCTGGGGTGCCGGATATCGCTCGCCTGAGGCAGCACCGGGCGGGAACGCCTCGTTGATCCTGCGGACATCTTCTGGCGTCAGCGTGACGTCCACCGCCTGAGCGTTCTCGCGAAGGTATTCCACCCTCTTCGTTCCGGGAATCGGGATAATGTCATCGCCCTGAGCGAGGCACCACGCGAGGGCGAGCTGCGACGGAGCACACCTCTTCTCACCAGCGAGCTCCTGAGTAGTCGAGACGAGTTGTTGGTTTTTCTCAAAGTTCGGATCCTGAAATCGCGGCGAGTTACGGCGGAAGTCTCCATCGGCAAAATCTGATATCGCCCTGAACTTTCCCGTCAAGAACCCCCTGCCGAGCGGGCTGTACGGGACGAAGCCGATCCCCAACTCCCGGCACGTTGGAAGAATCTCCACCTCGACATCGCGAGTCCAGAGAGAATACTCAGTTTGCAGAGCGGTGATCGGGTGAATAGCGTGTGCACGCCGAATCGTCTTCGGCGCCGCTTCTGAGAGACCGAGGTACCGGACCTTCCCGTCGCGGATGAGCTCAGCCATAGCTCCCACCGTCTCTTCAATCGGTGTATTCGGATCGACACGATGCTGATAGTAGAGATCGATGGTTTCGATGCCGAGACGACGAAGGCTCGCCTCGCAGGCGGAGCGCACGTACTCCGGCCTTCCGTTTACCCCGACGAAGCTCCCGTCCGCTCCACGGACGTTGCCGAACTTCGTGGCGATGAACAGCTGCCCGCGCTTTCCGCGGATCGCCTTCCCCAACAATTCCTCATTGTGTCCCACACCGTACATATCGGCGGTGTCGAAGAACGTGATCCCAAGATTCATTGCCTCTTGAATCGTCGCAAGCGACTCCTGGTCGTTCCTCGGTCCGTAGAATTCAGACATCCCCATGCAGCCCAGTCCGATCGCCGAGACGATAGGACCGCTCTTTCCAAGCCTTCGTTGTTTCATTCCCTTCCTTCCTTTCGAAATCTCAGGGCCTCCGCTCCTCTTCTCAACTATTCATGCTCCGGGATTGGTTCCCGCGATTCCTTCGTCAGCGCAAACAACAGCAGCATCACCCCAAACACGGCGTAGGCGAGCGCAAACTGGTACGGGACCTTCTGCGACAGCGCGTCCAGCGTCCACGGAAGATACATGACACCGTCCGGGGAAGCGGAGTGGATGATGCCGAAGAACGTGAACACCGCCAGAATGAAGAGATAGACAGCCGACCTCGTCAACCGCCGATCGATGAGCTCCGCCAGGAATCCTCCCCACAACATCGCGGTGAGGATAAAGCCGTTGCCGAGGGCAATCGTAACGAGCATCTCCGGGAGCGCTTTCCCGGGCGCGGTGAGCAGCCGCTGAAAGTTCTCCAGCGGAACGATGTCCGGATTGCTCAGCTTGATGGCCAACAAGCGCGCCACCGTCGGAAAGAACGCGAACGCGACGGCCGGCGCATGGCGAGCCGGGCAGGCGAGGAACGATTGCACCATGATGTCGAGTGCGACGAAAATCAAAATGGGGGCGAGAACCGCGCGCGGAATCAGCTCGACGAAAAAGGAAACATAACCCAAGATTCCGCCGAGCCCGATGAAAAGTCCCGTGAGGAGCGTATAGCCGGCACGCGACCCCATGCGCTTGTACGCCGGTTGGCCGATGTACGGTGTCGATTGAGCCACCCCACCGCAGATCCCCGCGATGAGCGTCGCGATCGCTTCCGTAAGCAGGATGCTCCGGGTGTTGAAATCATCCCCGGCGACCCGCGCGCTCTCCGTCACGTTGATGCCGCCGACCACCGTCAGGAGGCCGAAGGGAATTGCAATCGGAAGGTACTTCAGCGCACGCGTGAAGCCATCCAGGAACCCCAGCGTCGGCGCGGGCAATCCGAAGTGGAGGTCCATCGCCGGGGCACCCGAGTAGGTGCCCCCCATCCAGCCCGTGGATCCCAGCAGGTAGTAGATCACGGTCCCCACCAAGATCGCGGCAAAGACGCTCGGAAAGTTTTTCGGCAACCCAATGCGGGCAACGAGCGAGTAGAGGATGAGGCCGAGCGATATCATGCCGATCACCGGCATGCCGAAGATATCGAGCAGCGGTGTCAGGCCAATCAGCGCGAGGCCGATGCCTGCCAGCGACCCGAGCAAGCCCGCCTGGGGAACAACCTTCTGCACCCATTGGCCGATGAAGGAGAAAACAATCTTGAGGACGCCGATCACCACCATCGTTGCCATGCCGATGTACCACGTCATCATCGCGGCGTCGACCTCCGACATTCCCTCCGCCTTCAGGCCGATGAACGCTGGCCCGAGCACGGCGAGCGCCATGCCGATGGTCGACGGGGTGTCGAGCCCCAGGGGCATCGCGGTGACCGTCGTGTTCCCGGTTCTCTTCGAGAGTCGAAACGCCATCCACGTGTAGACGAGATCTCCGAAGAGAACGCCGAAGGCGGTTCCGGGAAACATCCGCGTGTAGACGATCTCTGCGGGGAATTTGAAGACGAAGACGAGAATGCCGGCGAGAAAGGAAAGCACCGTGAGGTTATCGAACATCAAGCCGAAGAATCCATTGAAATCCCCGAGCGCAAACCATTTGTACTTATTCGAAGAGTTGTTCATCGGTCTGTCCTTCGTCTGGAGATAAGAGCCGAGGCTGCACGGTGAGCGGGGTCAGTTGACAAACATTCCTGCAATCGAAGCGGTCATCCACGTTGCAATCGTGCCGCCGAGGACCGCCCTCAGGCCGAACTTGGCGATGTTACTTCGCTGGTTCTCCGCGAGGGGGCTGATGCCGCCGATCTGGATCGCGATCGATGAGAAGTTCGCGAACCCGCAGAGCGCATAGGTTGCAATCACAATCGCTTTTTCGGAAAGCTGGTGTGCAGAAACCGCATCCGCCATCTTCGTATAGGCAACGAACTCGTTGAGCGCGACCTTCACCCCCATCAAGCTGCCGACGTTCAGCGCATCACCCCAGGGCACCCCGATCGCAAAAGCGACGAACTGGAAGACCAGTCCGAATAGGAGCTCGAGGGAAAGGGGCCTGCCGAATTGCGTCTGGCAAAGGGCATTGAGGCCCGTCGCATCGCCCAGCAGGCTGAGGAGGAAGTTAATCAACGCGATCGCAGCGATGAACGCGATCAGCATGCCGGCAACATTCATCGCCAGCCGCACGCCGTCGGAAGCGCCCGAGGCCGCCGCCTCGATCACATTGGAATACGTCTTCTCAATCTTCAGCTTCACCGTCCCCATGGTGACCGGTTCCGCCGCCTCCGGGATCAGCATCTTCGCAACGACAATCGTTGCAGGCCCGGCCATAATGACGGCTGCGAGCAGGTGTCCGGCAAAAAGGACCTGCGATGGATCGAGCGGCGCTCCCCCCGCCTTCGCATATGCTGCACCAAGCATGGTGTAGTAGGCGATCATGACGCCTCCCGAGATGTGGGCCATTCCGCTTGTCATGATCGTGAAGAGCTCCGATTGCGTAAGCGTTGACAGGTATGGTCGAATGACGAGCGGCGCTTCCGTCTGTCCCATAAAGGTATTAGCAGCAACACAGAGCGACTCCGCGCCGCTTGCGCGCATGAACTTCGCCATCACCCATGCCATCCCCTGGACGACCCGCTGCATGATGCCGAGATGATAGAGAACCGCCATGAACGAGGCAAAAAAGATGATCGTGGGCAGGACCTGAAAGGCGAAGAACGTGCCCAGGCTCCCCCCAGCGCCGGGTGGGGTGGCCAGCGACCCAAAAACGAACTGCGCGCCGTCCAAGGCGAACGCAAAGAGTCTCACGAACGCCTTGCTGATCCAGCCGAAGACCTCCTTGCCGAGGGCCGTTTTGATGACGAGGAGCGCAAAGATGAATTGAAGGCCCATACCGACACCTACAAGCCTCCAATTGATGGAACGTTTTCTTGGTGAGAAGAGATAAGCGATGCCGGTAACAATCACAAGACCGACAAGCCCACGAGCGATGGACGAGAAGTTCATACGGCTCCTGCGGTGCAAGAGGTGCGTGATTGAATAGAGGCGAAGCAAAGCACAACGAGGGTGAGATGTTCATTCCCGGCGGGTTTCGCGATGCTTCGCGGTGGCAAAAAAGGTAGAAAGATTTCTAGAAAACTTCCAGAAAAAGAGTTGGGTGGGTAGGAAAGAATGCCGGTAGGGGAAGACTGAACGGAGAAGTCAGAAATCAGGAGTCAGGAGTCAGAATGGGGGAGGAACGACCTTGAACTCAAGACTTGAAACCTGGAACTTTGAACTCGAAACTTGT
>CAYZRX010000007.1:0-54025 GCA_964480945.1 uncultured Ignavibacteriaceae bacterium | reverse complement strand
TGGAACTTTTTCCGAAGGAATGCCTTCGGCAGATCTCGAAACTGGAAACTCTAAACTCACGACCCTATTTCAACCGTTCCGACAGCTCCTCCAGAAACTGTTTCACCTCGAGCATGTCGGTGCGGATCTCTTCGTCCTGAATCTTCTTCTTCGCCGGGACATTGAGCAACTCCAATTGCTCCGCACCCTCCGATTCAGGCACGTACTCCTCGAGAACCCGCTTTGCCCCCTCGATCGTGTACCGCTCGTCCCTCAGCAGCTTTTTGATGTAGAGGATCAGCTTGATGTCTTTATTGGTGTAGATCCTGTTCCCCGCGCGGTTCTTCGCCGGCTTGAGCTGGGGAAACTCCGATTCCCAATACCGGAGGACGTACTGCTCGAGACCCGTGATCGTACTCACCTCACTGATCGAGTAGTAAAGCTTCTTGATGCCGATATGCTTCATAGGGATCGCCAGTGCGATGGTGAGGAGTAGGTGAACTCGCTGGTCAAAAGTAGAGAAAATTGGAGAGAGTTGCAATCCTCTCGCCAGGGCCGTCATTCCCTCTAAGTCTCTGACTCAATCTTCTCAATGATGGAAAATGCAACGACGGTATTCTCAGTATGGGAAAGGGAAAGATGAACGCGACACTGCGCCAGCTGCGACGCAACGTACTCGTGGAGGATGATCTTCGGCGCACCGGAGGGGTCGTTGATCACCTCGACGTCGCGCCACCGGAATTTACCGGTCAAGCCGGTCTCCATGGCCTTGCTGACCGCCTCTTTTGCCGCAAACCGAGCCGCGAAGTGCTCGTGCGGTTTCTTTTTCGAATTGCAGTACGCGATCTCGGAGTCCGTAAACATCTTCTTGATCAGCGCGGGCCCCCACGTCTCAAGTGCCATCTTCATCCGCTTTACGTCGACCACATCAACCCCAATGCCCACGATTGCTCCCACCGACGTTACCCCCTTCCGTTTTCTTGCTTGACGATGTCAACCACCTGACTGATGTCCCCCACCTCGTAGTCCGCGTGCGAAACGACCGTTCCAAACGTGTCACCGTACCGGGCAAAGATGGTTTTCATCCCCACCTGCGCGGCGCCGAGGACATCACGCTCCGCCCAGTCGCCGACCATCAAGGATTCCTCCGGCCGCACCTCAAGGCGCTTCAGTGCCTCGGTGAACGGCTCCGGACTCGGCTTCCGAGCGTGCGTGTCGTCAAACGTGACGACCGCATCGAAGATGTGATGGAGATTCAGATAGCAGAGGCGCAGCCATGCTTCCCGCCCGGGCGCATCCGACACCACACCGAGTTTCAGATTCATCTTCATCAGACTCATCAACGTCATGTACACATGCGGGTACGGAACGAGTGCCGCCTCACGAGCGCGACGATACGCAATGATGCCCGACGCGAGGATCTTGTAGTCGACGACGCTGAATTCATCAAACAGGAGTTGGTCGAACACGCTCTGGAACTCGATGCCCCGCTCTGCGTAGATCGCGTCAATGCGGCGGCGTATTTCTTCGGCTGCAAGGTTCAGCCCCGCATCCTGCATCGCGTGGATCGCCGCGTCGATCGCCTGGTTCTTCATCGCCATGAAATCGACGAGCGTGTTGTCAAGATCGAAGATGACGGCTTTGATCATGGAGAGGCCAGAAGCGAGAAGTCAAAAGTCAGAAATCAGTAAACAGAGTGATTAACCTTGGACGTGAGGTTGCTGTTACTTCTCTACCAGGAACCGTACCGCCAATTCATAGCTCACCGGACCGAAGCCCGCGATGACCCCCTTGCATGCGGATGCTGTGATCGAGACGTGGCGGAATTTCTCACGCGCGTGCACATTCGTCAGGTGAACCTCTACCACCGGAACCTGGAGCGCTGCGAGGGCATCGCGGATGGCATACGAATAATGAGCGTACGCAGCCGGATTGATGATCACACCCTCAAACGCTCCATCAGCCGCGTGCTGGAGCTTGTCGATGATGGCCCCCTCGCTGTTCGACTGATAGAACTCGAACTCTTGGTCCGGAAATTTCTTTTTCAGGCGCTTCTCAATGTCCGCCAGAGTCGTCGTACCGTAGATCTCGGTCTCACGCTTTCCGAGACGGTTGAGATTCGGTCCGTTCACGATCAAAATGTGCATGGGAGTCATCCCTCAAGAAGAGAATTCTGCCGCCGCAGTCTACAGGACATCGTTGCCCTCAGACGACTTTCACCACGACGATCGTCATATCGTCGTGCTGCTTCGCCCTTCCGACGAACCGGCGCGTTTCGGCAAAGACGCCCTCCATGACCTCCGCCGAAGAGCCATGAGCGTACTTTTGAATCGTCTGACACAACCTCTCCTCCCCGAACTCTTCCCTGGTCTTGTTCATCGCCTCCGGGAAGCCGTCGGTATAAAAGACAAAGAGATCCCCCTTCTGAAACGGTAGCTTCATCTCCTGAATGGATCTCGCGAAGGCGTCCCCGCCGTCGAGCCCCAGCGCAAGACCCGAAGGGTTGACGACCTGAACTTGATCTGCCTTGGTTTTCTGCATGATCACGGGGTTGTGACCGGCGCGCGCCAGCGTGAGCGTCCGCTCCCTGGTGTCAAAAACGCCGTAGACCATGCTGATGAAGACCCCCCGGTCGACGTTCTCGTAAAACAACTTGTTCACCTGCGTCAGGACCGCACTCGGAGAGTTCGACACCTTTGCCAGGGCCCTCAGAAAACCCTTCGTCAGCGTCATGAAGAACGCGGCCTGCGTCCCCTTGCCGGAGACATCCCCGACGGCGACGCCAAGCTGGCCGTCACCGAGATCGATGAAATCATAGTAGTCTCCCCCCACCTCGAGAGCCGGGGCACAGCGTGAGGCGATATCGAGCTCGAAGACCTTCGGATTCGACTTCGGAAGGAAACTCATCTGAACGTTTCGTGCAATCTCCAACTCCTGCTGCAAGCGCTGCCGCTCCGTGATGTGACGAGCGAACGCGGGGGTGATCGCATCAAAATCCGTGATCTCCTTCTTCCGCGCCAGCGTTGCCAGCGAGCCGACGAGGAGGGCACCGAGCACACACAGGATGAAGAAGCCTGAATCCGAGTACGTGGGATTGCCCACGACGAACAGCCCTGCTGCTTCCTGGACAACCGTGTACGTGTACAACGATAGAAAGGCTGCCAGGGCATCATAGCGATGGAACGTCCATACCCAAACAGCGGCAACCAGAGTTTGAATGGCGATCCCGACAAACCAAGGAAACAGATGACCCTGCATCGAAAAACCCATAACAAGCGCCGCGAGAACAACAAGGACGAGAGCCGAATTGATTCGCTTGCGGAGAAGAGAGACGACAAACAGGACGAAGATAGCATACAGAAACGCATTCACTCTCAGCCCGTGCACGAGGACGTAGAGCCACGGTGCGAACACTCCGAAGCCTTGCAGCGTGGGCGCATCACCGGTCGTGATCCACAGATGAACGTATCGGTCGGCAACGAGGGCGGTCACCATCCACACTGCGGCACTCGTCACCCCGAGAGCGATCCCCCTGATCACGCTCCCCCCCACCCGTGAATGGACAACGTGCCCTTTCGAGAGAAGATCGAGAGTGCTGAATTTCTCCTTCCACACCTCGCGAACGGCGGACTCGCTCACCGCCCAGACGAGAACGTAAGCGCCGCCGATGAAGATCGGGGGAATGAGGAGGGATATGAGCATCGGCCATCCCCCCTCCCCTTGCATCGTCAGATAGATATCGAGATCGAAGGCGAGAGCCGTGATGATCCCCATGACCGTCGCAAGGCGAAATCCGATTTCGTACGACCGGAAGCGCCTGAACGCGATGACGACCATGCCAATGATGATGATCGCATACACGAGCGCCAGCACGATATCGAGCGCCTGCTCGCCCGCCTTTTTCGTGAATTCCTCGGGGATCGTTGCTGTCGCTTCGAATCGGGAGACAAGGTTGCCGGCGACCGAGAGCTTCACGTCGACCGGATTCCCCAACTCCGGGGATTTCGTGCTCCAGACAAACTGAAAATCCGCGCGGTGTGGCTGCTCAACTTGCTTTTCCGACTCGACCGCCGCAGTATCACCGATGAAGCCGCCGATCGCCGTGAATTGCTTGAGGAACGAGCGTGCGAGCGCCTCGGCGTCCCGCATCGAGATGCTGGGAAGCATCAGGCTGTCCGGAATCCTCCGTTCAAGCTCAAGCAGCCTTCCCTGCGTATCCAGGTGCAGATAGATCTCTCCTTTAAGGAGAGCAGCGACTTGCTCCGCCTGCTTCGAGGCTTCCTCCCTCCTCCCTGAACTGACAGCGAGATCGATCGATTCCGGTTTCTTCCATCTCACCTCCCAATAGTAGCCCGGCACGTTGTGCGACAACAGTTCGTTCGATCGCTCGATGCCGAATTTCTGTTGCGTCTGACGGACAAGTCCCGGATCGGCCTTGAGTGCCACGTCTGCCAGCAACCCTGTCGCGTCAACGCCCAGCTTCGAGAGGATCTGCTCTGATTGGTCTTTGATGTTGTTCGCGTCAAGCGGCAGGCGGATGCCGCCATACGGGTGAGCAGATGGAAACGTGCGAATGAGGACCCAGGAGGCGATGGCGAGCAAGACGAGGAAGGGAAGAAGATATTTCAACTTTTCCATAAAAATCTGCACCCCGCCCGAATCAACGTTGCCCGCGCCCACTTGCTATTCCCCCGCGGAATTCGCAGGGACGATTAGGACACGAGAGTGAGAAGCTACAGTGAGAGTATCTAGCGGAAGCTTATGATAGCAACAATACCGAAAATGATGATCAGCAATCCCGAGATCCGGTTAACCCACCCGAGCCCGGCAGAATTGATTTTCCGGCGAAAATGCGTGACGCCGTAACTGAGAGTAAAAAACCATAGGCAGGAGCCAAGGAACACACCGAAAACGAGCATTGAGGCGGTGCCGTATCCAAGGTCCCCGTTTCTGAACCCCAGGGCAGCGAACACCCCGACAAATGCAAAAATCGTTATGGGATTCGTGAGCGTCAACAGGAATGTAGAGACGTACGACCGGAGGAGTCCTCGACCGTTTGGCGTCGCCGAATCCTCCAAAGGCCGCGCCAGGAACGTCTTGATTCCGAGGTAGCAGAGAAACGCGCCGCCGATCAGGCGCAGCCACATTTGTTGCGTCACGAGAAGTTCGGAGACATACGTCAGCCCGAACGCGGCAATACAGCCGTAGATCGCGTCTGCCGTGGCAGCGCCAAAGCCGACAACCATTCCCGGCAGGTGTCCGTCCGCCAGCGTTTTGCGTATGCAGAGAATCCCGATCGGTCCGACGGGGAGAGCAAGCGCAAACCCGATAATGATTCCCTTTAAGAGGACGGTGTAATCCACGTACTCTTCGTCAAGATCCCTGGATGGTAAGACTGCGTACAGGGCCGAACCTGGCGTACGTCCCTAGCTCACAGGCTCGGGTCCGTGCACGGTGTTCGGCTTGATCTGGATGGGTCACGTCAGTGGCGGGCTCTTCGTCGTGCGCACCGTCCTAAGCACGCGCAAGTCGAGCAAGCTCGTCTTCAATGAACTCACGAATCGCCGGCTTGAGGTATCTCTCCTCGATGCCAATTTCCGCGAGGCCCTGAGCAAGCACTGAGGCCTTCTTGGGTGGCGCCAGTTTCTTGTTGACAACAATCAGCCGTTCCGCTTTCAGCACGCAGAAGCCCCCTTCGAAGTCTCCTTTTTCGTACCGAACGGAAATCCCGCTGCTTGTTGCAAGCGACTCGAGCTCTTTTAAGATCTGTTCTTGTGTCATCCCGGCTGGTACTCTCTACGTGCGCAACGTGTGCATGTTGCGTGACAAAAACATAGGGTATTTTGCATTGATTTTCAAGTCGAGATTCTTCCGCGGAGTTTCTTCGCAGTCCTGCTCCACCAGGCTTCGATCTTATCGCCGCTCCAGATGGTGAACCAGGCCAGCAATCCGCCCGCGATCAAATCGACAACGTAATGATAGCGCAGGTACACTGTCGCGACAATCAAGAGGCTTCCCATGACAGCGATGAGCCATCGCGATTTCAGCCTGTAGCGAAATCCGAGAACCATTGCTATGATCGTCAACTCCGTGTGGCCGCTGGGGAACACATCGCGTTGAACAAACTCGGCAGGGTTGGGAAGATGCGCGGGAAGTGATTCCCCGAGGTTGACGATGCCGCGCAAGATGTTCGTCAGGAAGATTCCCGGCAGTTCGGTGTTGATGGCAGAGAAGTCGTGCAGCGTGAATCGAGGGCCCACGGCAGGCAAGGAGAAATATCCGAGGTAGGAAAGATAGAAGCCGTAGACGACAAGGAACGCTGCTTTATCGAACTCCTCGATCGCGAACCGACGATAGAGCTCGACTCCCAGGATGATGAAGAGGAAGTAATATGAAAAGTACGCCAGCTGAAGGATTTCGGTCAGGAGAGGATGAGCAAACTGCGCGAGCCATTGAGTCGGGTTCACGCCAAAGATCCAGTGATCCACGGCAATGAGAAGCGCATCGTAATCCGTCGGATGAATGGGATGGACCATCAGATAGAGCTCTTTGAAGATGAAGATGACGATCGCGTAGCAGTACCAGCGGTGGAGACCGATGAGGAGTCTTGTTCTCTTCTGTTCTGCGAGCCACGCCAGTGTGAAGATCATAGCGATGATCGCCAGGTTCGCGAGCGCGATCGTCAGCCAATGTGCGACGCGACCATGGAAGACGATGTTGAGTCCCGTCAGAAACAGGAGAAACCAGATGGAGACGAAATCGCTGGGCGACAGGAACGAGACGAGCCGTCGTATCTTCATACGGGATGATGCTGTCGAGAGATGGAAGCGGTCATGTCCACCGGCACATCAGGGCAGGGATGGGGGATTCCATGCTCAGGATTTTTCAAATTGCGCTAGTGCTTTCGTCAACTCTAAGAAATCTTCCAGCGTCAGGTCTTCCGGCCTTCGGGTTAAGTCAAACGAGGCCGCCTCAAGCTGATCATCTGAGAAACCCATGTAGCGGAGCCCGTTGCGAAGCGTCTTCCGGCGTTTGCCGAATGTCCCCCGGACAACGGCCTTGAAAAGCCCACGGTTGCACGCCGGGAGCTGAGACCGGAGGCGAAACCTTACCACAGCCGAATCGACATTCGGCCTCGGATAGAAGGAATTGCGTGAGACCTTGAAGAGATATTCAGGGGTTGAGTAAAATTGCGAGAAGACCGAAAGAATCCCGTATTCTTTTGTTCCAGGCTGCGCAACGAACCGGCGAGCCACCTCCACCTGGACCATCAGCGTGGCGTCACGCACCGATTCAGAGCTGTCAAAGAGCCAGAAAAGGATCTCGCTGGTGATGTTGTAAGGGATGTTCCCGACGACGCGAAGCGGGGCTTGATACTCCCGAGCAAGTGAAGCGAGCGAAACCTTCAGCACGTCCGCGTGGATCAGCTTGACAGAATCGCCGAGCGTCTCTCGCAGGACCTCAATGGCTCGCTCATCGATCTCGACCGCCAGGACGCGCTTGACGCGGGACGAGAGGTGCTTCGTGAGGGCTCCCTGACCGGGCCCGATCTCTACCACGACATCGCCCGAATGGAGCTCCAGACTCTCCACGATGTTGCGAGCGACGTTTTCATCGCGCAGGAAGTTCTGACCGAGAGATTTCTTCGGAGCAAGCATTCGACGAAGTCAATATACGGACTGAAGCGGCGAATTTCAACGAACCGGCTTGGAAAAGCACTCCCGTTGCATTTCGGTCGAATTTGAAGTACTTTGGCGATCGGTTGATTGTTCATACCCATGCCGAATCCACCCAGGAACATCTCCAGAAAACCCACACAGTCATCGAGACGGGGCGATGTCGCACCGTTTGTCTCCATCGTGGCGCCGTTGCTGAACGAAGAGGAATCCGTCGAAGAGCTATACGCCCAGATCGCCGCCGTGATGGGAGAGATGGGCAAATCTTTCGAGGTGATCTTCGTCGACGACGGGAGCACGGATCGCTCCTTTCCCATCCTGGAAGAAATGCACAAGAAGGACCGGCGTGTCAAGGTAGTTCGCTTTCGAAGGAACTTCGGAAAATCGGCTGCGCTCTCGGTCGGGTTCAAGGAAGCCAGGGGTGAGTACGTCATCACGATGGATGCTGATCTGCAAGATGATCCGGCGGAGATTCCCGGCTTGATCGAAGCTTTGGGCGACGGGTACGATCTTGTCTCAGGCTGGAAGCGGAAGCGGCACGATCCGATCTCGAAGACCATCCCCTCACGGTTCTTCAACTTCGTGACGGCGCGGATGACCGGCATTCCGATCCATGATTTCAACTGCGGGCTCAAAGCCTACCGCCGGCAGGTCGTCAAGGAAATCAGCGTCTACGGCGAGCTTCATCGTTACATCCCCGCGCTCGCGCATTGGGCCGGGTATCGCGTGGGCGAGAAAGTGGTGAACCACCGCCCTCGGAAGTACGGCCGCACCAAATTCGGCATCAGCCGGTTCTTTCGAGGGTTCCTCGATCTCCTCACCGTACTCTTCACAATGCGGTACCTCCGCCGGCCCCTTCACCTGTATGGCCTTTGGGGATTTATTTCCTTCGCCGTGGGCGTCTTCATCGACGGGTATCTATCCGTCGAATGGTTTCTTGGAAGGACGTCGCTCAGCAACCGCCCGCTGTTCCTCCTCGGCTTTCTCTTCATCATCATCGGCATTCAGTTTGTCTCCCTCGGACTGCTGGGCGAGATGATCAATCGCCAGCAGCGGGACGAGCAGACGTACTCCATCCGCGACATCCTGAAATAACGGGGGCCTCGGCGAGACGTGATCCAACTGAAAACCGACTGCCGCTCCTTCCGCGGTGATATCCCCTGCAAACCACACAAACAGTCCGGCGTCCACTGCGTAGACAGTGACGGCCAGACCTGTCCTTACTACGATCGTGTTGAAGAAAAGATCCTCATCATCAAACTCGGCGCGGTCGGCGATGTCATCCGGACAACTCCTCTCCTCTACAAGCTGAAGGAGGAGTATCCGCGCGCAAAGATCTTCTGGCTCACGCTCACACCGGAAATCCTTCCCTCGCTCGTTGACGAACCACTGGAATTTTCATTGCGAAACATCGTCGCCCTGCGGTCGGTGCGGTTCGACCTCCTCTACAATCTTGACAAGGACCGCGAAGCGTGCGCCCTTTGTGCCCAAATCCCGGCGAGAAAGAAAAAGGGGTTCGTCCTGAAGGACGGGGTCATCCGTCCCATCGACAAGGCTGCCGAGGCAAAATATCTCGCCGGCGTCTTCGACGACCTCGGCAAAGCGAACACGAAGAGTTATCCTGAGGAATTATTCGAGATCTGCGGGTTCTCGTTCAACGGCGAGCGGTACATCCTCGAGCGCCATCCACCCGACGAAACGGCGTGGAAGATCGAAAAGCGCAAGAAGGTCATCGGTCTGAATACGGGGTGCGGCGGGCGATGGACATCCCGACTGTGGGACGAGAAGAACTGGATCTCACTTGCCAGAACATTGAAAAAGAAAGGATACGAGGTCATCCTCCTCGGCGGTGAACAAGAACACAAGAAGAACCAGCGCCTTGCGAAGTCCTCGAAGGCAAAGTACTTCGGCCATTTTCCCCTTCAGCGTTTCATCGACCTTGTCGACCACTGTGACCTCGTCGTCACCGGAGTGACAATGGCGATGCACATCACGATCGGGTTGGGAAAGAAGATCGTCCTCTTTAACAACATCTTCAACAAGAACGAGTTTGAGCTGTATGGGCAGGGGGTCATCCTCGAGCCCGAGAAGTCGTGCCGTTGCTTCTACCAGGCCACCTGCACGAACACCGAGTACCGATGCATGGAACATCTGCCCGTCAAACGAGTGGTGCAGGCCTGTGTCAAGCTCCTCCAAACCTGACGCTGTTGGATTCTCCTCCGGAGTGCATTCTTGCACATTCACGCTGTTCAAAGACAACTGCTCACGTGATTTTCCGATTTCTTGATTCAATCGATCAGAGGCGGTACCGGACAATGAAGCAAGTCCGGAGTGCTTGTGATGGAGTGTTTGACAGCATAGTCAACTGACGCTCGATGACAAAACAACTCAGGCAGCCTGCCGTCCCTCAAACCTCGCTGTTCCCCTTCTTCCCCGAGGCGGTGAACCACGCCCGTGCGGGACTCGCCATCGCCGTGCTGTTTTTCATCGTCATGGTTGTCATCGGCCTGAAGTACCACATCGTCGGCGACTATGGAGTCGAGACGGATTTCTACTGGAGTTACGTTCCTGAAGCCCGGCACATCCTTGAGGGGACAATCCCCATTGAGGATTTCCGCGGCCCGGGCTACCCTCTTGTTCTTGCGTGTATCGCTCTTTTCACATCGGACCTATTTCATGCAGGTGTCGTGCTCTCGACCCTGTCGGCAGCCGCCTCTCTCTTTTTGATCTTCCAGATCCTTAAACACCTTTTCCGAGCCGACATTGCGCTGATCGGCACACTCCTTGTTGCAGTCAACACGACGTTCGTTCAGTACTCTTATTCAGCCGGCACGGATATGTTCTTTGTGGCGCTCGTAACGGCATCGACGTTCTTCTTCCTGCGCGACGAACAGATGCGCTGGCTGAACATCGTCCTCTCGGCACTTCTCGCCGGCCTTGCGTATCTGACCCGGTACAACGGCCTCTTCGCAGCCGTGGCAGCGCCGCTCGCTATCCTCGCCGTCAACCCGTTTCAGCAAGCGCGGAAAATACGAGCGAAGACCGCCGCCGTTTACCTCGGCATCTTCATGCTGACGATCGCGCCCTGGGGAATCTACTGCCTCATCGAGAAGGGGAGCTTCTTCTACAACAAGAACTACCTCAACATCGCGTACGAGATGTTCGCGAAGGGGAAGATCACATGGGATCAGTATTGGAGTGTTGACGCACAGAAATTCACGTCCCTGACTCAGGTGATCTTCGCGAATCCTGGCCTGTTCCTCGGCACCGTGGTGCGGAACATATTCGAGCATGGGGTCGGCGATCTCGGGAAGCTTCTCGGGTGGCAGACCGGGATTTTTTCACTCCTTGGGATCCCTCTTTTCGTGAAGGAAAGACCGCACGCACAACTCCTGAGTTTCTTGGTTTTTGCGCTGATGTTCTTTGCCGTTTTGCTGCTTGTCTTCTACGGCGAACGGTTCTCGATGTATTTGCTACCGGTGTATGTCATCTTTGCTTTGAAAACCCTGACGTGGCAGGGGCTCGCCCGCTATCGGTTCTGGAAGCGCGTTCAGAGCGGTGCACTCATCGGGATCGTCTTGCTCGTGTGGACAGCGATCAGCTCATACGAGTTCAATTCGGCCAACATCGATTCGGGCCCGCGCGAGGTCGTGAGCATCGCACAATGGTTCAGAAACACCTATGACGACACGGCAAAGGGCCAGATCATCATCGCTCGCAAGCCCCACATCGCCTATTATCTCGACATGAAGATGGAGCTTTTCCCGTACGTGGACACCTACTCGCAGCTCCTCGATCAGATCCGGAAAGTGCATGCGTCGTATCTCTACTTCAGCCTGATGGAGGCCGGCATGAGGCCTCAGTTTCAGTATCTCCTCGACCCCTCGAAGGCGCCGCCGGAACTCAAACCGCTGACGTACTCCTCGTACCCGCCGGCCGTCCTCTACAAAGTTGAGCCGGGGTCAAAGCCATGAGAATCGTGCTGGTCGGCACGGCGTTCCCGTTGCGAGGAGGGATCGCTCACTATATCGCCTTGCTGTACAGGCACCTCTCTAAGAAGCACGATGTTCAAATCGTCACGTTCTCGCGGCAGTATCCGAAGCTCTTCTTCCCCGGGAAGAGCCAGGAGGAACGAGGAGGAGATCCCGTTCCCAGCGAGGAGTTGATCGACTCCATTAACCCGCTGACGTGGTACTCCGCCGCGGAGGCCATTGCCCGGAAGAAACCCGATCTTCTTATTTTCAAGTACTGGCTTCCGTTCTTCGGCCCCTGTTTCGGGACCATCTCCATGCTCGTCCGCCGGTGGACCGGCGCGAAAGTCCTGTTCATCTGCGACAACATCGTCCCTCACGAGAAGCGCGTTGGCGACCATGCATTCACCCGGTTCGCGTTTCGCTTCGTCGACTATTTCATTGTTCAGTCGAAAGGAGTCGAGAACGACCTGCGGCTGTTCCAGCCGAACGCGCGCTACAGACTCGTGCCTCACCCCGTGTACGAGATCTTCGGCGCTAGCATATCCAAAGTTGAAGCTCGCCGGAAGCTTGGGCTGACTGATGAACGCGTGATCCTCTTCTTCGGGTACGTCCGTCGATACAAAGGCTTGCACACGCTCCTGGATGCGATGCCGAAAATCATCGAGCGCCTGAAGGTCAAGCTTCTTGTCGTCGGAGAATTCTACGACGACGAGCAAAAATACAGACAGCAGATTGCAGAGAACCAGTTGGAGAGCGATGTACGCGTTTTTTCGGATTATGTTCCAAATGACCAGGTCGGATCCTATTTCTGCGCGTGCGATGTGGTGGTGCTTCCCTACGTCTCCGCGACACAGAGCGGCATCGTGCAGATCGCGTACCAGTTTGACAAGCCCGTGATCGCAACGGACGTGGGTGGACTCACCGAGGTTATAATCGACGGCAAAACCGGATTCATCGTCCCGCCCGAGCAGCCGGCCGAGGTGGCATCGGCGGTGTTGAGGTTTTATGAAGAAAACCGTGAAGCTGAGTTTGTTCAGAATGTGAAGGAAGAGAAGAAGAAGTACAGCTGGGACAACCTTGTGACAGCTATAGAAGAGCTCGCGGAGTAGGGTCGTAGGTTGCGCGTCTTGTGCGTCCCGCCGGTTTTTGGCGGGATAAGTTTCAAGTTCCAGGTTCTGAGGTTCAAGTTTCGGATTGACAGCTCACGGGTCACGGTTCACGATTCACGATTTACTATTCACTTTTCCTGTTCTCACTTAAGTGCAGTACGATCCAATCAAAAAGATCATCGGCAGTTTTGTTGGAGGCAGCGTCCTTCGACGGAAGCTCTTCTACAAGCTGCTCGGCCTGATGTTCTTGCGCGAGTGGCATGTGAAGCGCGAGCTGCGCTCGATTCTGAGTGACGCGAGCAGGCCGCTGCGAATCTTCGACGCGGGCGCTGGCTTCGGCCAGTACTCCTACTATTGCGCGAAGCACTCTCCTGCTGCCTCGATCCTGGCTGTCGATGTCAAGGCAGAGCAGGTGGAAGACTGCACGCGCTTCTTCAAGAAAGCGAAGCTGGAGAATGTGCGGTTCGGCGTTGAAGACCTGACGCAGATGGAGCACACAGACGAGTTCGATCTCGCCATCTCCGTAGATGTGATGGAGCATATCGCGGATGATCTCACCGTGTTCCGGAATCTTCACCGGTCGTTGAGGCCAGGAGGCATGCTCCTTGTCAACACACCTTCCAACCTCGGCGGCTCGGATGCCCACTCGCCGGAAGACAAGAGCTTCATTGAAGAGCACGCCCGCGTGGGGTACAGCGTCGAAGAAATTCGTGGGAAGCTACGCTCTGCCGGATTCACCGTCGAGCGAATTGCTTTCACCTACGGCCCGTACGGCTCCGCTGCCTGGAGACTCGGGATCAAATACCCCATGGTGATGCTGAACGCAAGCCGGCTCTTCTTCCTCCTCCTTCCCTTTTATTTTCTCGTCACGCTTCCATTTACCCTGCTCCTTATGTATCTTGATTTCGCGATGACCAACAAGACCGGCACCGGACTGCTCGTCATCGCCAAGAAAAGCAGCTAGAAACTGGCGGTCCCACGCAGTTCAGAAGTGCGTGAGACCTCGAACACCCTACATCATTACGTTGCCCGCTTCGTCGGGTTCTACCCTCACTTACTCATTGTGAATGCCTTGGAGGTCTCACATGCCATCAAGGTGCTCTCCAAGCCGTTTGAAGAAGCCTGTTTCTTGTCACCCCTGTAAATGTCTGAGTGCATCTTTGAATGAGGGCTCGCGGACCCGCTGGACGAGCCTAATGATCGAATACGATTATCTTCCGCGTGATTGCTTCGCAAAGCACCAGATGCATTAGATCAGCCGGATCGTTGAAGAGTTCGAAGGCATCCGCTAGCGCTGGCGACGATGGGCCTGTATGAGCCAGGCTGGCCTCTTGACAACTCTTGACAACGGTTGACACGTACCTGACAATTCCTGATTTCATCGTAGTAGATTGTACAGCTGTAGGAGGCCAGCTGCACCATGAAGAGGCCAGGTCAAGATCGGCGATTGCGCAGGCGGGTTATCGCTGTGTTCCTCGGTGCCGTGATGCTGCCAAGCCTCATCCTGGCGTACCTCGGGTTGCGGTATGCCAACCAAGAAGAGCAATGGCAGAAGCAACTCGTTCTCGGGGGCCTGAAGGTCACACTTGCCAACGCTGCACACAAGATAGAAGAAGACGTTCACCGGGCTGTACTACAAGTCTTCGACGCTCTCACCTCTGAAACATCCCTTCCAGTTTCGATCGCACCGCAGCAACTGCACAAGTTTTTGCCTGAACATGCCCTCGTGGAAGAAGTGTTTGTCCTGGACACCAGGGGACGCCTCCTCTTCCCCCGGACCTTTCGTCTTCAGAAGGCTCCAGCGGGAGTCCACACATTGATTTCTTCCCCCGTGCTCAGACAACAACTGATCCGGGGGGAGGAAATCGAGGCACGCGGGAAGTATAACGATGCCATCGTTGAATTTACAGCGGGCCTCAACGAGTGCACATCCACACAGGAGAGGCTTGCTTTCCTGGTCCGAGTCGCGCGCTGCCGCCACAAAGCCGGCGACCTCGCCGGAGCGCAGCAAGCCTATCGCCGTGTGCTCGCTGACGACGCAAATCAGTTTCTCGGCGAAGAAGTACCATATCAGCTCATCGCTTCGTTGCAGCTCGCGCAGATTCGGGGCCAACGCGGCGAATCAGTGGAGGCCTTCGACATCCTTGCCCGATTGTATGGCAACATGGTTGCCGAGTTCCACCACTTCGAACAACGGCAATTTGAGTACTACCTCGCAAGGGTGCGTACTGAGCTTCGAATGCACGTGCAGCATGCAGGCCCAGTCACCCGCGCTCTGCTCGACAGCCTCACCCGGCTTGAGGACACCTTTCTGCGGGAGCCCGCCCGCGGGGAATTCTTGCGAACGCATGTCGTTCCTCCGATAGAAACCGCGCTCCTGACGAGATCGGAGTGGAACTCCTTACGCTACCTGTCGATCGATCATGCCGACAGCTCGATGCACATTGCCTTTCGGGAATTCGGCAACGGAACGCGCGGGATGAGGATCATCGGGGCTAGACTTCGATGCTCGTACCTGACAGCGTCCGTCGCGCAGTCTCTCCACAACATCGACGTCGGAGAGAACCTGCGTGTAGTGTTGTTCAACGGCAAGAGCACCCCTGAACAGCCGGCCGGAGTCTACGGAACCCCGGTTGCAGAAGAACCGCTCCGCCTTCTGGCAGGAACAATGCAGGGTTATAGAGTTGCGCTCGTCGGAACACAGGGGACATCAATTGAAGAGTTCACCTCGAGGGGCGTGATACCGTATTACGCCCTCATCTTCGTTATCACCGTGGTGATCGCCTTGGGAGTGATGTTTATCTTTCACGATATTTCTCGCGAGCAAGAACTCACGCGGATGAAGTCGGAGTTCATTTCAAACGTCACCCACGAGATCAAAACTCCCATCGCGACTATACGGAGCCTCGCCGAGAACGTCAATGAGGGCTGGGTTACTTCCAAGGGCAAGCAGCAAGACTATTTTCGCCTGATCGCGCGGGAGAGCGAAAGATTGGGGCACCTCGTGGAGAATACACTCGATTTCTCCAGGATTGAATCCGGCAGCAAGAGATATCGAATGGAGGTCGGCTCTCTGCAAGAAGTGATTGAGAGGACAGTGCAGAGATTCCGTACCCTGACGGATAGGCAGAAAGTCGATATCTCCTACGATCTCGGAAGGAATCTGCCGCCCGTTCGTATGGACAGGGAAGCCATGGGGCAGGCCCTTCTCAATCTGCTGGATAACGCAGCCAAGTACTCGCGGGACAGGAAGATTATCACAGTTACCGCCGGCGTGGAAAGCGACCAGTTGAAGCTCTCAGTCGCCGACCAGGGAATAGGTATCGAAAAGAGGGACATCCCCCGGGTGTTCGAGAAGTTCTATCGCGCCGAGACGAGACCGGAGAAGAACATTGCTGGCAGCGGGATAGGATTGACGCTGGTGAAGGAGATCGTGGAAGCTCACGGCGGCAGCATCTCCGTCGAGAGTGAACGGAACAAGGGAAGCACGTTCACGATACATATCCCTATCAAACAGAGGGAATCCAATGCCGAAGATTCTGCTGGTTGAAGACGAACAGGCAATGGTGAGAGCGTTGCAGGACGCGTTCGAGCATCACGGCTATTCCGTGAAAACCGCTGGGGATGGCGAAACCGGGCTTCAGCTCGCTCACAGTGAACAACCGGATCTCATTCTTCTCGACATCATGTTGCCGGGCCAGGATGGGTTTGAAGTGTGCCGTCGCTTGCGGGCGGAGGGATTCGCGGCACCCATTCTCATGCTCACTGCCCGCTCTGAGGAAGTTGACCGGGTCGTGGGGCTTGAAATCGGCGCCGATGATTACGTCGTGAAACCATTCAGCACGAGGGAGCTCCTTGCACGGGTGAAGGCTCATCTTCGGCGACCCTCGAATGCGCCACCTTCGGTCACGCCCTGCAACTTCGGTGATGTCAGCGTGGATTTTGCAGGCTCAGTGGTGACTCGAGCAGGAATGCCCGTCGAATTGACTTCTACGGAACTGACAATTCTCAGGCTGTTGGTGGAGCGGAGGAATGAGGTTGTCTCGCGGGAGCAGATTCTGAATCACGTATGGGGATACGACACCTACCCGGAGTCGAGAACGGTCGATACGCACATCCTGAATCTTCGCCACAAACTCGAAGCGGATCCCCGGAAACCGCGGCATATCCTCACGGTCCACGGCCTTGGCTACAAATTCGTGGGCTGACGGGTTCCTCAGAAACCCAGATGGAATCTTGGCAATTCTTGTTTTACATCTTTTTACAACTTGTTACAGCAATTCAACCTACCGGTAGGTAGCTTTCCATCGAGATGTTTGGCCCGCTTGGACATATTTCCCCGAGAACCAAGATCCTCTTCTTCGCGATCTTCTTGATCCTCCTTCCCGGCGCTGTTCTTAGCTACTTCGGCTTTCGTTCGATAAGCGAGAAAGCCGAGAATCTCACGACAACCTACCGCGGGACCGTCAACCTCGTCCGCGACAGAATCGAAACGGAAATCACGGGTCTGGAAGAGCCTCTCCGCACTTCGCTCAGTGAACAGCAGCTGAAATCCGACTCGTTCGAAGAGATCAAGGCTTGGCTCGGGGGGCTCAAGCTGGTGCACCCTGGTCTGGGACACTTCTTCCTCCTGAATTCTCAAGGCGGCGTCATCACAACCACGGTGTCGCTCGGTTGGGTGAAGAGGGAAAGAGAACCCGAACTGGGAGAGATTACCGGAACGACAGAATTCCGGTCGGCTGAAGAATCGGAGTTTGTCAGGAAAGCCTACGCTGCAGCAGTACGTCTGTACAAGAACGTGCTTGCGAAGACCAGGACTCCCGCCGGGCATAACCTTGTTGTGTCTCGGATTGGTCGATGCTACTTCAAAATGAAGAGGTATCGGGAAGGAATTGCTGAATACAGAAAGATCCTTGCATTCCCGGATCAGGAACTCGGCTCAGGCGTCGCCCCTTCTTCCATTGTAGCCCTCTCTCAAATTGCGGATGGCTACGCTTCGCTAGGAAAGGACAGAGAACGAGAGGCCGCCCTTTTTGCTCTTTATGAGCGTCTCCTCGATCATCCGTGGGATCTGGAAGGAGGAAACTACTTATACTATCTCAAATCTGCCGTCGGAGAAGTGGACTCTATTCTAAAAAGCCCTTCGAAAAGGACCCAGGCGGTGCAAGACGTTGCCAAGCTGAAAGAGCAAGAGAAGAAGTTGCTCGAAGAATGTGAGTTTGTCCAGCGAATCCATCAGACTCTGGTTCCGCAGATACTTCCCGAGATGAATCGCGAGATCGGCTTAGAATCGACGCCGATGCGGCTTACTTTACCGTTGAACGGTTCGATGATTGAGGTAAATTGCCTCCAACTCCCAGGCTCATTTCAGGGACTCGGCATCTCCGTCATGGGATATGCACACGACGAGGAGTACTTCGTCTCGACGCTGCTCCCTCGTGTGCTGGGCGCAGTGGATCTCGGCAAAGACCTTGTTGTGGGAATTCTCGATCCCCACGGGACGCCCCGCTACCTCCAGAAAAATGTACCGACGTCAAAGTACCTGATGGCTGAGAGTTTCTCAAAGACATTCTCAACGTGGAAGGTTGCACTTTTTCATCCGGACGGGAAGACGATTGAGGAGCTTGTTGGCAGAGAAAAGGGCATCTACCTCGCACTCTTTCTCGGAATTGTCGCCGTCATGGTCATCGGGATTGTGGTTGTCGGTCACGCTGCTCTGCACGAGCTGGAGGCCTCGAGGATGAAATCCGAGTTCGTCTCGAGTGTCTCCCACGAGCTGAAAACCCCGCTTGCACTGATCCGGATGTTCGGAGAGACGCTGGAATCAGGGCTCGTATCCGATGAGGCGCGACGACAGGAGTTCTACCACATCATCACGAAGGAGAGTGAACGACTGACGCATCTGATCAACAACGTTCTCAATTTCTCTAAGGTGGAGGCGGGAAGCAAGCAGTACCATTTTGAGGAGGATGACATCGTTCAGGTGGTCCGGAGCACGCTCGAGGCGTACCGGTTCCACATCCGCGACCTCGGATTCGAGATGGTCACTCAGCTGCCGGACGGCCCCATCGTCATGATGATCGACAAGGATGCCATCTCTCAAGCGCTGCTCAATCTTCTTAACAACGCCGCCAAGTACTCCGAAGAACAAAAATACATCCGCGTTGAGCTTACCAGGAACGCGAACGGGGTTGTCATTTCAGTCGAGGACCAGGGCGTTGGGATTCCTCAGGACGAGATCAAGAAGGTCTTCGACAAGTTCTATCGCGCGAGCACGACAAGGACCAAGGAAACCACGGGAAGCGGACTTGGGCTGACGCTGGTCAGCCACATCGCAGATGCGCACGCCGGATCCGTGGAAGTAAAGAGCAATGTGGGAAGAGGGAGCACCTTTGTCTTGAGACTACCACTGCAGCAAGCGGTGGATTCCTAAAACGGATTCCGAGTGCATCTCCATGGAAAAGATTCTCATCATCGAAGACGAAAAGAACATGGTCACCGGGCTGCGATTTAACCTTGAGGCAGCGGGATACGCCGTCCTTGCGGCTTATGACGGGGAGGAAGGCACCACGCTCGCGCTGAAGGAGCGGCCGGATCTTGTAATCCTCGACCTGATGCTGCCGAAGCGCAACGGCTACGATGTCTGCAGGAGTCTGAAACAGGAAATCCCTCAGCTTCCCATCGTCATGCTTACTGCGAGGAGTCAGGAGGCTGACATCGTTCTTGGGCTCGAACTTGGCGCAGACGACTACATAACAAAGCCGTTCAGCGTCTTAGAGCTCATGGCCCGGATCAAGTCCGTTCTCCGGCGGACAAAATCCGGAACTCATATTCCCGAGAAATACCGCTTTGGGACTCTGGAAGTTGACTTTAAGAAGTATGATGCGCGGCGGAAAGGAAAGCCGATCGATCTTTCACCCCGCGAGTACGAGATTCTCAAATACTTCATCGAAAAGCAGGGCGAAGTTGTTTCTCGTGAGGACTTGCTAAACGCGGTCTGGGGGTACGAGTCGTTTCCCAACACCCGTACCGTCGATACCCATATCGCGAAGCTGCGCCAGAAGATCGAAGACAAGCCGGACGATCCCAAACATATCATCACGATTCACGGCATTGGATACAAATTCCTAGGATAGACACAGCTACCGTATGTTGCACTTCCCTAACAACTTTTGACATCCTGTTTACGACTATTAAGACTGCGCATTGCATATTGAGGGTGAGATTATTCATCCCAATTCAGGAGGATTTATGAAAACCGTCATCACGCTTCTGGTTTGTGCAGGCGCATGTCTTATGCTTGTCCCAAACCGGGCCGTCGCGCAGTCTGCTGACGACCTCTATCAGAAAGCCGTGCAGCTGGAGACCGTGAAAGGCGAGCTGGAGCAGGCTATCGGTGTCTACAAGAGCATCGTCAGCAAGTACGCGGCCAATCAGCCACTCGCCGCAAAATCGCTTCTGCGCATGGGCCGATGCTACGAGAAACTGGGGAAGGATGAAGCAAAGAAGGCGTACGAGAGAATCATAAAAGAGTATGCAAGTCAGCCCGACGTCGTTGCCGAGGCGCGTGCACGACTTGCTGTGCTGACAGCCGGGACGAAGGTAAGCGGTTCACCGATCGCTCAGAGGCTGATTTCCGACAACGTTCAGCCAACGATCGAAAATCCGCGTGTGATGATCCCCTCGCCGGATGGCCGTTGGGTGGCATATTTCCAGGGGGAGATATGCATTCGCAATCTGGAGACCGGTGAGGTGAAGCAGGTGATACCGGGCAATCCGGCGGTCAAAACCTGGTCGGTCGTATGGTCGGCGGACGGGAAACGATTGGCTTTTTGGCAACTTGACTTGAAGACCAACGTTGGATCCATCAAGATCCGCGATCTCGCCTCCGGCGAGACGGTGACAGTACTCAACTCAGACGCGAATCGGTTGTACTTGCTCGACTGGTCCCGCGACGGGCGTTATCTCCTCTGCAACACCACACGGAACACCCTCGATCTGGTAACGGTCAAGGACGGTACAACGAGAACATTGTCAGACAGCGTCTGGCAAGGACAGCGGGCATCGTTCTCCCCTGACGGGCGGTTCGTCACATATGCCTGCGGCCCTCACGAAATGGAAAGCGTGTATACTCAACTGATAACTGGTGGCCCACGCCACTGGATCGCAAAAGCGCAGAAAGGCCAGTCAAATTCATATCTCCACCCGCTTTGGTCCCCTGACGGTAGCGCGATCGCATATCAACAGTCCGATGGGATCTGGGTGGTGCCCGTGACGAACGGTGTGGCAAGCGGTCGAGCCCGCCTTGCCTTCAAGACAGACCTTCCCAGATGGGCCGTGACGTGGACAGAGGCGGGCGGATTCTACCTCACGTACAACGAAGAGCGCTTCAGCGCATATAAGGTGTCCGTGGATCCGCCAACAGGAAAGCCAACGAATGATCAAGCCCAGAAAATTCCTGATGCTCCGAACGACTTCTCAGACTTCGCCTGGGCACCGGACGCACAGCACATCGTCTACACTGGCTGGGACAACGAGATCAGACTGTACGCGATCGACACGAAGACGATGACGACATACGATGGTGGACCTGGGATGCACTACCGACCAGCGCGCTCAAAGAGCAGCCGGGAAGTTGTTTTTGAGTCGTACGACCCCCCCAGTCGGACGGCATTCGTGAGAGCCCTCGACGTGGTCAGTGGCAAAACGCGTGATCTCTTCCCACCGATGAAAGGTTTTATGTTCTCGTTAAGTGCGAACGATCAACGGATGGGGTACATGCGGGGCGACAAAGTCATTGTTGGTGAGACCAATCACCCTGACGGACGAGTGCTGGCAGCCGGCCCCATGCAGGCGTTTTCGGAACTCTCCCCTCTGGGTGATCAGGTGTTGTATGTCCGAATGGGTGGCGCGGACCCTGCAGACGGTGGTGCGAAGGGGGGCTCCCTCTGGGTGGTGGAAGTCGACAGCAGCGGCGCGCACAGGGTGGCCTCGGCCCGGAGGATCTCCGGTGCGATGTGGGATCCGACTGGCCGCTTTATCGCCTACCTCGCACGTCTGGACAGTGCATCAGAAGCGCGCGACCTGAGGATTGTGGATGTCAGAACGGGAAACCAACTGGGACACGTGATGCTGGCTGAACCCCGCTGGGGCAGAATCCAGTTGAGCGACTGGTCAGGCGACGGGAGGTCCATAGGATTCTATGCGAGTGAAGTTTGGTGGGAGTACTGGGTAGTACAGAATTTGCTGGAAGGAGGAAAATAGGAAGCAACGTAGAGTAGACTGTCAGCATTATTGCGAGTCCCGACATTTTGAGCGACCCCGAGCGAGCAAAGCGAGTCGAGGGGGGGGGTCGAAGGATTTGTCGGGACTCGCTGTTACCATTCGTGACAATTCTTTACATTATGCTGACTCCCGAGCGATGACGTTTGAGTACCATGGGCTTGCACTAACCCAGGGGACTGCATTTGAGTTCAAACCGAGCACCGAGCGTCTCAATCCACCGGCGCATCCTTCTCGTATTCCTCATTTCCATTGCCCTTCCGGGCTTGTACTTGAGCTATGTAGGCCTGCGCTCAATTGCACAGGAACAGGAGCTGCAACGAGGCCTTCTTGTCCAGAACGTGGGAAGAACTCTTGAATTCGAAATCGACAGAGCTGAGCAACAGCTGGAAGAATCAGAAGAACAGGTTGCCAGGAATCTCCTCGTTTCGAAGAGTCCGCTCTTTCCAGCTATTCCCGGACGGCCGAACACTCTTCAGCCCTGGATAGAACAAGCGGTTGTGTTCGACTCACGGCTGAATCTCCACAGTCCCCTTCCCTTCTCTGCCGAACAGACTCCACAGCGCAAGCACGCCATCGAAGAGGCTGATCTTCTGGCTACGATGGAATCTGCAGAACGGCTCGAGCTCCGGGGAGATCACCGGGCGGCCTTCTCCGCGTATGAACGACTTCTGGCAGGAGCCCATTCGTTGCGGGACAGGGTTGTCCTGAACACGTACCTCGCACGGAGCGCTGCAGCAATCGGGAACGACGAGGCGGCCCGTCGGGCGTATGAGGCAATCATCGAATCGGATTCGACCTTCCTTATTGCTCGACCCATTCCCTACGCTGCGTTCGCGTGGCTCGAGGTTGCCGATGATCTGGTGGAAAAGGGAAAGATGAGCAGCGCGTTGGAGGAGTCCATGCAGTTCTATCGGCGCCTCCTGGACTTCTACCACCGTTTTTCTTCGGAGCAATTCTCGTACTTCTCACATAAGCTCCATGCTTTGATCGCCTCGTGCGCGAAGGAACTGAACACCGACAACGGGACCGGGAGCCGGCTTCACGCACTGGAAGAGCAAGAACGGCTGATGACCGCCACGCTCAGTCAAGCCGAAGAGATCAGGTCGTGGCTCCAGACCCAGCGAAGAGTGCTCTCTCTCGAAAATCCCGCCGGCAACGTCAGCCACCATTCCCTTCCCATGGGAGAACGATCGCTTTCCGTCTCATTGATCCGGGTCGAGAATCCGCCCGGCCCGCGCAATTGGGTCGTCTTGGTGCTTCGACCGGAGCAGGTTCAGCGTGAATTAGTTCTCCCGTCGCTGCAGTCGGGTGACCTAGCCACCGGTTTTGGCATTTCCCTTCGACAAGATTCCGCACAACGCGGCAAACCGACAGAACTGGCGAGCTCGCGGATGCACCGGACAGCTCCCCTCTTCCCTTCAACGGTCGTCTCCGTTTCAGCGAACCAGACATCGGCGATCAGAGTCTTTGGAATGCAGATATCTGTTCTCTCGCTTGGCTTCGGTATGTTCGTTGTGGGGATTGTGCTCCTCGGGATCTTCATGATCTACCACGATATCCGTCGTGAAGAGGAACTCTCCCGGATGAAGTCCGAGTTCATTTCCAATGTTTCGCACGAGCTGAAGACGCCGATCGCGTCGATTCGTGTACTTGCCGACAATCTGCGACAAAGCCGGGTTGCAGAGGAGCCGAGGAAGATGGAGTACTATCAGCTCATCTCGAAGGAAAGTGCTCGCCTGAGCCATCTCATCGATAATATCCTTGATTTCTCACGCGTCGAAGGAAAAAGAAAAACATTCCAGCTCGAACTGTGCGACGTCCCGGCGCTTGTCGGTGAGACAGTCCGCCAGTTCAAGTCGTTGATGGAAGAGCATTCACAGAAAATCGAGACGACCCTCGAAGGGAGCCTTCCGGAGGTTATGGCGGACCCGGATGCCCTCGCACTTGCTCTGTTTAACCTCCTGGACAATGCAGCAAAGTATTCGGAAAAAGAGAGCCGGATTGACGTTCGGGTAAACAGAGATGGCGGCTTTCTCTGCATAGAGGTGGCCGATCGCGGTGTGGGAATTCCGAAACAGGACCGGGACAAGATCTTCGAAAAATTCTATCGCGTTCAGAGGACAGATGGAAAGAAGATCCCCGGAAGCGGTATCGGATTGACGCTCGTCCGTGAGGTCGCAGAAGCCCACAAGGGTCGGGTCGAGCTGCAGAGTGAACAAGGTGTGGGAAGCACGTTTCGAATCTTTCTCCCGATAGGAGGATAAGACATGCCGGTGATTCTGATCGTTGAAGATGAGTATTCGATGCGGGTAGGGTTGGAGGACGCGTTCAAGCACTCCGGCTATGCTGTGGCGAGCGCTCCTGATGGTGAGACCGGATTGACACTCGTCGACGAACACAAGCCCGATCTGATCATTCTCGACGTCATGCTTCCGGGCATCGACGGGTTCGAAGTCTGCAAGCGCCTTCGCACGAAAGGGTTCCTGAAGCCTATCCTCATGTTGACAGCCCGCAGCCAGGACATCGACAAAGTGATCGGACTGGAGCTCGGCGCGGACGACTATGTGACGAAGCCGTTCAACGATCGGGAGCTCTTCGCAAGAGTCAAGGCACTGTTGCGACGGTCCTCTCAGAACCCGGAAGAATCCGAGGTCCATAGCTTCGGTTCTGTGGTACTCGACTTCACTCATTTCACCGCGCGGAAGGACGGCCAGCCGCTGGAACTGACATCCACGGAGTTTTCGCTTCTCCAGTATCTGATATCCCAGAAGGGAAATGTCGTGACACGCGAGGATTTGCTCAACAAGGTGTGGGGATATGAGTTCTATCCGCAATCGCGTACGGTGGACAATCACATCTTGCGGCTTCGTCAGAAACTGGAAGACGACCCGAATCATCCAAGGCATATTCTGACGATACATGGGCGAGGGTACAGGTTCGTGGAGTGATAAATGCCGTTGCACGGGTAGCCGCAATCTTAAGATTGCGGCTACGGACGATACATTCTGTTACAATTCCTGACGTGAACGAGACACGCACAACATCTCTCCTCCTTACCTTGCCTGCAAACAGGAGGACAAAACCATGAAACCGACACTCTGTTTCGCACTCATCGCATCCCTTGTCCTGATCTGCTCCCCCGCTTTCGCGCAGCAGAACAACAAGGCCGAAAACCTCTACCAGGAAGGCCTGATGCAAATGGAAGGGCGCGGTGACTACAAAAAGGCTTTGGAGATTTTTGGTCAGATCACGAAGGATTTCTCTGGCAACCGGCGCGTTGCTGCACAAGCGCAGTTTCAAACCGGAGTTTGCTACGAGAAACTCGGCAAGGCTGAAGCTCAAAAAGCGTACGAGCAAACCATTTCAAAATACCCCGATCAGGCTGATCTCGTCGCTCAGGCACGTGCCCGGCTCTCCGCACTCAGCGCCGCGATGGAAACCGGACATGGGCCCGTGGCGCACAGGGTCCTTTCGCAAGGTGACATGGGAATCAGTCTCTACGACATCTATCCAACCCGAGACGGGCGCCGCGTGGCGTACGTGAACGGGTATGATGCGAGCCTCCATGTCTGCGACATCACTTCGGGAGAAGATCAGGCCGTGGCTCCGGAGATATCCGGATATCGTTACAGTCCGAGGTGGTCGCCGGACGGAAAGCGACTCGCGGTGATGGAACGTAACGACAAGACGGAAGTCTGCGTGATCAAGATCATTGATGTTGCAACACGTAAGGCCGTGGCCGTGTCTGGCACGGAGTCGCGCCGTTGGAAAGAGCCCGTGGAATGGTCAAGAGATGGACGGTTCCTCCTCTGCGGCTCTGATCGTTCCATGATGGTCACGATCGACAACGGCGCAGTGACGGTCCTGCCGGATAGTGTGCCGTGGGCACAGGCACTGTCGCCGGACGGCCGTTTCGTGGCGTTCAAGATGGGCAAGGGGGAAAATGCTCAGGCGTTCGTCCAACCTCTGGCGGGCGGCACTCGCCAGAAGATCGTGGAGGCTACGGGGGGCGATGATCCCTCCATGTGTTGGTCCCCCGACGGGCGCGCCATCGCGTACAAGCATAAGGGGGGTATTTGGATCGTTCCGATGTCGAACGGATCGACGAGCGGTTCTCCACGATTGGCCCTCTCCACTCCCCGGATCAGATTGTGGGCATGGACCGACGCCGGGCTCTTCTACTCGCTCTGGCCGGATCTCGACAATGGCCGGACTCTCTGTCAGATTGAAATGGATCCTGTCACGGGTGAAGCGCGAGCAGGCGGAATTCAGAAACTCCCCGCCACAGTGCCGGAGGGCACCCATACGTTCGCTTGGTCGCCCGACATGCGCCGGATCGTTTTCAGACTACTCGAGCAGAATGCACAGAAGATCCCTGTGTACTCTGTGGAGTCCAAGACATTGACGACCTACGGCATCGGAGAGGAAGGATGCCTGGGAGCGGAGTGGTGGTCAGCTGATGGCAGAGAGATTCAGTTCGGATACCGCGACAAAATGTACGTGCCGGAAGCACAATTCAAGGCGATGGCGCTCAATCTGACCAGCGGCAACGTGCGTCAGCTGCTTCCGTTCAGAAGGGATTGGCTTGGATTTTCGGTAACTCCGGACGGACGCCGGATGGCTTACTTCAGAAGAAAGGTCAACAACACGTACGTGGCTCTGGATTCGATCATTGTCGCGCCATTTGGCAGCTTTGAAGGCCGATGTATCGCGGACAATAGCCATGGAGTTGCGGGCTTTGGAATGATCTCCCCCAAGATCTCTCCCAAAGGCGACAAGGTCGTATTTGCTCGTCAGGAGTATCCGGGGGGCAATTCATCATTTCCGTACAACGGAGCAACGCTGTGGATTGTCAACAGCGACGGAAGCAATACGAAGAAGCTTGCAACTCTGACGCTTGTCCGAAGTATGGTGTGGGATCCGACCGGACGGTTCGTTGCGTACTCGGGGAAGGCAGATTCCGGGCGCGCCGCCGCCTCGGTGTTGCGGGTGGTAGACGTTGCCACGGGCACCGAGCGAGACGTTCCGCTGGGGAAGTATCCTCAGAATGACCTGATTGTGTCCGACTGGTCCAGCGATGGACGCTACCTTGCGATTTCCCTGGGACCACATGTCAAGGACGATGCGTGGCTCGAGGAGCATCCGGAATTCTGGGTCGTGCAAGGCTTGCAGGACAAAGCCAAGTAGGTCCGGTAGTATCCGAAATCAACCGAAGACCATAGCGGAGGGATCGGGCTTCATGAGAAAATGCCCGACCCTCCGCATCATTTCTAGGCCCCCGTCTCAAGGCTCCCCCCTTGCATCTTGACAAAATCTTGGCAACTCTTGACCAGTTCCTGGCACATGCGTCACCTCCGCGTGCTACCTTTGCACAGAACCATTGAAAGGAGCACTGCAATGAACTCACGAAGAATCGTCACGACCGTTCTTGGCCTGACTCTCGGAATCCTCCTGCTGGCCTCCTCCCTGCACGCTCAGCTCAGCGAAGCCGAGAAGCTGTACGAGTCAGGTATCTACCAATTGGAGGCCGTTGGAAATTTCGATCAGGCGATCACTCTCTTCAACCGCGTCGTGAAAGAGTACGCAGCCAACAAGACGATCGCGGGCAAGTCTCTCCTGAAGCTCGGCCTCTGCTATGAGCGGCTCGGCAGTCAGAAGGCTTCGGAGGCGTACGAGCAGATTCTCAAGCAGTACGCCGATCAACCTGACCTCGTCTCACAAGCACGGATTCGTCTGGCTGCTCTGAGCGCACTGGCGGAAAATGGTCATGGCCTGCTCGCCCGACGGGTCCTCACCAAAGATGATATCGAGATCGATAATCTCATCCTGATGAAGCCATCGCAAGACGGCAAACGCGTTGTATTCATGGATGACAATTGTGGCATCTTTCTCCGTGAACTTGCCACAAAGAAGACCGAAAAGCTCGTGGACGGATTGCCATCGGATTGGAATACTTCTCCCTTGTTCTCGCCGGACGGAAATCGTGTGGCCTTCCTAAGCGGGACAGATGGCGATTCCAAGCTGTCGCTCCGAATGATGGACCTGACCACTCGTGAATTGACAACACTGCCGGGGACCGAAGGGCCCGTATCGGCAGAAAGCCAACTAACGATTCGGCCCGTGGACTGGACGCGGGATGGACGCTTCCTTCTTCTCGCACCTGTCACTCTCGGCGGAGATAGGCGTGGATCGCTTGCCATCATGCCGACCAGCGGAGGCGTAATCTCAGTTCTTGCTGAAAAAACAACGGGAGAAGGTTCCTTCTCACCCGACGGTCGATACGTGACGTTTGCAATGGGCGAAAAGGGGAATGAACAGATCTTCATCCTGCCGACGGCAGGGGGTGAACGCACGCAGATCACGACTGCTGAGGGAGGAAATACAACTCCGCTCTGGTCACCGGATGGGCAATCGATCGCCTTTCTGCGTCCCGATGGGATCTGGCTGATGCACGTCAGCGACGGCAATGTCGCAGGCATTCCGCAGTTGATCTATGCGAGTTCTATCGCCATCACTCTGCAAACATGGACCGAAGCCGGTGAGCTCTACTTCACGCTCTACAATGAAGAGAAGATCCCATACCAACTTGCGGTCGATGCGTCGACCGGTGCGCTGACGGTTTCAGTCGCACCTCTTCCGTACTATCCCAAAGCCGAGGCGCCCTTCAAGTGGGCTTGGTATCCGAGCGAATTTGCCTGGTCCCCAGACGGCAAGCAAATCGCTTTTCTGGGATGGAGCAATCACTTGGTAGTCTATTCGGAAAACGGAACGAAGGTGAATTCTCACCAAGTACTTGAAAATAGGGAGTACGCCCATGGACTTGGCTGGTCGAAGGACGGAAAGGAGATCCGGTACGTGAGTTTTCTCGCGCGCAGAGGAGGAATGTTCGGAGTGAATCCTGTCACCGGAGAAGTCCATGAAATGTCCTCACGGTCGTTGACGCCCGTGATGCTTTCTCAGAGTGATGACGGTCGCTACAGGCTTTACAGGCATTTTTCAAGGGATGCCACAGGCGGGCTGGAGGTCACGGAGACAGGGTCGCCCGTCGGCCGTCTGTTGGTGCCAGGGACCGATGCCGAGGGCGTGTCTCTCGGCTACAATTCATACGAACGCATTTCCCCGCGTGGAGACAGAGTCCTCTTTGCCCGGCAAGCTGATCGTGACGTACCTGATGCGGGGGCCCTGTGGGTAATTGGGACTGACGGCAAAGGCTTGAAGAAGCTGGGTATGCTTCGCACCATCAACGGCTATGTGTGGGATCCAAGCAGTCGGCTCGTGGCTTATACCGGTGTGAGTGGCAACAAGAAGGAGGTATTACGAGTGGTAGATCTTGAGACCGGGGCCGAGCGCAACATCCCCCTGCCTGCCGGAGCGAGCAATGTTAAAGTGACCAGTTGGTCGCGCGACGGCAAGCGCATCGGTCTTGTTGCGAATCAGTCACGCTGGGAGTATTGGGCGGTTACGGGAATACAGCGCGGCACGGCGAAGTAGTGTTGGATACCTTCAAATAGCGAATTGCGAAGATATACCGTGGTTCAAGAGGCTCCGCCTGGCCTGTGAAAACCTGCGGACCTTTTTCGCTGAAATGTGCGTCCGCGCGACTGATGAAGAACCCCTGGCAACGAGATGACAAATCTTTGCATTGTCGTCGCAAATCTTGACATCTCGCTGACACATGTCACAAAGCGGTTTGCCACCTTGCATCAACGAAATTGAGAACTCGCTCACCTCTTTCTCCCTCCACGAACAAAGAATCCGCAATGAGATCAGTTGGAAGGCGGAGCAAGACCGAAATCCAAACGCATCATCTCTCATCAATCATCTTAGGGGAGGAGTTATGAAAACAATCACACATTCTCTCTTCTTTGCAGCAGTGCTGGTTGTGATGCTGGCGATTCCACTCTATGGTCAGAACGGGAGTATCAACAACACCCTGGGCACCGGCGGTGCGTTCAGCGTTAAGGATGGCTCAGCAACGTTTCTAACCCTGAGTCAATCGACCGGGTACCTGGGCCTCAACAAGAGTCTCACTCTGCCAGCTACCACTGATGCAACGCTTGGTGTCATATTCAAAGGAGGCGATAGATTCATCCACAACTATCAGGCACCGGGAATGGTTGGTGGGAATACGTTCGTTGGCGTAGACGCCGGTAATTTCATTTTGACGGGTTACCGCAATTCTGCATTCGGCGAGAGCTCACTTGCCGCCAACACAACGGGCTTTTCCAATTCCGCATTTGGGTATCGCTCACTTTCCGCCAACACAACGGGATTCAGCAATTCCGCGTTTGGCGTGTCTTCGCTTCTCTCAAACACAACAGGCGCCGGAAACTCCGCATTTGGATACTTCTCGCTCTTTAATAACACGACAGGTGCTCAAAATTCTGCATTTGGTTCAAGTTCGCTTGACGCCAACACAGCAGGAGTCTCCAATTCCGCATTTGGGTGCCTTTCGCTCCACGCCAACACAACAGGCCAGATGAATTCCGCATTTGGGACCGGTTCGCTCTGCGCCAACACAACCGGCGAGTTGAATTCTGCATTTGGGTCTGGTTCGCTTAGCGCCAACACAACAGGTAGTCAAAATTCTGCATTTGGGTCTAATTCGCTCGGCGCCAACACAACGGGTAGCTATAGTTCCGCCTTTGGGTATTATTCGCTCCACTCAAATACTAGTGGGCAGATGAATTCCGCTTTCGGAGAGAACTCGCTCGCCGCCAACACAACGGGTAACCATAATTCCGCATTCGGGCTTCAGTCGATTTATGACAACACGACAGGCAGCAACAATTCCGCGTTTGGAATGAACTCACTTTGTTACAACACAACAGGCGACGACAATTCCGCATTTGGATACTACTCGCTTTTCAACAACACAGCTGGCGGCAATAATTCCGCATTCGGGAGACAGTCACTCGAAAACGCAAGGGGGAACGACAATACCGCCCTGGGTTACAAGGCAGGCTCCACAATTACTACCGGTTCAAATAATATTGCCGTTGGTGCTAACGCCCAAGTTCCTGTTGGAGCGTCAGACAATCAAGTGAGGATCGGCAACTCGTCGATCACATACGCTGGTGTCGAAGTCGCATGGACAATAACAAGCGACAGAAGAAGGAAACAGAATATTGAATCGCTCAACAGTGGACTCGACTTTGTCTCAATGCTACGCCCCGTTTCCTACACGCGCAAGAACGACCAGAAGCACAGAACTGAATACGGCTTCATCGCCCAGGAGGTTGAACAGGTCCTGAAAGACCAGGGAATTCAAAACAGCGGCATGTTTACAATCGACGACAAGGGATTCTACGAGCTGCGCTACAACGATCTGTTTGCACCGGTGGTGAAAGCCATTCAGGAGCTCAAGAGCGAGAACGATGCACTCAGGAGCGAAAACAACATGATGAAGAAAGAGCTCTCATCGCTTCGCGTTACGGTCATGGAGCAGGTAAAAGAAATGAGAAGCATCCTGCTGAAGATCGCTCAGGCCGGAACAACGCCCGGAAAAGCGCCTTCGCATGCAGGTACAAATTGACCAGGCATGGATCCACGGTACCACGAAGCCCCTTGGATACAAGTTATCACCAGTGACCAGAACAGGATTCAAAGACATCATCACATACCATTTCGCATAGCGGAGGAGTTATGAAAACATTCGCACGTACTCTGTTCTTTGCGGCAACGCTGGTTGTCGTGCTGGCAATTCCACTCTTTGGTCAAAGCGGCAGTATTAACAACACGCTTGGTCCTAGCGGTGCGTTCAACATAAAGGATGGTGCGGCAACGTTTCTGACGTTGAGCCAAGCGACCGGGTACCTGAGTCTGAATAAGAGTCTTGCTCTGCCAGCCACCACTGATGCAACGCTAGGTATCATATTCAAAGATGGCGATAGCTTCATGCACAATTATCAAGGACCGGGAACCAATGGTGGAAATACCTTTGTAGGCATGGGCGCGGGCAATTTCACAATGAGTGGCACTACTTATCAGGCAAGCTACAATTCTGCATTTGGCTATCATACGCTACCCGCCATTTCAACAGGAAACCACAATTCCGCATTCGGATATAACTCGCTTGCTGCCAACACAACAGGCACCTCCAATTCCGGATCCGGCTCTGAGACGCTCATGAACAACACAACGGGCTATGCCAACGCCGCATTTGGGACTGGCGCACTTATTGCCAACACAGAAGGCAATGAAAATTCCGCGTGTGGGTCATTTGCTCTTTACTACAATACCACCGGGGACAGAAATTCTGCATTTGGTACGCAGGCGCTACAGCACAACACAGAAGGCACGGGGAATTGCGCCTTCGGGTATCGATCGCTTTCAATGAACAACACAGCCGTTGGCAATTCCGCGTTCGGGTATCAGTCACTTCAGGCAAACCTTGGCAGCTCCAATTCCGCATTCGGATACAACTCGCTGACGGCGAACACTAGCAGCTACAATTCCGCTTTCGGATATCAATCCCTCAAGGCCAACGTTTTAGGATACAACAATTCTGCATTTGGACTCAACTCGCTTGGTTCTAACACGAATGGTGGCAACAATTCCGCGTTCGGAGTTAACTCACTTGATGGTAACACGTCAGGCAATAACAACTGCGCATTTGGGACTCGCTCGCTCCATTCCAACACCATAGGCGATTATAATTCCGCATTTGGATGCAATACGCTCGATGTCAACACAACAGGCATCTCTAATTCCGCATTTGGACTTTTCTCACTTAATCAGAACACGACGGGCAATTACAATACCGCTATTGGGAGAAGCGCCGGCCTCTCTATCACTACCGGCTCAAACAATACTGCTGTCGGATACAATGCCCAAGTCCCCGACAAAGAAGCAGACAACCAGGTGAGAATTGGCAACGCGTCGATAACATATGCTGGTGTCCAGGTAGCGTGGACCGTAACTAGCGACAGAAGATGGAAAGATGATATTCAGTCACTGAGTACCGGACTTGATTTCGTTTCACAACTCCGTCCCGTCTCCTACACTCGCAAGAACGACCAAAAGCACAGAACTGAATACGGCTTCATCGCTCAGGAAGTTGAACAAGTCTTGAAAGACCAGGGCATCCAAAACAGCGGCATGCTCACCATAGACGATAAGGGGTTCTACGAGCTGCGATATAACGATCTGTTCGCACCTATGGTCAAGGCCATGCAAGAGCTGCAGAGTGAAAACGAGTCATTGAAGAAAGAGCTTTCGTCTCTTAGGACCTCAGTGGCGGAGCAGATCAGGGAGTTGAGGAGCGTCATATTGAAGACGGCACAGCCCGGAGAACCATCGGGCGCAACCTCTTCAATCAAAACTTCAGAATGAACCGGAGGTTACCATGAAACGCATATACTTCGCAGCATTGATGCTCTGCCTCATTGCCGTTCAGGCTTTGGGCCAAAGCACAATCGAGATTCAATCGGGCGCAGCGATCAGCGTGACCGCCGGTGCGGATATTTCTGCAGACAACGTGATCATCAACGGAACATTTTCCGGGGACGGCACATCGCGCGGCGGGCCGATCAACCCAGTTCCCTCCCTTGTTACGATTGCAGCGTCCAACATCGCCGCGACCGCAGCAACGCTGAACGGCACCGTCAACCCCAACGGCTCGGCAACCTCGGCCTACTTCGAGTGGGGAACCGACAACACTCTATCGACATGCAGCACGACCTCAGCGCAGTCGATCGGCTCCGGCACAACTGATGTCGCACTGGCAGAGAACCTCACGGGGTTGAGCCCGAATACGACGTACTACTATCGTATTGTGGGAGAGAACAGCGCGGGGACAGTGCAGGGATCAATTCTGAGCTTCACAACCGTCGTGCCTCCCGCCTCCGCTCTCTTCAACGGCCAGAACAGCCGTATGCGCATCTTGGACGGCTCGCCGGCCAACAGCGATGCAAATCAGGAGGCGTACAAGATCGGCGGGAATGCCATCACCGTCGAGGCATGGGTCTATCCGCTGTCCCTCATGGACCTGCAACGCGGCGGAAACACGATCGTGGCCCGATCGTCGAATGGAACGTTTACCGATCCGTATTTCTCGTACGCGCTCACGGTAGATCATGCAAGCGGCAGCCCCCTCCCTGCCTTCGCGATTTCCGACGGGACACCGGGGAGCGAGAAGGTGGTCACGGCACCCGACCCGCTGCGAACATTCCGATGGACGCACATCGCCGGAACGTACGACGGCAGCGCGCTGAAGATTTACGTCAACGATGAACTCCGGAACCAGATCAGTACCAACATCTCGATTTCTCCCGACGGCGTCGGATTCTACATCGGGCGATTCCTCACCGACGCGTTCCAGGGCGCCATCACAGAAGTGCGGCTCTGGAATGTTGCTCGGACGATGGAGGAGATCGGTTCGACAATGAATGGACCCCTGACCGGTAACGAGGCCGGACTCGTCGGATATTGGAACATGAACTCCTCGTTTGTGGCTAACGATCCGTTGCGCCAACAAGATCTCACCTCCAACCACAACGATCTCCTGATCCAGGGCACAACACCCGTCATTCCATTCAACCCCTACACATCACACGGGACGACAACCTTCTCGTGTACCCCCACCTCCCTCAGTTTCGGAGATGTTGAACAGGCAGGCGACATCGCGACGCAGTCGGTGAGGGTGAGCAACGACGGGAATGCTCCATTGCTTGGTGTCTTCGAGCTAAATTCCAGCACCGCCCGCCTGGCCTCAAATTTTTCATTCGACTTGCCGTTCTTCCTCCCCCCCAACGAAGGTGCTGATCTGCCGATGGGGGTGCGGGCGCTGGTGGATGGAGCAATCTCGGGGACGATCACCCTCTACACCAATACATCCATGACCAGTAGCATCTCTTTCACGATGTCATCAACGGCGCGGCTCAGACTTGATGCGAATAATGTGGGCTTCTGGACGCTGCCCGATGGGAGGTTCGCCCACAACGCTTTTGAGGGATTCGAGTGGCCGCGCGGCTCGGGGAAAACCCTGATCTACGAGGCTGGTCTCTGGGTCGGTGCCAAGGTCGGTACCGATGTGCGGACCGCTGTTGCGTCTTATACCTCCGAGTTTCAGCCGGGGCCAATTCTCGGGGTTGGAGGATATCCTGGAGATCCGAATGACCCGCGCTATCGGGTCTACAAAATCTCATCAGGCGATGACGGGTCGAATCCCGATTTCGCTGGATGGCCCGCGGATCTCGGCGCGCCGGTCAATCCCGACGGCACACCAAAGATCATCGGCGATCAAACGCTCTTCTCAGTCTACAACGACCTCGATGAAACGAAGCACTATCACGGCTCGGCACCTCTCGGCGTCGAGGTCCAGCAGACAACGTTCGCCTTCCACCAGTCCGGTCCGCTCGACAACACCATCTTCCTCCGCTTCAAGGTGACGAACAAGTGCACGGAGACGTGGAATGACGCGTACGTTGCATTCTGGAGCGATCCCGACCTGGGGAATCCGTTCGACGACCTCGCGGGCGTCGATGTGCCGCGCGACCTGGGCTTCATCTACAACGGAAATACCACGGACGCCGTGTACAACATTCCTCCCGCCGTCGGAATCGATGTGTTGAAGGGGGCATTCTACACGAAACCGATTCAGAGTTTTGTGAGCTGGTCCGGCACGGAGGTCTCCCCCTACAAGGATCCGGCCAGCAGCGACGAAGACTACAATTTTATGTCGGGCAAGCTGGCCAACGGATATCCATTCGAGGATCCGACGACACATTCAGAAACGACTTTCATGTTCCCAGGCGATCCTGTCGCCGGAACCGGTTGGGTGCAAAGCAATCCCAACGATCGCAGGATTCTCTTCTCAACCGGCCCCTTCACTCTTGAGCCGAGTCAGTCGAAGGAGATAATTACTGCAATCATCGCTGCTCAGGGAGCGGACAGACTGGCGAGTATTACAACCCTTCGGGACGCGTCAGACCAAATACAAAAGCTCTTCGACAACGGCCAGGTGTTCGGAGGCGCGCTTGAAAGCGTTGTCTCTGCCTCTGCAGCAGAAGGAAGCAGTAACACGCTGAGCGACCTTGGCCAATCGGGAGCCGAAATAACATTCAGAGGGGGAACAGGCGGTGCTATTGTAGAGGTTGCCTCGTACGTCGAGGCACCCCCGGGCGCACAATCAGTCACTACTCCTTCCATCGGCAGCTTCGGGAATTACCTCGATGTCCAGGTGCAGGGGAGTGTCGAGTGGCCGCTCTTGATCAGACTCTATTACACTCGGAACGATCTGCTCCAGGCGGGGCTGGTCGAGAGCGACCTGCAGGGGATTTACTACTGGAGTGGGGCATCCACCCAATGGATTCTTTACTCGCATTCCGGAGCGGACGATCAAGGGAGAGGTCCTTCCAAGACCGGGGTCAACACGACAAATGTGACGATTAATGGCGTGGAGTATGAGGGCTTCGTCGGGGCATCGGCCTATCACCTCACACCGATCGTCATCGGAGCAAGAACAATGACGATGACGGATCGCTTTGTTGAAGCCGTCGGGTACTTGCAGTCGCTTCCGGACAACGCCTTCAAGAAGCCGGCGGAGACCCGGAGGTCCGGCCTCATTGACGCGATCAACCGTGCCAGTGAATTCCAAAGCGCGGGGAAGCTGAGAAGTGCAAAAGAGCACCTGGAGGGTGATGTTTTGAATCACCTGACATCAAAGGGAAACGCGGGGCAGAATCTCTGGGTGACAGACGAAGAGGCGCGGCAAGCACTATCGCAGATGGTCAACGACATTATCGACCTTCTGCAACGACCTCAGAGTCTGGCGAAGAAGGCCGCAGAGAACGCGATGGCGGAGGCAGTTCAGGTTCAGGTGCCGACGGAATACGGCCTCTCCCAGAACTACCCGAACCCCTTCAACCCAAGCACGACCATCACCTACCAGATCCCGAAAGCGAGTTCCGTCGAGCTGAAAGTGTACAACATGCTCGGTGAAGAAGTCGCAACGTTGGTTTCGGGCGAAAAGGGACCCGGATACTACCAGGTGAGATGGCAGGCAAACATGCCGAGCGGAATATATGTCTACCGGTTACGTGCTGGAGATTTTGTCCAATCGCGGAAACTCATGCTCGTAAAATGAACTCCGATTCAGGCAACAGTGCGTATTGTGGATTCATCAAAATCGTTGCGTGAACACGGTGATCCCTGGAGGCAGACGGTGACCTGAGGATGAAACGACAAGGCCGTTGAGCGCTCTGCGTTTGACGCAGCTGATGCAGAGCGTGCCTCGACCAGCCGAGTGCAGACGAAGTGTTCCGTTGCCCCGTACAAGGGCGGACAATTTGAGCGGATGGTTTGCAGGAGTCACGAAAATCACTACAACCAAAGGGAGGCGACAACAATGAAAACACTGAGACGCTTCACACTGCTTATCGCAGTGCTGGGAGTCATCCTCACGAGCTGTGAAAGGAAGCCGAATCTTCTCGAGAGCGCGCTTCCGGGACAAGATGCCCTTCCGATGAATCAGGATCAAATGTCCTTGATGAAGGGAGGCAACTCGATCATCGCGTTCCAGAGCGATCGCACCGGTGACAAAGAAGTCTATGTCATGAACACCGACGGCTCGAGTCCGATACGGCTCACCTACAGGGATGGACACGACGGCTATCCCGATCTGTCGCCGGACGGAAAGCAGATCGCGTACGAAAGCATTCGGGGCGACGATCTCGAGATCTATGTCATGAACCTCGATGGAACTGAACAAACCTGCGTGACCAACAGCCCCACGTCCGACGGAGATCCGGACTGGTCGCCGGACGGCAAGACAATTCTGTTCGGCAGAGTGAACGGTGGCGTTCCCGAAATCTGCACGATTCGAGCTGACGGCTCCGGCCTGAAAGTCCTCTATGTGGTCGGCGGGACATTCTACGCCTCACCGGTCTGGTCCCCCAACGGGAAGCAGATCGCATTCCAGGCTGAACGGAACGGCGTGTATGATGTCTACGTCATGAAGGCGAACGGCGACGGGGTGACAAACCTGACCAACAACAGCGCGACGGACTGGTTGCCCAGCTGGTCACCCAACGGAAAGAAGATTGCGTTCGTGAGCCTCCGCGATGGCGTCGGCGAAGTGTACGTCATGAATGCGGACGGTTCCGAGCAGACGCGATTGACGACGGATGCGCGGGTTGGCATGAGCAACCCCGCTTGGTCAACCGACAGCAAGCAAATCTATTACACGCGGAAGGTTGGTGACCTCCATGACATCTTCGTGATGAACGCCGACGACGGATCGGGGAATATGAACCTGACCAACAGTCCGGCGTCGGATGATGTCGCACCGAATTGCGGCAAGGGCTCGCTCGCCAAGATTGATCCGAGTCTCATTCGGGATATCGATTTCGCAGCCCCCGGCTTCACCGCGTCGGTCTTCTATTACAACATTGCGAGCCCCGACGGCATTGCCCGCCTTGCTGACAAAAAGCTCTTTGTCGTCAGAGAATCGAATTCGGATCCAGGCGCGGGCGTGTTTCTGGCACGAGAGGGGACTCAGTTCACCATTGACGATGCCTTCTCAACACTCGGATTGCCGTTCGACAGTCCGGACGATCTGGCATTGGGAGAGGGAAACGTGCTTTACGTGTCGGACGGGCAGACGGAAACAGTGTACAAGTTATCCCCCCAGGGCGGAGCTCCTGTGCCGTTTGTAACATCGACCACGGCAAATACTTCTCTCAACCCGTATGGTTTGGCATTTGCACCGCCGAATTTTGACGGCCCCAATGTCGATCCGGGAGACCTTGTCATCGCCGACAATTCTTACGGGAATATATCGAGAGGAGTACGGGCAGTGAATCCAAACACTGGAGTTGTCAAGGTTATTGCCGAAGGAGCTGTCTTCGCCGACGGTCCGGTTACCGTTGCGTTTTCATCCGACGGAACACTTTTCGTTTTCGAAAACTGGGGTATTTCCGGAAGCCGCAGCATCGTCACACTTTCAGCTGACGGCACGGTGACGCCGTTCCTCACCGGAATCCCGGCCGGATCAGGCTCCCTTGCCATTCATCCGAAAACTGATGAGATATTCTATGAGCAAGTCCCGGGTGAAATTTGGAGAATTCCGAAGACAGGTGGCACACCCCAATTGTTCGCGTCGAACATCGGAACATTCCAGGATATCGAGTTTGACAAACAGGGCACAACACTCTATATTAGTGCCAGGGGCAGAAAGCAAGTCATACAGATATGTGCCGACAAGAAGGCATGGTAGCCGAAGTCGATGACTCGGCGACGCGCAGCATGGACGAATAAGAAGCGGTCGCACTTGACCGTTCAACCAACCCATCACTAACAACACAGGGGGCGACAAAATGAAAAACCTCAATATTTTCTTCATTCTTCTCGTTGCGATCGTGTTCCTGGCGATGGGATGCAGCAACGAGCAGGCTGTCAATCCTACGGACAACAGCCTGGCGACGCCCAATTCCGGAAGCCTTGCCAAGAGCAGGGGTCCTGTGGTGGAGATGGTTACTGGAAGCGGTCACTTAACCCGGAGTACCGATCCCGTAGGTCTCTGGCGCACCTTCTCCTTCACCGCGCGTCGATACGCTGATGGATCGGTCGAAGGGAGTTATGAAGACCACGATCATGGCTGGACGTATGCCAAGGGACCCATTACTTGCTTCAGGATCGAGGGGAACCAGGCGTGGTTGTATTGCGTCGTCGAGAAATCGAGCGAGGCCAGCGTGGTTGGCACCCAGCGAGTGTTTCGTGTGATCGACAACGGCGAGGGTGCGAACGCCGCGCCGGATCAGCTCAGCCTGCTTCATCTGGTGCCTCTAGGGTATTTCTGTTCTCAAATTGAGGGCTGGCCTCTTGTGTACGATATCGAGGCGGGAAACATCCAGATCAAAGGCGGCGGGGATGGGGGGTCGGAATCATAACAGCGACTGACGGGGAGAAGAATACTCCTTCTGTGGTAGCATCTCGCTAACCGACCGTGCCGCGCACGTCGATCTTGTTTCCGTCTACGTGCGCGGCCGGCCGGTTTCTTCATTTCTCCGTGTGCCCCCTACGCTTCCATTTACCCTGCTTCTTGTGTATCTTGATGAAGGTTACTTGACGAAGGTTACCTTCATCTCTGAATGAAAAAAGTTCTGATCGTCACATACTACTTCCCACCCTCCGGCGGCCCGGGGGTGCAGCGCGTCCTGAAGTTCGTCAAGTACCTGCCGGAATTCGGATGGCAGCCCGTCGTCCTGACGGTGAAGGACGCGGACTTTCCGGCACGCGATGAATCACTTCTTGCCGAAATTCCACCGCATGCTACGGTATACCGCACCAAGATCTTCGAGCCGTACAGGTTGTACCGGAAGCTCACCGGCAAACCTGCAGATGCCGCCGTCGACGTCGAAAACATCCCGCAAGGGAACAGGAAGAAATCGATCGCAGAATCGCTGGCGGAGTTCGTTCGTGCCGGCTTCTTCATTCCGGACGCGAGGATCGGCTGGTTCCCGTATGCTGTCTCCGCTGGGCTCGAAATCATCCGGCGGGAAAAGGTCAATGCTATCTACTCTTCCTCGCCGCCGTACACGACGGCGGTCATCGCTCGCAAGCTTCACCGCTCCACGAAGCTTCCGTGGATCGCGGGGTTCCGGGACCCGTGGACCGGTTTTCTCTCCACGCCGGAGCGTTGGTGGATTCCGCGGAGAATCGACCGCCGGCTGGAAACGTCCGTCTTCGAGGACGCAGATCTCATTGAGGCCGCGTGGAAGGGAATTCTGAACGATATCACCGACAAGATGCCCGGCATCAATCGGCGGAAGCTCGTGTATCTCCCGAACGGGTTTGACACCGACGACTATCCGAAGCTCGACCTTCAGCGGAACGAGCGGTTCACAGTCACCTACACCGGCTCGATGTACGGAAAGAGGAACCCGCAGACCTTTCTGCAGGCTGTCGAGGAACTCGTGTCGGAGGGAAAGGTCAATGCAGCGAGAATCCGCCTGAAGTTTATCGGGAGATTCGGAACAGAAGTGCAGGAGATGCTGCGCACCTCGAAGCTGCGCGAATCCATCGACGTCGTGCCCTATCTTCCCCACAGCGAAAGCGTGAAGGAGCTCCTCCGTTCGGACGCGCTCCTGCTCGTTGTCGATGAAGCAGCCGGCAGTGAAGGGATTGTTCCCGGAAAGGTCTTCGAGTACATCGGCGCGGGACACCCCATCATCGCGCTCGCTCCGAAAGGTGCCATCGCGGAGCTGCTACGCGAGACACGCTCCGGCTTCACCGCGTCCAACCAGGACGTTCCCGCCATCAAAACCCTGTTCGTTGAATGTTATCAGAATTTTCTCTATGATAGGTCAAAATTTCAGCAGGATCGGGAAGCAGTCAAGCGGTATGATCGGCGAGAGATCACACGCCAGCTCGTGGGGCTTCTCGACACCCTGAGCCCCCGGCACTAACCCACCACCCATCATCCTATGAGCAAGTCACAGAAAGATCGGGGCCGCCCCAGCGATGCAGGCGGGCGAGCCAGCGGCCGACAGGCTGACGAAGAGAAGGCCTTAATTCCGCCGAAGTATCAACACGCGGTGGCCGTCGCGCTCCTCTTCCTGAGCATCATCCTCTTCTTCAATCAAATTATCTTCGGCGGCAAGACGTTCGTCGATACCGACATCATCGCCTCCCATGCCTTCGACACGTTCCTTGCCGACGCGAAGAAGGAGGGGGTGTTTCCACTCTGGAATCCCTACACCTTTTGCGGCATGCCCGGGTACGCCAGCCTCACCGTGAGCGGCGAGCGGGTTTTCGACCTGACCGGCGAGATCCTCAACAAAGCTTCGCAGCTTTTCAGTTACATCATCTTGAATCCGCCGTCAGGATGGGTCTACTTCTTCTACTTCATCTTCGCCGGTGGGATGTACCTTTTCACGTACCAGAAGCTCAAGAGCAAGTTTGCAGCGTTCCTGGCCTCGTTCGCGGCCACGTTTTCCACCTACATTATCATCTGGGCGATGGTGGGGCACAATACAAAGATCGCGGTAATAGCGTTCCTCCCATACCTGTTCTTCACAGTTGAGAAGCTGCGCGACCGCTTCAGTCTCCCGCTGGCGCTCCTCCTCGTTCTGCTCATCCATTTTTCCTTCCTGCCAAGCCACGTGCAGATGATTTTCTACGTCTACTCGGCCCTCGGGATATACCTTCTCTTCTACCTCATCAAATCCTTCCTGAAGAAGAAAGAGGAAGTTGAGGGCGCACCGGCGCGAAGTGGCTGGGTACCGATCGTGCGCACAGGCCTGGTTCTTGCACTCGCCGGCGCCCTGGCGTTCGCCATGGATGCCGATAAGTACCTCTCCGTGTGGGAGTACGGCCCGTATTCCATTCGAGGATCCAACCCGATCCTCGAGACTGTGCAGCAGGGCGGGGCGAAGACGGTCGCGGGAGGGCTCGACTATGATTATGCGACGAGCTGGTCTTTTGCTCCCGGCGAAATGATGACGTGGCTTGTTCCCTCGTGGTACGGATTCGGGTATCAAAAGTACAGCGGCGCCTTCAGCGACAACCGAGAGACGATGATGAACTTCTATTGGGGGCCGCAGCCGTTTACGCATGCCCCACAGTACATGGGCCTCATTGTCCTCCTGTTGGCTATCTTTGGCTTTGTGATAAATCGGAGAGACCCGTTCGTCCAATTCCTTGGGGTGACCATTCTGCTGTCGCTGCTCATCGCATTCGGTAAGGAATTTCCGATCGTCTATGACTTGATGTATCGCTATTTCCCGATGTTCAACAAGTTTCGTATCCCTTCCATGATCCTCGTACTCGTGCAGATCTTCGTTCCGATCCTCGCGGCGTACGGGATCGTTTCCATCGTGAAGGAGCGTGAGCAGCTGCGCGGCGCCGCGCTGCAGAGGTGGAAAAAATACATTCTTCTTGGCCTTGGCGCTTCGATCGTCGTCTGTCTCGGCCTGAATGTCCTCTATGAAAGCTTCCTGTCGCGCCAGGCAATTCAGAACATGTTTTCGTCAGTTACGGGATACGGCTTGCCGCGCGATCGGGTAGTTGACTATGTTTACCGCCAAATACCGCCGCAGATCTCCAGCGAACTGGTCACTCATGTTGCCAAGTTGGTGACGACCGACCTTTACATGGCCATCGCGCTCCTCATGGTCGCGCTCGGCTCGCTGTACTACTTCATCCAGGGCAGAATGCGGCTTACCATGTTTTCGATCCTCTTGTTCTTTACCATCGGTGTTGATCTCTGGCGGGTTGACTACAAACCCATGGACCCGAAAGATCGGTCAAGCTGGCGGGAGGTCTTCCAGAAAACCGACTACGTTACGTTCCTTCAAATGGATTCGACGCTCTTCCGCGTGCTGCAGTTGAGAGACGGACAGCCGTTCTACGACAACTCGCTGGCGTACTGGCGTATCCAGGATGCTTACGGGTATCAGGGGGCCAAGATGCGCGCCTACCAGGACGTTCTCGACGTTGTGGGTCTGAACAACTCGTTGATTCGCGATTTGATGAACATCAAGTACATCATCCCGGACAAAACCGATTCGAGCGCGGGCCTCGGCTTGGTTTACAACAGTGCGCAGAAGAAGGTATACGCCAACCTCTCGGTGCTGCCGAGGGCGTTCTTCGTGAACCGCTACGAGGTCTCTGACGCGCTCGGCATTCTCAGCAAGATCAGAGACAAGGCCTTTGATCCAAGGGACGTCGTTTTCTTTCAGGAGGACCCAAAGCTTCAGGTCGAGCCACCACACCCGGCAGCGACAGCGGAGTTCCTCTCCTACGGCATTCAAGACATGGAACTCAAGGTCACGACAAGCGGAAACAATCTCCTTTTCTTCAGCGAAACGTACTATCCGGAAGGATGGAAAGCTTTCATCGACGGAAAGGAAACGCCGATCTACCGGGCCGACTATCTCTTCCGTGCCGTCCTCGTACCGCCAGGCATGCACAAACTCGAAATGAAATTCGAGCCGACGGGTTTCTACCTGGGAAAGAACCTGAGCCTCTTCGCGAATTTGCTCGTCATCGGCGCGCTGGCCTTTTTCGGCTTCGACCGGTGGATGAAACGAAAAAGGGAGAGAGGAAGAACGTAGACTGCGGGGGCGAGAGGAACTGTTTGGGATATGAGATGTGAGATGTGGGGTCTGGGTAGTGAGACGTGAGAAGTAACATGTAATAAGAAGAGAGCGGGGGTCTGGCGGTCTGATGTCTGCTCGCCACACTTTCCCTGCTGCTTACTCCCTCCTGCATCCTGAGTCCTGGCTTCTGAATTCTGCTTCTTTCTATTTCCATTTTGAACTTTTCATTGTCCGATGTGCGGCATCTGCGGAATCTTCAACTACGGTAATTCGACCCCCACCTTCGATGAGGCCCTCCTCGTCAGGATGAGCGATAGCATCAAACACCGCGGGCCTGATGATTCCGGGACATTCATCTCGCCGGACAAACAGGTCGGGTTCGGATTCCGCCGCCTTTCGATCGTGGACCTCTCCCCTGCCGCCCACCAGCCGATGCTCTCGCAGGATGGTTCGATCACGATCGTCTTCAACGGGGAGATCTACAACCATCTGGTCTTAAGGAAGGAATTTGAAGCAAAGGGGTACCGCTACCGATCGCGGTCGGATACGGAGAGCATCATCAACGCCTACCGGGAGTACGGCGTCGAGTTCGTTCACAAGCTCCTCGGCATGTTCGCTATCGCCATCTGGGATGAGAAGAAGAAGCAGCTCGTGCTTGCCCGAGACCGCGTCGGCATCAAGCCGCTGTATTACACTCTTGCCGGCGGCAACCTTATCTTCGGGTCGGAGATCAAGGCGATTCTTCAACACCCCGCGGTACACCGCGAATTCAACGAAGAGACTCTCGATTCATTCCTGACCTTCCTCGTCTCCCCCACACCGCTGACGATGTTCAAGAATATTTACAAACTGGAGCCGGGACATCGGATGGTGATCGGAAGGGATGGGCAGATGCACAAGGAGCAATACTGGGACCCCGTGCCGGTCGGCCGCCAGCCTTCCATTGATCTCGACGGAACGCCGATCCCACACTCGAAACTCCTTGAAGCGGGCCCGCCGACGAGTGAGGAGCCGTGTATCAGCACGATCCGAACGCTACTCAAGCAGTCGGTGAAAGACCGGATGATGAGCGATGTTCCATTCGGCGTATTCCTCAGCGGAGGCATCGACTCTAGCACCAATGTCGCCCTAATGGCGGAGTTGATGGAGCGGCCTGTGGACACGTTCTCCGTCGGTTTTCGGGACCTCGAGAAGTACAACGAGCTCCAGTACGCCCGCCAGATCGCAAAGGAGTTCAAGACGAATCACCATGAGGTGATCATCGACCAGAAGCTGGCGTTCGAGTTCCTGCCGAAGTTGATCTATCACCAGGACGAGCCGATCGCCGATCCGGTCTGCATTCCGCTGTACTTTGTCTCCAAGCTTGCCCGGGACAACGGCACGATCGTCATCCAGGTCGGCGAAGGGAGTGACGAGCAGTTCGCCGGATACCCTGCCTACCTTCGAGAGTTGAGGTTCCACAAATGGCTCTGGGGACCCTATGGCGCTGTGCCAAAGCATGTACGATCGGGCGTCTACTCGCTTGCTGCCGCGTGGCTGCGACCCAAGCGCAGGCTCCTCGAGCTGGACTACATTCGAAAGGCGAGCGAACGAGACGAGCTCTTCTGGGGCGACGTCAACATCTTCACCGAGACACACAAGAAATCGCTCCTGAACAATCCTCCGCAAAGCCAGCACCATCGCGCTCGCGAGCTGGCCGGGCGTTGGCACGAGGAGATCCTGCGACGCGACGCACGGGCGGATTACCTGAAGCGCATGGTGTATCTGGAATTCAAGAACCGACTGCCGGAGCTCTTGTTGATGCGCGTCGACAAGGTCTCGATGGCAACTTCCGTCGAGTCGCGGGTCCCGTTCCTCGACCATCGTCTTGTCGAGTATTCGATGACGATCCCGAAGAGGTTCAAGGTGAAAGCGGGCGAGCCGAAGTACATTCTGAAGAAGGCAGTTGAGGGGCTTATTCCCCGCAATATCATCTACAGAAAAAAGCAAGGTTTTGCCGCACCGGTTAACGAATGGCTTCGGTCGGAGTGGTTCGGTTTTATGGAGAGCAGGATCTTGGGCTCGAGTTTGATGAAGCAGGAGATCTTCAATCGACAGTTCATACAGACGCTGATAGACGACCACCGGTTCGGTCGGCGCGACGAGGGACTGCCGCTGTGGGCGCTGCTCAATCTGGCGCTCTGGTATGATCACTGGATCGAAGCAAAACACTAGGAATCCCGATTCTGTTTCGATGTAGATTTTATTCCCTTTTTTCTTTTTCTTCTTTCGAAATGCATTTGGCCATATTCCCGAACGGGGAGGGAGAAAGCCATGAAAACAATCAGCGCTTCAGCAGTGCTGTTACTCAGCGCGGCAGTCGTGTTCCACTGTGATCGCGGAACAAAGGTTGACAGCAGGCCATTGAGCAATTCCAAGGGTTCGGTTGTGTTGAAGCTGGGAAAGAAAACGCTACCCAACGACGTGAGGGTCATCATTGCGACGCTGGAACGATCAACGTACAGACCTCTGGTCGATTCTGTCGTGGTCACGGAAGTTGCTGATACGGTTAAGCTCCGATTCGACAATATTCCTGTTGGGGCATGGATTCTAGCCGTTGAGGCAAGGGACAGCCTTGAAATTGTCCGCTATTCAGGTAGCACGAAGGTGACGGTGGCTGAGGGTCGAACGACTCAAGCAACTGTCTACATGACGCCGACCGTCGGAGGAAACCTCGAAATTACGCTTGTATGGCCTGTGCCACGTCTGAAGTGGAAGATGAGCCCGGAAAACCCAGTGCTGCAGCAATCCATCGGCGGTTGGGATGCGAACCACTTCTTTTTTCACGACCCTTCTGTCGTGAAAATCAATGGCGAATACAACATATGGTACTCCGCTGGCTATAGTTTGAGCGTGAATAGCGTCGAAACTCTCTGGGTTGCTCATGCCACTTCGCTCGATGGGATACACTGGAGTAAAGATGGTCCAGCCATACGGCCGGGCGCACCAGGTAGCTGGATGGAAAAAGGAGCGCATAATCCTTCAGTGATTTATGAAAATGGTATCTATAGAATGTGGTTTGAAGGCGAATCGAATTTGGCCTATCACAATGGAATTGGCTACGCGACTTCGACAGATGGGCGGCTCTGGATAGTGAATTATCAGCCAGTCGTCCCTACAAGCACGTCCAAGCCTGCAATTTGGCACCCCTGTGTAGTACAGAAAGGTGGGATTTACTTTGCGTACTTCGGGGTCAGTAGCTCATACAGGGTAAGCCCCAAAGACATTTACCTTATGACATCAACTGACGGAGTAAACTGGTCCGATCAAGGCATAGTGCTATCCTCGCGCCCGAACCTCTCCTGGGAGTCAACAGGAATAGTCGCTCCTCAGGTTCTCGTCGACGACAATCGTTTCATCATGTTCTACACCGGCTTGAGTCCCAATCGCGCTGCGCTCGGGTATGCTGAATCAAGCGACGGTACGAATTGGGTTCAGATGGGTGACGCTCCTACGCTCAGCACTTCGGATACCTACCCGTGGGTAACGATGTGGGTGGGATATTGTGGGGCACTCAAAGAAGATGGAAAGCTCAAGTTATGGTTTTCGGGCCTTTCGCCTCAACCCTACCGGTGGCAGATCGGATTTGCCGAACAAATCCAATAGTTGTCCGGTCTGATGCGACAGCTCCCAACGGAAACTCGGCTGATTGGGCGTGCATGATGAGAACATGCACGGAAGACGGAGGGCGAAGAAATCGAACCTCTGTCCTCCATCTGGAGGAAACTAGATAGTGGCCCTACATGCTCGAACACCTCGACCACCTCCTTAGAAAAGTACACCCCGAGACGACACGTCGAATTCTTGCTCTCCCCTTCGAAGATCAGGAAATTGTTCTCAGCCTGAAAGCGCGATTTCCGCTTTCGTCCCTCACTGTTCTCCGCAAGCAAGATTTAGTTGGTTTATCAGCGCTGGACCTGATTCGCAAGGTCCGCCTGGCGCACTGGGATCTTGTCATCGCCTCCCTCCACAATTCAGCAGTGAAGCGAAGTCGGATCTCGGTCGAACTTTTGCTGAGTTTCAGCAAAAGTCGAGAGCGGTTCGTTCGGATCAATCGTGAGTCGCTGGTCCAGATCTCGACGAGCCGCATTGCATTTCACCTCTTGCCCCGACTCCTTCTTGGCTCACTGGTCGCAGCAACAACTTTACTTTGGACGTACGTCTCCATCCTTCTGGTCGCCCGCAAAATTCCGCAACCCTTCACCGGGAGATCGGCGGAGGGGATCAGGCGCGGCACAAAGACGGTCCTCTTTTTGCGTACCGACCTCTCCGGCTCCGTGCGCGCAGGCGGCTCCGTCAGCCACGTGAAAGGAATGGTGAAGGCGTTCACTGCTGCCGGCTTCAACGTCATCTATGTTGCTGATGCGCCTCTTGCTGCACTCCCACAGCAAGTGACACAACTTCAGATACAGCCTCTGGCGATCCTCGATTTCTTTGATGAACTGCAGCTGATTCACTACAATCTCCGAGTTATCCATCGACTTGGAGCTATCGTCCGGCAATTTCACCCTTCGTTGATCTACCAACGTCATGCCATCTTCAATTTCGCGGGAGGTGCAATTGCCGGTCGGTATGACATCCCTATGATCCTTGAGGCTAACGACTCTGAAGTCTGGATTAAGAAGCACTGGAGCAGACTACTCTTTGAAGATCTGGGAACCCGGTGCGAGGCGTTGGCTCTCCAGCTTGCAGATCGAATAGCTGTGGTCTCCGCGGGCGTTGAGGAGCAGCTGAGCCGATACAGAATTGAGCGCAAGCGTTATCTCTTGAATCCAAATGGAGTTGACCCCGAGGAATTTCGTCCCGATATTGACGGGGCACCGATACGAGAGCGGTACGGTTTGGCCGGGCATCTCGTGGTTGGATTCATCGGGAGTTTCACTCGCTGGCACGGCGTGGAAACGCTGTTCGACGCCGCAGTGTCTTCGATTCAGCGAGAGAGCGGCCTTCGCTTCCTCATGATCGGTGAAGGCGACCTGAGGTCAGCCCTTCTGAGACGAGCAGCAGACCTCGGCCTGGAGCAATCGATCATCTTTACGGGATTGGTGCCTCACAGCGATGCGCCGCGCTACCTTGCGGCATGCGACATCCTCGTCTCGCCGCACCTAGGATTCGAAGACGGGACGAAGTTTTTCGGCTCGCCGACGAAGCTTTTCGAGTATATGGCGATGGGCAAACCGATTATCGCCAGCCGACTGGAGCAAATAGGAGAAGTGATTCGAGACGGCGAAAACGGTCTGCAGATGACACCCGGCGACGTAAGCCAACTTGCTGTCCAAATCCTGAATCTCGCACGCGATCGAGAACTGCGGACGCGGCTCGGTGCAGCGGCTCGACAGGAGGCCGTGCAGCGTTACACATGGAAAGCAAACGTGGACCGGATACTGAAATCGTTCGAGACTGAAGGTTCATGAGTCAACGGAAGATCAGCTTGCTCGTTATCAACGGCCCTTTGCCCCCTCCCTACGGCGGCATTGCGACGTATCTCTCGCACACGCTCCCTTACCTCACTGAGCGCGGATTCGAAGTCCACACGATCATCGACAGTTCACCGTTACCGGGACAATATACGGAGTTCGAGCGTGCCGGAGTTCACATTCACTCCGGTGGCGGCACACGTCTCAGGAAAACCTTGCAGCTCGTTCGCCGACTTCCGCTTTGGACCTCAACACTTCGGAAATCCGGAACAGGCGTTTCCACCTTCTTGAAGGCGCTGAAATCGATCGCCACGTGGTTAGACGTAAGTGAACGAGTCATCAACAACCACCCTATTGATATTGTGCACGCGTACGATTATCCATGGGCGCAGGGCTTCGCTGCTGCCTACCTGGCAAAGAGATACAAGAAGAAATACGTGCAAACAATCTTCGGCGAGGTCGTCCCACACAACGATGAGTTAATTCTTCACGATGAGCGGGGGGAGCGATTCAAGGGTTTCTCTCGGTATGTGCTAACGCAGAGCGACCTCATCCTTTCTGTCAGCAAACACTGCGCACGGCAAGTGAGTTACATCGGTTTGGATCCTGAGCAGGTCAAAGTAACTTACTACGGTGTTGACACGCGGCGGTTTCGCCCTGATGTCGACGCGCAGCCCATCCGGTCTCAGTATCAGCTTGGCGGAAAGCGCGTCGTCCTCTTCCTCGGCCAAGTGCGTGCGAGAAAGGGTCCTCAGGTTCTTCTCGAGGCTGCCCCGGCCATTTTACGGCGCATTCCCAATGCTGTGTTTCTCATCGCGGGGCCTGATTTCGGAATTGCCGGGAGTCTCGGGGCGCGAGCGAATGAGCTTGGGATCAGCTCACAGTTTCTCCTACTCGGCCCTCAACCTGACGAGGCGCTCCCGGGCCTTTTCGCAGCATGCGATGTATTCGTATTCCCCAGTTGCACGCCAATCGAATGTCTCGGACTTTCGATGATTCAAGCCATGGCATGTGGGAAGCCGATCGTTGGCTCCAACATCAACGGGATACCTGAGGTGATCGTGGACGGGTCAACTGGATTCCTGGTAGGGCCGAACAACTCAGCCGCACTTGCTGACAAAGTCAGCCTCCTCCTGGAGGACAATGCCCTGCACGCCCGGATGGGCATCGCGGGCAGAGAGCGGTCAATCGAACACTTCGATCGAGGGCGGCTGGCTCAACAACTGGTCGACCTTTACGAGGCACTGGTCCCAGCAGTCTCTGAACCAACGTTGCGTCATTGAGGTCGCGAGAATGAGCAATGAAGATTACCGCTGAAGCTCCCGTGCGCATCGATTTTGCGGGCGCCTGGACGGATGTTCCAATGTTCTATGAGACATTCGGCGGGGCTACCCTCAACGGGGCGATCACGAAGTATGTATCAGGCGAACTCCTGACCGGACCGCACCGACATCGACAAGACGGCATGACTGTTCATTATGAGGCGAACCTCCCATGGGGCGCGGGGTTGGGGAGCTCAGCGGCCATGAACGTTCTGTGGCTCGGTTTGATCAAGGGGAAACCGCTTTCGACTGTTCGGGAGCGGCTCGATCTTGCCGAGGATGCTTTCAAGATCGAAAAGGTTCTGGGAATCATCGGCGGGAAGCAGGATGAATGTGCAGCCGCCGTGGGAGGAATCAATCTGTTTGAGTTCTCAAAAGAAGGGATTCGCTCAACACCGATCAGCCTCTCGACGGGCCGTGTGAAGGAGCTGGAGTCTTTGCTCCTTCTTTGCTACACAGGAGCTGCCCGGCTCTCGTCGACGATTCACCAGAACGTGTGGGGAAATCTTGCGAAAGGCGATCGAGACGTCCGTGACGCCCTCATCCGAATGAGGGACTCGGCATTTGGTGGAAGAGAGGCCCTCGAGCGAGGAGACTTTGAGAGATTTGGGAAGATCCTCTCCATGCAGTTTGAGTCTTCGAAGATCTTGGACAGCTCGACAACCAATCAGGCCCTTGAGGACCTTTTCAACCTTGTCCGAGGAGAGGTCCTGGGTGGGAAGCCCTGCGGTGCCGGCGGCGGAGGCTGTGTGGTGTTTTGTTGCAAAGGAGAGAAAGAAAAGCGCCAAGGCATTGAAAAGATCAAGGGTGCGGGTTTTTCGGTTTTAGACTTCACGTTTGATTTTCACGGGCTCAGGGTAAGCGTCGAAAGTTGAAAAGCCTGGCTGATGTTTTCACGCTTTCAACTAGACAGTCCGCAGCCGGCACGGCGACGTGGTGGAACCGCTTTTTCAGCCGCGGACCTCTGTTTCAAAGAGGGGCGGGACAACTAACTCGCAAGGAGACAAGTGAGTGACTATGATGAAAAGGCTCCTTGGCGCGCTTGGAAGTGCAAAGTACGCCATGAAGAATTGGGTCCTTGAGCGGACGAAAGGCCGCGAGACTCAATTTCATTTCGATCTGGATGTGATCGAGCCCATTGTGCGGACCGCCTACTACAATTCAAAACCTTTTGGGTTCAGAACCCGATGCATGATTACGGAGAGGGTTGTTGAATACCCTCTTACTTTCCAGGCACTTCCTTCCCATCCCACGGCGATCCTTGACATTGGCAGCGGTAATTCCCCTCTACCGTATCATCTTGCATGCCTGGGTCACACGGTGCACGTGGTGGACATATTGCCCTATCCGCTTCAACACCCCAACATCTTCCGACTCCGCTGTGATGCGATGCGATTGCCCTATCACGATGATGCCTTTGAGTACGTCACAGCGATTTCTTCGCTTGAGCACTTCGGACTCGGAGGGTACGGCGACCCTGTCCAAGCGGACGCAGTGTTCAAGGCGCGGGACGAAATCCGCCGGGTGATGAAAGATGGCGCCAAACTGATCGTCTCGCTCCCCGTTGGAAAAGAGAACGATCCGAACGAAAGCAAGAAAATCAACTACATAGTATTCACCTCACAGCTTCTCTCTCGTTTCACACAGGGATTCGATGTGCTCCTGCTTCGCTTTTTCCAACACGTGAACCATAACTGGATTCCGTGCACTGATCTGGAGGCGTTCGGAACAGATTCGCTCTCCCAGGGCGTGGCCTCCGTTGCTTTCCTGACACTTGCGAAACAAGCACAATGACATCCTCCCTCGGAAAAGACATTGTCGGGGTCGCGAAGCTGCAAGTTGTCATCACAGGAATAGGGCTCGTCACTCAGATTTTTCTTGCCCGATATCTGGGGCCGGAGCGAAAAGGTGTCTTTGATCTCTTTCTTCTCATTCCTACCGTGTTGTCGTCTGTGATCGACATGGGTCTTCTTTCCGCTAACACGTACCTCGTGGGCAAGAAGATTGCCCCCGCTGAAATCCTCCATTCCCATTCCGTCCTCTGGAGCATTCTGGCAACAGTAATTCTTGTGTTCACTGCAATTGTCTTCAAACCGATTCTTCATTCGTTGTTCGGCGCTGCCATCAACTCATACTTGGTTCTATCGGTTGCTTTGGCGGGACCTACTCTGTATTTCTTACTCTGGTCATCACTCATGTACGGGATGGATCGAGTTCGGCTCGTCTATCAAGTGAATGTCCTGAGTGCCGTGCTCGCTCTTCTCGTTTACGTGGCTGCCGGCTACTTCCTGAACGCCGGCGTATCGGCGTTTCTCTATGCTACCGCGGTGTTCATCGCTGTGAAAGCAATCATCGGATTCCTCACGGTCGGTTTTGAAACCCCTTTTCGATTCTCTCTGAACGTGGATGTACTCAAACGATCTCTCGGTTATGGCATTGCGATTTACCTCGGTTTGATCGTCAACAACCTGCATTTTCGCCTCGACCAGTTCTTCGTCAATTACCTGAGGGGCCCCGCAGATCTTGCCAACTATGCGCTTGCTGTCCGCATCGCTGAAATGCTTTGGCTTCTGGACTACGCAATCATCAACGCGTCGATTTTCCGCATTACCTCTTCGAGTGTTGAGGAATCAACGCGAATCACGCAACGCATGGCCCGGTTGGTTGGATCAATGGTTCTTTTCGGATCCGTCATCCTCTGTCTCCTTGCCCCCTCTGCAATTCCACTTATCTTTGGGAAGGGCTTTTCGCCGGCTGTGCTCCCCCTCGTGCTCCTCGTCCCTGGTATCATCGCATGGAGCGTCTCCCGAGTTCTTGCTCAGTTCATTGCCTACCAAAGCGGCAAGCCCTGGTACAATATGGGCACTGCGACAGTCGGCTTCTCCCTGAATCTCGCTCTCATCGTGGTCTTTATACCATTGTGGGGTATTCAGGGAGCTGCGGTCGCCTCAAGCCTCTCATATATCTCAACACTTCTCCTCAGCGTCTGGGTGTTCCTAAGATTCTCAAAGGCGAACATCATCTCGACATTCATCCCGCAGAAACAAGACCTAGCGCTCATGAAGCATCTGGTCTCGGAATATCTTTTCCCTCGAAAAGTGAATAGACCGTCGTAGTGTACGCCTCAGCCCAAAAGTGGAACGAGTTCTACGAGCGAATGGAGCAGAAGGCAACCAGCCTG
>CAYZRX010000006.1:0-95544 GCA_964480945.1 uncultured Ignavibacteriaceae bacterium | reverse complement strand
CGCCGAGATTCAAAGCCAGGTATTCACCCCGCTCGATCAGCGGGATGTGGCCGAGCAATTGGACGGAGCCGGCGAAGTACGAATTTCCGATCCTGGTCGTATTGAATTGACCTGTCGTGAAAAGCTCGATGGATCCCGTGAACCGGGCGGGAGGCTCAACGATGAACGAATGCCAGGGTGAGATCAGGCGCGTCATACCGAAGGAATAGAGGAGAGGGGTTGCTCCCCACTGGAAGCCGAACGCCGACTCCCCCGACCGTGAGGTCAGAACGAAGCTGGGCACCGCTTGCAGCTCAAGCCACGATTCGAATCGGCTGCTGCTCGGCTGTTCCTGCGTCTTGGCGGTGGACAGCGGCAGGAGAGTGAGAAGGAGGAGCGCAAGAGCGCCGCAGGGTCGAATACTCTGTCGCTTCCAGCGCCGGTGAAAACGACGTTTTTTCGATGGAACGTTATGATGCATACGGGTTTTCATATGTGAGTCGCTTCTTCTTGAACCTTTTTTCCAACGGTCGGAGTTCCACCGGCGCCAAAATAAAGGGGCAACTCCGATGATGGGGAATTGCCCCTTTCCGTTGAGAGAAACGCAATGCCTACTCGATCTTGCCCCCCTTGAGTTCCTTCACAATGCGGTCGGCTTTGTAGATTTGATCGAGAGCCTCGAGGATGCCCGCCGAATGCACGGCGACGCATCTCATGTCCTTTTCGTCGTTGATCAGGTCGTTCGGCAGACTCTCGATGTTTCCATCGAAGACGATCCCGACGATCTGCAGGTTCTCATTGACGACGGGGCTTCCGGAGTTGCCTCCGATGATGTCGTTCGTCGAAGAGAAATTCAACGGCGTGCCCAGGTTGAACGTTGAGGGCGGATTCTTCCATCGATCCGGCAGATCATAGGGATCTTTCTTGTCGAAAGAGAAGTAGCGGTCGTAGAGACCATAGAAGGTCGTGATCGGCGGGGCGACCGTTCCGTTGTATTCATACCCCTTCACAACCCCATCGGCGATGCGCAGTGTGAACGTTGCATCGGGAGGAATGGAGGTGCCGTAGACGCCGAAGAGTGCTCTGCCGACAAGCTGAACCCTGCTCTGCTCTTTCGCGAGGAGCTCATTGAAATGCTCGAGCATCTCTCGTGCTTGACTCGCCGTAGAGGCTACGAAGCTAATGAACGGATCGTTCGAACGTAGAATGTCGTCGGGGTTGCCGTCGAGGAGCTGCATCACCTTCTCTTTGCTTGAGAGGATTGTGGACTTCGCCAGCTCGGCGGCTGCCGTTGTCGGCGTGCGGCTTGCGAGGAGCTTGTTGAATGCGGGGTTCCTGTCTTCGAATGCCGCCTTCATGTTGGTGAGCTGCAGCGCGAGGATCTGTTGGTTGAGCTCCTCGTTGAGTTGCGGATAGAACCGGAGTTTCAAGGAATCCAGCGCACTTCCCCTGAAGCGCGGTCCGCGCTGATCCTCGGGAAGCTTCATCTGCTCGGCGTAGCTGATGAGGCTAGAAGCGAGGCCAAAATAGGCCGATCGACCCGGCCCCCGGTACACGTAGCTCTGGACCTCCCCGAAGATCTTCCCCTTCTCCTTTTGAATCTCGGCAATCTCATCCCAGACGCTTCCGTACTCTACTTTCAGTTGCGGGCTCGTCAGCACGGCCTGTTTCAGCTTGCGCTCGAAATCTCTCTTCTTTGCCATCAAGATGGGATCGTTGATGCCTTTGATCCGGCCGCTGTAGAGCTTCTGTGAGTTCGAGTAGCCGAATAATTGCGTTTGGTACTGAAGCTTTTGATCCGGGTGTGCGGCAATGTAGTCCGAGAAGATTCCAACAAGGTTGTTGAGCAAGTTCGACAAGAAGGGATATTGATAGTCCCTTAGGAACTCAATCTGAGAATACGCGAGAAGCCGGTTCGTGCGGCCCGGGTTGCCGACGACAAACACCGGCTCTCCCTCCGTTGCCCCGGACGCGCTCCACTTGAAGAAGTTCGACGTCTTCAGCGGTTGACCGTCATCGTCGTAAACGCGGAAGAAGGAGATATCGAGGTCGTACCGGGGATAGGTGAAGTTGTCGTAGTCACCGCCGAAAAATGCCGTCATCGTCTCGGGAGCAAAGACAATGCGCACGTCGCGGTAGCGCTTGAATCCGTAGAGAGAGTACTTTGCGCCGTTGTAGAAGTTCATGACGGTGCATGAGAGTTTCGTCTTCTCCTGATATCGCTTCTCGATCTCGTCGATCGCCTTGTCTCGGTTGACGATCCGCTCATCGTCGGTCTTGCCGCTTTCCATTGCCTTTTGCACTTCGTCGGTCACGTCCTCTACGAGCACGAGCTGGTCGGCGTACATTCTCGGGACTTTTCGTTCGTCGGCGAGCGTCGGCGCGTAGAAGCCTGTTTCGGCAAGCTTCTCACCTTCCCGGTTCACGCGATCGAGCGCACCGCGTGCGCAGTGGTGGTTCGTGAACACAAGCCCGTCCTCGGAGACGAAAGAGGCAGAGCAGCCGGGCAGCCGCAGCGCGGACAATCGTGCTTTCTCGAACCAGGCCTTGTCCGGGCTGAAATTGTAGGTTTTCTTGAAGTAGTCGATCGGCGGGTTGTCGAACGTCCACATCTTGCCCGTGTCGAAGAGCCCGGCCTTGACGGTGTCGACATTGACCTGCCCTGAAAGTTCGGGTCTCGTCCCCTGGGAGGTCGAACAGCCGATCAGGATGAACAGTGAAAGAACAGCAGGGAGAACTGGTAGCAGAAACGAGCGTCGCATAGTTCACCTCATTATGTAGTGCGGTAAGAATTCGTTGAAGGAAAACCTGCAGAGAATCTAACAAGAACTCTCCGTCCACGCAATGAAAAGTCGACGAGCGGAAAAACAAAAAGGCGCCTCGAATGAAGCACCTTTGGGTGATTCCAATAAACGAGAAATCGTATCACGTTGTCGATGGCGGTTGTGCCTTGGGCCTGAAGACCATCGCAAGCACCATCCCAGCGATTACGTACTCAATCGTCCCGTAAACAAACCACTGAAGCGCCAGCGAAAACGGAATCGGCATCATCGCATATGCTCCGTACGACATCGGAAACATAACCATGAGCCCGATGTACAAACCGTAACGCGCCCCTTCGAGAACTCCCTTTCCCTCATACCCTTTCGAGAAAATGAAAGTGAAAAAGAAAGAGAAGAACAATCCGACGATCGGCACAATCCACAATTTCATGTCACCCTCGGGCCGCCAAAGGTAGGAGACCGACTTATAGGCGGCATCAAGGATCACGAGATTCACGATGCCGTCGAGGATTTGAAGCGTTATGAACACCGCAACGAACCCGAGCCAGATCTTCTTGTTCATGGGATCCTCCATGTGTGGGATAATGAAGGTGAACATGAGAGACGAGGACGCGCGATGCTACTCAAGCAAAAGCACATTGTCAAGATGAAAAACTTCCAATATCTCCATCTCATACAAAAGGTCTGGTAACCACAAAGGCGTTGTCTTTCGATTGTGTGCCAGTCCCCTGCAGTTGAGGTTTCCGGTGGAGCTCAGTCCCTCCGACGCGACCGTCTCGTCCGAATGCCCATCTGCTGTGCGCCTGTTACTCCTCGCCGCGCATTCTGCCTGCCCGGAGAAGCTGCCCGAAAAACAGGCAGTTGAGGTACAACTTGTTCGTCCCGTACCAGAAGGCTCGAAAGTTCGGATCATCGGCCAACAAAATCACCCGCCCCGAGCGCAAAGTGCTCACGACAATGGCCGCCGAGCCCTTGATGAGCTTGTCATAGGACTTGTGGAGATAGCCGCTCAGGAGAGGCTCCTGGCTGTAGACAAGTGGCGTCGCGTATGGGTTCCTCGACGGCTCCATGAAAATCGTGTTGCTCTTGAAGACGCTGAGCTTTTCCGAGTCGTAGCCATAGAGCAGCGGGTGGGTTCTGTCGCCGATCGCTTCGAAGATTGCCCCGGGCATAGCCCGCGCGCCCGAGTAGTTGCCCTCATCTGCATAGGCACGGCGTGGGGTGATGCTATCTCTCCGGGCCGCATCGTCTCTCCGAAACCGACTCGTTGCCAGCCGATTGTTGACCGCCCACTGCGAAGCCTGCTCCATTGAGACAAGCGTCCCGCCGTTTTCCACCCAGCGGCGAAGAGAGGCAAGCCCGGCGGAATCGATCCCGGCGTAACTGCCGCCCCCCATCGTTATCACGCTGTACCGGCTCAAATCGATGCGCCCCAGCGCCGCCGCTTCATCCAGACTGACCTCCATATCGAACCTCTGATCGAGCAGGTGCCAGGCTTCCCCGGCATCTGTCGGGGAAAACCCGGGCCCCACAATGATCATCACTTTGGGTATCTGCAGTGCGGCGAAATTCGGGCTGCCGAGGTCGATACCCTCGGTGCTGAACCCGGTCGAGAGCGCGTACACGTTTACCCCATCCTCCCGCGTGATCGTTTCGACCGTCTTCCGGATCGTGTCGATGCGCTCTTTCTGGATCCCCACGGGGATCATGATCGTCCCATAGTCAAACGTTCGTTTCCCCTCGGACGTCAGTGCCTTGAACGTGCGAGTGGCAACCTTCGTCTTGATCTCCGCTTTCTGAAGGCGATAGAGGGCGCGCGGTGCGAAGTAACTGTCCCACTCAAAGACGTACGCGTACGCATCAGGGCTGCCGACGAGAGTTCCCTTCGGCGGGATTGGCTGGTCGACTCGCGCCCCCAAGGCTTCTCGCGGGACCGTTTTCAATTCGGCGTACGGCAGGTCGAATGCCAACGGAAGCGTCCACGAGGAGATGTCGTAGAACAAGCTGTCTGCAAACTTCGTTCGCCGCTCGAACAATGAAGTGATCAGCCGAAACTGCCTCTGAGCGGTCGGGATGACGAAGGCGCTCCCAGGATCAAACGTTTGACCGTCCGCGCGGAGTTGTCGGCCGAGTCCGTACACGTCGATCTGATGACGGCGCAAGATGTCGAGCAGATAGTACGTGCGCCATGGGTCCGTCGCGGAGCCGAAAACGTATCCCTTTATCGGTGCTCGCTCGGCCTCGCGAAGAGCGGAGGCGAAGAAATCCCGTTGATGCGTGAGCAGCTCTATCCTCAGCGCTTGTGCCGCGCTGAGCGTCGAAAGCGATGTGGTGAATTGATTCCGTACGGTGAACGCGAAGCTCAAATTCCCGTTGACGCTCTCCTGCACCAGTCCACGAGAGCTTGCTTGTTCGAACAGAATGCCGATGCACCCGGTGATATCGGGATAAGAGGATCCCTTCCCGATGTAGAAATCATCGTAGCCTTCCTCCGAGTAGTACAAGGAGCCCATGCGGTCGAGGGCTTGCGCGTGATAGCGCGCGATCTTCCCGGTAAGTTCGTCCACATCCTTTGGAGTGAGGGGATTGTCACGTGCCGGGACGCCCGGCTGAAAGAAGAACGTTGCATTCGTTCCCATCTCATGGTGGTCGGTGAGGACGTTCGGCATCCATTCATAATACTTTGCCAGTCGGGCCTGGCTCTCCGGATGCTGGAGCGGCATCCAATCGCGGTTGAGATCGAACCAGTAGTGATTCGTCCGCCCGCCCGGCCATGCTTCGTTGTGCTCGCGGTTGCTCGGATCCGCAGCGAGGTTCTTGCTCCTGTGAGAGTTAACCCACTCGGTGAACCTCGCCAGCCCGTCGGGATTTATCATCGGGTCGATGAGGATGATTGTCTCTTTCAGCATCCGCTCGATCTCCGGCCCTTGCGTGCTCGCGAGGTAGTAGGCAACCTGCACGGAAGCGTTGCTGCCGCTTGCTTCATTGCCGTGCACGCTGTATCCCATCCACACGACAACGGGCAGGTTTTCGATATTCACCGTTGTGGACCTTGAAGGATCGCACAACGCTCGGTGTTGTTCCTTGAGAGCCTGGAGGTTTCTATGATTTTCGGGGGACGTGATTGTCAGCAGGATCAACGGCCGACGTTCGTAGGTCTGGCCGTACTCCTCCAGCGTGACGCGATCGGATGCCTCGTCCAGGGCTTTCAGGTAGGAGACGATCTGATCCGGCCGCAGATGCCGGTCACCGACCTTGAACCCGAAGAACGACTCCGGGGATGGAACGGAAAACTGTGAGATGACAAGGGAGGGAAGGAACGTCAAAAAGAGGAAGATCGTTCTCATAGGCTCTCCTGAAGGCTGTGAAAATGGCGCAAATGTCGACCTTCTTGTGCAGCGAGAGACTCCGGTGTGCTGCTGCGATGTTTCATTTTGGGGCAGTTTCAATATACCAAAAAAGAGCCCAGAGGCAAATGCACCAGACGCGGGATTTCGTGACAGGCGTCGCTAGTTTCCAGCAGGGAAAGTGATAGCTTTAAACCACGAGGGGATGCTCCGCAGTCAGGAGCTGCAATGACAGACACAAAGAGCGAAGAGACCAACCACATCAAGGAGCGGGTCGCGCGGCATTTGCGTTCAGCCGACGTGCTCGCGAAGCAGCGCCGGTACGCCGACGCGTTGAAAGAGATCGAGCAAGCTCTGGTCCTCGATCCTAAGAACTATTATGCCCGATCGTTCCTCGAGCGTGTGCGCGCTCAGATGGAACGAATGCGGCAGGAAGCCGAGAGGCGCAGCGATTTCGCGCCACCTGCCCAAGAGAAGAAGCTCGAGCAAATCAGCATGCTGTTGAACGCCGCTCAGGATTTCATTGCGGTAAGGAACTACAAGCTCGCCCTTCAGCAAGTCGCCAAGGTGTACGCAATCGACCCGCAGAATTACTACGCTCGGTCGTTCTCCGAGCGCATCGATATGCTCATAGAGGAAGAGAAGAAATCTCCGCGTCTCCCCGCAGTGCCTCAAGCCCAGATAACACCCGTGCCCTCCGCCACGGCGGCTCCGGTCGAGAGCACCCAACAACCGAAGCTGCGAGCGGGCCAGCGGGCCAGCCTGTCGATGTACCGTGAGCTCCTGAAGGAATTGTGGTTTGACGGAACGATCACCGCAGAAGAAGCCGAGGAGCTAAAGAAAGTCCGTAAGATCTTCAAGATCTCCGATCAGGAACACAAGGAACTCGAGAAACAGGTCCACATTGATGCTTACGTTGAAGCGCTCCGCATTGCCTGGCGGAATGGAGCCGTCAGTCAAAACGAAGCTGAGGTGCTCGACATGATGCGCCGGAAGTTCAACATCAGCATGGAAGAGCATATGAGTGCGGAAGCGAAGATCCTGTGGGCCAAGAGCGCGCCGCTTTCCAAAGGCTCCATACTGATCGTCGATGACGAGAAAGCGTTCTTACAATCGCTGGCGCTCTACCTGAGGGGGCGCGGATACGATATCGTAACGGCCGAGTCGGTGGAACAAGCGCTCGAGATGGTTCAGAAAAGTGCCCCCTCGCTGATTCTCGCTGACGTCTTCTTCGGTGAAGGTCGGCAAACCGGTTTTGAGTTCTATCAGCACATCCGTGAAAACCCGCAGCTCAAAGATATCCCCTTCCTGCTGATGAGCGGTGTGAGCGATGAGTTCGTCGTGCGGGCGGGAATGAGGTTGGGGGTGGATGATTTCCTTCAAAAGCCGTTCGACCTCGACCTCCTCCTCGCCACTATCGAAGGAAAGCTCGCGTCGTAGGCGTCCCCTGCAATCGAGGGACCAACTCATCTTCTGGGGAAAGCGGCAGCGGAGTCTTGATCGAAACGCGGGCTACAACCTTCGCCTCAACATTTCCTTCATTTTCTCCAACGCTCTTGCGCGGTGGCTGATCTTGTTCTTCTCCTCTGACGTCAGCTCCGCATAGGTCCTGTCACCCCCCGGGGGGATGAAAAGAGGATCGTACCCAAACCCGTTGGTGCCCCGTGGTGACTGGCCGAGGTTTCCCTCGCAAATGCCTTCGGTGGTTTCCTCATACCCCTCTCCTACGAGCACGATGAGGGCGTGAAACTGCGCCTTCCGCCTTCGCGGTGGCACGCCGCGCATCTCCTTCAGCAGCTTGTCGTTGTTCAGCTTGTCCGTGGCACCCGCGCCGGCGTACCGTGCGGAGAGTACGCCGGGTCTCCCGTTCAGATAGAAGACCTCGAGGCCGGAGTCGTCGGCCAGCGCCGGGAGCTTCGTTAGCTTGTGGACGGTGCGGGCTTTCCTCAGCGCATTCTCCCGGAACGTCGAACCGTCCTCCTTCAAAGCGGGGACGTCGGGGAAATCGTCCAGCGTGAGGATCTCGAGGTTAAGGTCCTTGAGGATTGTCTTGATCTCTTCGATTTTGAACTTATTGCGCGTTGCGAGGACGATGTTGCTCATTGAGCTCCTTCCCGGGCATCTCGTGGAAAAATCTTGTAGAAAATGTTGATCAGCGCGCCGGCTGTGGTTAGCACGTTCAGAATCGTAAAGATGGGGTCACGCAGGCTGATGGCATAAAGGGCGAGACAAAAGCTGCCGAGGGAGGAAAGGATGAGGAACATCAGGTTGACCGGGCAGCGGCCGAGCCTGATCGTTTCGACGGACTGCGGAATCCAGCACAACGCGAGGGCAATGAGTCCCACATACCCGATCCACTGCATACCGATTCATCCTAGTATCGTACTTTGTCCGCTTTTTCCTCCCACTCTCGAAAGGCAACGAGCGCTTCGTCGCGCATGAACTGAGTCATCGGGATCTTCCGTTCGGTGAGCGAGCGCGGCAGTTCTTCATAGAGGAACCGGTCGTCGAAGCCGGCTTGCGCCGCATCGTTCCGAGTATTCCCGAAGTAGACCGCTTTCGGTCTTGCCCAGTAGATCGCGCCGAGGCACATTGGACATGGTTCGCAGGAGGTATAGATCTCACAGCCGTCGAGTTGAAAGCTTCCCAGGACATTGCACGCCCCTCGGATGGCAACGATCTCGGCATGGGCGGTCGGGTCGTTGGTGGAGGTGACGAGGTTTGTTCCTCGGGCAAGAATCTTCCCGCCCTTCACGATGATCGTTCCGAATGGCCCGCCCCGGCCTTCGCGAATATTCCTCCGAGCGAGCTCGATTGCCTCTTTCATGAACGCTGGATTCGGCTGTGCGGTCCCAGGGGCGTTCATCTCAGCAGTTCCTCCATCGCTTCGTTCACGTTCTGCACGCCGACGATCTCGATCCCATCGTGTCCCTTAACACTCTTGAGATTGTTATGCGGAATGACGATCCTCTTGAACCCCAGTTTCGCCGCCTCCTGTACACGCTTCTCGACGTGACCGATGGTGCGGATCTCTCCCCCCAACCCTATTTCACCGACGGCAACACATGTAGAATCGACAGGAACATCGCGCAGGCTGGAAGTGATCGAGGTCGCGATCCCGAGATCCACAGCCGGCTCATCGACCTTGATGCCGCCTGCGATGTTCACGAAGACATCGTAGCTGCCGAGGTGAAGGCCGACTCGTTTTTCCAGGACAGCCAGCAGTAAGGAGAGCCGGCGGTAATCGAATCCGGTGGTGTTTCGCTGTGGAACGCCATAGCTTGTCGGTGTCACAAGCGCCTGCACCTCTATCAGGACCGGTCGGGAGCCCTCGATGCTTGAGACGACCGTCGAACCTGAGGTTCCATAGCGGCGCTCGGACAGGAATGCCTCCGAGGGGTTCTTCACTTCGCGCAGGCCCGTGTCGTGCATCTCGAAAATGCCGATTTCGTTGGTTGATCCGTAACGGTTCTTCAGGGCCCGCAGGATGCGGTAGGAATAGTGTGCTTCGCCCTCAAACTGCAGCACGGTGTCGACCATATGCTCGATGACGCGCGGACCGGCGATTACGCCCTCCTTCGTGACGTGGCCGACGACGAAGACCGGGACGCCCTCGATCTTGGCGAACCGAAGCAGCAGGGCTGTCGACTCCCGAACCTGACTGACGCTTCCGGGCGCGCTCTCGAGACCCGGCCGGTACATCGTCTGTATGGAGTCGACGATGACAAGATCGGGAACGTTCCGCTCGAGCACATCGAGGATCAGGTCGAGATTGGTCTCGGCGAGCAGCAGGATGCTCTTGGTGTCCTTTGCCTGCAGGCGCTCGGCCCGCAGCTTGATCTGTCGTACCGACTCCTCACCCGTAATGTAGAGGACGACCTGCCCCTTGAGCTGCAAGGCCATCTGCATCATGAGCGTCGACTTTCCGATACCAGGGTCGCCGCCGAGCAAGATGAGCGAGCCCGGGACAAGCCCGCCCCCCAGCACACGGTCGAACTCATCGATGTTCGTCTTGATGCGCGGCGCGTCCTCAGCTTCGAGCTCCTCGATGGAAATCGGCTCGAGCTTTGATGCCGCACCGGATGGTTTTCGGGACACCTTCAGTGGCGACGGTGCCTCTTCAACGAAGGTATTCCATTCGTTGCAGTTGGGGCACCTCCCGACCCATCGCGGGGAGACGTAGCCGCAGGATTGACAGACGAACTTGGTCTGGATCTTCGCCATACGGGAAAAGGTTCCTCAGGGCGGGGTGTGTGTAATGGCTGTTGATGTCGCCTCTCACCGTTCAATATACCAACGCGGTAGGTGAGATTCAATAAACTGTGGAGGGATTCACAATGCGTAACACGCACACGTTCGCACTTCGAGCCAAATGCCAGGTTCAGAGCGGAGGAGGAGAATAAAAAGACCCCTGAGGGATCCCAGGGGTCTCTGTGCTTTTTGTTGTGTGTTGATTTCTAGAGTTTGCCCCAGCGTTCCTTCGCCAACTGCACCTTATCACTCGTCGGATAGTCTTTTGCTACCTTTTCGTACGCTTCCTTAGCTTTCGCCTTATCACCCAATCGTTCGTAGCACTGAGCGATCATGAATTGAGCGTCGGCCTTTTTCTCCAGGGACTTGTATTGAAACACGGTCTCGAACTCCTTCAAGGCCGCTTGGTAGTCCTTTTTCCCGTAGTACGATTCCCCCATCCAATAGTGGCAATGATCGGCAAGGTCTTCACTGATCCCGCCATCGAGCAGGGCATGATACATCTGGATCGCCTCATCATACTTCTTCTCGCTGAAGAGCTGGTACGCCGCTTCGTACGATGCGCCCAGTTTCGCCGTTTCTTTTGCGGGCTCAACTGCTTTCGCCGCCTGCTCAGCCATCATTTTTGCTTCGATGTCTGAAAGGCGGGTTGTCAACGCGCTGTTGTCCTGCTCCAGCTTCGTAATCTTCTCTTTCAGCGAAGCGTTCTCCGCTTCGAGGTCCTGAAGTTTCTTCTGGTCAACCGGCGGGGGAGGGGGGGTGATCTCCGGTTTCTTGTCGCCTACAAAGCTTGAGAGGGCTTGGTCATTCTGACTTGCCGCTCCCTCGCTTGATTTACAGCCGCTCCATGCGAAGAGAGCGATCAGAAGCGCGAGGAGAGAAAGGCGGTTCAAACTGCGAAATCTCCTCTCGAAAGGATTGGGACTCATAGAGCCTCCAAGCTATGGCAAATGGTAGGAGAGTTAGAGACGCTCACCAAATGTATCAAACCCCCAGGTGAAAATCAAGACCACACGCGACAACAAATTCTTACACCCATTTAAAGTCAATTTTGAACCCCGGGCAGGTTACAGCAACAAAGACGGTCGGTGAACGCTTCTTGTGGATCCTAGGGCGCGCTTCCCGGCTGTTTCCTGACGAAATCCTCAACGAAGCTAAGCAAAGCCTGGATAATCGCGTTCACAACGGCCTCCGGCACTCCGTCTGGTGTGCGGGATTGGATCCGCATGTCGCAGATCTCGTTGACGTAGTCAACCACAACGAATTTCTGCTTCTGCGTGTAGACGATCTCGGTGGAAAAAAAGTCGAGAAGACAGACTTCCCTGATGACCCGAGTGATCGATCGGAGCGGATCCAGGCCGAACGAAATCTCATGCTCCGGCGTTATCTCCTTGTAAATGTGTGTTTGATCATCCCACCAACACGGAATGATGGAACCGAAGGCGTAGAAGACTCGAAACCATGCCCTGTTCTCTCCGAGGAACGCAGGGCTCACCTTCTCCTGGAGGAGATACTTGTCGTTCTTGTGGTGCTGCCGGGTTTCGAAGACATCCTTCAGTGACTCGGCGCCAAGCACAACGCCAATCCCCCCACCTGTCGTGTTTGCCGGCTTGATGATGAATGGTCGCCCGAGGTGAGCCAACTCGGTGAGCGAGAGCTCGAGCTCTCGCTTGTGGTTGTAAGGAGAGATGATGATGGTGTAGGGGACCTCCAGGCCATGCGAAAGGAACTCGAGATGCATCGTCGCCTTGTCCGCTGCTCGCTTCTGCAGATCGGAAGGATTAATGATACACAGGGGTGGGAAAGAGGCTGGAGTGGAGGCGCGGCGCGAAAGAAAGCGTGCGAGCGACTGAAACTGTTCGTCCTCATCGGAGGCGCGGTCGAGCACGACGAAGAAGTGGAGCTTCCGTTGCTGCAAGAGCTCGTGGGTTTCATCAACGTTGTGCTGCCGGATGAAATATGATCTGATGTTTCGCTCGCGAGCCTTGGTCTCGAGAAGACGAGTAAAATCCTCGTCGTATTGCCAATTCCAGGCGACGGCGAGATCATAAAACTCAGGAGATGCTTCCACGGGTTTCTGTGCGGCACGTTCTCGTAATAGGTGAAGATACTTTGTTTCTGTGCGCAACGCAAGCAGTGAAGGGGGAGAAGCCGGCACTTGTCGGCTGAGCGGGTCGGATTTCGCAAACGAGGGTAGCTTGTTATTCAGACCGTTATTCGATATATTTTGAACGTTTATGAAGACACTAAGACAGTTCATTCGGATTGGCGTGCTTGGCTGTTTGGTCGTCGTTGCGGGATGTGCCCCGACGAAAGAGGCAGCGCGCGTACACGAGGAAAGCGCGCAGAACAAGAGAATAGATCAGAAGCTCCGGGAGGCGCTCAGGGATCAAGCGTTGAGCCACTTCATTGATGGCGCAGTCTTCGACGTGAAGGGAGAGTATGCCAACGCGATCCTGGAGTACCAGGAAGCAGTAAAAGATGACCCGAGTCCGGCCATTTACTATGCCATGTCGAAGGACTATTCATTGCTGGGAAAGCATGCCCCTGCCGCGGAGTCCGGTCGAGAGGCGGTTCGGCTCGATTCGACAAATATCGTCTACCGGGAAAACCTGGCCGCCGTCTATCTCAATGCGTTTCAGCCGGACAAGGCGATAGAGCAATATGAGGCGATCGTCCGGATCGACTCAAACTACACCACAGGATGGTTCAACCTGGCGAGGCTCTACCAGACCAGTCGGCCGCTTCGGGCACTTGAGATCTACCAGCGGATTCTTGACCAGAACGGCGATGACTGGGACGTGCTGATCCAGATGGCGGAGATCTACAACTCCCTCGGTCAGTTTGACAAGGCAGCGGAGAAATACCGGCGGATGGTGGAGCTCGATCCGAGCAACAGGGTTCTCCAGCGTCAGTTGGCAGAAGTGTACGCTCGGGCGGGCAATTTCAAGGAGGCCACTAAGGTTCTGGAGAACATTCTCGAAGTTGATCAGAACGATCCGGACGCGACGGCTGCGCTCGCGGATGTTTATCTTGACCAGCGCGATTTCCCGCGGGCTGTCGCGCTCTATGAGAAGCTTTTGAATCGTGTGGGAAACAACCCGGAGATCAAGCTCCGCGTGGGGATTGCTTATCTCGGCCAGATTCAGCGGGACTCAACGTTCATCGCCAAGGCGAAGCCGATCTTTCAGGAGGTCAACAAGGAGGTCCCGAACGATTGGCGGCCGGACTGGTACCTCGGCATTATCGCTGCCACAGAGAAGCAAAATGCACTGGCCCAGAAGTACTTCGAGCGTGTGACACAGCTGGCAGATTGGAACGGCGATGCCTGGTGGTATCTGGGCACGACCTACTTTCAGGACGGCGAATACCAGAAACTTCTGGATGCGATGGAGCGGGCAAGGAAGGCCGTACCCAAGGATTCACGGGTCTATTTCCTGACGGGCCTTGCGTACTCCCGCCTCAACGAGCCCGAGAAGGCGGTGCCCGCCCTGGAACATTCTCTGGAGCTGAAGCCCAACGACCTCGATGTGCTGAGCACGCTTGCCCTGACGCTGGATGGGATGCATCGATATCAAGAGTCAGATTCGTTGTACGAGCTCTCGCTGAAGATCGATCCAAAGTACCACCTCGTGCTTAACAACTACAGCTACAGCCTCGCCGAGCGGGGTCTGCAGCTCGAGCGAGCGCTGGAAATGGCATTGCAGGCAATCGCGGCAGAGCCGGACAATGCTTCCTATCTTGATACGGTCGGGTGGATTTACTTCAGACTGGGCAGGTATGAAGAAGCCCAGCGCTATATCGGAAAGGCGATCGATGCGGGAGGCGCGAGCGCGACCGTGTATGAGCATATGGGAGACATATGTTCGAAGCTTGGCCAGAAGGAGAATGCGGAACGGTACTGGAAGCAAGCACTGGACATGGACGCGACCAATCAGGCGCTGCGGGACAAACTGGCGCGGGGGTCACTCTAGTGTTGTATCGTGTGGCCGTCATTGCTCTCCTCGTCCTCACGGCACTCGGAGGTTGCTCGTCGTCGAGGTCGATTCGGACCAGTGCCAGCACCGTGTCGCCGGAGCTTGTGCAGCAGAGCGTGCGGAACAACCAGGAACGCGTGCGGTCGTTGAAAGGCTCAGGCAACATCACCCTCGAGACTCCGGAGGTTGCCCAGTCCGGGTCGTTTGAGCTCATGCTCCGCAAGCCGGATTCAATCTTCGTCAAGCTCGAAGGTCCCTTCGGAATCGAAGTTGGCGCCGCGTTGCTGACCCGGCAGGACTTCTTCTTCTACAATAGCTTTCAGAATCGGCTCATCAGCGGGACGATGAACGCTTCCAACCTGAGGCGGATCCTGCGGGTGAACCTGAGCTTTGACGAGCTCGTCAACATGATCGCCGGCGGCACCTTTTTCCCGGAAGACCAAGGCGCCCCCGATACCGTGACCGTTGAGGATGACCAGTATGTGCTGACGTACCGGCACGAGAGCGGGGCCAGGCGGTACTGGATTGATCCCGAATCACTGCTCATCGCAAGAATTCAACACTTTGACCGGGAGGGTAAACTCCAGTTCGAACAGCGCTTTACCAACTTTCGATCGATTGGGGGCATGTCGCTTCCCTACCGCGTTCGCATGACGCAACTTGCAGAGCGTCGCACCGTTGCCCTCTCATACTCCTCCATTGCGGTCAACACCGACGCCCTTCGATTTACGCTTGACGTTCCCGAAAACGCAGAACGTGTTCGTGTGCGATGATGGCCACAAGACACCTTCCCCTTGCTGCGAGTCTGGTTGCGCTCTTTTTGGGGGCCGGCATCTGTCTGGCTCAGGCCCAGAGCGGGAACAAGGAAATTGCCAGAAGCGAGCAGAGGCTTGCGGAGCTTCGAAGAGAGATTGAGGAGTACGAGAAGAAATTCAGCGAGAGCGAAAAACGCGAGCGTTCCACAATGGACCGACTCGACAATCTTGAGCGCCAGGGGAATTTGATACGGCGGTTGATCAAGAATCTCCGCGAGCAGGAACTGCAAATCTCGGCAGATATCAAGGACGCGAGGGGGGCGATTGGCGAGCTTGAACAGCACCTTGAAGCACTCAAGTCGCAATACGCGAACTACGTTCGTTCCGTCTACAAGTACGGACGCGTCTATGATGTCGAGCTTCTCTTCTCATCCAAATCGATCAATCAACTCTATATCCGCATCGAATATCTGAAGCGGTTTTCAGAGCAGCGGGCCAAGGACCTGCGGGCGATCGTCGAGAAGAAGATGGACCTGGAAGGGCAGAACGACCAGCTCCAGGCGAACCTCGCACAGCAGCGAAAGCTCCTCGCTGAAAAGACGACCGAGGAATTATCGCTCAAAAGGAAAATGTCCCAGCGGCAGAAGGTGCTTGCGTCGATTCGAAAGGATAAGCGGACATTTCAACAAGAGCTGAAACGCCGGAACGAGTCAGCGAGAGAAATTGAAAAGATGATTGCGGATTTGGTTGAGAAGGAGCGGGTTCGGAAAGAGCGCGAGGCCGCTGCCGCCCGCGAGCGTGAAAGGCTTGCTGCAGCCCCGACGCCGGCGCCTGAGGTTGAACCGGTCGGTGCGTTCGCGTCGCTGCGAGGGAGGCTGCGTTGGCCTGTTTCATCCGGCACGATCTCCTCTCGCTTCGGCGAGCACGAGCACCCCATCCTCAAGACAAAGACGCAGAACACCGGTATCGATATCGGCGTGCGTTCGGGCTCCAACGTCTCTGCGGTGGCCGACGGTGAGGTTTCCATTGTCACTTTCGTTGCGGGCTTCGGGGACGTGGTCATTCTGAACCATTACAACGGATATCGAACGGTCTATGGTGACCTCGCCGAGATCAGCGTCGTTGAAAACCAGAAGGTGAAGGCGGGGGAAATCATTGGGAAGAGCGGAGAGTCCTTGCAGGGATCCATCCTGCACTTTGAGATCTGGAAGGATCGGGACAAACAAAACCCAGAGCTCTGGCTCGCAAAGCACCGGTGACGCCGGGGATCTTGGTCAAATCTGTGAACTATCGACACGAGCTACCAAGGGTCGTGCGCGCAGCACGATCCGACTGCAGTTCTGCTGGCTCTTCTTGTCCATTCTCCTTTCCGTCGGCTGCAGCACCCGCTCAAATTGACTCAACCGACAAATTTGTGTAATTTTGCATTGGCAATTTTATTCGGGGTGTAGCGCAGTCCGGTTAGCGCACCTGCCTTGGGCGCAGGGGGCCGCTGGTTCGAATCCAGTCACCCCGACCAAACACTGTAAATTTGGGTTGCCGGTTCTGCGCCGGAGGCGCATCCGCCTCCGGCGGAGAATCCTCTCACCCCGACGAAGACTTGCCAAACTGGTTGCTGGTTCTCAGCCTGTCCGAGGGACCCCTTCGGGGAGGCTGATCCGCCTCTGGCGGAGAATCCAGTCACCCCGACGTTGTTCAACTCGGACAGCCTATCTCCGCACCGTAGGCCGGCCAACGAAGCTGAGTGATAAGCCTCACTCGAATTTCCGCTGAAGCGAGAAAGCCCGCTCTGCACGAGTGCTTGTCCTGTGGTTCTTCATTCCTACGGTTGACAAGGCTCAAAGGGGGATGTGCTCGCTGTTGTTGCCTTTCGCTAAAGTAATTCATAAGTTTGTGAAAATGTGAGAGCAGGTACTGTTATGGAGTGAGCCAGCACGGCGGCTCCGTGTATCTACCGCACTGAATCTGGGGAGTCTCAATACCCGTGGAACAAAAAGTGCTACTCGTCGATGACGAGGAACTCTTCCGCCGAATGATCGCGATGGGGCTTGAACGGCACGGCTTTTCCGTCCTTCAGGCCGACAACGGCGATGAGGCAATCAAGATCGCCCAGCGTGAGTTCCCCAGTCTTATCATCCTCGATTTGGTGATGCCGGGACTTCTCGGGTTTGAAGTGTGTGCGACCTTACGGAAGGATGAGCGCTTTCGGAAGACGCCGATCATTATCATGTCGGCAAAGTCGTACAAGCCCGACATCGACAAGGCGAAAGAGCTCGGCGCCGACGCATATGTCGTCAAACCGATCGAGATAGAGGAGCTGGTCAAGCTCGCTCGAGAGCACCTGGACAAGCGGACCAACCCGTTATGATGAAGGTACGATTTTGGGGAACGCGGGGTTCGATTCCCACACCGGGGGCGTCTACGGTGAAGTATGGGGGGAACACATCCTGCGTCGAGCTCAGGACAGACGACCAGATCCTCATCTTCGATGCGGGGACAGGGATTCGCAACCTCGGCAATCAGTTACTGGAGGAATTCGACTCTCGGCCGCTGACAATCCATGTCTTCATCAGCCACACACACTGGGATCACATTCAAGGCTTCCCCTTTTTCCTCCCCGCCTATGAGGAGCAGACCACGCTTCATCTCTACGGGCCGCCGGGGAGGGATAAATCGCTTGAAAAGCTCCTCAAGATTCAGATGGACTCGGACTATTTTCCCGTTGAGCTTGGGGATATGAGTCCCAACATTGATATCCATGAGGTTCGCGAGCCCCAAAAGCTGGGCAAGCTCACCGTTGAGCCTTTCTACTTGAACCACCCCGCCCTTTGCCTTGCCTATGGTATCTCCGATGGTCGGCGGAAAATTGTCTATGCGACGGACAATGAACCGTATTACGATGTCCTGCACGAGAAAAATCGACGTGGCTCTCAAGCATCCGATTTTCCAACTTATCTTGATGAGAAGTTCGTCGAGTTTCTCTCGCAGGCAGACCTGTACATCGGCGAGGCGCAATATACGAACGAAGAGTACGAGCTAAAGAAGGGTTGGGGACATTCGCCTCTCGAATCGACCGTCCGGTTTGCCGTTCAGGCAAACGTGAAGAAGCTGGCGCTGTTTCATCACGATCCTCTCCACGACGATCAGTTTGTTGACCGCATGATCGAGGATGCAAAGCAGCTGATCGAACTCTACGCCGGCAAGACAGAATGCGTTGGTGCACGGGAAGGTATGGAGATAGTCGTTTCCTAGCCCCCTTCAGCGGTTTACCCTCGAGGCCCCCGAAAATTCAGCTTCAACAGGTTGATGTGTCTCTCAGGGGCGCTTCTGCCGGTTATTTACTTTCCCCCAAGTCGTTCCTCCTGAAGCTGGCGAGATGTGCTAACTCTCCTCCAGCGGCCGAAGCTTCTCCGGCGACACGTCCCGAATCAACGCCCTCGCGAGGATCACACCAGGATCCAGTAGGGCGATCCCACCGATTTTCCTTTCGGTGACGGCCAGGGTGACCTCCGTGCAGCCCAGAATGATTGCCTCTGCACCCCGGCTCTGCAAGTGTGCGATCGTGTTGAGAAGGGCTTGGCGTGCCTGATCTGTGACGGGGTTTGACCGCGCTTTAATGCCGTAGAGTGGATCATAGATCGCACCATGAACCATCTTCAGCTGAATTTCATCGGTCGGCAAGATTAACTGCGGGCCCGTTGGTTCAAACTGGGTCTCATAGACTCTGGACTTCACGGTGCCAAGCGTTGCAATCAGTCCGATCCTCTTGGATGCCGGGTGGTGTTGTGCGAGGAACCGCGCGGCCTCTTCGATCATATGAATCACCCGGAGGCTGATCTTCCTTCTTTCCATTTCGTCTGCGATCACGTCGAAGATCGCCGGAGCGTGCGCGGAGTTGCAGGCGATACCGGCGACCGATGCCCCGAGCGACTGCAGCTCCTCAAGGATATCTGCGATCGCATAGGCGGGGTTGTGCTCAGTTTTGCCCAGGATGTACGAAGTGCGATCTCCAACGCGATCCGGGTGCGAGAGCAAGACAACGGGCAGATGTTCCTGGTCCGTGGTCGCGATCGTTTGGTCAAAGATCTTCCTGACAAACTCGAGTCCGGCGTACGGCCCGAGACCGCCGACGATACCGATAATCTTCTCGCTTCGCATAGCAAAGCACTTTCTGTATGTCTGTTCGTTCCGGGCGGCAATATACGAAGCAGTAGGGACAAACTCTTCAAGAATCTCCGTCTTGGAAGGGAAGTTCGGTCGCAGAGGGGAGAGGGGGAGGGACTCCGGTTCGCAGTAGTAAGGGGGCTAGTCCTGCAAATAGCAATGGGACGAACATCCTTTGAGTTGAAGCTTTTCCGAAAGAACGTTCGCCCCTTTGCGTAAGTCGTGTGGCAGGAAATCGCCGGGTTAATTGTTGCGTTGCCGCTGCTGCATCATCCGCTGCCGCATCTCCATCTGCTGCTTCACGAGATCCTGGAACTTCTTGAGCTGGTCCTTTGTCAACACAGCTTCGATCTCCTTGTTGGTCTTTGCTGTCATCTCTTGAAAGGCCTGCCTCATCGCATCTCGATCACCCTGCAACTCCGCCATCTTGTCCGACATCTCCTTCTGCTGGGCTTGATAGATCTTCACAATCTTGGCGGTCTGCTCGTTGGAGAGTGAGAGACTGTCTTTCAGCGCTTTTGCCCGATCCTCCGGTGACATCCTCATCCGCTGGGCTTGCGCAACCTGCTGCAAGGACAGCGCCACGATCGCGGTCATTGCTAGGACCACGAAATGTGTCACAATGCCCTTTCGGTTTTTCATACGGTGTTCTCCGTCTGTGATAGTTATTGATTTGTTGAATTAGAAAAACAAACTCGTGCTACCTCTAAAAAGTCCCGCTGTACGGTTCCGCTTTCCAGAATCCCGCTTTCGGAGCGGAATCCAGGAAGCGCGAGATCCCGCTGTTTTTAGTTTTTATGGTTGCGGGAAAATCTTGTGTTTCTCGTTTGAGCTCTCTTCAAAAAGGCAGTAGTGCTCGTTTCCATTTGCAGTCGTATGGTCGACAAACGCAGGATCCTTTAATGCAGACCGCACTAGAATCCTCCCGGCAGGCGGCAACGGCATTTCCCACGACTTCGGTCGCCGTTGGCCACCGTCAAGGGAACAACCCTTTGGGTCATTTCATCACAGGCGCTGCTCCGGAAGTGAGCTGGACTGTGGTCCAGAGTCTTAGTGGCTCGAGGCGCCCACTCCCCGCTCCCGCGGCCGCCGATGAAGCACCTCCACGTGACCGTCCACCCCGCCCTCCGCGAGAAGGAGCGCTCAGAGCGCTTGGGCTCGACTGGCCTCCCGCTGTCGCGCTGATCTCGCCGGTCTCGAAGCCGACGCTGATCGTCTGCGAGTCGGCAGCTTCGATGGCAAAGGGGTGTTCGGCTGTCTTGCGCAATGGGACTTCGAGTTCGTAGACAAGACTTTCCTGAGAATACCCCAGGCGAGCCTTGATCCCTGCCGCTTCTTGGTCCATGATCCGGCGGCGATTGGCCTCCGTAGGGCCGACAACCTCGAGATCGCGTTGTGATGCCCGGATCAGTTGCTGCAACTCTTCGGATGCGCCTTCTCGCGAGAGCAGCCGGAGGGCCTGAAGTTGACCGCCGATGGGGAAGTGAATGCCGAAAGTCTTCTCTTTCTTCCCCTCCGGGCTAAACCACGTCGTGAACCCAAATGCCAGCATCTGGAGTTGCGTCTGCCGGTTCGACGTTGTGAAGCAGACGTAGATGTTATCGCCGTCGTTCTTGATCCCGACGGAAGCATCTGACGACCTCGCATAGGTCATTACATCGTGCCATTCCGAATCGATCCCGTCGATCTTGATATCACTATTTTTCCAACCGCTTGTCAGCTGGAGTGAGCTCCCACAACCTGCCATCAGAAACATCAAGATCGTGAACGATGCGTATCGGGCCAACGCGGCCAAGCCGCTCCCAATGTGAATGTGACGGCTGAGGTAATGCATCGCATAGGCTTGCATGTCGTATCTCCTCTCAGTGAAATGCACCGGATACGCTGAGGCAGCGATGATGCGGAAAACCCACTTGGTATTAGACGGATGAAGCTGCGATATGTCTCGCTGGATGTTCAGCCTCCGGAAGCCCGTCCGGGTACATCAGTTGCGGCTGACAGAATGACTCAGAAAACGAAAAAAGGGAGCCTCATTCTCTGCAATCTGGAATAAGACTCCCTTTCCAAGGGGCAAGAACTGTGTGTTTTCCGGCCTTTGCTCTGTTACATGTTGGCCGGTGTTCCCGAATTGTTGTCAGTTCCTCTGAATTTCCCAAAGAAAACCGCCAGCTTCGCACTCCACTCCTGAAGCACTGCATACGCTGTCGGTACAATGACCAGCGTCAGGAACGTTGCTATCGTCAGTCCAAAGATGATGGCCACAGCAAGCGGCCGCCAGAATTCTGCGCTCTCAGCGCCGATGACAAAATGGAGTTCACGCCAGTCGAAATCGAACCCGGTGGCGAGAGGGACGACGGCGAGCACGGTGGCCGCAGCAGTCAACAGTACGGGACGAAGACGGATTCGTCCTGCTTCGAGCAGGGCCTCCTCGAGTGAGAGACCACCTTCACCGAGTCTGTGTTTGACGAAATCCAGCAGCACGATGCCGTTACGGACAACGATGCCCGCCAAGGCAACCACACCAACGCCCGTCATGATCACGCTTGCCGGTGTGCGCGTGACCAACAGTCCCAACATCACACCGATGAGTGAGAGAATGACGGAGATCAGAATGACGAACGGTACCTTGAGCGAATTGAATTCTGCCACCATGATCAAGAAGACAAGCAAGAGCGTGATGATGAAGGCATTGCCGAGAAAACTCTGGGCTTTCTGTTGCTCTTCCTGCGACCCGGCAAGCTTGATACCGTAGCCGGAGGGGAGGGCGATTCCCGCGAGGCGTGCTCGTACATCATTGATCACTTCGGACTGTACGCGCCCCTCAACGTCAGCAGAAACGGTGACGACGCGCTTCTGATCCTTCCGCTTGATATCAGCCACCGCCGTCGTCCGGCTCAGCGTGGCGACGGAGGTCAGCGGAATCGACAGCAATTGGCCCCGGCGGTTCATAAACGTGATCCGGAGGTTTTCAAGGTCTTCGGGCGTCTTTCGCTGGCTTTCCTTGAGGCGCACGCGAATGTTGTACTGATCTTCGCCGACACGGTACTTCGACGCATCCACGCCAGCAATGGCGGCACGAACGGTCGATGCAATCTGTCCGGTGCTGGTGTAGTACATGCCGGCTTTCTCCCGGTCGATCTTGACTTCAACCTCGGGACGGCCGGTGTTGTAGTCGTCCTTGAGGTCAACGAGGCCGGGAATGTCTTTGATTTTACCCCGAATGACTTTGCTCAAAGAAGCAAGCTGGTCATAGTCCTCACCGGAGATCTCGATGCTGACCGGCGCTCCGACCGGCGGCCCCATTTGCTGTTTTGCCACTCGAATGTCGGGTCCTGCGATACCCACGGTGGTCTTCCTCACCTCTTCGAGCGTCGTGAACGTGCTCTGCTGACGCAGTTTCTTCTCGTAGAAATTGATCGCGATCTGGCCCTTGTTGGGAGTCCCTTGGCCGCCGAAGTCGAAGGGATTGTCCGAAGTACCGACGGATGTCGCGATGAACTCGACATCCTTTCTTCCCGGAATGTGACCCAGGCGGTCCTCGACCAGTTGGGCGATGCCGTTGGTAACGTCAAGCGACGTGCCCGAGGGCATCTCGATGTTCACCGTCACCTGTGAGGGTTGTGTGTTCGGAAAGAAGTCAACGCCTTTGTTGAAGAACGCGAACAGAATCATAATAACGAGGAGCAGGCCAAACGCCCCGCCCATCGTCTTCCCCTTGTTGTGCAACGCCCACTTCAAGGTCTCGACATACTTTCCCTGAAGCCACGGAAAGACGACCTCATCCATCTTGTGGTACAGAATGGTGAACGGGTTGTATTTCCTGTACCAGTGTGGGTGCTCGAGGTTTTCCTTTGCCTTCCGGATGTCACGTTTGTAGTTGATCCAGCGCGCGGCCTGGACCGGGCTGATTACATAGGCAACAAAAAGGGATGCCGTCAGCGTGATGATGAGGGTAAAGGGAAAATATTTCATGAAGTCGCCAACGATGCCCGGCCAGAAGGCCAGGGGAAGAAACGCCGACAGCGTCGTGACCGTCGAGGTGAGAACGGGAACAAAAACTTCGCCCGCCGCCTTCTTTGCGGCTTGTCCAGGGTCTTCACCATACTCTTGTTGGTGACGGTATGTGTTCTCGATGACGACGATGGCATCGTCGACAAGTATGCCGAGCACGAGCACCAACGAAAAGAGAACAACCATATTCAGCGTGATGCCTAGCGTCGAGAGGGCGACAAAGCCTATGAACATCGACAACGGAATGGCAGTCGAGATCAACAGGGAGTTCTTGAGTCCAAAGAACATGAAAAGCGACAGCACGACGAGGAACATGCCGGTGAGCACGCTGTTCTCCAGCTCTTTGACCATCCGCGTAACGAACCTCGACTGGTCATTCGAGATGTCAAGGCTGATCCCCGGGGGTAACTGCGCCTGCTCTTCTTTCACGATGTTCTTGACTTGGTCCGTGATGCGCAGAAGGTTCTCGCCCGCCCGCTTCCGGACCTGCACGGAAACGACTTCTGTCTTGTTGAGGCGGGCATACGTTTGGCGGTCCTCGAACGAGTAGTCAACGTTTGCCACGTCCCGGAGGTAGATTGCCTTGCCGTTCTGCATCTTCAGCACGATATCCTCGAGACGGCTTACGTCCTTAAACTCTCCGGGCACGCGAACGGTGAGGTTCTTTTCCTTTGTGTCGATCGATCCGCCGGGAATCGACAGATTCTCCCCCCGGATGGCATTCGCAATGTCGTCGAAGCTAATCTGATAGGCATTCATCCGGTAGACGTCTGCGTTGACCTGGACCTCGGGCTCGAGGCCCCCCGTAACATCCGCGCTGATCACGCCCGGTATCGCCTCGATTTCATCGCTCAGATCGTCCGCAACCTGCTTCAATCGTGCCAGTCCGACCTTGCCGCCCACGTTGACGTACATGATCGGAAACTCGCTGATGTTGATTTCCCGGATGACAGGTTCCAGGATGTCATTCGGAAGCTGGGAGCGCGCAGAGTTGACCTTATCGCGTACACGACGCAAACCCTCGTCGATATCGATCCCGGTGTTGAATTCAACCTGGATCGTCGAGAGACCCTCTTTTGAGACGGAAGTGATCTGCTTGAGGTCTTTGAGTCCCTTCAGTTCACGCTCGAGAGGTTGTGTGATCAAGCCCTCGATGTCGACGGGGGAGACGCCGATATACGGCGTTGCGACGATAATGAGCGGAATCTTGACGTCGGGAGCCGCTTCGCGCGGGAGAGAGTTGTACGAGGTCCATCCGAAAATGAGGATCACGACCATCAGGATGTAGACCACCGTCTTGTTGTCGACTGCAATAGTCCAGATTTTCATGGGTGTCTCTCCGCTATTGCGTCACTGTGACCGGTGAGCCATCGACCACCTTCTGATAACCGCTGATAATGAGGTGATCGCCCGCCTTCAATCCTTCCACCACCTCCCTCATGATCCCTTGGCGGCCCCCGAGTGTCAGCCGTCGCTCCTGCGCTCTCCCGTTGTTCTCGACGTAGGCAATCGTTCGGTCGCGGTCGACAAGCTGAATAATATTCTCGCTCACGAGAATTGCATCAGTTTTTGTTTCCCGCAACAACCGGACCTTTGCCACCATTTCGGGCTTGAGCTTCCGGTACGGATTGCGAAGAACGATCTCCACCGGCAAGGAACGATTCGACGACGATACGGTCGAACCGACGAACGATACCTTGCCTTTGAGCGTGTCGCCCGGCAGCGCGTCGAAGAAAATGATTGCCGGTGTACCCAAGTGAACGGAACCGGAATACAATTCCGGAACATCCGCCTGAATCTTAATGACCGAGGTGTTCACGATGTGGGCGAGGGGTACGCCTGGCGGTGCGAAGTCCCCTTCGTTCGGAATCGTGTTGTCCAAGACGCCGTCAATAGGGCTCCGGAGCTGTGTGCGCTCCCAGCGGGCCTTCATCAGATCGGCGTTTGCTTTCGCAGCGTCGCGGGTATATTGGAGATTCTTGTACTGAAGCTCGCTGATACCCTGCTGCTCGAAAACTTCCCGCTGTTTCTCGAGGGCGAGCTCTGCCATCTTGTACTGCGCCTCAGCGGCATCACAGCTCGCCTTGATCACCTCGTCCTTGAGGACGACGACAAGGTCGCCCTTGTTGACGTCTTGACCCTTGCGCGCCACCCAGCTTTTCACCACCCCCCCCTCCTCCGGGCTCATATTGACATCCTCGAGGGCTTTCACCGTCCCGGCGACCTCGAAGGCGTCAACGAGGCGGGCCGGCTCAAGAACCTCAATTCGAACATCCACCGGCTGGACGTTCTGACCGTTGTTCCCTGGCTCGGACTTGCGGCACGACGAGAACAGGACACCGATAAGAGAAACCAGGGCCGCTCCAATTACAATACGTGATAAGCTGTTCATTGATGAGTTCCTTCCCTCTAGGATTTATTTTTCTTGACTCGTGACCGCGTACGATGGAAAATGGCCAGTCAGCTGATCGAAATCTGCAGAAGCCACCAGGTAGTCGTAAATCGCCTGAATGCGGTTCACGTGTGCCTGGGTCAGAGCGAGTTGGGCATCGTTCACCTCGAGCTGCGTGCCGGCGCCGCTCGTGAACCGTGTCGTCGCGAGCTTGTAGCCTTTCTCCGCTTGCTCAACGGTCTTCGTCTGCGCTTCGACCCGCTTCCGTGTCTGCTGCAATTGCAGGATGGCCGAGTGGACCCCCGTGCGGAGATTGGTTTCCAAGCCGGTCAGTTGCTCTTGCGATTTCTGCACCTCCAGCTGTGCCTGCTCCACGCGCGCATTCGTCTGCAATCCCTTGAAGAGATTCATGGAGATGCTCAGGCCGACCATCGAACTGGCGATGAAATCATGGGTTCCGATATTGAGCGTGTTCTTTGCGACCTGGTATTGGTAGTTGCCAAACGCGGCGAGCGTCGGGAAATAGTCGGACCGCTCGATGTTAACCATGGCCCTATTGACATCGATCTGGAGTCGTAGCGCGCGCAAGCCGGGGTTGGCCTGCAGGACCGTCTCTGTCGCGTCGGCGAACTGCCCTTCGTCCATCGGTTCGAACTTCAGGGCTCCCTCGATGTCGAACCGTTCGGTCACCTCAAGCCCCATGGTTGCACGCAGACCATCCAGCGCCAGTGCATAATTATTCTCTGCCTGAATGACGGAAGGTCGAAGGTTCTCGACGCCCACGGTTGCACGAAGCTGATCGTATTCAGACACAACGCCTTGCTTGGCCAACAGTTGCACGTTGCCCAGGTTTTCCTCCGCGTTCTTCAGAGTCTCTCGCATCATCTTCCTTACCTCTCCTGCAACCAGCACCGCGTAGAATGCCTTTCGAGCCTTTGTGACGGTCTCCAGTTCTTTCGCTCGATACAGCTCGCGTGCTGCACCGGAGTAGATCTTCGCGGCTCCGACTCCCACAATCACGGCAGAGTTGAAAAGAACTTGCGTTGCGGTGAGGCCGACGTTGACGGCATGATTTGACCCGACTTCGACGGCGATGATCTCGTCCGGTTTGTTCTGGAAGAAGTTCGGCAGAAAGAAAACCGGCTTCTTGATGGCGCGGCTGTATTGCCCGCTAAAATCGAGCGATGGGAGTGCGGTACCCCAGGCTTCGTGAACACGCGCATCCGCGCGCTGCACCTCGAGCCGCGCGGATACCAGCTCGGGATTCTTCTGCAGCGCGATCCCGACCGCATCCTCGAGCGTGTATTTCTTCGGCGCCGAGGTTTGAGCCATCAAAGCATGTGAGACCACGATGGCGAGGAATGATAATGAAAAGAGAATTCTGCAGATTGACTTGACCATGATCTTCCTTTGAATGAAAGTGCTTGTCGTGATAAACACCCGAAGGGGTGGACGATGCGAGCCAAAGAATTTTCCGGCTGGTAGCAGGCCCGCGGGCGGCCACTCTTGCCGGAAGGGCGAACTAGATCATCGGAAGCGCTGGCCTGATTGTCTGCTTGGCTTCCTCCGTCATGATGGACTCCAAAAGCAACACAGTCGATTTACGATAGAGCTCTTTCAAGTCGACATTGAGCTGTTTCTTGAAGCCCTCATACTGTGCGTCGAGCCGAACTAGGATCGCGGTGAGGCTCAGCCAGAGAAAAGCTGCAGTCGCCGCAGAGTCCAATTCTTGCCTCAAGAGACCCTCGGTGACGCCCTTTTCCAGAAGATCGATCACGAGAGCCCAGATTCTTTGGTTCTCCACCGTACACGCGTCCAGCATCTCGCTCGTAACCTGCTTATGAAACTCCGGATGAAGAAAGAAGTTCATCATCCGAAAGTAGTTCCTTTCCTTGTTGAAGAACTCATAGTAAGTTTCACTCAGCCTTGTGAGATGCTCCATCGTCGGCCGATCTGACGAAATCGCTTCGGCGAACATCCTGTATAGCGTTTCCATGCCACGGACCATCACTGTGAGGTAAAGGTCTTCTTTGCTCCTGTGGTACAGGTAGAGGGTGCCCTTGCTTAGCTCAGCCACTTCTGCGATGTCGTCCATGGTCGCCGCTTGAAGCCCTTTCTCGAAGAACACCTTCTGGGCGGCGTTGAGAATTTCTTCGCGCCGGTGCTCTTTCTCTCTTTCCTTTCTTTCTTGGGTCCCCACATTTGACTCCGGTCTAGTAAATGACTATTGGTCAGTCTATACGATCAAGTTAAGAAAAAAGTTGCATTCTCTGCAAGTTATTTTATGACAAAAGGTTGGGCGACCTGGATGAGGATGCTCGGCCGCCGAGGAAACTGGACGCGAAAGGCTGTTCGGAGGAGAAACTAGGTTGGAGATGTGCGGCTGATGAAGAGGCGCAGTCTATCGTTCCGAGTGAGTTGGCAGGTGGGTAACAATCGAACAACTCAACGTGAGATGTCGATCGTCACCGGCGCGATTGCCACCGGTAAGGGCAATGGGAGGAACGGGGTGAAAGGGTGAGGCTCGACCCGTCAAGGATGTTTTCATCTTGCGGGAGCCTGTGGTCGGCGCCCCTCTCTTTTCGGTAAAAGGGGGCAGCAAGCTCCTTGGACTCAGCGAGTCAAGTGACGATTCGGACGCGAAAAGAGGACAAGGCGGTCTCCGACTCTTCTCCCGCGAAAACTCCTCTCCAGCTGCTATTGAAGACTGCCCCGCCCTCTTCTTCCTACTTATCTCACGTCCCACCTTTCACATCCCACGTCACGCATCCCCACACTTCCTCACCTCACCCGCAGATTCCTCCTACCTTCTTCTGGGCCTACGGGGTACCACGCCGGATGTCCACACATCGTTGTCCGAGTTGACATCAGGGAGCAAGTGATCGGGATCGACGGAGACCGAATCCACCATGCTCGTGGATGGATACCTGAAGGTCCACTCCCCCGATCTTTCCCAAATCTCCACGGGGAGATTTATCCGGCCGCTATGACCGTTGGATTCCTTCACCTCGACGGTCGCGGGCATCACCATCTTGTCATTGTTCGTGAGGGTGATGAAAGCTCCCTTCAAAGGATCGCCGTCGACGTACTTGACATCCTTCACCGCCTGGTCGAGCTTCCAGTTTTCGGTGAACCATGATTTCCAGAACCAGTTCAGATCTTCTCCCGAGGCATCGTTCATGGAGCGGAAGAAATCCTTCGGCTGCGGGTGTTTGTAAGCCCACCGCTTGATGTATTCACGGAACGCGTAATCAAATCGCTCGGGTCCGAGGACAACTTCGCGCAGCATCACCAGCCCTACCGACGGCTTGAAGTACGCGAGATTGCCGAGGTCGTTTCTGGGCATTGCATCTGCGTAAGTGAGGATAGGGAAGACGCTTGGCCGCATCATCATAGGAACGAACCGCCGCGCGGAATCGCGCCGGGATTCATACTCTCCGCTATTGAAGTTCCTGGTCGAATAGATGTTGATGAACGTGTTGAACCCTTCATCCATCCAGGGGTACTCCCGTTCATCGGAGCCGACGATCATGGGAAACCAGGTGTGTCCAATTTCATGCGTTGTCACACCCCAGAGGCCGCCGCGCCTGCTTCGCCAGCTGCAGAAGACGATGCCGGGATACTCCATTCCTCCCTCGGGACCGGCAACGTTGATCGCGGCAGGGTAGGGGTACTCGAACCACTGTTTTGAATTGTACTCTACAGTCCCCTTCACGTACTCGGTCGCCCGGCCCCAGGCAGAATCGCCGGCACTCTCCACAGGATACACGGACATCGCGATGCTTTTCTTCCCGCTGGGAAGATTGATGCGTGCCGCGTCCCAGATGAACGCACGGGATGAAGCCCAAGCGACATCGCGTGCGTTGTACATCTTGAAGTGCCACGTCTTCCGGCCAAGATGCGGCGGACGCTGGTCGAGCGGCTTGATCTGATCAGCGCCCCTGATGATGACAGATTTGTCACTCTTGCTGGCCGCTTCCAGCTGCTTTCGCTCTTGCGATGTCAGGACATCCTTCGGATTCTGGAGCTCTCCGGATGCGACCACGAGGTGATCCTCCGGGACTGTGAGCGAAAAATCAAAATCACCGTAGTCAAGATAGAATTCGCCCTGACCAAGGTATGGAAGTGTATTCCAACCGATGACGTCATCATAGACAGCCATCCGAGGATACCATTGAGCGATCTCGTAGATGGTGCCGTTCTTCGTGTCCATTCGACCCATGCGGTCGGAGCCATAGGGAGGAATCTCGAAGCTGTAGTCGATCTCTATCTTGATCTCATCTCCCTTGGATTTCAGGGCGGCGCGCAGCAGAATCTGCAGGCGCGTGTCTGTGACAACGTACCTTGCATCGGACCTTCTCCCGTGCTCGTCAATCCTCACCGACTTCAGAACAAATCCATGCGTGAACTGCCTGGGGGCAAGCCTCGTTCCGCCGACGGGCGTCGTTGCGGTTCCACGCGAATCCTCCCGAAACATGTTCTGATCCAGTTGAAGCCAGAGATAGGGGAGCGGATCGGGGCTGTTGTTTGTGTACGTGATGACCTCGTGGCCTGTGAGCGTGTTTTCCGCGTCGTCGAGGTCGGCCGAGATCTTGTAGTCGGCCCGGTTCTGCCAGTACGCCGGTCCCGGCTGGCCGCTGCCGCTGCGGTAGATCGTGCCGGGCTGACTGAGGAAGGTGGGGTCGAAGGTCTCATGGGGATTGTACGTGGACGATTCCTGAGCGAACGTCAGCGACGTGAAGAGCACGAACGCACAGGACGCCAGAAGCACTGTAAGTCTATTGCTCATGGGGTTTGGCCTTTCTACTGTGATGGGTGTCTTTGATTCGCAGCAACACATCGGCGAGTGTGTTATTGATGACGTCTGGGCCGTGCGGTCGTGACACCGGATGTCCAGACGTTATTGGCCGGATCGACATCCGGGAGATGTTCATCGGGATCTACGACCACAGAGTCGATCATGCTTGTCGACGGGTACTGAAAGGTCCATTCCCCCGCCCGCTCCCAAACCTCCACGGGAAGGCTCACACGTCCGATGTGCTGGTTCGATTCCTTGACTTTCACGGTTACCGGCATAGGCATCTCGCCATCGTTCTCCAGCGTGATCAACGCACCGTTGGCCGGGTCATCGCCGACATATTTCACTTCCTTCACCCGTTGGTCCACCGTCCACGTCTGCACAAACCAACCCTTCCAAAACCAGTTGAGATTCTCGCCTGAGCTGCTGTTCATCGCCCGGAAGAAATCATCCGGGATCGGGTGCTTGAACGCCCATTCTTTGATGTATTCCCTGAACGCGCGGTCGAACCGTTCCGGTCCAAGAATATCAGTTCTCAACAGCACGAGGCCGAGGGCACACTTGTAGTATTCAACCGGGTGAACGTACTGGCCCGGGATTGCATCGGCGGCCGTGAGAATTGGGGGAGCTTCCGGGTCGAGGAGGAGCGGAACGATTTCCCGTGCAGGGTTGCCGCCGCGGGGAGCATACTCCCCGTCACGCTTCGGCGCGTATTCGCCGTGGTTAAACTGCTCCGACGCGTAGATGTCAATGAACGTGTTGAAGCCTTCATCCATGAACGCATACCGACGCTCGTCCGACCCCACAACCATCGGGAACCAGTTGTGCCCGATCTCGTGCGCCGTAATCCACCACAGGTCTTTTCCTTTCGCCGCCCACGAACAAAACACGATCCCGGGGTACTCCTCCCCACCAACGGGTCCGCCGACAGTCGTAGCGGCAGGATAGGGATATTCAAACCAGTCTTCTGAGAATATCTCCACGCTGTTCTTCACATATTCCGCAGAGCGGTTGTACGCAGAGTCGCCAACGCTTTCGACGGGGTACACCGACATGGCAAGGCAAGGTTTTCCGCTGGGGAGACGGATGCGCGCTGCGTCCCAGACGAATGCACTCGATGCTGCCCATGAGAAATCGCGGGTATTCTTCATAACGAAATGCCATGTTTTCCGGGGGGTGCGATCCCCGGTTTCTGCTCCCGATTTCACTCCCTCGGGGGTCCTGATCGAAATTGTCTCGTCGCTGCGTCGCGCTTGGTCAAGCCTCCTTCGCTGCTCCCATGTGAGCACTTCCTTCGGGTTGACCAGTTCTCCGGAAGCGACGACGACCTGGTTTCCAGGGACATCGAGCGCACAATCAAAATCTCCATAATCGAGATAAAATTCGCCAGAGCCCAGGTACGGGAGATTATTCCAACCCCGCACATCATCGTAGACCGCCATACGCGGGTACCATTGTGCGATATCATAGATGGTTCCGTACTGGGTAGCTCCGCGACCCATGCGGCCCGCGCCCTGACGGGGGATCGAGAAACTATAGTCGATTTCAATATCGATGCGGTCGCCATGTGCCGTCAACGATGAGGGAAGAATAATCTGCAGCCGCGTATCGCTTACGGTATACGTCGGGATCGATCGCTTGCCGCGATGGGTCACGTGGATGGATTTCAGTTCGAAACCCTCTGCCGATTCTGCTGCCCCGAAGAATTGACCCCTTCCCGGCTGAGTCAGCGCCCCTCGGGAATCCTTCCTCATGATATTCTGATCAAGCTGCAGCCAGACGTAGGGGAGGACATCGGGGCTCCTGTTCGTATACGTAATCACTTCGTGAGCACTCAACAAATTTGCGGCTGTGTCGAGCGTCGCGGCGATCCTGTAATCTGCCCTGTTCTGCCAGTATCCTGGTCCTGGCGCGCCGCTACCACTTCGGTACGTCGTCTCTGATTCGCTGAGGAATCCGGGATCAAATACTTGGTGAGGATTGTAGTTGCTCGGACTTTGAGCAAGAAGGAGCGAGGACAGCAGGAGGGTAGGCAGCGAACAATATCTCATTAGTTGCACTCTGGTTGTCACACTATCGTGGCTGGGAGAATTCATACTCCGTGAGAACCTTGGAGGACGGATGGTGGAAGCACTTTGGACATTTTCATCTTGATTTGGAGGCGTCGGCTGTCCCTTCCGCAAACGGTGACGATCGCAGTCTCGTGAGAAAGAGCGATACTGGGCCGTTGAGGCTCTCACAAGAGACTGTCTGTCTGATATTCTAACTTTGCGCCACCCGTCTGAGTTCCTCATATGCGATGGAATTCGACTTTGCCTGAAGAGCGGACTCATTTCACAGACAATTCAGTGAGGCTTTCCGAGCCAAATAGGAATATCTCCGAATTTGTGGGTGCCAGCGGTCCGCGAGCTGCAACCTATCGATGGTGCCTCGCACACGACCATCTCGGAAAGGGAGAACCGTGGCTGGCACCGCGACGGGATTTCTGCCCTTTGTCTATTTGCACGGGCATGTCATAACGCGCTCTTACCGGGGAGAGCCCGATCCTCTCTGTCTCTCTGGTACCGTGGTTTCATCTGCTCTGAGCAACCATTTCCCCGGCCTTTTGCGTTTCGGACAAAAAAGGGATAATTTTGTTGAGGTATCACAAATAGCAAATCACACCTCTGTGAATGCCGATTGATGATGCCGGTAAGCCCTCTGACAGCTAAACTTCCGGGGCGCGTGCTCCTCAGAGTCCTATGAGCAGCCTTCGCTACAAAATCGGTTTCAGCTTTTTCCTTCTCGTCTGCATCAGCCTTGCGACAAGCGTCGTGGCACTCTACAATCTGTCTCAGTTGCGAAATTCCGTGGGCCGCATCTTCCGGGAGCACTTTCAGAGCGTGCTTGCTGCCCAACACATGTCGACGGCTCTCGAGCAGCAACAGAAGGCCCAGGAGTCGATGCTCTATGTCGGTATTGCTCTTCCGGGGACACCTGGGAGGGAGATAACGGCAAGTGACCAGCTGAACTCCGCCATAGCGATTTTCAACAAGAACCGCGACGACTTCATACAATGGTTAGGCACCGCCAAAGACAGCGTGACGGTCGCGCCAAAACCTGCGGTCATTGACAGCATCGTTCTGGGCTATCGAGCCTATCTGCAAGCCTCTGATTCTCTTTCCAACCTTTTGAAAGGTGCGGCGAAGAGGGGCAAGGCGCGCGGATTTCAGCAGAGCGTCATTGCTCCGATCACGCAGAGATTGGCAGATCAATGCTATCGGTATCTCGAGTTCAATCAAACGGCCGTCGCTTCCGCTGACAGGCGCGCAAGGGAGGCTACCAGTAATTCTGCGCTTGCAGTTCTTTTCACCTCCATTCTGGCAATTATCCTCATCCTATTTGCCAGCGTCCAGTTCACGAGAACTATTATCAGGCCGGCGGAGAGGCTTTCTGAGATTGCGCGTCGCATCGGGCGCGGACAGTTGAATCAGAAGATAGACATTACCACGAACGATGAAATCGGGGAGTTAGGGCAAGAGTTCAACAAGATGACGGAGCGGTTGCGTGAGTACGAAGCGATGAACGTACACCAGTTGGTCGCGGAAAAGAAGAAGTCTGAGGCGATTGTCGCGAGCATCCCGGACCCCGTGATTGTGACAGACCAGGAGAATCACCTTCTTCTGATGAATCAGGCGGCGATGAAGGTTTTGAACGTCGGGCACCGCGAATGGCAGACCAAGCTCCTGGGCGAGATCGTGCAGGACAAGCGGTGGCTCCTGCTGCTGACTCCGGGGGCAGCGCGCGGTTCGGAACAAGCCGCGCGTGATCTTCTCCTCACCGTTCAGGAAGAGAATCAGACTCTCTATTTTCGTCCGCGCCAGACCACGATTGTAGACGAAAGGGAGAACGTCCAGGGTGTCGTCACGTTGCTGCAGGATGTAACCCAGTTCAAAAACCTCGACAGGATGAAGTCTGAATTCATGGCCACCGTTTCGCACGAGTTGCGAACGCCGCTGACGTCGATCAACATGGCGATCGACATTCTGTCACAAGAGGTGCTGGGAAAGGTCAACGAGCGTCAGCTTGATATGCTTTCCACCGCAAAGGACGACTGTGAACGGTTGACGAAACTTGTGAGGGAACTGCTCGATCTCTCCAGACTGGAATCAGGCAAGTATGAGATGAAGCGGGAGAAGATCAATCTGCGGTCCCTTGTTGACGAAGCCCTCAAACCCTTGCGCCTGCAGTTTCAAGAGAAGAACATTCACCTGAGGACGGAGATCTCACTGACGATACCTGAGATTGCGGGCGATCAGCAGCAGCTCTCCTGGGTGATTACCAATCTCGTCAGTAACGCGCTCCGCTATACACCGCCGGACGGGGACGTTATCATTCGGTCGGAACTCGTGGATGATTCCGCTCGGCTCTCCGTGGCGGACTCCGGGCGCGGGATCCCTCCGGACGCAGTAGAGGCTATCTTCGATAAGTTCGTTCAAGTGAAGCAGGCAACGGAATCGACGCCGGGAAGCGTCGGCCTCGGCCTTGCAATTGCGAAAGAGGTTGTGGAGGCGCACGGGGGGAAAATCTGGGTCGAGAGTATTGTCGGGCAGGGAAGCACGTTCTTCTTTACCATTCCATTAGTGTGACGGCCAGAGATGGACGAGAGAGTTCCAAAAGTGCTTGTTGTTGACGACGAGCCGAACATTCTCAAGACGATGGGCATTTGTTTTGCCTCCATCGGATATGAAACGCGCCTGTTCTCGAAGCCGCAGGAGGTGCTTGAGATTCTGCGTCAGGAGAAGTTTGACCTCGCGTTCGTCGACTTGAAGATGGCGCCGATTGACGGAATAGAATTGATGGAGGAAATCCAGAAGCACTCGCCTGACACGAGCGTTGTGATCATTACGGCCCATGGCTCCATCGACAGTGCCATCGATGCCATGAAGAAAGGGGCTTATCACTATCTTCAGAAGCCCTTCGACTTCAAGGAGTTGCAGCTCTTTGCACAGAAAGCTTGGGAACACCACAAGCTGGAGCTGGAGGTGCGGAGCCTGCGGGACCAGCTTGCGGTCACGCAGGGGACAGGAGAGATTATCACGCGGAGCCGCGAAATGCTTGCGCAGCTTGATCTGGCCGCGCGCGTGGCTGAAAGTACAATTTCCGTCCTTGTCGAAGGAGAGAGCGGAACGGGGAAAGAGCTGTTTGCGCATTTCATTCACCAGAAAAGCCCGCGTGCCGAAGGACCGTTTGTCAAGGTGAACTGCGCCGCCCTCCCCGAGCAGCTGCTCGAAAGTGAGCTCTTCGGGCACGTTCGGGGCGCTTTCACGGGCGCCGTCAAAGATCGTCAGGGTCGGTTCGAATTGGCGGATGGTGGGACGATCTTCCTCGATGAGGTTGCAGATCTCTCGCCCGGTATACAAGCAAAGCTGCTGCGCGTCTTGCAGAGCAAAGAGTTTGAGAAACTCGGCGAAAGCGTACCGCGCAAAGTCGATGTGCGTATTATTGCGGCAACGAACCGCGACCTCGAGGAGGCACTCAAGGAAGGCACGTTCAGAGAAGACTTGTTCTATCGGCTCAACGCGGTGCGAATCAAACTCCTTCCACTGCGCGATCGGCCGGAGGACTTGGGATTGCTCATCCAGCACTTCTTGAAGAAGTTCGGAAAGGAAGCGCCGCTGCAGCTGAACGCAGATGCCATGAAGGCCCTTCGTGCCTATCGATGGAGTGGTAACGTTCGAGAATTGGAAAATGTGATGGAGCGCTCCGTCCTTCTTGCCCAGAATGGGGTCATAGATCAGACCCACTTACCCGAGGAAATCCGCTCCGCTCTCGAACGCCCAGCGCGAGCGCTGTCCCTCGAGGAGATAGAAAAACTTCACATCAAGAGAGTGCTCCAGAACGCCAAGGATTACGATGAAGCCGCTCAGATTCTTGGCATCGATCCTGCGACATTATGGCGGAAGCGCAAGAAATACGGTCTTTGAACATCCCTCTCTCCTTTGCGTTCTGCAAGCGTCCCTATCTGTCTGCACCTCAACGGGTTAGCTTCAAGCGGGGTCCCTGTGTCAGGATTGACATTGCATTTTTCAATCACCTTCTGCCGATGAAGTCGTCATGTGCCGGAAGAGTGCTTTTTTCGCCGCTCCGCAGGCTCATCTCGATGGCACAACGATTGCCAGTTAGATGAGACAGAAAGAAAAAGTGTCTGATCTCAACCAGTTAACAATCACCCTTAACGCACACATGAGGGAGGGGGTATGGCGCTGAAAGTCTCCACGATGAATAACCTCGAGATCGCTGTCCTTGAGCCACGCGGTTCGCTGATCGGTGGTGAGGAGACCGACGAGTTGAAGTCAAAAGCGCGCGATCTGTTGGAGCAAGGAAACAGAAAGCTCGTGCTGGACCTGGGGGGGGTGACGTATATCAACAGTTCTGGGATAGGAGCGCTGGTGGGGATCCATACGATGTACACCAAAGCGGGAGGGAAGATCAAGCTGTGCGAGGTGGGGAAAGGCGTGCAGAACGTTTTTGTCATCACGCGGCTTGCCAGCGTTTTTGACCTGGAGGAGACACGGGATGTGGCTGTCAAGAATTTCAAGTAACCGTTCTCGTTACTAACTCACTTTTTCACCTAACGAAAGGAGTACCGATGAAACAATCTGTATTCATGACGATCGTGCTGGTTGTCGCCTTAATCGTTGCATATTTCATTTTTGCATACTTGATGCCCGACTACATCCAGAAGGGCGGCTACCTCGTTATCGGCTTGATCGCGATGACGCTTATGGTGGCGACGTTCGTTTTCGAGCGCATCTTCTCGCTGCGCAAAGCGCAAGGGCGAGGATCACTGGCGGTTTTCTTGAAGAACGTGACGCTGGAGATCAACAAGGGAAACATCGATGGCGGAATTGCAGCGTGTGATAAGCAGCGAGGTTCCTGCGCCAACATCATTCGGACGGGATTGGAGCGCTACAAGATGATGATCCAGGAAGGGGATATCAAGAGTCAGAAAGAAATGATGGCTGAGGTTCAGCACGCGATTGAGGAAGCGATGATGTTGGAGGTTCCACTGCTGGAGAAGAACCTGGTCGCCCTTTCAACAATTGCCACGGTTTCCGTTTTGTGGGGACTTCTTGGAACCGTGCTGGGTATGATCCGTGCGTTCAACGCACTGGCCAAGGCTGGCACACCTGATGCAATCCAGCTTGCACTTGGAATTTCAGAGGCGCTGGTGAATACGGCCGGCGGGCTTGTTGCAGCGATCTCCGGGATCCTCGCGTACAACTTTTTCACAACGAAAGTCGACAACTTTACGTACATGATCGACGAAGCGAGCTATTCTATCGTCCAATCATTGGCGGAGAAAACCCCAACTGGAAAATCCAAATAGGTGAGGTCTTCCTATGGCGAGAATCAAAAAAGCCCGTATATCGGTCAGGATCGATATGACGCCGATGGTGGACGTCATATTGCTGTTGCTGACGTTCTTCATGATGACCACGCAGTTCCGACCGCCCGAGGCTGTTGTAATCAACCTGCCGGCATCCCATGCGCAATTCAAATTGCCGGAGTCGGATGTTATCATCGTGACGATTTCGAGGGATGGACGAATCTTCCTGGGGTCGCCTTCGCAGCTTATTATGGCTACGCTCTTCGGCGAGGAAAACAAGCTGCGGCCTGAGATTGAGATCACGAAAGATAACCTGAGCAGCCTCCTGGTCCAGGCCCGTGTTGCCAATCCGAAGCTTCGTACTGTGGTGAAAGGCGACAAGGAGGCACCCTACGGTCCCGTTGAAGACGTCATAGACATCCTGCAGAAATCAAAAATCACTCGGTTCAACCTCGTTACCGAGGCTAAGAAAACCTAATCGTTGATGGAGTAAGAACTATGGCAGCTGTTGAAACTGGCGAATCGAAAAGTGCCGCCCGCAAAGCCGGCAAGAAACACATAAAAAAGCACAGGCTAGGCGTTAGCATCAATATGACGCCGATGGTGGACGTCATCTTGCTATTGTTGACGTTCTTCATGCTGACGACGTACTTCAGCAAGCCGCAGGCGATGGAGATCAACGTCCCGCCAGACGACAAGAACACTGTCGAGGTGGCTGAATCGAACCTGCTTACGATTCGTGTTGCTCCGGATAACACCATCTACTGGAACATGGCGAGGGAGCCAGCGAAACAAGTCGAGTTCGCTGACCTTCACGCCCTGTTGCTGGAGCGCATCAAGAGTAATCCGAAGTTGATTACCCTTCTGCGGATCGATCGCGCGAGCACATACAAGATGATGGTTGACATATTGGACGAATTTAACCTTGCCGATATCACGAGGTTTAGCCTTGCGCCGATGCAGCCATACGACGTGCGAGAGATACAAAAAGCAAGAGCCTCGTAAGGGAAGGAGCGAAAGTCTATGGAACAACTTGACGTAAAGTATTATACGAACTACGGTGCCCCCGAGCTCAAGCAGGTGTACAGGAACTATCTTGTGCGCGGGTTGGTCATCGCAGCAGCGTTCCACTTCCTGGGGGCAGGGATCTACTGGGGAACCGTCTATCTCAGCAAAGAGGACGAGGGGGCCCGTACGATACGCATCATGAAGTACAGTGAACTTGGACCGCCTCCATCTCTGCAGGACGCTGCTCCCGCTGTAGCGGTGACAAGTGCTGCGCTGAAGCCGAGCGTTGGTATCCCGGTCCCGGTGCCAGATGCTGAGGTCAGCCCTGAGCAGACGATCGCAACACAACAAGAGCTGAGCCAACAAACGGCACCGATCGTGTCAACGGGTACCGGCGGGGGTGCGAAAGAGGAGATCAGGATCGAGGAGGAGGAGCCGCCGGCCGACTATGTCCCCTACGAGAAAGCTCCGGAGCCAATCAAGCAGGTGACGCCAAAGTATCCCGACCTTGCCACACGTGCCGGACTTGAAGGGACGGTGTGGGTGAAGATTTGGGTCGATAAGGAAGGAAAGGCCAGGAAGGCGGTCGTGTTGAAGAGTGATGCGGAAATCTTCAACCAGCCAGCAGTCGATGCAGCGATGCAGTGGGTCTTCACGCCTGCAATGATGAAGAACGGGCCTGTTTCGGTCTGGGTTTCCATTCCGTTCCGGTTCAAGCTCACAACAGGGAAGTGAGTATTGAAAGCGATTCGTCCTTCTGAGATAGTCGGTTACGCCATCTCGGGGGTCGTGGGGATTTTCGGGATCCTGGTCCTGACCGGGGGGGTCGTCAATGAAGGAATGCCCTCGAACGTCCGGATCGCGTTTGGTGTCGTGTTGCTGCTCTTTGGCATCTATCGGTTTGCAGTGACGAGAATGCGAGCCACGCAAGCTGAGAGACAAGACCAATGAAAACCACCGGGCTGCTGTTGTGGATTCTGGTTGTCCTCGTCGGTTGCGGAAAGCAGCCGGGATCGGATATCAGGACCGGAGCGCTTCAGGTGTTGGCAACGGATGCGTACCTGCCGCTGATGCAGCAAGAGGCAGAAGAGTACCACCGCATCTACACCAGCGCTGTCGTGCAGGTCTTGGGGATGACCACCCGCGACGCAATCGTGCAAATGATCAACGATAGCGCTGCTTGCATTGTGGTGGATCGGCCGCTGAACGCCGAAGAGCGTGCAGCAGTTCAAGGGGCAGAGATCAGGGTCGTTGAGACGGAAATGGCGAGTGACGCGCTCGCAATCCTTGTCCATTCGTCAAACCGAACAAGATCGCTCTCCGCGGAAACTCTCGCGGCGATCATTGTGGGCAAGCTCGCGGATTGGAGAGCAGTCCCCAGCTCGAAGCTCAGCGGGCCAATTGAGTTCTGTGTCACGGGCAGGAATTCCGGTCTTTATGAGCTGCTGACCCGGGTTTTCTTCAAGCCGGAAAAGGAGGTTGTTCCCTCCTTTGTCGCCCCGTCGCAGAGCGATGTGATCGCATACGTCGCCCTTCACCCGTCTGCGATCGGCGTGATTTCATACGCAACCTGGGAAGACACGACTCAACCGAAGGGCCGATGGTTCAAGAAAGACGTCCGTTTGCTCGACATACAGCCAAAGGAGGGAAAGACCGAGGAGGCGGTGAAGCTGAATCAGAACAATATGTATGATCGGGTGTATCCTCTCATCTACTCCATCTACATCTACACTTCAGAGAAGAGTCCGGGGGTGGCACAGGGCTTCAGCACGTTTGTTGCGAGCATGCCTGGACAGAAGATCTTTTGGGACGCCGGACTTGTTCCAAAGACGGTGCCGTACCGCGTCATTCAACTCACTCAGGAGTAGTTCCGCAATGAAAAAGATCGCCGCTATTCTTGTTCTCTGGTGCATAGTTATCCCGACTTCAGTGTTTGCTCAAGCAGAGCTGGATCGGGGAAAAGATCTGCTCAATCAGGGGAAGACAAAGGAGGGTATTGCTGTTTTTCGTCAGTTCGTCGAGACAAACGCCAGAAGCGCCGATGCCTGGCTACTTCTTGGTGAGGCGTACTTCAAAATCTCAAACCTTGATTCTGCAAAGCTGGCCGGCGAGAAAGTGATATCACTGGATGAGACAAATGTCAGCGGCTATCTGCTGGTGGCGAACGTCGCAAGAAGCCGAAAAGATATCACGGGCGCATACAACGCTCTGAAATCGGGTCTAGTCGAGAAAAAGAACGATGTGAAGCTGTTGATCCAACTAGGATTCGTCCTACTGGAGGCGGATTCCGTTGACCAAGCGATCATCGCCCTTTCACGAGCGAAAGAAGCGAACCCGAATTTGGCGGTGGTCTATCAAGGACTAGGGGAAGCGTACAGCAGACAGGGGGTCACCCCCTTCGCCATCACGCAGTACGAGAAATCTATCGAGCTCGATTCAACGCGGGTCGACGTGCACAACAGTCTTGCCAAGCTCTACTACAAGGAGCATCGGTACAACGACGCTGCGCGCGAGTACAAGCGTGTCGCAGTGATTGACACAACGAACCAGGCAGCGCTGCTGGAGCTTGCAAGGATGTACATGAGCTCGCGACCGAAGCTCTATGTCGATGCAGCGGAGGTACTGAAGCTGTATGTTCGGCGCTTCCCGAACGCAGAAGATGTATGGCCGTCGTACACCGAGGCCCTTTACTTCACCGGTCAGTACAGCGATGCGATCAAGGCCGCGCAGCGAGCGCTGAAGAACGATCCCAAGAATGGTGATGTGTTGCGCTTCCTCGCGAGCTCTCAATCAAGATTGAAGCAGTATAAGGAAGGCGTTGATTCTTACACCAGACTGAGATCGGTGGACGCACTCAAGCTGGGTGATCTTATTGAGCTCGCTGAGGACTACTCGGAGCTGAAAAAGGATACGCTCACGCTGCAAACGTATCAAGAGATCGTCAAGATCAGGCCCGATCTGAAAGCGGTGTACATCAATATGGGCACGATTTACATGAGTTGGCAGAAGTGGGAGCCGGCTGCTGTCATGTTCCAGAAGGCGATCGCGTTGGACTCAACGCACTACACCCTGTTCGTGAACTTTGCCCTCTGTGAAATGGTATTGGGACGCTCTGATAATGCACACTTCGATAGCGCTCGCGTGGCTCTTCGCTACGTGACAAGCAAACTGCCAGACTACGCAGCTGGTCATTTGTATCTCGCGCAGGCGCTCATATCGTTGTCGGTGGACTCGCTTGCTGAGGCAAGGAGGGAGTACGAAACCTGGATCAAGCTGATTCCTGCCAACGAGGAAGCTAAGTACAAGCGAGATCTCAGCGAAGCGTACAAAAACATCGGTGCTTCTTATTTGAAGGAGAAGAAGTACTCTCAGGCGATTGAGAGCTTGAGCAGAGCGCTGAAGTATAAAGAGGATGATTGGCAGACGCACCTTTGGATCGGGCAGGCGAATCAATTGTCTGGGGACAAAGATAAGGCGATCGAGGAGTACAGAAGGGTGCTGAAGCTCAACCCGACGAACAAAGACGCTAAGAACATGCTCATATCTCTGGGGATACCGGTTGACTAGAACGCGTATCACGAACCCTCTCTGTCACGCTGAACTCGGGCCGCTTTCAGTATCTGTTGTTCAACTCGAAGCAGACTCCGGATTCATTTCGGGGCGACAGAACGGATTGGTTTGAGCCGGCTACTCGCGCTTGTGGAATCTCACTGAGGAACTCTTCATGGCAGATCAAGAAACGTCAACGCAGAAAGAACAGCACCCCGTCACCGGCTTCTACGTGTTCATGGGTCTCGTGGTGCTGACGCTCGTGATCATCATAGGCTATGTCATAAAATCTTATTTCATCGGCTAAGACAGCCAACAGACCTAAGATCATACACGAAAGGACTCGTGCGATGAACCAGAGACTGCTGAGCATCTTCACACTCGGTGTCCTCCTGCTGATAGGATGCAGCAAGAAGCCCATGACGGCGAACATAACAGGGTGGGAACATTTCCAAGATCCCTACTTCAAGGTGCAGTTCACAATACCGCAAGGCTGGCAGAAAGTGACCGAGGGTACGAAGGTGAGTTTCTACACTTCGCAGGATGCCCTTCAGAAGTTCTATGATCCGACCGCGCAGGAAGGGCAAGACGGGGCTCAGCTCTCGGTGAAGTACGAAAAGCTCGACACGCTGAAGCCGCTTGAGACCTATATGAACAATCTCAAGACCGATCTCACCGCCAGTGGCTACACCGTGCAGTCAGTTGAACCGTCGAAGATCGAAGATGCGCCAGCGAGCAGGATCACGTACAGCGGCCGGTTTGACGAGAAGAACAAGATCTCGGTGATTCGAACGCTCGCGATCAAAGACTCGATGATGTACACAGTCTCCTATGAGGCGTTCAACGATTTCTTTGAGCCCTACAAGGTCGTCGTCGATTCGTTCTTTGCCTCCGTAGAATTGCCAAAGCCGAAGGCAGCTCCTGTAAATCCCGCGATTCCTTCCGCGGAGTTTGAGACGTTTTCGAATTCATTTCTTGACATATCGTACCCCAACAACTTTGAGCCATCAAGCCCGCCACCCTCCGGTGAGGTGCAGTTCATGCTGCAGATTCAGGGCTATCGGCAGGACTCTAACATCCTCATCGACGTTCGTCCGGCAAAGAAACTAACGGTAGACAAGGTAGTTGAGCAGAATGAGAAGATGTTCAAGGTTACGTCGAGGGGAGAGACAAAGATCGACGGGCTGAAGGCAATCTACCTCAACTATTCACCGGCAAGGGAAATAGGACGGAGGGTCTATTTTGTTGTAAAGAACGACAAGGTGTATCGGATTATTCTGACCTACTATCAGCCCGCGAGAAAAGACTTCTTACCAGCCTTCGAGAAAGCGGTTGCTTCCATACGCATTAAGTAGTACCATGGACGGGTCTTTACGGAAAGCCGGGGTACGTTCTGCCTCGGCTTCCCTTTTTTAGAACCGGACAGAGATCTTGCCTCAAGACGTTTCCCAGACCATGCCGTCCCACTCAGGTGTCACACAGCTCGCCACCAGCCGACCCCGCGTTCTCGGGTGGCTGCGCAGTGCAGCTATTCTCGACGGTGATTGGGGGACAAGCGTTGCCTACGTCCTCGGCATCGGCTTCGCGCTGGCGGGGTACAGCAGCTTCTGGCATCTCTCCTTGATGATGGTCCTGACGTCCCTCGTTGCCATCAACTACATTACCATTTGTCGATTATATCCCAACGGAGGCGGGGTCTACAGTTCTGTCTACCACCGTTCGCAGCTGCTGGCGGTCGTCGGTGCACTCCTCCTTGCTGCCGACTACGTTGTTACGATGGCATTGTCGGTCCTCGATGCGTGTCATTATCTTGGCCTGCACCACCCCGCGCTCTGGGCGATTCTGATCATTCTCAGCATCGGGGCGATCAACTGGTTCGGTCCCAAGCATTCCGGTGGTTTGGCTCTGGCGATCTCCGTCTTCACTATTCTGATCCTTCTTATAGTCGTTGTTGCATCAGCACCTACAGCCCTGACCTCGGCGACAATTACTCCCCCCGAAGGGGGAATCTTTCATAACTGGGGGATCTTCATCGGTTTCATCCTGAGTCTTTCAGGGATTGAAGCCATCTCCAACATGACAGGCTTGATGAAGGATCCTGCCCGAGATTCAAAGCGTGCGATCCTCGCTGTTCTCACCAAAGTCATTCTTGTCAACGCGTTCCTGGGGCTGGCGATGTTGGCAGTCAAGGGCCTGGCGCCTGGGGCGTACCTTGAGGACATGTTGCGATTCCTGGGGGAGCACTACGTCGGTCACTGGTTTGGCTGGTTCGTTGCACTGTCTCTTGGGGTCCTGTTGATCTCAGCAGGGAACACAGCCCTGAATGATCTTATCTCCATTCAGTTCCTGATGTCGGTGGACAAAGAACTGCCCTCCTCGTTACGGCGATTGAACAGACACGGGGTCCCCATCCTCCCGCTTTTCGTGACGACGGTCGTGCCGATCACCGTGTTGCTGATCATCAGCGACGTTGAGGCGCTCTCTCATCTCTACGCGATTGGGGTTGTCGGGGCGATGACAATCAATATCGGGTCGACGGCAACCGACAAGTCGGTCTATCTGAAACCCCTCGAGAAGCTCTTCATGCTCATCTCAGCAACGATCCTTTTTCTTGTGGAGATCTCCATTGCGGCCAGGAAAACCGATGCGATCATCTTTGCATTGGCAATCCTGGCGATCGGTCTGTCGGCGCGCGCTCTGGGGAAGCGTCGAGCAGCGATGGTTGTCACGGCGCCTGAACCGATCGCAGCACCAGCCCCGCAACGTCGCCGCCGGAGAAAGGAGCTTCCGGGCACGAAGTATCTGGTGGCGGTGAAGGAGATGAACGAGAAGCTTCTGCGCTTTGCCGCCGAAGAGGCGAAGGCGCGCAACGCGTTCCTCTTTGTTCTGCGCGTAAAGGAAATTGTTGTGGGAGCATTGCCCGCGATGCTTGAGATGCCGACCAACGGACAGGAACAGCGGATTGAAGAAATCTGTACCGACGCCGGAATCGACTTTCAGTCCCTGCAAATTCCGAGTTATGACGTCGGATATACGATCGCTGAGCAGGCAGCGACGTTTGGTGTTGAGCGGGTCATCATCGGGGCGCAGCACCGGAGCCGGCTCGAATATGTGCTGAAAGGAAGCGTCATGCGTTCCGTGAGCACACTGCTCCCGGAGGAAGTTCAGTTCGTGATCTTCGGTGGATGAGTCACCGGGGCAATTCGGCGTTCCGTGACGCGCACTGCAGATTTCGCTTGGACATTCACACTTTAATGAGTAATATTTGCCCATAGAGACCGGGTTTTGCGGAAGAGAGCCAACCTCAGAGCTACCGCGAACCCCTCAATCCTTTTGCGGTCAGCAAACCCTTATCCATTCACTTACTGCTCGTAAGCGTGAATCTCAGCCCATCCGCTGAGGTCTGTCGAACCATCAAATGTGGATTCAAATCCTCCGAACGAAGAACCTCGATCAAATCAAAGCGGATGCCGAGCTCTCCACGGAAGGACGCCTGAAGCGTTCGCTGGGAGCGATCGATCTCATGTCGCTCGGCATCGGTGCGATCATCGGTACGGGAATCTTTGCAGTGATCGGAACCGCCGCTGCAGGGGGGGCAAGCCACCTCGGCGCAGGTCCTGGGGTCATGCTCTCCTTCATTATCACGGCTGTCGCCTGCAGTTTCTGCGCGCTCTCCTACGCTGAGTTTGCGGCGCTGGTACCGATTTCGGGAAGCGCGTACACCTACTCCTACGCGACGCTTGGTGAAATCATAGCGTGGATTATCGGCTGGGACTTAATCATTGAGTATGCTGTGGGGAACGTGGCAGTAGCCATCGCGTGGGCCGCGTACTTCCATCAATTGTTGAGCGGACTTGGGATGCATATTCCTGCCTGGCTTGCTGTGGACTATCGCTCAGCCCATCAAGCCGCCGAAGCGGTTGTGAGTGCCGGCGGCGCTGTTTCACCGGACATTGCCTTGCCGTACGAGGCGTGGGTGACTCATCCGACCATCCTCGGCATTCCGCTCATCTTCAATTTTCTAGCGATCGCAATCGTTGCAGCCGTAACGTGGATCCTGGTCATCGGAATCAAGGAATCTGTGCGCGCAAACAACATTATGGTGGCACTGAAGGTTGTCATCCTCTTGTTCTTCATCGCTGTAGGCGCGTTCTACGTCAAGCCGGAGAATTGGACACCGTTTATGCCGAACGGATTCGCTGGAGTCTGGACCGGGGCCAGTCTCATCTTTTTTGCATTCATCGGCTTCGATGCGATCTCGACGGCAGCGGAGGAGTGTCGCAATCCGGGGAGGGATATGCCGATCGGCATCATTGGCTCTCTGGTCGTCTGCACGGTGATCTACGTTGCAACAGCAGCAGTCTTGACCGGCATCGAGCCGTGGAATAAGCTCGGGGTGGCAGATCCGCTGGCGGCTGCGTTCGCCCGCCTCGGCCTGGATTGGGCGGCAGGGATCGTCGCCCTTGGTGCTGTCATCTCGATGACGGCCGTTCTCCTGGTGTTTCAGCTCGGACAACCCCGAATCTTCTTCTCAATGTCCCGCGACGGCCTGCTCCCGAAGTACTTTGCGAAGGTCCATCCGAAGTATCAAACGCCGTACGTGACGACGATCTGGACGGGTGTTGCCGTGGCAGCAGTCGCCTCCGTTGCGAACATCAATGAGATCGTTGAGCTGACGAATATCGGAACATTGTTTGCTTTTGTCCTTGTGAACGCGGGCATCATTATTCTGCGGCGTACCGATCCGCATCGTCCGAGGGTTTTCAAAACACCCTTCGTTCCCTGGGTGCCGCTCCTTGGCATCGGCATGTGCATCTATCTGATGATGGGCTTGCCAACGATCACATGGATTCGATTTGGTGTTTGGTTGATTGTGGGGCTGGCTGTCTACTTCTCGTACGGCTTCTGGAAGAGTCACCTGCATCCCAAACAACAAGAGGTTCAACCGTGACGGCGGCTATTTCGTCCGGAGCGACTCAGCCGTCGGCGGAAAAGCCCAGCCAACCGCAATTGTTGCGCGTCCTCGGCTTGCGCGAAGGGATTGCGATTCATATGGGCGTCATTATTGGTTCGGGCATCTTCATCGTGCCGGCGACGATTGCGGGTCACTTGCAGGCGATGGGGCCGATCATTCTTGTCTGGGTGGTTGCGGGTATGCTGACCCTCTTCGGCGCCTTGACGCTTGCGGAATTGAGCGCGGTCCTCCCGCAGGCAGGCGGTCCCTATGTCTATCTTCGGGAAAGCTTCGGGCGCATCTGGGGATTCCTGTTCAGCTGGAATGACTATTTCATCAACAAAGCGGGTTCGGCCGCGGCGATCGCCATGGCGTTCGCAACATTCCTGGGCTATTTCATTCCCGTGTTGACGCCGGAGCACGCTCTCTACAGGGGCGAGTGGTCGTTCTTCGGGCATCCCATGGAGTTCTCATTCGGCTGGGTACAGATCATCGCGATCGCGGCGATTGCATCGGTCACCTATATCAATGTACGCGGCGTCAAGTTTGGCGGGTGGGTCATGGACTTTTTTACGGCAGCCAAGGTTGTTGCGCTTATCGGATTGATTCTGGCTGTGGTCTTCTCCGGAAAAGGAAGCTCGACAAATTTCCTCCCGTGGTGGCCTGATCATTGGACGAGCCAAAGCACTGCTGCGTTTGGTCTCGCTATGATATCCGCCCTCTGGGCATACGACGGATGGATCGATGTGACCCTCACTGCCGGCGAATTCAAGAACCCCCGACGCAATGTACCGTTTTCACTGCTCATCGGGACACTGGCTGTGATCGTTCTCTATTTGAGCGCCAATCTCGCCTACGCGTTTGCCATCCCGATCGGTTCCATGCCCGGGTCGCCCCGGATAGCGGCAGACGTCGCGCAGACGGTGCTCGGACCGGTTGGCGCGTCGCTGATCGTGATCGGTATCCTGTGCTCAACGTTCGGAACCACGAACGGCATGCTCCTCGGCGGACCCCGGTCGATCTACGCTGCGGGGGCTGACGGGGTGTTCTCGAGATCGTTCGGGAAAGTCCATTCTCGCTATCGGAGTCCATACATCGCGATCATCACCCTCGGAGTCTGGAGCGCGTTGCTGACGCTGAGCGGCACCTACGAGCAGATCACTTCCTACGTCGTTTTCGGATCCTGGGCGTTCTACGCACTGACGGCGTTGAGTGTTATTGTGCTTCGCCGGAAGATGCCGAACGCAGAACGGCCGTATAAAGCCTGGGGCTACCCCTACGCCACACTGCTCTTCGTCGGGATTGCGACGTGGTTCATCTATAATACGCTGGTTGAGGATACGAGGAATGCCGTCATCGGAATTGTGCTGCTTCTCGTTTCGCTCCCGTTTTACTTCTACTGGACGCGATGGTCTTCTCACAGGTCGGGTGCCGGGCCGAAAGGGATGCCGGGGATCGCCGAATGAGGTCACCAATCGGTTTCGGATTTACTAACCAACACTGAACACACATTCATGGTAACACTCTCATGGAACTCACTCTCATATTAACTTGCAGTGTCATCGGACTGCTTTTTGCGGTCTTTCTCATTCGTGATGTCATGAGGCGTGATGTGGGGACGGAGAGGATGAGAGAAATCTCAGATGCGATCAAACAGGGAGCTGAAGCGTTCCTTCGCAGGCAGTACGGGACCATCATTCTCCTTGCGCTGGCGCTCGCAGCACTTATCTACATTCTCTATGCGTTCGTTCGCACTCCGACGGAACACGATCCAACAAGCCCACTCGGCCTTGCGTTCTGGACAACGCTCTCGTTCATTCTTGGGGCGGCGTGCTCGGTGGCTGCGGGCTACATGGGGATGTGGGTCTCCATTCGGAGCAACATCCGGACAGCGGCAGCGGCGACAAAAGGGATCAACGGCGCACTGCAGACAGCGCTGCGTGGTGGAGCGGTCTCCGGGTTCTTCGTGGTTGCCATGAGTCTGCTCGGCGTCGCTGGACTGTTCACGCTCATTGAGGGTCTCGATGTGTTAAAGGATGTCTCAAAGATCCCCCTCCTCATTGTTGGTTACGGTTTCGGTGCAAGCTTTGTGGCACTCTTCGCACAGCTTGGCGGTGGAATCTACACCAAAGCGGCGGATGTAGGGGCAGATCTTGTTGGCAAGGTGGAGGCTGGCATTCCGGAGGACGATCCACGCAATCCTGCCGTCATTGCGGACCTCGTCGGCGACAACGTTGGCGACTGCGCGGGGCGCGGCGCCGATCTGTTTGAATCGACTGCAGCGGAGAACATCGGCGCGATGATTCTCGCAGCCAGTCTTTATATGTCGAACGTATCCGTATTCGAATCGCAGGGGCTGACCATCTTCGGCGTTCTTCTTTTTCCCTTAGTGGCCCGTGCCTTTGGAATTCTTGCCTCGATCGTCGGCATTATGATCGTGAGGACAGACGAGAAGGAAGATCCCATGACCGCGCTGAATCGTGGTTACTACGTAACAGCAATTCTGGCGATGATCGGATTCTTCATCGCGTCGCGATGGCTGTTGGGAAGCGAACACTACTTTAACTTCTTTATCTGCGGTGTCGTCGGGGTGCTGACCTCCATCGCCATTGTTTACATCACACAATATTACACTGAGTACAAGTATCGCCCAGCTCGGTCAATTGCTGAAGCCGCACAGACCGGTCCCGCCACGACAATCATTACCGGTCTAGCTGTTGGTATGGAATCAACGGGATTGCCGGTCCTTGTGGTGGGGGCCGCGATCGTAGGGACGTACCTGTTGGGGGAGTCTTCCGGACTGGCGCACGGCGGGTTGTTCGGCACAGCTGTCGGCACGATGGGCATGCTCTCCACAGCAGCGTACATTCTTGCCATGGACACCTTCGGCCCCATCACGGATAATGCCGGCGGGATCATCGAGATGAGCCAGCAGCCGGAAGAGATCCGGAGGAAAACGGATCGCCTCGACGCAGTCGGGAACACAACCAAAGCCCTTACCAAGGGCTACGCGGTTGGATCTGCGGGGCTCGCCGCATTCCTATTGTTCAGCGCCTATTTTGATGAAGTTCGCAATTATGGTTTCGACTTGAGATTCATCGATCTCTCCAAACCTGCCGTGTTCGTCGGCTCGATGTTTGGGGCGATGCTTGTGATGATTTTCTCCTCGCTCGCTATCAAGGCAGTCGGTCGGGCAGCTTATGCGGTCATCAACAACGTGCGTGAACAGTTCAAGAACAACCCCGGCATCATGCAAGGGACATCCAAACCGGATTATGGTCAATGTGTAGATATCGTCACTCGATCTGCGCTCAAGGAAATGGTAGCGCCGGGATTGCTCGTTGTGGTTATGACCGTTGCAGTCGGAATAGGATTTCGGTGGCTGTATGTGCTCACCGGCAGTCCTGCAGGCGGTGCTACGGGAGCAGAAGTTGTTGGCGGGTATCTGATGGTCGCTACGATCACAGGGATCCTTATGGCCCTGTTCATGAACAACGGTGGGGGAGCGTGGGATAATGCTAAGAAGTATATCGAGACTGGTATGTTCGGGGGGAAACGGTCTGAACCTCACAAAGCCGCCGTGGTAGGGGATACGGTCGGTGATCCGCTCAAAGACACAGCGGGTCCCTCCCTCCACGTGCTCATCAAGTTGCTCAGCACAATTACGCTCGTGCTCGCGCCCTTATTTATCTGAGTTTGCCTGAACCGAGCGATCTATGCCGGACCGAACCGTAGAAAAGTAGAACGCGTGCGAATACCACGACCCTCACTGACCCAGTGGATTTTCATCGGAATGGGTGTTGGCCTCATTCTCGGCTGGGTCGTCCCTGATTTTGCTTCCGGTCTTCGTCCCTTCAGCACCATCTTCCTCCGACTCATCAAGACGATCGTCGCTCCTCTGATCTTTGCCACTCTCGTGGTCGGGGTCGCGGGGCACGGCGACCTGAAGCAGGTGGGAAGGATGGGTGTTAAGTCGATCGTTTATTTTGAGGCCGTGACGACGCTTGCCCTTTTCATCGGGCTTGCCGTGGTGAACATCGTGAAACCTGGTGTCGGTGTGACGTTGGAGGCCGCCGGACAAGTCGGAGAACTCGCAACGAAGCAGCAGAGCTTTGGGGATATTCTGGTGCACGTATTTCCGCAGAGTTTCTTCCAGGCTGCGGCCGAAGGGGAAGTTCTGCAGGTGGTGGTCTTCGCTCTCCTCTTCAGCTTCGCGCTGGCGATGGTTGCCAAGGAGAAGCGTGAGGTGATGCTGCATTTCTGCGATTCGCTCTCGGAGACGATGTTCAAGTTTACGAACATTGTCATGATGTATGCTCCCGTGGGTGTGGCTGCTGCCATTGCCGTGACCGTCGGCAACAGGGGCCTTTCCGTTCTCCTCAACCTCGGCTTGTTGATTGTCTGCCTTTATGTTTCGCTCACGATCTTCATCGTCTTCGTGCTCGGGACGGTCGCGGTGATCGCGAAGGTACCCATCAGGCCGTTCTTCAATGCGGTCAAGGAACCGGCGCTGATCGCGTTCTCGACGAGCAGCTCGGAAGCCGCGCTCCCGAAAGCGATGCTGGCCATGGAAGCTCTCGGCGTTCCTCGGCGTATCGTTTCCTTCGTCATCCCGACCGGCTACAGCTTCAATCTTGACGGCACTTCACTGTATCTCTCCCTCGCAGCGGTCTTCGTGGCGCAGGCGGCGGGAATTGAGCTGACGATTGGCCATCAGATCATCATCGTGCTGACGCTCATGCTCACCAGCAAAGGCGTCGCAGGCGTTTCGCGTGCCGCCCTCGTCGTGCTTGCAGGAACGCTCGCGACGTTCGGACTGCCGCTTGAAGGTGTTGCGGTTCTTCTCGGCGTCGATCAACTCATGGACATGGGAAGAACAATGGTGAATGTCATCGGAAATTGTTTGGCGACAGTTGTCATCGCCCGTTGGGAAGGAGAGTTCCACCTCGCGGAGCCGAAAGAGGCTGTGACGACCTAAGAATGCAGAACGGGTACTCTGGTTCATTCTCGGTACCATTGCGATCGCGCTGATTGTCAAAGCGATCCTTTTCTGATCAAGCATCTCATACGGAGGAAGCGGCCGTCCCACATGATATTGGGCCGGCCGTTTCATTTGACGGGAGAATATTCTCTTGTTTTCAAGTGCAAAAAGAAGTAGAATTAAACCCATCGCAGCTTTGCCTCGAATGTTTCGGAATTTCACCAACAAAGGAGGTCTACGGCATGAGTGATCAAGCCTCTCGATTTTCCCGACTGTTGATTACCAAACCACTCGATCTTCTTCTGCATGAATCCCAGGAGAGTGGTGAGCATAGCTTGAAACGAGCCCTAGGTCCGGTGAACCTGATCACCCTCGGAATTGGCGCGATCATCGGCGCTGGAATCTTTGTATTGACGGGCGCTGCGGCAGCCAATTATGCCGGACCCGCAATTGTTCTCGCATTTGTACTGTCTGCCATTGCGTGTTTGTTTGCAGGGCTCTGCTACGCGGAATTCGCGGCCTTGATTCCAATCGCCGGATCAGCGTACACCTACGGATACGCGACGCTTGGAGAACTCTTTGCGTGGATCATCGGATGGGACCTGATCCTTGAATATGCCTTCGGGGCTGCCACCGTGGCATCGGGATGGAGCGGTTATCTCATGAGCTTTCTGAATGATTTCGGCATTCATCTTCCTCCCAGTCTCACTGGCGCGCCGGGGACGGAACTAGTCTTTTACAACGGAAACTGGCAACATCTCGAGCGAATCAAGGCCACACTGGAGACGATGCATGTCGACATTACATCGTTGCCGATGATGACTGCATCCTTCAATCTGGTCGCCTTTTTGGCGATCCTCGGTATTGCCACCATCCTCGTTATCGGGATCAAAGAGTCAGCGAATTTCAATTCAGCGATCGTGATCGTAAAAGTAGGGATTGTGCTGGTCTTTATTGCTGTTGCTGGTGCGTATGTTATTCAGAATCCCACCACGACGATCGATGTAAACTGGAAGACGTTCATACCAGAGAACGCAGGAGAATGGGGAAAATATGGATGGTCGGGAATCGCCCGGGCTGCCGGTGTTATCTTCTTCGCGTATATCGGTTTTGACGCTGTGTCCACAGCAGCGCAGGAAGCGAAGAATCCTCAAAAAGACATGCCGATCGGGATCATGGGATCGCTCGCGATCTGCACCGTATTGTACATCCTGGTTTCCGGTCTTCTTACTGCTGTCGTACCATATACGAGCCTAAATGTCTCAGATCCGGTTGCGGTCGGAATTGATGCGACAGGTGTCAAATGGGGCAGCTTCCTTGTCAAGCTTGGCGCGATCTTCGGACTTGGCTCTGTCATGCTTGTGATGATGCTCGGTCAGTCGCGCGTCTTCTATTCCATGGCCCACGATGGACTTCTCCCGAAATGGGCTGGAGCAGTCCACCCCCGTTTTCGCACGCCCTGGATTTCGACGATCACTGTCGGGGTCTTCGTTGCATTCTTTGGTGCATTGCTTCCGATAAACATACTGGGAGAACTCGTCAGCATTGGAACTCTTCTGGCATTTGTTATCGTTTGCGCAGGAATTTGGATGTTGCGCATAAAGAGACCAGACATGGCGAGGCCGTTCAAGACACCGTGGGTGCCGTTCGTTCCCATCATGGGAATTGTCGTTTCCGGATTGCTGATGCTGAGTCTTCCGTTCGATACATGGCTGCGGTTGATTGTCTGGCTGGTGGTGGGTCTGGTGATCTACTTCACTTATGGTCGGTATCATAGCAATCTGGCACAGAATTCTGCAAAGTAACATATCGGGCGAAGGCAGAGGCTGAGGGGCTGAACGGTAAGAACACGAGATTCAGGTTCTCGGTAGCTACTTTTCCCCTGCGAGGAGGCGCTGAAGGGAAAAATGGTTCCTCACGAAACTCTGCTCTTAGCGCTCTTTACTCTTCTGGTCGTTGCGCTGCTGATGCTGGATCTCGGCATCTTCCAGCGGAGACCGCGAGAGATCAAGATCAAGGAAGCGCTCGGCTGGAGCGCAATCTGGATCTCGCTGGCACTGCTGTTCAATCTTGGGATCCTCTTCTGGGAAGGAAGAGAGCCTGCGCTCCAATTTGTCACCGGATACTTGATTGAACTCTCTCTCAGTGTCGACAACCTCTTCGTTTTCCTCCTGATTTTTCTTTATTTCAGAGTTCCAGCCCCGTATCAGCACAAGGTCCTCTTCTGGGGCATTCTGGGCGCTCAGCTCATGCGGGGCCTGCTCATTGGCTTCGGCGTTGTCCTCATTGCAAAGTTCCACTGGATTCTCTACCTCTTCGGGTTGTTCCTGGTGTTCACGGGGATCAAGATGGGATTTCAAAAGGAGGCTGCCGAAGTGCATCCGGAGCGAAACATCGTCGTTCGGCTTTTCAAAAGGTTCATCCCGGTCACGGCTGGCTATCATGGGTCAAAGTTCTTTTTGAACCTCGACGGGAAGCGCTATGCGACACTGTTGCTTATCGTCTTGATTGTTGTCGAAACGACCGATTTGCTGTTTGCCTTCGATTCAATTCCCGCCATCTTTGCAATCACCACCGATCCTTTCATCGTCTACACCTCCAATATTTTTGCCATCCTCGGCCTGCGCTCCCTTTACTTCGCGCTGGCAGGCCTGATGAATCTCTTTCAATACCTCAAGATTGGCTTGTCGGTGATCCTGACGTTTGTGGGAATAAAGATGGTGATTGCCGATGTCTATCCTATCCCGATCACGGTGGCGCTCGGTGTGGTCGCCGGGGTTCTGCTTCTCTCCATCGTAGCGTCCGTTCTCTGGCCAAAGGGCGGATCACGCCCGGCGGGTACACGCTGATTGGAACTCTCGGCGTGGGGCTTGTGGCGAAAGGGATGAACCGGTACAGCGATCTGCCGCTGGGGGTCAGCTTCGGCTATTTACTCGGCACAGTGATGACTTACCTCAAGGGAGAAGATTTTTTCGGTGCAGGTAAGGATCGAGGCATGAAGCTCTCTGTCGCACCCCCGGCAGGCACAAGGGGAGGCGAGGTCCAACTTGTCCTCTCATTCTAGCACCAGCATCTCCATCAGCAGCCGCTCCTCTCCAGCTCTTCATCAACGACGACTCTCTACTCCTTCAGGAGATGCACCAGATTTGTGACGGTGGCTTTGGCATCCCCGAAGATCATCATCGTCTTCTGATCGTAGAAGAGCTCGTTGTCTTCGCCTGCAAATCCAGGGTTCAGACTTCGCTTGCAGACCATCACCGTGCGAGCCTGATCGACGTTGAGAATCGGCATGCCATAGAGGGGACTGTTCTTCTTGTGGCGGGCTGCCGGATTCACGACATCGTTCGCACCGATAACGAGCGCAACATCCGTGTTCTGGAACTCGTCGTTGATTCGGTCCATCTCGAAGAGAAGGTCATAGGGTGCGTTCGCTTCGGCAAGGAGAACGTTCATATGTCCGGGCATCCGTCCCGCGACAGGGTGAATTGCGTATCGAGCCCTGCATCCTCGCTGGGTCAGAACGTCCACCAACTCCTGGAGTGCATGTTGCGCCTGGGCAACCGCGAGACCATACCCGGGCACGATAATGACCGACTGGGCGCTTTCGAGAATATAAGCCGCGTCCTCCGGCGTGTAGCGTATGACTGTCCGCTGTTCTGTTACAGCGACGTCAGGATTATAATCAGCGCCGACGCCGGCAAACAGGACGTTCGCGAGCGAGCGATTCATCGCCCTGCACATAATGCTGGTAAGGATGATCCCCGACGTGCCAACAAGCGTACCGCTGATGATGAGGACGTTGTTCGAAAGAATAAATCCGGTGGTGGCACCCGCCAATCCGGAGTAGGAATTCATCAGTGAGATGACGACGGGCATGTCGGCCCCGCCGATGGGGATCACGCTCGTGACGCCCAGAACGCTGGAGATGACAATGATGATCAGCAACAGGTACCACCGGGTTGGGTCGAGGGCAAAAAAGAGACCGAGGAGGAGAATAACGAGAAGCATTGCGGCGTTGGACTGCTTCTGCATTGGGTAGAGGATCGGTGCCCCCCGCATCATCCCCTGCAGTTTCGCCGAGGCCACCATACTGCCGGTAAACGTCACTGTTCCGATCAAAAGGCTCAGCACGATCGCGATGAGCACGTCGAGGCCGGCATCGCTCCGGGTCCACGAGGTCAGACTTCCGCCCATGCGGATATACTCTGCGAGCGCGACGAGGGTCGAGGCGCCACCACCAAGACCGTTGAGCACCCCCACCATCTGCGGCATTTGCGTCATCTTGACCTTTTGGGCAAGAAGGACCCCAAGGAATGATCCCAGGATCAGACCCGTCAGGATGTAGCTGAAATCGAGGATCCTCTGGTCCGTTAAGGTCACGACGATGGCGATCAGCATGCCCACGGCTCCCAGCAGGTTGCCGGTGCGCGCCGTTTTGGGTGAGCCCAACATCTTGAGGCCGAGGATGAAAAGGACGGCCGCAAGCAGATAGGCAAGTTGTACAAGTGCGTTCATAGGTTCTTCGCTCTGGTCGTCGTGGTCAGAACTTCTTCGTCCGATCCTTCTTGAACATCTTGAGCATGCGGTCGGTCACGAGAAATCCTCCGACGACGTTGATCGTTGCAAAGACGACTGCGACCAACCCGAGGAACACGCTCAAGCCGCCATGCCCTTCACCGGCTGCAATGAGTGAACCGACAAGCGTAATTCCTGAAATCGCATTCGACCCGGACATCAGGGGAGTATGGAGAAGCGGCGGCACCTTGCTAATAACCTCGACACCGACAAAGGTGGCGAGGACGAAGACGGAGATTGACATCAAGAGGGTTTCAGACATGGTTGGTTCTCCTACCCAAGAGACTTCTTCACGATATCATTCGTTATTTCGCCCGCGTGCGTAATGCAGCAGCCTCGAACGATCTCGTCATTGAAATCCAGCGAGGCGTCGGGTTTTGGAAACAAGTGCCGAAAGAGCGTCGTAATGTTCTTCGAGTACATTCTGCTGGCGTCAACCGGAATCGTCGCGGGAAGATTGATGGGGCCGATGATGCTCACACCGTACTCCTCGACGGTCTCCCCCGGCTTCGTCAGGGCGCAATTGCCACCTTGCTCTGCCGCAAGGTCAACAATGACCGAACCGGGGCGCATCAGCTTGACCATCTCCTCGGAGATCAGAAGCGGAGCGCGTTTGCCGAACACTTGAGCGGTGGTGATGACGGCATCGACTTTCGGGAGGCGCGCCGCGATAGCCTCCATTTCCTTCTTGATGAATTCTGCCGATTGTTCTCTTGCGTAGCCATCGGCCGTCTCGATGTTTTCGGGCAACTCCATTTCGACGAACACCGCGCCGAGGCTCTTGACCTGCTCCTGCACGGCCGGGCGAGGGTCAAACGCCTCAACCTTTGCACCCAATCGTCGTGCCGTGGCAATTGCCTGAAGGCCGGCAACCCCGGCTCCGAGCACGAGGACCGTGGCCGGCGGGACCGTTCCGGCGGCTGTCATCAGCAGGGGGAGCATCTTCCCCAGCCTGTTGGCCGCCAGCAGCACGGCCTTATAGCCCATGATCGTTGACATGGAACTGAGCACATCCATGCTCTGCGAGCGGGAGATCCGGGGGATGTACTCCATGGCAAAGCTCGTGATGCGCCGCCGCGTGAAAATCTTGACGACGTCGGGATTTGCAACAGGAGCAAGAAACCCCACGTAGATCGATCCTTCACGAACAAGCTCAGCCTCGTCCTTTTGAAACGCGGGATGGATCTGAGGGGGCTGGACTTTCAGGATAGCGTCAGCACTCTCGTAGAGCGACGTTGCGACAGGAAGGATTTGCGCGCCGGCTTGGAGGTAGTCCTGATCAGTGAAGGAAGCAGCAATGCCGGCTCCCGTCTCGACGAGGACTTCGTGCGTTCCATGCTTCAACGAGGGAATCATCGATGGAATAACCGCGACGCGCGTTTCGCCAGGCCCAATCTCTCTTGGGATACCTATTTTCACCTTCTGTCTCCATTGTAATGCCTGATGGGGGAAACAACCGGTAAGCTACTTTCTTAACAACAAAATCGACAGAAAAGTTTGCAACTGCAAGTCTCAGTTTGTCCACCTGGTTGCACTGAGATGATGGGGAGGAATTCGCTCAACCCTCTGTGTCGAGTCGAACCTCGGCGGTACTTAAGAGGGTCGTTGGAAAAAAGAGAGAGGAGGTTCGCCGATACCATCAGGCAAACCTCCTCCGCCATTCTGTGCCTACCGGTAGGGAAGCGGGGTCGACAGGCTGCGCTTCCTTTCGGTCAGCAAATCGAGATTGACTCTTTTACTTTGCGGCTATCTCTTCCGCCTTTTTCTCCGGCTGAACGATGCCTTCTTGACCGGAACGCTTCGAAGTAAGATAATCGTGAATTGCAGCTGCGGCAACCTTGCCGTCGCGCATGGCGAGGATGACGGTCGCACCGCCGCGGGCGAGATCGCCCCCGGCAAAAATGCCAGGCCGACTCGTTGCCTGTTTCTCATCGGTCACAACCACACCCCGCTTTCCTGTCTTCAAGCCCGAAGTGGTCGACTGGATGATCGGGTTGGGCTGCTGGCCGACAGCTTCGATGACGATCTGCGCGGGGAGAATGAACTCCGAGCCCTTGATGGGAACAGGCTTGCGGCGGCCGGACTCGTCGGGCTCGCCGAGTTCCATCCGTTGGCACTCCATGCCGGTAACGAAGTGTTTGTCGTCCCCAAGGATGCGCGTCGGATTCGTCAGCAGGAGGATCTCGATCCCCTCTTCCTCTGCGTGATGAATTTCCTCCTGACGTGCCGGCATCTCTTGACGTGATCGGCGATAGACGAGCATGGCTCGTTCGGCGCCGAGGCGCTTGGAAGTGCGCACGGCGTCCATCGCAGTATTGCCTCCCCCGATCACCGCGACGTGCGATCCCATCCTGATGGGCGTGTCGAAATCCGGAAACTTGTTGGCCTTCATCAAATTAACGCGGGTGAGGAACTCATTGGCAGAGTAGACGCCCGTCAGGCTCTCGCCAGGGATCCCCATGAAATGCGGTGTCCCGGCGCCGGTCCCGAGAAATATAGCGCTGAAACCCCACTCGTCAAACAACTCGTCGATCGTTGCTGTGCGACCGACGAGGAAATTCGTCTGAATCTCAACGCCTAGTGCCTTGATCCTGTTGGTTTCGAGATCCAGGATCTTCCTCGGCAGACGAAACTCGGGGATACCGTAGCGCAAGACTCCGCCCACGGCGTGCAACGCCTCAAAAATCGATACATGGTAACCAAGCTTTGCCAGCTCTGCCGCACAGGTAAGCCCCGAGGGGCCGGAGCCGACGATGGCAACCTTCTCGTCTCGATGGTCCGTGATAACGGGCGGGGTGAAGAGATCGTGCTCCATCTCGAAGTCTGCCACGAAGCGCTCGAGTTTTCCGATCGCGACGGGCTCATGCTTCTTGCCCAACGTGCACACGAGCTCGCACTGTTCCTCCTGGGGACAGACGCGTCCGCAGATCGCGGGCAAGTAGTTCGCCTCTCGGATCTTGTTCGCTGCGCCCGCGTAGTCCTTTTGAAGAATGAACTCGATGAAACCCCGGATATCGATGTTCACCGGACAACCTTCGACGCAGATCGCGTTCTTGCATTCAAGGCATCGTGTCGCTTCGACCAGCGCACGTTCCTCATTAACGCCGAACGAGACCTCAGTGAAGTTGCGAACGCGATCGGAAGCTTCCTGCTCGATGGAATGCTGCCGGGCGATCTTCATCCGTTCGGAGGGCTTCAGAGGGTTGAGCGCGCTCATAAGGCCTCCTCCCGTGCCAACTCGCTGGCAAGCCGTTCATTCGCTATACGCTCGAATTCGAGGTAGCTCCTGTTGCGGAGGATCAGTTCGTCGAAATCAACTTGGTGAGCATCGAATTCGGGGCCGTCGACGCAGGCGAATTTCATCTTACCGTCGATCGTTACCCGGCACCCTCCGCACATGCCGGTCCCATCGACCATAATCGCGTTCAGGCTGACCAGTGTTTTGACCCCGAAGTCTTTCGTGAGCTTCGCGACCGCCTTCATCATCGGGAGCGGGCCGATCGCATAGACCGCCTTGATGCCGACCTTCGGGTCTGTCAACAATTCCTTGAGAGGGTCTGTGACGATCCCCTTCCGGCCGTACGAACCGTCATCGGTGGTCACGTATACATCGTTCGAACATCCGCGCATTTCGTTTTCGAGAATGACGAGCTCTTTCGTCCGTCCACCGATGATGCTGTAGATGGTGTTCCCTGCCTCCTTCAACGCTTTTGTGATCGGATAAAGCTCGGCTGTACCGACGCCGCCTCCGATGCAGGCAACTGCGCCGTGGTTCTCAATCGGTGTAGGGTTGCCAAGCGGCCCGACCACATCGACAAGATGGTCCCCTGCGTTCTTCGTGCAGAGAAGCTTGGTCGTCTTGCCGATCGCTTGGACGATGAGCGTGATCGTCCCCTGGGCTGGGTCGCCGTCGACCACCGTCAGCGGAATTCGTTCGCCCGTTTCGATGACGCGGATGATGACGAAGTTACCGGCTTTGCGCTTTCGGGCAACGAGCGGGGCGTGAATGACAAACTTCGAGATTGTGGATGCGAGGTCTTCTTTCGAGATAATTGGGAACATGAATTCTCCTGGTGAGCAATAGGGGGAATCGGTCTAGGCAAAATCTCCATCGTCCCGGATGCAGTTCATCGGGCATACTTCCATGGCCCTTCGGATATCGTTCTCCTCACGAGGGTCCGCCGGCTGTTGGAAGATGTAGTAGTACGATGAGTCGTTGCTATACATGAAATTCTGCAAAGCGTACGAGAAGCAAATCCCACAGCCGTTGCAGGCGCTTGTGACATAATATCTACCCGGAGCATTCTCCTGCAGCTTGACCGCAATCGACGTCATGAAAGTCTCCTCCTGGTTTGGGCCGCAAAGTCCTTGTGCGGTAAGAAGTTAACATGGATTGTGCCAAGAATGCCGTTGACACCCGCTTCCAAATTTAGGGTTAGGGCGGGAGGGGGTCAGACAATGTGAGACATGTTCTCGTTTTTGACAGAGACATTCCAAGAAGTGGAAATGCCTGGAGTGGTGAAAAACTCAACACACCTCTTGGGTCGAGTGCTGAGGACGAGAGCGGGAGTCTCGGCGACCCATTCAGAATTGCTGGATGCGCGTCGCCTATATCTGGTTCAACGCCTGATGAAGATCGTGGATGATGTCTTCGGTTTTTTCGAGGCCAATGGAGAGCCTGATGCCGCCGGGATCTATTCCCCGCTTGAGTTGCTCTTCCGGCGGAATTGCAGAGTGCGTCATGGATCCCGGATGCTCGATCAGCGTTCGGATATTTCCCAGGCTGACCGCGAGCGTCATCGTGTACGAGTTCTCAGCAATGTAATTCACCATCCGGTTCGCTTTGCGATGCCGGTCGGCGGGTGTCTTCGCTTTCGGGATGAAATAGATCAGGGTGCCTGGAGCAAAACGACCCTCATAGTCCTGCATCTGTGTATGCGCCAACGCCCGCTGGCGGAAGGAATCAAGGCCCGGGTAGTTGACAAGACCGATGCGTTTGTCCTGCTCGAGGAACTCCGCAACCTCTTGGGTGCTCTGGATCTGTTGCCGGAATCGAACGGCCAGCGACGGCAAACCGTAGACGAGGATCGGCCACGCGCTTTTCGCAGGGAGCACACCGCCGAAATCCTTTCTGTACAGAAGAAGCTGGTCGTAACTCCAGCTTGGTCCGATCACGACGCCCCCCATGTCGGTTCCAAACCCACAGAGGCCCTTGGTGAGTGATTCAACGACGAAGTCCATACCGAGCTCCAGCGGGCGCTGACAGAATGGCGATGCGAACGTATTATCCACGGCAGCGTAGATCCGGTGATGCCTGCTCCGATGGACGTTGTGTTCCTTCACAACCTCGACCACTTTTCTGATGTCGATCAACTCCATCGTGGGATTTACCGGCGTCTCAAAGTACAGAAGTCTGGTTTGAGGCGAGATCGCCTTGTTCAGCGCCCTGATGTCATTGAAATCGACCCACGTCACTTTGATGCGGTAGCGTGGAAGCCAGTTCTTAAAGAGCGAGTAGGTGCACCCATACAGCATTTTGTGGGCGATGATCTCGCTGCCGCTTCCAAGGAGGACGCCGCAGAGCGCGGAGACGGATGCCATTCCCGTTGCGAACGTCACCGCACATTCGCCCTGCTCAGCAATAGTAAGATTCTCCTCGAGGAGATCCTTGTTGGGTTCTCCGAGCCGATCATAGATATAGATGGGCGCTTTGGACTCGACTCGAAAATCCCCCACGTGGTGTGCGAATTCCACGAAGCCTTTTGCACCGCGTTTTGTCGAGCTCAGGCGAAAGGTCGATGATGAGGAGAGCGGTGGAACCACATGATGGCTATAATCCCATTTCGGGGTGAACGATTTTCCCCAGATCAACCGCGTCTCGGGTGCATAAGGGGAATGGTTCGGTTGTTTCTTCTTCGTCAATGATTTCTTTTTCATCGCTGACTTTCTCCTTTCGAAATCCTAAGGGTCGCTGCGAACTCGCCGAGGATGGTTTTCAGGTCTGGCGTTCCAATCTCCTCCAGCTCATAGAAAACGCGCACCGCCGGCTTCTTAAGCTTGATGATCCGTTTGAGGTTGATGGGCGTTCCGATAATGACCGTATCACACGGGACCTTGTTGATGGTCTCTTCGAGGTCTTTGACCTGCTTGTCGCTATATCCCATCGCGGGCAGGAGTGTACCGATATCAGGATAAGCCTCGAAGGTTTTCTTGATCTCTCCGGTGCAATACGGTCGCGGGTCGACGATCTCGCGTGCGCCGAACTTCCTGGCTGCGACGGTCCCGGCGCCGAATTTCATCTCTCCGTGCGTGAGCGTGGGGCCATCCTCAATGACGAGGACCCGTTTACCGGCAATCAGGTCGGCGTGGTCGGCGTACGTTGGCGAGGCTGCCTCAATGATCCTGGCCTTCTTGTTGACCTTCCGGATGTTCTCACGGAGGACGAAGACGGCGTGCGGCTCGGCACTGTCAACCTTGTTGATGATCACGATATCTGCCATCCGTAGGTTCACTTCGCTCGGGTAGTAGGAGAGCTCGTTGCCGACGCGCAGAGGGTCAGCGACGACGAAAGCCAGGTCAGGCTGGTAGAACGGCGTGTCGTTGTTCCCCCCATCCCAGAGGATGATATCGGCTTCCTTCTCAGCGAGGTCGAGGATGGCTTTATAGTCGACACCGGCATACACAATGGTGCCGTTGACAATGTGCGGCTCGTACTCCTCCATTTCCTCGATCGTGCAGTGGTACTTCTGAAGGTCGTTGATGGAGGCAAAGCGCTGGACTTTTTGCTGCTCAAGATTGCCGTACGGCATGGGATGGCGAATCGCCGCGACTCTGTATCCCATTTCCCGCAGGAGGCGTGAAACTTTTCTGCACGTTTGACTCTTACCACTTCCGGTTCGAACGGCGCATACGGAGATGACCGGTTTGGCGCTTTTGAGCATCGTCCGCCGGGCGCTCAGGAGTTTGAAATGAGCTCCAGCGGCGGCCGCACGCGATCCGAGGCTCATCACGTGTCGGTACGAAACGTCGCTATAGGAAAAGACGGCTTCATCGATAGCGTGCTTTTGGATCAGATCCTCCAAATCTTTCTCTTCATAGATAGGAATTCCTTTCGGATAGAGCTTGCCTGCGAGCGCCGCGGGGTACTTGCGTCCGGAAATATTCGGAATCTGTGTTGCGGTGAACGCTACCACGTTGTAGACGTCGTTGTCGCGATAGATGAGGTTGAAATTATGGAAATCGCGCCCTGCGGCGCCAAGGATAATCGTGTTGATCCTCTTCACTTCAGCCATATAAAATCCTTCTCAACTGTGGATGTCGTTTTTTGCGGAGCCGGGAGCGTGATAATCCTCTCGATAAACTCAAGAGCTTGCCGGATCTGCAGCTTGTATGTTCGGTTGTCGTGGAACATTCGCACACTCGGGAAGCCTCACGAGCTACTCATCATCGAAGAGCATTGTCAACAATGCCATGCGGACAAAGAGGCCGTTCCGGGCCTGGCGAAAGTATGCGGCGCGCGGATCGAGATCGACCGCCGGATCGATCTCGACTGAACGCGGCAACGGGTGCATAACAATGGCACTCGACTTCATTCTTCGAAGCATGTCGGCGTCGATATTGTACTGAACGAGGTTGACATCCTTTTGTTGAAGCCGCTCTCGGTCGATGCGCGTCCGGTACACGACGTCGACGAGAGGTAGAACCTCTTCCGGATTCGACCCGAGCTGGTACCACACGTTGTGCTCCCGGAGGTGCTCGATAATGTCCGGCTTGATCTGCATTTCTGGCGGCGCGAGAAAGTACAGCTTGACGCGCTCGAACTTGCTGAGCAAGTAGGCCAGCGAACGCGGCGTTCGTCCGACGTCGAGGGCTCCAATGAGGGCCACCGACAGGCCATTGAGTGTTTTGCATTCATCGTAGATCGTATAAAGGTCGAGCAATGCCTGTGTCGGGTGTTGGCCCCCGCTCCCGTCTCCGGCATTGATGATCGGGACGGAGGAGACCATGGCAGCCCGTTTCGCGCCTCCCTCCTCGTTGTGTCGCAACACAATGACGTCACAGTACGTAGCGATGATGCGGATGGTATCTTCCAGATGTTCACCTTCCACCGCTGACGAGAACGCTGTTGCCGATTCGGTTGAAAGCACCTTTCCGCCGAGCCGGTACATTGCCGCCTCGAAAGAAAACCGGGTTCGCGTGGAGGGTTTGTAGAAGAGCGTCGCCATCACTTTACTTTCGTAATCACGCGTTCCGCCGCGCTCGACGATCTTCTGCATCTGCCGGGATCGGGCAAACAGCTCCATCAGGTTGGGAACGGAGAACTGCTGAGATTCGATAACGTGCTGAAGTTTCATGGGATCTCCCGATACATTTCTCAAGCTGTGATGAGCGTACCGGTTCTTCCCTGAATAGCCTCGAGAAGCCGATCGCATGAAGTAATGATCACCTCAGTTCCGCCGTCGTGCAGAAACTGCAATGCTGCCTCGATCTTTGGTCCCATACTCCCCGGCGGAAACTGCCCATCGTCGAGATAGTGCTTCATCAGCTCCGCGGTTACCCGCTTGATGCCGCGCTCGGCGGGTTTCTTGTAGTTCAGATAGACCTGGTCGACATCGGTGCTGATGATGAAGCAATCCATGCCGAGGGCTGATGCGAGGCGAGCCGAGGAGCGGTCTTTGTCGATCACTGCTTCGACGCCAACGATCGTGTGGTCCTCCTGCACCAGCACCGGGATCCCGCCGCCTCCCAACGCTATGACGATGATTCCCAACTCAAGGATCTGGCGGATGATCTCCAGTTCCAAAATCTCCAACGGCTCAGGGGACGGAACGACCCTGCGATAGCCCCGTGCAGCATCCTCCACCATCGTCCAGCCGAACCGGCGAATCTTCTCGTCGGCCTCTTTCTTTGAGTAGAAGGGGCCGATAGGCTTCGTGGGATTCTTGAAGGCAGAATCGTCTTCACTCACACGGACTTGAGTCAGAATTGTCATCACCGGCATGAAAAGGCCGGCCCTGCGGAGCTCACATTTGAGGCCGCGTTCGAGCAGGTAGCCGATTTCGCTCTGCGTCGTTGCCACACAGACGTCGAGCGGCTGCGTATAGACCTCACTCTCGGCGCGCTCAGACCGAAGAAGAGCTGCACCGACTTGGGGGCCGTTCCCGTGCGTGATCACAATACGCCAGCCGTCTGCGACGAGCTGCGTGATCCTGCGCGCCGTCGCATTGGCATTGGACAGCTGCTCGTCGATCGTCCCGCGTTGGCCGACCCGGATCAAGGAGTTGCCGCCGACCGCTATGAGCGCACTTTTAGCCACAATCCTGCCTGCTATTTCATCAATTGGTACATCAAAGCCTTCTGAGTGTGAAGCCTGTTCTCTGCCTCCTGGAACACAACCGAGGAGGGGGCGTCAATCACCTCGTCGGTGACTTCGTCGCCCCGGTGTGCCGGCAGGCAATGCATAAAGATCGCGTCGCTCTTCGCCCTCACCATGAGGTCTTTGTTTACCTGATAAGGGCGAAAGGAGAGCTTCCGCGCGTTGGCTTCTGACTCCTGTCCCATGGAAGCCCAAACGTCGGTGTAAACCACATCAGCGTCCTTCACCCCTTGAAGAGGATCTCGCACCACCTCGATTCTCGCGCCTGAGGTTTTCGAATCCTCCAAGGCATGGTGCAGCGCAATGCTGTCGGGCTCGTGGCCGGCTGGACACGCAACGGTGACATTGACACCGAGGCGGGCGCCGGCAAACATGAGTGAATGCGCAACGTTGTTCCCATCGCCGACGAAGCAGACCTTCAACCCTCGCAGCTTACCCTTCATTTCCTGAATGGTGAAGTAGTCCGCCATCGCCTGGCAAGGATGTGAGTAGTCGGTCAGCGCGTTGATCACCGGAACTGAAGCGTACTTCGCCATATCGAGCACGATCTGGTGAGCAAACGTTCTGATCATGATACCTTGAACCATTCGCTCGAGGTTTTTGGCAACGTCGTAGACCGATTCGCGCTTCCCAAGGCTAATCTCCATCGGCAGCAGCGGAACGGAGTAGCCGCCCAGCTGCTTGATGCCGACATCGAACGTGACGCGTGTGCGCAGCGACGGTTTCTCGAAGATCATCGCAAGCGCTTTTCCCTTGAGTGCGGAGGAGAACTTCTCCGGGTGCGCTTTCATATCCGATGCAAGTCTGAAGACTTCAAGGATCTCATCTTCACTGAGGTCGCGGACGGAGAGAAAATCTTTCTTCATCGAGGTGTTACCCCCTTATGATGCAAGACGCGTGATTTGTCCTTTTCACAGCGGTATGGTATGTGCCCACGTGCAGCCCCACGCGCGACATCGAACCGAGGTGCCAGAAGGTTGATCGGAAGCTTCAGCCTACCGGGAGGGTGTCAGGCGCACTTCAGGCGTCAAGTTTCGTGCCATCTGACGGTTTCCGAGTGGGCAGTGACAATCACAGAACCTGCAAGGCTGAATGCGGAAGTTGCTTCTTCTTCGTGAGTAACCCTTTCCAGAAAAGGGTAACGGTACTTCAGCTCTGGGAAACCCAGGGTGTGAAGCAGGCAGAAATCACTCCGCCAGATTTTGTTGCTCTTGCAGCTTGTTTTTCGTAACTTTCCAGGCCAAAGCGCCTGTTTTCAAAGTAACAGGCTTTTCGGTCTTTAACAAGCCGGATTTCCCGCGTCAAGCTGGCCATTGTCAGAATCGACAATGGGGAAAAGCTGACGCAGCCCAAACGAGCCCGGCGAAGTCGATCCAACTGTTTGCTTGGATCTTGACTCGCGCGCTCGCAAGAAGGTTCGGGCGTGAAGTTGTTTCATGGTGACCATAGTTCAGTTGGTTAGAATGCCAGGTTGTGGCCCTGGAGGTCGTGGGTTCGAGTCCCACTGGTCACCCGAGCTGTCAGCTCCTGATAGGTCGCGGCGAGCTTCTCAATTCGGCAGCTGCTTGCAAGAAGCGCTCGCAGTGCGAATTGGAAGTTGTGGCCCTATCCGGCTAGACAGCAGCGGGCTCCTCAATTTCGCATCCACTCGCACAGGACATTCGTGGGCGAAATTGGGAGAGGTCGTGGGTTCTCCCTCACGAAACCGAAAGGTTTCGTGAGGGATCCCTTCGGGAGAGTCCCACTGGTCACCCGAGCTGTCAGCTCCTGATAGGTCGCGGCGAGCTTCTCAATTCGGCAGCTGCTTGCAAGAAGCGCTCGCAGTGCGAATTGGAAGTTGTGGCCCTATCCGGCTAGACAGCAGCGGGCTCCTCAATTTCGCATCCACTCGCACAGGACATTCGTGGGCGAAATTGGGAGAGGTCGTGGGTTCTCCCTCACGAAACCGAAAGGTTTCGTGAGGGATCCCTTCGGGAGAGTCCCACTGGTCACCCACAGCATTGCCAATTGTAGATTGTGAATTGAAAATTTTGTGAGGCGCATGACGCCCGAAGAGATGAAGCGGCGAACGAAGGCTTTTGCAGTTTAAGTACTCCGGTTCGTTGACCGCCTGCCCGAAGGGAGGTCCGTGAACATCCTGGCCCGACAATTGGTGGCCGCAGGCACTTCCGTGGGATCGAACTATCGCGCAGCATGTATGGCGCGTTCGAAGCGAGAGTTTAGCGCGAAACTGCAAATATGTTTGGAAGAAGCGGATGAGTCAGCCTATTGGCTGGAGGTGTTGAAGGACAGAGGCCTCTCTGACGGTCCAGATCGGGAGAGTCTATTCTCTGAGGCTAAAGAGCTTATGGCGATCTTTGTATCCTCTCTTAAGACCTCAAGACGTATGCTCGAGTCGTGAGGTTTCTTTCAATCTTCAATTTTCAATTTCAAATTTGCAATTCTTCGCCCCCATCGTCTAGAGGCCTAGGACACGAGCTTTTCAAGCTCGGTACACCAGTTCGAATCTGGTTGGGGGCACACCTCCAGTTCTGCGCCGGAGGCGCATCCGCCTCCCCGAAGACATCGCTTCGCGAAAGGGACCACTTGGTGGCGGACTGGCGGAGAATCTGGTTGGGGGGCACGACGGAAATCTGAGCTATCGACTGTAATTTGCATCATGGTCGCCAATTCAGCTGCCTTCCCTTGCTCTTGTCACCGCGTCTGACTTTTCCCCTACTCAACCACGAATCACGTCCATCCTCACCAGGCTTCGAAGTCGGCTTGTGATCAGAGCGTCCAGGGGGGAGCTCCATGAACAGCCTAGCGCTCCCACGTCGGCGGCATTTTGAACGGAAACTTGAGCATGGTTTCTACTGTTGAAAAGGGGCACGCCCGCACCGGCCGGTTGGGAGCGACGCTTAGATTGCAGAACTCGCAGCCCAAGACACCGATCGAGCGGATCTCGCTTCGGGGCCTCAGGAGCTCTCGTGCTCATCCAGGTACGTCACCGATAAGAAGGATGACAGGAAAACACACCCAACCACCATCGTCTCACTGGATCATCTATGAAACTTCTCAAGTTGGGCCTTCTCGCTGTCGGAGGCGTGTTCGTCGTGCTTCAATTCTTCCGGCCGACCAAGAAGCTCTCAACAGCTCCATCCACCGTTGGCATTGCGAGTGCTTTTGCCGTACCATCAGATGTCCACGCGCTTCTGCGGCGATCCTGTTACGACTGCCACAGCAACAATACCGTCTATCCGTGGTACGCCGAGGTTGAGCCTGTGGGATGGTGGCTCAACTCGCACATCACACACGGAAAACGATCGTTGGACTTTGACAAGTTCGTAACCTATCGCCCGTTCAGGCAGTATAGGAAATTCGGGGACATCATTGAGCAAGTGACAAAGGATGAGATGCCCCTGCCATCGTATCTCTTCATCCATCGATACGCAACGCTCAGTCCGCAGGAAAAGGCTGTGTTGGTAGACTGGAGCAAAGCAATGATGGACTCCATGAAGGCGAAGTATCCTGCCGATAGTCTTATGAGAAGACCCAGGAGATAGAAGCACGCTCGGAACGCCCGTGATTCGCAATACCAAAGGAAGAATATGATGAATAAGACAAAACCAAGGATTCTCTTAGCCCTCCTGCTTGTCAGTCTACCCACCACCACACTCCTCGCACACGGTAACAAGGCACCCGGTCTCCGTTTTGAGATTTCGTTTCCCACGTCGGTCAGCGCAACGCCGCTGACAGGGAGGATGATGCTTGCGATCGCCCGGACCGACACGATCGAACCTCGGCTTCAGGTCGGACGATACGGCGTTCAAATCTTTGGTGTCGACTTTGAGCAACTTCGGCCCGGCTCAACCGTCACGATCGACGGCGCAACGCTCGGCTATCCGATCGACCATCTGGGAGACCTGCCTCCGGGTGAATACTTCGTCCAGGCGATCCTGAACAAGTACACCGAGTTCAAAAGGGCGGACGGACATATCCTCTGGATGCACATGGATCAATGGGAAGGCCAGGATTGGCGACGCTCACCGGGTAACGTCGTCAGCGAGATCAAGAAATTGATCGTTCGTCCGGGACAGGAAGAAACCGTGAAGTTGGAGGTAACGAAGGTCCTTCCGCCTATCAAGGTGCCCGAGGACACGAAATGGGTGAAGAGGGTCAAGATCCAGAGCAAAATCCTCACCGAATTTTGGGGACAGCCGATCTATGTTGGAGCGACGATCCTCCTCCCGAGGGGTTACGATGATCATCCGACGGTGCGTTACCCGACCGTCTACGACGAGGGACATTTTTCTCTCCGGCCGCCGTTCCGCTTCAGACTGAACAGCGAGTTCTATAAGGAATGGACTTCCGAGGACTTTCCGCGATTCATCGTCGTTACGCTTCAACACCCATCCCCCTATTTCGACGATTCGTACGCCGTGAACTCTGCCAACAACGGTCCCTTTGGTGATGCGATCCACAAGGAACTGATACCAGTAATCGAAAAGCGATTTCGCTGCATCCCGCAGGCGTACGCCCGAGCGCTCACCGGGGTCTCCACCGGCGGATGGGAGTCGTTCGCTCTCCAGGTATTCTACCCGGACTTCTACGGCGGCACCTGGTCGGTTTCGCCTGATCCGCTCGACTTTCGAAACGTCGAGGGGATCAACATCTATGAGGACGGAAACGCGTTCTACAAACAACATCAGTGGTATACCGTTCCCACGATGAACACGCGCTCGCCACGCACGGGCGAAATCTTACTTACCTCCCGGCAGCGCAACACGATGGAGCTTGTAAACGGTACGAAAGGACGCTCGGGCGAACAGCTGGACATCTGGAGTGCACTGTTCGGCCCGGTTGGTGACGACGGATATTTCAAGCCGCTCTTCAACAAAAGTTCGGGTGAGATCGATTCATCCGTTGCACAATACTGGATGGAACACTTCGATCTCTGCTACTACCTCCAGACTCATTGGAGGGAGGTTGGACCCAAACTTGTCGGGAAGCTGCATGTGATCTGCGGCCGGATGGACGACTTTTCGCTGAACTTCGGTGTCTATTTTATGGAGGAGTTTCTCGAGAGCACGAGGGATCCGTACTATGCCGGTTCGTTTACCTACGGCGCTCGGGGTGGCCACGGTTGGAGTCCCTACACCCGTGCACAGCTGCTGAGGATCATGGCGGAGCACATGACCGAGAACGCACCGCCAGGGATCGATACGAACAGTTGGAAATATTGAATGATGGATCGGCAAAGAGGAGGGCAGTAACATACGTGTAGCTCTCAAAACGAAAAATAGAGTGATGAATACAGAGGGGGAGGGGCAGCACCTGTTTGTGGTGTGCGTGGAAATACAGAAGCCCAGCGAGTGCTGGGCTTTCTTGTCTTGAGACTCTCGATGTCGTTCTTCATCCGCGTCGGACTAAGAGGCAACGCACGCGTGATTTCCTCAGGGGGCTTCACTTCACTAGCACCATGGACTTCGTTTGACCTCTGCCTCCGTACAAAAGGCGGTAGAAATATGTGCCCGACGCCCTGCGGGCCGAGTTCCAGACACTGACGTGGTCGCCAGCCGGCATAAAGGCGTCGACCAGAACATCGACAAGATCACCCCGGATATCGAATATCTCAAGTCTGACATCCCCGGATTGAGGGATGTAGTAGCGAATCGACGTCGACGGGTTGAACGGATTCGGGAAGTTTTGAGAGATGGCGAAGACATCGGGTGTCTCGGGCCTTGTCGACACAACGGCCGTTGTTCCTGAATAGTCGAACGACTCATCCACCATATGATATTGTGGCTCTCCTGCCTGTTGCAGGTACAACGTTCTGATCGGAGTACGTGGAAAGTTGTCCAGTACAGTCTGCGTTGCTGTTCCGTCGAGCGTCCACTCATAGACCGGAATATCCTGCGGGTTGAGATACTTCGATAGTTTCCGCTCGAGCGCCATATGGAAAAGGCCGAAATTCCCCGGCTCGTGTCCGGCGAGATACGTACCGATGATATCGACGTGCCGTGCATTCTTTCCGAAGATCACAATGTTGCTCATCTGGTCGACAGCTTTGCCGTCGGAGCCGGGCCCGTGCACAAATGGACCCTCGCGCCCGTACAGTCCTTCAATGATGTTGATCAGGGGGTGAAGGACAGAGTTATTGTCCAGACAACGAGACGAATGGGTTTCCATCCAGAGGCCACCCGATCCGGCGCCAGGTAGATCCCAGCGCGGAATTCCTGCTGCCTTGTGACAATCGTAGTTCGCTTGGATCATACTGAATGCGCCCGGCACGATATCGCCCGGGTCCATTCCGATAATCGTGTTCCCCCACGCGGTGCAATGTGCCACGTACGGCCTCGCGTTCGTCCCCTGGAGGTTCTTTGAACAAAGCGTCATGCCCATCGAATGTGATTTGAATTTCGCGACGTTGATGAGGCAGGAGCCTTGAGAACTCACGGGCCACAGATAGGGGATCCTGCTATACCAGACGCCGGCGGGAACATCCACCCATTGGACATCCACGGGTGCAAGCTGGTCAACTGTGGCGAATTGTTTGAAATTCACGCCGGTGCGCTGCGCCAGATCACCATACCATAGACCGTCAATTGACTGCGCTCCGAAATAGTTTGCTTCGCGGATGTAGATCTTGTCGCTCGGGACATCGAGACCGGTGAGACTATTGATCATCCCCTCGACAAAATTCGCGTCGGTTTGTATCCCCCTCGTTCCTTCAATCGTGTAGCCGTCTTTGATATCCCAGGACCACGATGTGATATTCGGCTTCAATACTACGTTCGTTGTTCCTGTCGGATAGCTGTTGGTGGGGTCCGCCTTCGACACAAAGAGCGTCTGTCCAAGCTGATGGCCGAAGGATTTGATTGCCTCGGTATTGGTAATCGCATCCAGGGGTGTTCGCAGAATGAAGACGGCATCCGGATTACTTTCGACGAATTCGTTCAGGCCGAAATATCCGGTGCCGCGGGGTCCGCCTCTCAAAAGCCGGTAGTTCAAAAACATGGCACCGCCCGCCAGCGGTGCAACCTTTAAGAACTCTCGCCGAGAATACAAGATTGTCCTCCTTTCTTATGACGACAAAGCCGATGTTGAAGCTAATGAAGCCGCCCGGCCGCTGGATCGTCCTGTTTCCGTTTCCGCTGCGCTAGCCCGTTGTGGCCACGACCTCATTGGTCGATCCAAGCTTCTGTGGTGGAATCGGGGATGCGCCCAGTCGGCTGTTCAACGTAACGAACTTGACCTCTATACCTACGCGATACCGTCAACCGCTTCCAGCGAAATGGCTCGCCACTCAGCAATCTGTTTCATGATTGTCGTGCGAACGTTGTCACGGAGCACAGCAACATCCGCAACGGTGAGCGATGAGGTATCAATGGGCGGCAGGACTTTCAAGAAGATGTCGGAAGGTTTCCCGAACTTCCAGCTGTTCTTGGGAATGCAGTTGCGTGAGCCGTCGATCGCGAGAGGTAGAATCGGGGCTTTCGCCTTGATGGCGAGGTGGAATGCCCCGTCGGCGAACTGCTGAACGCGCCCATCAAGGGTGCGGGTTCCTTCGGGGAACATCATGACCGAGCACTTCTGTTCGAGGTATCGTTGTGCTTTGACAAGGGCCCGCGCGCCGCTGCGCGGATTGGTCCGGTCAACGCATACATCGCCCGCGAGCCTCATCATCCAGCCGATCACCGGAAGCTTGAACAGCTCCACTTTCCCCATCCATTTCATCTCCCAGGGCAAGTTACTGATCAAGGGTATATCGGCCATTGATTGATGATTGCTGACGACGACGTACGGCCGCCGCGGGTCGGTAACCTTGTCGCCGGAGATATGCAGTTTCCAAGCAGGGTTTACTTGCGTCAATGCCTTTCCGAGTTTCCTGAAGAGGAAGCCCGTCCTGTAGAATACAGGATCGCGGTCGAAGAGGCGCGTGACCGCCAGCAGTGGAAGCCAGGTGAGAATGAGGACAGCCGCGGAGAACCATGTGATCAGCGAACGGACCATTCCGAAGATCCGAAGGATTCAGTCGGGAAATAACAAACACCTCTTGAAAGATAGCAATTGTTGACGGCAAAGCAATAAACGAGAGACTGAATCCTGCGGCCTCTTCTACGCCTATTTCCCCTCCTTGCATCGGGTTTCTGGTCATCGAGTGTTTTCAGCTGCGCCACGTGCCTCCCCATTGAGGGTTCTAAAAAGAATCGTATATTTATGGAGGCATTTTGGGAAAAAAGCCATCGCCGGATCTATGCGCATACTCATTGTTGAAGACGAAAAGAAAGTCTGGCAATTCCTCAAGAAGGGATTACAGGCGGAAGCGTTCTCGGTAGATGTCGCCACAGACGGTGAACAAGGGTTATCGCTTGCCCGCGGAGAGCCCTATGACGCGATCATCTTGGACGTCATGTTGCCGAAGAAAGACGGCATCGAGGTGTTACGCGAGCTGCGCCAGTCAAGGGTGACAACGCCGGTCCTGATCCTCTCGGCCAGGAATGAAGTGGAGGATCGAGTCGAGGGCCTGAACCTCGGAGCGGATGATTATCTGCCGAAGCCGTTTTCGTTCTCTGAGGTTCTCGCGCGCGTACGCGCCATCGTGAGAAGAAAATCGGCGGATGTGCAATCATCCGTTCTGACCATGGCGGACTTAAAGGTCGACCTACTCAGCCGTCGCGTCGAGCGCGGCAGTCGAGAGATCGTCCTGACGTCGAAAGAGTTTGAGCTGCTGGAATACCTGATGCGCAACAAGGGGAGGGTGCTCTCGCGACCGATTCTCATGGAGCACATTTGGGATATGAACTTTGACAGCGAGACAAATGTTGTTGATGTGCTTATAAACCGGCTACGGCGAAAAGTGGATGATGAGTTCACTGTGAAGCTCATTCACACCGTCCGAGGCGCGGGTTACGTTTTGAAAGAATCTGCCGATGAGTCTTCTGCAACATATTAGGTCGGTTCGTTTCACTCTGACGTTGTGGTATTCGCTGCTCCTTCTGGTTGCCTTTGGGCTCTTCGGCGGCAGCGTTTACCTGTACCTAGACCACCTGATGGAAGCGAAGCTGGATCAGGACCTCATCGATGAGACGGACTGGATCGGACAAATCGTTGAGCTTGAGCGGATGAGGCTCAATGGAAGGACCTCCCTGGAAGCACTTTCCGGCGACATCCAGGATCGGATTACCGATCACCTGGCGACGAATCCGTTCAACTATATTGTCATCCTGACGACGACGCAAGGTGTCATTCTCTACGAATCGGATAACCGCGTCGACAAAGCTCTGACCAGCGTGGCAGTTCAATCCAACGAGCTGGTTATCGAGCCCTTGGATGTCCCTGTTCAGGGCAAGCTCCGTGTTGCCACGCGTCGGGCGGACCCGTTCGTCATTCGGGTTGCCTACCCCGAGAGCACGATACGAACCGTGCTCAAACATCTTATCTCTATCTTCGCTGTCCTTGTACCCGTCGTGCTGTTTGTATCGTTCTCCGGCGGGTGGATGATGGCAGGCGTGGTCCTCCGTCCGATCAGAAACATCACGGAGATGGCGGATCGGATCAGCGCGCAAAACCTGAGCGAGCGAATCCCTGAGCGAAAAACAGAAGACGAGCTTGGCAAGCTTATCGCCACCATGAACGGGATGATTGCAAGATTACAGGCGTCGTTCAATCAGATCAAGCAGTTTTCGATGAACGTTGCGCATGAGTTGAAGACACCGCTCACCATTTTGAAGGGAGAGTCTGAACTTGCCCTGGCAAAACTCTCTCCTTCGGAGGATACGCGCGAGCTTGTCTCGAGCTACCTGGAGGAAACCATCAGGATGTCCCGGATCGTTGATGACCTTCTGACGCTCGCAAAGGCGGATGCCGGTCAGCTCCCAATCGAACGGGAGCCGGTGGATGTGGAAATCCTGATCCGCGAGCTTTACGAGGACGCGACGCTGCTTTCTGCAAACAAACAGCTCGATATTCAGCTCGTAAAAGCCGACCACGGCGTCGTTGTCGGTGACGCGTCTCGCCTCCGTCAATTGTTCAGGATTCTGATTACAAACGCTATCCAGTTCACCGACCCGAAGGGGACAATTCGCATCGGGTGCGAAGCGAGTGGCCCTCATGTGATCGTCACGGTCGAGGATACCGGCGTGGGGATACCGGCCGGCAGCCTCCAGAAGATCTTCGAGCCATTCTATCGCGTTGATCAGGCACGCACCCGCGCAAAAGGGGGCAGCGGGTTAGGGCTTTCCCTCGCCAAGTGGATTGTCGAGTCGCACATCGGTACGATCAGCGCACAGAGCGAGCGGGGCAAAGGAAGCACATTCACCATTCGCCTTCCACTCCAGAATCCCGATCACCGTCCTGCGTAGTCCACACTAATTACCGTTCTGAGGATTACTCCGCGATCACCCAGCGGTGTACCTCCGCGAGCTCGCGCACTCCCGGGAGAACCCTCTCGTCCCTCTCTGCAAGGGCGTACGAAACCCCGGTCCCTCCGCTTCTTGGCTCTGCAAAATGACAATCTTGTAATACTGTATTCATGTGTCTGCAAGGGTGTCACCGTATCTTGATGATGAAGACAATGGTACGGCTCATCTCTCACACAGTGAATCGATGACGGAACGGAAAGACGAAGATGGACCTGAAAAGGTCTCTGTTAGTGGGAAGCAGACTTTTCTGCGGTTCATCTTGATCCTGGGTATTGCCGTAGTCATGCTCTTGCTGATCCGCTACACACTTCTTCGATGAACAGATAACTGATTCAGATCATCAATAACACAGGAGTCACAATCATGAAGTCCAAATCAATCATTCTGCCTCTTATCGGAGCAGCGCTCCTGAGTATCACTCCTGCCGTTGGCAGAGCGCAGGCAACAAAGCAGGCAGAGTCAAAGCAGGAGGCGACCCCGTCGCGCGTGCTTCTCCATTCCATGAGAGCAAAACGCCTACACGCGAAGCATGCGAAGGGCACCGCGATGGCGAAGGTGGCGAAGAAGCATGTGAAAGCCACCACTGCAAAGAGCACGAAGGGACAGGCGACCTCGGGCAAGAGGATGGTGAAAAAAGTGTCGCCAAAGACTGCCAAGCGGAGAGCCACCTTGAGCAAGAAGACGGTCAAAGAGGTGTCGTCAAAGACCGCAAAGGGCAAATCCACTTCTTCGAAGCTCATGCGTCGCACGAAACAGACGCCCAAGAAACATCACATGGTCAAGAAATCATCAACGAAATCATAATAAACAAGGAGGTTCATCATGGGCAAGCTACAAAAGAAAACCCCACTCCTGCTCAGCCTCGTGCTGATTGCAGGATTCATCAGCGGGATGGTCTTTCTCTTTGTCCTGGGATCGGCGGGCGCCGCATCCAAGCGGGCCAGCGACGAGAACACGATTGCGGCCCTCAGCCCCAAAGGGCATGAGCTGCTCGACCAGTTCAGCGTGGCGTTTGAAAGCGCAGCCGCCAAGGTCAATCAATCGGTCGTCCCCATCTACAGTGAACAGGTGACAGAGGTACAGAATCCGTTCGCCTCCGGCAACGATGCGTTCAAGCAATTCTTCGGCAATGACTTCTTCAACCGGTTCTTCGGTCCCGAGAAGCAGAAAGAGGTGGAGCGGACGCTCGGTTCCGGCGTGATCGTCTCGAAGGACGGGTACATTCTGACGAACAATCATGTTGTTGACGGCTCGCAGAAGCTGACGGTCGTTCTCGCGAACAAGGAAAAATACACTGCCAAGTTGGTCGGAAGGGACCCGAATACCGATGTCGCCGTCATCAAGATCAGTGCGAAGGATTTGCCGGTCGCAACCCTGGGCAACTCCGACGATGTGAAGATCGGTGAATGGGTCATCGCTGTCGGCAATCCGTTCCAGCTGATGCACACGGTGACGGCCGGGATCATCAGCGCCAAAGGGCGGTCGTCGGTCAATCTTGCAGACTATGAAGACTTCATCCAAACGGACGCCTCCATCAACCCCGGGAATAGCGGTGGCGCGTTGGCGGATCTTGATGGGAATGTTGTCGGCATCAACACGGCCATCTACAGTCCGTCGGGAGGAAACGTCGGCATCGGTTTCGCAATCCCCATTAACATGGCAAAGACAGTGATGGAAGAACTCATTTCAAAGGGGAAGGTTACTCGCGGGTATCTCGGTCTCATTCCCCAGGATATCGACAACAGCCTTGCCAAAGCGTTAAACCTGAAGTCGACCGAGGGGTCAATAGTGGGAGATGTCACTGCGGAGGGGCCGGCTGCGAAAGCAGGGATCAAGCATGGCGACGTCATACTCGAGTTCAACGGGAAGAAGATAGAAAACAGCACCGAACTACGCAACATTGTGGCAGAGACAGCGCCCGGATCGGCGGTGACCGTTACGGTTCTCCGTGACGGTAAAGAGAAGAACCTTACTGTCACGTTGGGCGAGCGCCCGAGCGACGAGGAGCTGGCGAAAGGATCAGAGTCCGCCCCGGGAGAGGAGAGCCAAAAGAAGCTGGGCCTTTCGGTTCAGACGCTCACGCCGGAGATTGCCGGTCAACTCAACTACAAGAATGACCATGGAGTTGTGATCACAGAAGTGACGCCCGGAAGCCCGGCGGATGATGCTGGGTTGCAGCGCGGCGATCTCGTCAAAGAGGTGGACCAAACGGCTGTACGGTCTGTGAGCGAGTTCAAGAAAGCGGTTGGAGCGTTGCACAGCGGCGATGACATCGCGTTTCTGGTGCGCCGGGGGCAGAACACGTTCTACGTGGGAATTCAAATCCCGTGAGGTATAGACGCGGAATGAACGGTCACACCGACAGGGTGGCCGTTCTCCCTTTTTCCGTAGCCCTTTGCAGTTAACAGTGAGTAACGATATGCGAACGTTGAAGTATTCAAAACGAGCCGTGTCCATCGCCGCTGCCATCGTGCTGGCGCTGACAACATCGGCGCAGGCTCAGTACTTCGGCCGAAACAAAGTGCAATACCAAAGGTTTCATTTCGAAGTCCTTCACACACCGCATTTTGAAATCTACTATTACCCTGAAGAAGAAGATGCGGTGAAGGTCGCCGCGCAGCTGGCCGAGCGGTGGTATGCCCGGCACGAAGTCATCTTCCATCACAAGTTGCACGGCCCGCAGCCTCTGATTCTCTATGCGAGTCACCCGCAATTTGAAGAAACGAACGCCATCTCCGGCTTTCTGGGAGAAGGTGTCGGCGGAGTGACGGAGCCGGCGAAACGACGGATCGTGCTCCCGTTCGCCGGTCCGCTTCGGGAGACCGACCACGTGATCGGTCATGAGCTCGTCCATGCATTCCAATACGACATTACAGGCCATGGCAAATCCGGCGGCTCTGCAAACCCTGCCGCAGAACAAATGCCGCTCTGGTTTATCGAAGGGATGGCTGAGTATCTTTCGCTGGGACCTATCGATCCGAATACGGCGATGTGGATGCGCGAAGCCACCCTGAAGAAGCTTCCCACGATCAAGGATCTTGACGACCCCGAGTACTTCCCCTACCGCTACGGTCAAGCACTCCTTGCGTATATCGGGAGCAGATGGGGGAATAAAACGATCGGGAAGCTCTTGAAGGCTGCCGGGCGGCGAGGGGATGTCAACGCAGCCATCGACAGCGTTCTCAAGATTAAACCGGACTCGCTTGCGAAGGCCTGGCATGCGGCACTCCACGCGCAATATGATACGCTGCGAAGCCAAACGTCAAAGCCCGGTGACTATGGTCCGTCCTTGATCTCCAGCAAGAATGGGGGTGGCGACCTCAATGTATCTCCGGTGCTCAGCCCTGATGGAAAACAGCTCGTGTTTTTCTCTGAACGCGATCTCTTTTCAATCGATCTGTACCTTGCTGACGCCAAAACCGGAAAGATCATCAGAAATATCTTTCGGCGAGAACTCGACCCGCACTTTCAAAGCCTGGAGTTCATCAATTCCACCGGCTCGTGGGATCCGGAAGGCAAGCGGTTTGTCGCCTCGGCAGTTGTCAAGGGCAGGCCGGCGCTCGCGATCATCGATGCTCAGAAAGGCAAGGTTGAGCGCGAAATTCCCTTCCCGGACCTCGGTGAAATCTTTGATGCAGCCTGGTCACCCGACGGGCATGCGATTTTGTTCTCGGGTCTCGCCGGCGGGTTTACGGATCTTTTTCTGTACGATCTTGAGACGGGCGGTACCCGACGCCTGACCAACGACGAGTACGCAGAGCTCCAGCCCGCGTGGTCGCCGGACGGGAAGAAAATTGCATTTGTCACCGACCAGTTCACGACGGATCTCTCCGATCTCAGCATAGGGGAATATCGGCTCGCCGAGATGGATCTTGCGACGGGGGCGATCACGTCTCTCCCCGACCTCGCCAACGCGAAAAATATCAATCCTCAGTGGTCGCCCGACGGGAAGGCATTGTACTTCCTTTCAGACCGCGGCGGCATCTCGAACATCTATCAGCTCGATCTCGCGACAGGGACGATCGCGCAGCTGACGAACGTCTTTGGCGGCGTGAGTGGAATTACAGACCTGAGTCCTGCGCTCTCCGTCGCGCCGAAGGGCGATCGACTCGTCTATAGCGTCTATGAAGATGGGAAGAACAATATCTACGCCGGAGACTCGTTGCTGGTGCCGTCACGGAAAGGCCTTCCCGAGGAGAAGTTTGTCCATAATCCTGCTGTGCTTGCACCGCCTCAACCTGGCGATCCATTGCTTGCTAATCTCAACGATCCAAGAATTGGCTTCGAGCCTGACAGCTCCTTTCACACAACGCCGTATCGTGCAGGCCTCTCGCTCGACGGGGTTGGGACGACCTCACTCGGCGTGGGAGCGGACCGATTCGGAACCTATGTTGGTGGAGGGGCAACTCTCTTTTGGAGCGACATGCTCGGCAATGTGAATCTGGCAACGGCCCTCCAGATACAAACCGTTAACAATCTGGTTAGTTTGGGCGGCCTTGTCGGATACTTCAATACCGCACACCGCTGGAATTGGGGGGCGATTGTCGCACAGACTCCGTATCTGCTTACAAGCTATGTCGCGGGTTACACCTATGTCAATGGAGTCCCGGCCTACGTCGAGCAGGATATCGTCTTCCGGGAGACAGATCGCGAAGTCTCCGGGATCGTGGGCTATCCGTTCAGCGATGTTCTTCGAGCTGAATTTAGTGCCGGCTTCAGCGGCCTCAGCTTCTTGGAAGAAACTGTAACGAGGGCGGCATCCCTCCAGACGGGTGAGCTCCTGCAGAACGACACGCGAGACATCACGCCCTGGCCGGCCCTTAATATGGGCTCGGTGAGCGCTGCCCTGGTGTACGACAATAGTTACTTCGGCGCGGCAAGTCCTCTTCTCGGTGAGCGGTATCGATTTGAGGTTTCACCGACGTTCGGTTCGTTGAACTGGCTCGAAGCGCTGGCGGATTACCGACAGTACTTTATGCCGCTCCGGCCGTTCACGATAGCTGTCCGGGCGCTCCATTATGGTAAATATGGCAGCGGTGCAGAAGATAGCCGCCTGGCACCTCTGTATCTCGGGTACCCGGGTCTTGTTCGCGGGTACGACATCAATTCAATGAGCGTCAGTGACACATCCATCGTGAACCGTATACAGGGGAGCAAGATCCTTGTGGGAAACGTCGAGCTCCGATTTCCCCTCCTGGGCCTCTTCGGCATTGGGAAAGGATACTACGGGTACTTCCCGGTTGAAATGGCGGGATTCTTCGATGGCGGCGTCGCGTGGCAAAACGATGACAAGGCATGGTTTCTGGGAGGAGATCGCAAGCCGGTGGGGACCATCGGTGTCGCTCTTCGCGTCAACCTCTTCGGCTTGATTGGAGAACTTGATTACGACCGACCGTTCAGCCGGCCGGGGGCCGGATGGGGGTTCGAGTTTAACATCACGCCGGGTTTCTAGGCGCGACAGGCTCTGAGCTGCGTTGCAGGTTGAAGCATCGAGCGTGGGGAAGCAAGGAAAGGTCTGAGGCGGCGTTTCGGCGCGTGTGCCGGAACCGCTGCTATTCCTTGAATCGCTGTGCCGAGACGGCTCCCCTCAGTTGACCGTCATCATCCGCTAGTTAAATCTGTAGGAAAATCTCAGGCCATTCGGTGATGGGAAGATGATGAACCTGCTCTCGGACTGACTTTCCGTGGAAGCCCGCCTTTCCTCCGCGGCAACCACATAGAGGCCGGACGTGATACCCAAGCCGGCGCCCCCCATGACATCAGAAAACCAATGCTGGTTGTTGTGCACGCGGGCGAGAGCAGTGAGTGATGCCAGTCCATAGAGTCCTATCCGAGCCCAGATGTCGTCAATTCGCTCCGCCAGCACTGTGGAGACGGCAAACGCTATCGTAGCATGCCCCGATGGGAATGACTGAGAGCCCTCGCTCAACTGAAACGCGTGGAACTTCCATGGTCCCTCTCCGGCATAGGGCCGCCGTCGTCCCGCCACAATCTTGACGAGGGTGGCTGGCACACCCGCCAGCACCAGACTTTCACCCAGAAGAGGCGTCCCGTCGTTCGCATTCCTTCGTTTCCAGACAGGGCACCGGTGGTGTATGTTGCGAGGCTGAGGCTGGCTACAAAGTATGCGGAGCCGTAAACCGTGGGGACATCCCACATGTCACCGTTGAGGGACTTACGGCCCTGGACACTCAAACTCTGCTGAATTCTGTCGTCCAAGGTAAAGAGGGCCGCCGTGCCGCCGATCCAGCAAACGGCGCGCTCGGAACCACGAGGGTTGCGAGGAGAACTGGGAGAGGCACAAGTCGAGACAAGTACGGAACGAGACTGAAAGCGCCCAGGAGGTAAGCGAAAAAGGCGACCATCGCTCCAATCCCTGTCCGGATCTCTGTGATCAGAAGAAGAATGGGAAGCGGTGCAATCCAGGCAAGAAATCGATACCCTTCGAGGCCGAGCGAAAAGTAGTACAGCCCACCCGAAGTGGCGGTAGCTGCTGCAATGAGAGTCCAACTTCGTTGCTTGACTTCTTGATCAGGCACGAGGCAGAGAATCTGGATGACCGTGGAGTCACAGAGGAGACCAACCGTACTTGGATAGTCGAAGGGCGAAGGCCAACCTCTAGGAGCTAAAGGTAGAGAAAAGTCTTAAGAGTGAGAAGAGAAAAGCGGCTTGGGCGGCTGAAAGGATAGCCATACGGAAGTGCGCACGAAGGTTGCAGAGCTTCAAATCTCGGAGAGGACCCGTGCAATGAAAAGAGTGCAGAGAGGTATGTCCTCACCGACGTATACCGCCGCATCCATCGGATCGCAGAACAAACAAGGCCGACCCCTCCGTAGGGTCGGCCCTGCCGGTGCGAGCGAGTCACCCCGCTATTGCGACACTGCCGCTGCCGCATCGTTGATCGCCTGTTTGAACTCCTCAATGGAGTCTCCAAACACGCGGACCGTGACTCGCTCCTTCTTCTGATCCCCGGTGATCTTGTTCTCAGAGATCGAGATGTATTTGTTCCCGTTCTTCGCTTCCTTGACGTCCACGAAGTACGTGGTTCGGCCCGCACGAACCATCGTTGAGAACAGGGCGTTGGCTTTTGTCATGACAACCTCCGACTGTAAGATGTGGTCTATGAGTTTCTTTTCCCCTTGATAATAGTAACGAACCGAGGTAACAGGTCCCTGCCCTGGGGTCAACGGCCTGTCTTCGCGCTCGAGAGGGGATTTGACCATGGTTGTTGACTCAAGCCAGCAGCGCTGAGCTTTCGTAGCATAGCTTCTTCGCTGACGTCAAAGATGCGGGCGAGTTCAGCGGGATTTCGTGTGCAGAGCAGCCACGCGCTCAGGAGATTGGTCGGCATCAGGAGTTCCGCAGCGCATTCATCCGCCTCGGCATTATACAAAGCGATTTCCCTTTTTCCGCACCGCGCTTCGGGCGGATGGTTCAAAAGGATGTGTCCAAGTTCGTGACAGAGCGAGAAGCGCTGACGCCGGCGATGATGCCTGCTGTTAATGCCGATCAGCTTCTCACGTGTGCTCACCAGGGCGGAGAAATCATCGTCGACGAGCGACAGATAAACGACTTGGAATCCTAGCCACGCAGCAAGCTCCGTGACATTGATGGGTGGAACGATCGGGCCGTGTATCGCTGAAAAACGGGCGAGAAGATCCGCTGCCGCCGAGATACAAAGCTCTGTCCTTTTCCCCATTGGGTGCATCGGTGCGAGGAGAGATGTGCAAAATTTGGCTTTCGCCGACGACCACATCAGGCGACAGACTATTCGCTTGGCGAGTCGCCAGCCGAGAGGTCTTGCGAGTCCTCTTTGAGAGCATCCAGGAGCTTGCTCAATTTCAACTGCTCTTTTGGTGGCAGCGGAAGCGCTGCTCGTGCGAATAGCTCTTCAGTAGCTTTCTTCAGCGTTGCTGCCTTGATTTCTCTTTTCTTTCGGCCATCGTAGCGCGCCAGTGTTGTCCTGAATGATGCTTGGAAATAGACAAGTTGGTGCGTTCGACGGATCATGGCCTCAAGAGCGTCTTTCGGGACCTGGAACAGTTTGCGCAATTTCCTCCAGGCGTCGATCGATATCTTCAGTGGAGAAATCCTGTCGTGTTCCATCATCTTATAGATATTGGATGGAACGCCGATGCGGGACGAAACCTCCTGGGGTCGGAGTGATCGCTCCTCCCTCATCCGGCAGAGATACGCGCCGACTGTCAGCGGGAAAAGATCTTTCTCGGTCGCGCCTGCCAGTGCGATTTCAAGCTGCTGGAGGAGCGCAAGCTTAACCGTCTCGGCCGACCGCTGGGGTGGTTTTCGCTTTGCTGCGACCTTCTCGTAGAGACCGTGTGTGGTGATCTCACCTTCAAGAAAGGCCAGCTGAAGCAGGAGATCAACAGGGTTTCGTTTCATCGTACTGAGGCCTCCGGGACGCGTTCAGCGAGCAGCTTGAGGAATTTCTTCTTAACCCGAGCGTGATAGACTTTGAGCTGCTTTGCTGATTTTCCCGTATACTGTGCGATCTCCTCATACGGGATCTCGAGGGCGCGACACCGGAGCAGAACTCGCTCCCACGTCTCGAGCTGCTCTAGCGCCTGGACGACGATCTGCAGCTTTCCGGCATTGCCGCCTCCGACACGCTCATTCTCTGAGTCTGGCGAGCGCAACGAATCCTCGTACCGTCCGATGACAATTCTGACAACCTCGCGTTCCGCCGAGGAGTACAGTTCGTCATCCTCAAGCGCAGCCTCGTCGAAATGTACCTGTAATCCCTCGGTCAGCGCTCGATGGCGCATGAAGTCCCTCACCCGGTTTCGAAAAATCGTCATCACCCAGTAATGGAAATCGCCGTCGGAGCGCTTGAACTGGAATGTCCCAATCTTGTGGACAACAGTAAGAAGGACATCGCTCACCAACTCTTCAGCGTCGAGGAATGGCACCTGAAAAACATGGACGGCCTCCCCCAGCAGACGGTCCTGATACGCGTCGATCAAGTGCCGACAGCCACGTTGATCACCTTCTTTCAATTCGCGGACAATCTGTTGGTTGGAGGCCCGAAGCATGCGCCTGTAAGAGGAGTAACGAAAATTGGTAACACTTTGGATGGTCCCAGCGTGTGCCGGGAAATGGAAACGGTCAATTCAAGACGTTGCCACGGTGACGACGTGAAACTGCAGTGCTCAGTTCTTCAAATTGTACTCAATTGAGGCGTCCCGGGTCTCGCGGATGACTTCATCCATCGACGTCTCACCCCGCAAAGCCTTGTGCAACGCCGCCTGTCGCAGAGTGACCATGCCGCGACTTCTGGCTTCCTCTCTGAGATCCGAGATTGTGCTTCGCTTTGAAACTAGATCTGCTAACTCACTCACGACCTCCAGGACTTCGAACAAGCCGGTTCGGCCGCTGTATCCGAAGTAATGGCAGGCGGGGCATCCTTTGCTCCCGAAAAAATGCTGCTCGACACCGACGGAAGAGTCGAGCGCTCGCACCTGCTCAGGATGAAGGCTGACAAGAATCTTGCAACGTGGGCAGAGTTGCCGCACCAAGCGTTGAGCTACAACCATCTTCAGTGAAGAAGCGATGAGAAAAGGCTCGATTCCCATTTCGATCAATTGTCCGAGAGCAGAGGGAGCGTCGGTCGTATGAAGCGTGCTGAGAACAAGGTGGCCGGTGAGCGCAGCGCGTATAGCAAGCTCCGCGGTCTCGCGATCCCGCAGCTCGCCGATGAGGATGACGTTGGGATCCTGGAGGAGGATAGCGCGGAGTGCGGCAGGGTACGTAAGGCCGATTTCAGGCTGCACGCTCATTTGGTTGATGTTGGAGAGATTGAACTCAATCGGATCCTCGATTGTCGTGATGCTGATGTCGGGTCGGTTGAGGTACGTCAGGGCGGCGTACAGTGTCGTCATCTTTCCACTTCCCTCCGGACCGGTCACAAGGATGAGACCGGAGGGAGAATCAAGCGCTTGTCGGACCAGCATGAGGTCGCGGTCGTCGAAGCCAAGTTTGGCGAGATCAAGCTGAAGGCGAGACGGATCGTGAAGTCGTAGAACGCATCGCTCGCCGAAGTCCGTTGGAACGGTCGTGAGTCGAACGGGGATCGTCCGCTCGTCGCGGCGTACCTGAAGGCGACCCTCCTGAGGACGTTGCGTCTCGTCCATCTGTAGGTTTGCAATTCGCTTGAGGCGGCCGATGAGCGACATCCCCTTGTCAATCGAAAGCTGGAATGCTTCGTGAAGCACGCCGTCGATGCGGTATCGCACTCGATATGCGTACTGAAATGGCTCAAGATGAACATCGGTGGCACCGAGCCTGATCGCGCTGCTGATCAGGCGGTTGACGAGTGTCACTGTCGATGCGTCGGAGTCGAGGCCCGAAAGGCGCAGCTCACGTTGTCTGATCGATGTAAAGGAGAGGGGGTACGGCTCCAGATGCTGTCCCAAGCTCACTTTGTCGCTCCCGTAAAACCAATGAATAGCCGTGACGAGTATCTCTTGAGGCACCGGCACCGGCTTCACCTTCTTACCCAAGAGAAACTGGATGTCGCTGACCAGTTGGCGCCTGAACATCTCCGGCATCGCAACGACAACAGTATCATTCTTGAGAGAAAGCGGAAGGACAGACAGTTCTAACGCAGTGCTCTTTGGGATGAGCTTGAGGACTTCGGGGTCAATGGCCAACGAACTCAGGTCAACCATAGCGATCACTTTCGCCGTCTCGTTCTCGGGTGAAGACAGTCCAAGAACGTTGGAGACATCGATAAAGCCGCGCCTCGGAGGCGATCCTCTGTGGTTGCCAAGGCAAAAAGACTCGCAGCAATTCAATTGAATGCGAGATAGCATGCTGCGGCACTCTCCGCCTTTACCACAAACCTACAACCCACGGTTTGGGATTCGCTTTAGGTCGCCTCCGGCTACACCGCTATGTTGCGCAAAAGTCAGCACCTTGTCAAGCATTTTTTGCGAATATTCAAAATCCGGTGATTTTCGCCATTCTTGCTAACTTTCTGGCCCCACGCTATCGCGCGAGTGCAGAGAATCTGTCCTGAGCTGCTGACGCTACCGACTGGCGGGACAAACTAGGCCACGTCCCGTCACGGCGGAAGAGCTTCTGCGGACCGGCGATATGGGGGATTCGGAATTGAGGCAGTGTCGCGATACTTTTTCCTATTCTTTTCGTTTATTGTAAATCATACCTCTTGCGGCACACAAAGACCAACATTGCTCTAACCAACCTCATCCCCCAATAATTGAAGGAGGACCTTTCATGATGAAACGCGTCTACGGAATTCTTAGTGTTGCCGTCATAGCGGCCAGCTTCTCTTTCGCTCAGATGGCAGTGGAGAAGATCGACACAGCTGCGATCAGCAAGATCAAAGATGAAGGAATGAACCGTTCACAGGTAATGGAGACTCTGAGTTACCTGACGGACGTTTATGGTCCTCGACTGGCCGGATCGCCCGAATACAAGCAAGCAGCCGATTGGATTAGCCAGAAACTCGCTTCGTGGGGACTGCAAAACATTCACTATGAGGGATCGGCCCCCGTGGCAAAGGGATGGACGCTGAAGAACTTCTCGGCGTGCGTGCTCCAACCGCGAGCATTTCCTCTCATCGCCTGTCCGAAGGCCTGGTCGCCCGGCCTGAAAGGTACCGTCACCGCTGACGTTGTGTATCTCGATGCCTCAACACCAGAAGCGCTGGATGCCTACAAAGGCAAACTCAAGGGAAAGTTCGTCCTCATTAGCGATCCGCGAGAGATCGATGCGCATTTTGAGGCTGACGCGCGCCGCTTGACGGATTCAGATTTGTTGAGGATGGCGAACGCCGGCGTACAGCAGGGTCGCCGGTTTTTCCGCATGCCAAACTTTGCGGCAATGACGCCAGCAGCAAGGGATTCAGCCATGAGAGCGCTGATACGCGAGTATATGCCCGATGCCGACTCTGCAACGATTGCACGTATTATTCGCGGACGGATGCGAGGTGGACAGGCGCTGACAGCGAGCAAGTTGGAATTGTGCCAGAAGGAGGGAGCAGCCGCTGTGTTCGATTGCGCTCAGGGAGACGATGGCACGGTCTTCGTTGCGGCAGCTGCGGTGCCGCAGCCCGCTGGCACTTCATTTCAGCAGCGCGTAAACGCATACGATGCAAAGACTCCTCAGATCGTTCCTCAGGTCAGCATCGCGTCCGAGAATTACAATCGCCTTGTCCGAATGATTGAGAAAGGACAGAAGATCCGGATGCAGATGGCCCTCGATGTTGCGTTTACACCTGCGGATTCATCGTTCAACGTCATCGCCGAAATACCCGGCACGGATCTGAAAGACCAAGTCGTTATGCTCGGCGGTCACCTTGACTCGTGGCAAGCCGGAACGGGTGCGACGGATGACGGGGCTGGCGTCGCAGCGTGCATGGAGGCCGTTCGTATCATCAAGGTCTTGGGATTGCAGCCGCGGCGTACGATCCGGATCGCCTGTTGGGCCGGCGAGGAGGAAGGGCTGCTCGGATCGCGGTCGTACGTGACCCAGCACTTCGGCGAGCGATCAGGCGGGGGCAGCAGAGGTGGGGTGGGAGGCGGTGGCGGTGAGCTTGTGACAAAGCCAGAGCATGGCAAGCTGTCGGTTTATCTTAATGATGATAACGGGACGGGAAAGTTCCGTGGGGTCTACCTGCAAGGGAATGAAGCCGCACGACCGATCTTTCGCGAGTGGCTGGAGCCGTTTGCATCGATGGGCGCCACGACATTGACGCTCCAGAACACGGGAGGGACCGATCACCTTTCATTCGATGGCGTCGGCCTTCCGGGCTTCCAGTTCATCCAAGATCCGATTGACTATATGGTTCGGACGCACCATTCCAATATGGATGTCTATGATCGAATTCAACCGGATGACATGAAGCAAGCTGCCACCATCATGGCCGCGTTCGTCTACAATGCCGCGATGATGGATCAGATGTTTCCTCGGAAACCTCTTCCTACCCCTCAGCAAACGTCTGGTAGGTAGGGTTCACCAAGCAAGATGGAATGAAAGCCGCCCTGACCATAAGGGCGGCTTTTTGATTTCAGTTCCGGCGGGACGGATACTCTTGCTTGTCCACAAAGGTCGGACGGGGACGTCCGATCTACTCTCTGCTTCTCTCTATATATGAAAGCCACTCGGTCCATTCTTTGGGTTTCGCTTTTCTCGATTGCCTTCGCCTTCGTTGAGGCGTCGGTGGTTGTCTACCTGCGGGCAATCTACTATCCCGAGGGGTTTGCGCTACCGCTCAAGGCGATCAGCAACTTCCATCTCGCTGTTGAGCTGGCGCGCGAAGTCGCGACGATGATCATGCTTGCGACGGTTGGAATCCTTGTTGGCAGGACGCGGTGGGAGAAGGTGAGTTTGTTCTTGATCGCTTTTGGGATGTGGGACATCTTCTACTACGTTTGGCTGAAGGTGGTGCTCAACTGGCCTGCGTCGGTCTTCGATTGGGATATTCTCTTTCTGATTCCGGTTCCCTGGATTGGACCCGTGATCGCGCCGATTTTGGTATCACTCTGCATGATCATCGGCGGAACGATTGTCGTCCGAATGGAACAACGTGGGGTAGAATTCCACCCCACCACGCCAATGTGGTTGCTGACGATCGTGGGAAGTCTCTCCATCCTTTTCTCGTTCATGTATGACCTTGATGCGACTCTGCGAACGCTGCCTCCTCGACCCTACCCTTACCCCCTGCTCTGGTTGGGAATGATCTGCTACCTCGGTGCTCTCTATCGGGTCTACTCGTTGGGAAAGAAGAAGGAAGATTAGGATCTTCGTGCGGGAGGGGGACTGCCTGGAGGCAGGGGGATGGTACTCTTTTGTGCGTAGATGCGCTTGGAGAAGTTGTGGCGAACGCGGAGCAAGCCTTTGATGTCGTCGACAGCTGTAGGAACAATCCTTACCCGGGTATCGAGGTCCTCGATCCAGCTCACGGGCAGGTCGAAGATGCGGTATCCAAGTTTCTCGGCGATAACGAGAAGCTCCGTGTCAAAGAACCAGCCGGTATCTTCCACTTTTGGCAGGAGTTGTTCAGCTGCTTTCTTCGTGATGGCCTTGAATCCGCATTGAGCGTCGGAAAATTTTGTGCTGAAGAACGCCTTCACCAGCAGATTGTACGCCCGCGAAATTACTTCGCGCTTCAGGCTCCGTCTTGTGGTCGAAGCCTTCAAGAGACGTGAGCCGATACCAATGTCGAATCCGCCGCTGATCAGCGCTTCGATCAAGGAGGGGAACGCGAAGAGGTTGCTGGAAAGGTCGACATCCATGTAACTGAGAATCTCCGCAGCGCTCTCCGTCCACACCTTCTTCAGTGCTCGCCCACGTCCTTTCAGGTCAAGGTGAATAAACCGCACTCCGGCGAAATGCGAGGCTAACTGCCGCGCCACTTCGAGCGTTCGGTCAACCGAAGCGTTGTCTACGATGACGATCTCCCAGTCAAACCGGCAGTGCGTGGAAAGAAAATCGTGGAGAGCAGTGATGCTCGAAGGGAGAATATCCTCCTCATTATAGACCGGAATAGTGACGTTGACCAGCATGCGAATCAGCTCAGCTCTGCTTTTGTTTCAACGCATCCCACCCGACCGATGCGAGCAAGATCAGAAAGGGAACAGCGGGATAGAAGTATCTTGCTTCCGTGTTGGTCGGAACGTGTACAACAATGTAGTAAAAAATGATCAGGGCGGGAAGGTCGAGCAGTCTTTCGCGCCTTTTCTTCCAGAGCGCCCACGCAGCGAGTAAGAGGAGAGAATATTGCAGGACGACCAGCAATCCGCGCACAAGGACAGCGGCCGGGTATGTGCTGAGGTATGCGCCGACCGAATTCTGCGGTGATGCATCGAGAAACTCTTTGAGCGACGGGGCAAACCTGCGTGACATGATCCAGTCCGGCGTGAGAAGCACTGGGAGACGCTTCAGCATGACGCCGCAGTACCAGAGAGGATGGTGTACGATGATGTCGAGCGCTTCGCTGAAGCGTTTCCGTTCGCGGTTAACACCATCAGGGTATGCCCAATTGGAATAGCCTTCTTGTTCTGCAAGTTTCTGGTCGTCGTGCACCGTCCCCAGAGTGTCGCCGAATTGACTTATCCCTTCCCACAGGCTGATTCCGTTCCCCAACCCGAGCGGCACAATCTTGCCCTCCGTTGCTGCTTCGTTGCGCGCCGTTTGCGCGCCGACGATAACTGCAACGCCAAACAGGAGTGTGAGAGAGGCCCGGATCCACTTCGAGAAGTGTTGGGAGAAAAATAGCCACGCCACGATAAATAGCGGTAAGAGCATGATATCCGGCCTCATAGTCATTCCAACGCCGCAGGCGATGCCAGCGAGGAAAAACCCCCGAAAGCTTTGGGGCGACGTCACGGCTTTTAGCAGCAGCAAAATTGTGAGGAGGAGAAAGAAGGACATCACGGCATCCGGAAGAATCGTGACCTCGAACCGTGCGCTGAGAGGCCAGAGGGCATAGATGAGGGCTGCACGCCAAGCCGCGCGTTCCGAGGCGATTCTCTTTCCCACACTCAAGAGGAAAACGGCAGAGAATGAGGAAAGAAGCGCATGGAGAATCTGAACGCCGATCGGGTGCACTGTGATCATGAGGGGGAGAAGGATGAGGAGGAGATAGCCGAGCGGACGGTCGATGAACGGTTCGTAGCTCCACTGGGGAGTTGGGCTTGAGATCGGAGCGATGTTCACGTACGTCACAAACCCCTCGCCCGCCAGGACGTTATCGGCCACCTCGAGATAGGAACGCGAGATTCCGTCGTAGTAGTTCAGGCCCGGGAAGATGGCGAGGAAGCCCGCCCGGAAAGCGAAGGCGATAACTGCCACAAAGAGCGCTTTATGACGTAACGCGTTTCTCAAGCTGAATCCGAATAGTGATCGTCTGCGGCGTCTGAGCTGCCAGGGTGAGCCGCAACGCGACGTTGGGCTCCTGCAGACCGTAGCTTCGAGAATAGCGGGTGTTGATCACCGAGAAAATACCGTCACTCGCTTCGATGCGATAGACGGCCGCCCGGGCGAAGGCGATTGCGCTTTTCGGAGCAGACAACTCAATCTTAACGTCTGGCGCGAAATGCAGGAAGCCTTGGATCTCATGCTTTCCAGCGCCGATGATCTCATCAGTAATGACGAGCTCAAATGCATGCTTCTTGAGTTCAAACCGTCTTCGGAGCGTCACTCCCGAGGCAAGCCGCTGATAGCCGTGATGTTCGGCGACGAGAATGTCGCGGTGATCATCGCTGTTCCACTCCAGTACTTTCGGGTCCGTTGCGTCTTTCTTCACTCTCCACAAACCGGCAAACTCTGCAATCTCGCGCCCATCTACAACAATAGTGTTGTGGGCGCGTGTGCCCCGAAATTCATCTCGCGCTTTTGCATCAAACGTGTACGCGTATGTTCCGGAATCGACAATTAACGGCGCTTCATGCGCCCAGAGCTCGAAGCTGAGGGTATCGTTGTGCCCGTGCCCTCCCCGTCCCATCATACCGAGATCTCCCGCATCGACGATGACATGTGCATCGGAGCTGCGCAGGATGTAGAATCCGCCATCGGGGAACGCGCGTGAGCTAAGCTGGAGCGGTTCGCCCGGGAGTCTCTGATGCTTCTCAAAGCCTTCTCCGCCGAAGAACCAGAGTGCGTCCTGCGCGAATTTGCCGGCCGCAACGCTGAAGTCGCGACGGTCAAAAAGAATGGCGCCCACAGACAGGACATGTCGGTGGTCGTTGATATCCTCACTCATCGAGAATTTGAAGAGCCTCCCATCGTCTGCATCGCCGATCAAGGGGACAGATCCGTCGGGCCTTGTGTAATGTTGCACGAACTCGAACATCCTCTCCAATTGCTGCATGTACCGGCCGGTAAATTTGATGTTGTTCCTCATGCAGAGGATGGTCGCGCTGTAGAACAATTCCAGCACGAGACGATGGTAGCTCGTAGACTTCTCGTAGTCCACGCCGTCCGGATAGACTTGCTCCTCCATCTCCTCCTGAAGTCTTGCCGCTCCCCCCCGGAGCCATTGCTTGCCAAAGCTTGTCTGATGGAAGAAGCTTCCAAGAAACGTCAAGCCCACGATGTCCGACAGCAGGTGATTTCCGTTGCGCCAGGAGTATTCCAGATTGTTTTCGATGAAGCGTCCGTGCGCGTAGAGGCTCTTCAGAAACCTCAGCCAGAATTGCGGCGAGAGAGATTTTGACTCGCAGAAGAAGTAGTATCCTGCGATCCAGTTGCAGGCCCTGATCGCCGCTTCCATGGCCACGGTCCAGTTCGGTCCCTTGCCGAGCGGGTTCTGCTCAATCCAGTCCTCGATCAACTCGCCAAATTTCTGCGCATGTTGTTCGCTCCGCGTGACCCAGTACGCCTTTCCCAGCCACCATACCTGATGAAACCTGCTCAGTTCCCACGGCACCTTGATATCTGACGGATGGCCGAGGTCGAGAATCTCGGTGCTCGTCAGCGTCCGCACCGGCCAGGTTGTTCCGCTTTTGAAATCCTGATGCCAGTTGATTCTCTCACCGAGGTGCACTTTGCCGGAGCCGAGCGTCTCGAAGCTGTTTTCAAGTACATCTTGTGCATCTGACAGAATCTGTTCATAGGGTTCCGTACTCGTGATGAGTTGAAGGAAAAAGTCCTTCTGATTGCGAGGGTGGAAGAAGAAACGATATCGCGCAGCGTCGTGGAATTGCCGGACGAACCCGTCGGTCTCACCGGCGGAGTCGAAGAGTTGGCAGAACTTCTCATTCGATTGCCGTTGGACGCGCTTTTCAAGAAAAGCCCTCCATCTGCGCGGTCTGAGCACGCGGTGCTCGAGGATGCGCAGAGATGCTTTTGGAGTCTTAGGATTTTTTCGCATAGACTGTCAACAGGTCGCCGCTACGAAGGACGCGGAAAAAGGCTTGGGACGATACGGCCAGTACAAGATAAAGAAGCTTTTTCACTTTGTTGAGTGCGGCGCTGAGACCGTTGGAGGCAGGCGATGGAATGAGAAATTTGAAGTACTGGTCGGCCACGACTTCGAACATATACTGATGCTGAATGCTCACGACAGTGAAGCCCGATCGGTTAAGCATCCACCTCAGCAGGGCGGGTGTGAAGGAGCAGAGATGATCCGGCGGCATATAGTAACGCCAGCGCTCCTTCAACAGCCTCTCGTTGATGCAAGCATGATTGATGGTCGTGAGGGCAAGGATGCCTCCCCGGGTGAGTATCCGGCTGATCTCTTGCAGCGTTTCAACAGGTTTCGGCAGATGCTCAAGCACATCCCAGAGCGTCACGACATCGAACGAGAAATCCGGATAGTTCATCTCCGCCAACAGTTTCTTGTGAACGGTGACGGGACGGTGCGCTTTGATGTAATCGATGTAGAGCTCGTTTAGCTCCAAGCCCTCCCCGCGCAATCCGCGTTTTTCCGCGAGCGAAAGGAACAACCCAGCAGCGCAACCAATATCGAGGAGTCGGGGATTCGGTGCTTGCACGAGGGCCTGAAGCTGCGAGAGTCGAGTCTCGAATTCGGGCCGTTGGTCACCCTCCACGTGCGACAGGAGCAGTTCTTTGAAGAAGAACTCCCGCAAATCCCGGTCGTTGTAAACGTCACGGATCGCGCCTTGCGTCAATTGCGGGTTCAGATAGACGAAGCTGCACTCGTTGCATTCCACGTACGTGAACCCGTGTTTCTCGACCCGAGGATGAAACGACGAAGATCCGCACAAGGGGCAGACGATCGTCTCAACGAACTGGCGAGAGACGAGTCCCGTCGCAGGGTCGATCAGGCTGGTTGCCTTCTGCTCCATTCGCTCGTAGAACTCGTTCCACTTTTGGGCCGAGATGTACACTACGATGGTCTCTTTGCTCTTCGAGGGAAAAGA